>NZ_CAMKZC010000052.1:0-2538 GCF_946477725.1 uncultured Lactobacillus sp. | reverse complement strand
CTAAGGGTGTAGATCGGGTTATTCTGGTGCGAGAGTTCGAATCTCTCAGTCTCCGTAAATAAAAGCTCATAACAGTTGATGTTATGAGCTTTTTACGGTTCTTTTTTACCTTGTTTTCTGCCAATCTAATCCTGGTTAGCAGATTGTGGCAGTTGGCGTAGCCAAAAGCTGTGCGCTCAATTAGTTTAATCTTGCGCTTGCAGCCCTCTAAGCAGTCGTTGGAATAATTCAATGTTATCCCGTTAATTACTGCTTTCAGGTTATGCTTAAAAATTAACAGGGTTTGATGCATTTGCCAGTCAACTTCTTCTTTAGCATGAATCACTTCTTTAATTGCCTGCCGAGCTTTGGCAGCTAAAGCATCATAAAATGCAAGGTGTGGTCAACGCCTTTAAATTTGTTGAAGGCCAGATGCTCCGGCAAATAATCATAGTTGCTACTAAACTGATGCGAGCAAGAGCCCAGTACTCTTTGCACCGTATTGACAGAAACATTGTTTTCCTGGGCAATGCTGGTCATTGAGCGGTCTTCTGTTAAAGCACTGAGAATTTTGAGCTTAGAATGCTGGGAAATACAGCAGTATTTGCCTACCAGGTCAGATTGAGCCATTGAGCGTTTATTGCAGGTGCGACACCAGACTCTCTGCTTAAAAAGTCTAATAATGACTGGCTGACTGGCATTGGCAGCAGGATAGCGGATTTCGGTTTTCAAGCGGCAGAAATAATCTTCAAAAACAATGTTCTGATCTTTAATATCAAGCGCAAATTTAATATATTATTAAGAGAGGATATAATTCAAACCTTCTAAAAATATTGAGTGGTGTTAATATTTATTACAAGAAGCGAGAGGAAGATGTCCTCCTTTTTTATGCAATAAAAAACCTATTAACAGCTTACCACATGGATAAGTCATCAACAGGATAAATTATAGAGCCTAAATAAGCCACTCAGATCAAGTTCTGGGTAGCTTATTTTTGTTATTTTTTGATAAATTAGTTGACAGTAGTCAGCTCTATAGGTTTATAATGTGCATGATAAGTTAAGAAAGAGGTGAGTGACTATGATTAGTGAAGAAAAGATCGTTAATTGGCTTGCAGTTAAGTCTGACGTCAATGTTAAGATGTTTCCTGAGAGAGACGAACTTACCCAACTTAGACTGCAAAAGTTACTGTACTTCCTTCAAGGTACTTACTTGTCTTTATATGATGAAAAGCTATTTGATGATGATTTAGTTCATGCTGATTATGGTCCGCTTGCTGTAAAGGCACATGCTAAATATGAGGGACAGAGGAATTTGAATTCTCTGATTAATTGGGAACAAGCCTTAAAAGATTTTTCTGAACTGAATAATATTCCAAAAGTAAGTTTAGTTTTAAATTCTGTATTTAACAAATATGCAGATGTTAGTACAAGTACATTAGTTGACATTACTCATCATCAAAAACCGTGGAATAGCGTAAAGAGTGGTGAAGAAATTTCACCAAAAGTTTTAAAAGAGTTTTTTGATAGTATTGTAGTACAGGCGAATGCATAACAAAGATATAATTAAGATTTCAGATACATTTTTGGAGAAGTTAACATTTAACTTCTCTTTTATTAGTAAAAATTATTCAGTAGATTATAAAAATCTTGATAAAAGTAATGCTAGGAACGTTTTAAAAAAACTTGTTAAGGCTTCTAGTGTCGATTATGAAGTTTTGCTTGAACAAGAAAATATAGAATACATACCAAAAAAAGAAATGCGGGAAGATATGATGCCCATACCTCCTGAATTTAAAAGAACTGGTAGATATGATAAGTGTTCAACTAATTATGTAGTTATAAAAGGGTCCGACCTAAGAATAATAGGAAAAATTAACCCGATTTCGAAAATATTTTATATCTTAGCAATAGATGTAAATTTTGAATTGTACGATCATGGAAACCATAAAGGGGCTCATCGCTCTTAGATTTAGATAAAGCCACTTAGACATTTGATATCTAAGTGGCTTATTTTTGTGCAATAAAAAGATTCCCAAATCGGAGCCACCATAAGTAAAAAGGCTAGACAAAAAGATACAGTCTGACATTGTGGGCTTGGTAAGAAGGTCTAATAAAGATAAGATTGTTATTGGCGAGACTGAAATAGAGCAAAGTAATATTCACAACATTCGAATTAATTAATATTTGGCGATGTTCGCTAACTTCATATTAATACTTTTCACTGTCTTAAAAATTATTGCAAATTACTAATATTTAAAGAAATCAATTTTACAATACCTGTCAAATTTTAATTGTTCTAGGCTGTGTAACCTGATTCGTGATAAAAAAGTTTTACGCTAAAATTGTTCAACTTTTTGCACAAAACTCTTGCAAGATGAATCATAATCCTGTATTATTAATAACGTTGTGATTCAAGAACTTAAAGGATTTACAGAAGCAACAAAATAAAAAAATAGTTGACTTTTAGTAATAAGTTCGGTATTATAATTAAGCGTCTTGTGACGTAAGAACGATAAATATGACCCGTTGGTCAAGTGGTTAAGACATCGCCCTTTCA
>NZ_CAMKZC010000051.1:0-3678 GCF_946477725.1 uncultured Lactobacillus sp. | reverse complement strand
CGACAGTTATTAATACTAGCAAGTATTTTTCTTTTTTGCAAGTCTTTTTTGCAAAAAATTATTATTACCAGTAAAACACTAGCAAAAGGGGTTTATTCAGTCCGTCTTATTGTTTGCTCTATATGTGTTAGTAACAAATGAATACTTTGATAAACATCCCTAATATCATGCCTGCATTCGTCAACAACCCAATTGAATATAATAGCGTATATTCCGTTTGCTACCAGTTCAACTTTACGCACCGAAAACGGTCCTCTAGGTCGCATATAATTCTCTATGGCTAAAGCATATTCTTTTCTTAACACGCGATAAAATAATGGCGGATCCTTGGCAATTCTGTGCAAGTTGCCATAAAAAGTCTTATTTTCCTTAATTTTTTTCAACATGCGATAAAACATTCGATCCATTGATTCATTGCCCACACTGCGTAAGGCTCGTCTGGTTTGCAAAGTTAAGACTGAAGTAAATAAATCACAAATATTACTGTACCTTCTATAAAAAGCGCCACGGTTAATGTCTAATTTCTGACAAAATTTAGTAACAGTATACTTTTCCACGCTGTATCTTGATAGCTCAAAAACAAGAACTTCCTCAGTTTTTGTCAATTTCATTTTCATCGCTCCTACTTATGGTGCCATAAGTATAGCAATAATGGTTATGACAAGCAATACTTTCTTTGAAAATAATGGCGTTATTTTTAAAGACTAACAGTATTATTAAAACAAAATCCATTCTTTGTATTTTGCAAAGCAAAATAAAACGACTAATTTGGATTAAAACCAGAAATTAGTCGTTTGCATCAATCATTTGAATCAAACTAAATGTAGTTTATTTTTAGAATTAAGATTGATTGTTACGCTTCATTTTTCTTTGGCGCTTTGCCTTACGAATTTTACTACGTTGCTCAATTTTATTCTTTTGCGCCTTATCTAGTTGGATAGCACGCTTAATCTTTTTCTTATAGCCAGGCTTACGTTTCTTTTGGGCTTTCTTCACCAAGCCACGCATCTTATTATCAAGACTTTGAGAAAACGACTGCCTTGTTTTACGGCTATGATAATGTTTACGTGCTACTAGAGCCCCATTTTTTATTTCCACAAAATCGAAATGGACTCCCATATTTTCTAATTTAAAAATCTGATCCATTTCTTCTTCACGAATTAGAGTAATGGCGTGACCACTCATACCGTTGCGACCGGTTCGACCAATACGATGAATTACGAATTCTAATTCACGCGGAATTTCATAGTTAATGACTAGACTAACACCTGCAATATCAATCCCCCGCGCGGCCAAGTCAGTGGCTACGACATATTGAAATTGTCCAGCTTCTACTTCTCTCATGGTTCTTTTTCGTTCACGTTCAGTAATGCCGCCATGAATTTTAGCAACTCTTAACCCTTGTTTAATAAGAAACTCAGTTAATTCATCTACCGTTTGCTTGGTATTAGCAAAAATAAGTGCTAAATAAGGCTGACCAATTGTTAGTAACTGATATAGTATTTTCTTTCGATTTTTAGATCCGACATCAAGTAAATCATTTTTTACTGTTGGCGAAATAACTGTAGGATTATCTACAATAATGGTTTCTGGTTTAGCCATATACTTGCGTAAAAAGTTAGCTAATTTAACAGGAATTGTGGCAGAAAAAGCTGTTAAAACACAATTTTGAGGCAATCTCTGCGCAATAAAGTCAATTTCACCCAAGAAACCCATATCTAAAGTCATGTCAGCTTCATCAATGACAAAATTTGTGACATAGTCTAATGGTAAAATCTTTTTGGCAACAAAATCATGAAGCCTACCAGGAGTAGCTATGATAATTTGTGGTTTGTGCCTACCTATTTTTTCAAGTTGGCGTTCCCGATCAGTGCCTCCTGCCAATTGGGCAACCGAAATATTTAATCCGGCAGCATCCCTTAATTGACGAGTCACTTGATATAATTGCTGAGCAAGTTCTCTGCTAGGAGTAGTCAAAATTGCTTGTGGATACGGCAGTTTTTCATTGATTTCATTCATTACAGGGATTAAGAAAGCATGAGTTTTACCCGATCCCGTAACTGCCTGTACTACAGCATTTTTGTGTGCCAGTAAAACAGGTATTACTTTTTCCTGCACCTCAGTCGGTTTAACAAAGTTTATTTTTTTCAGACCTTGTCTTAGTGCTGGACTTAACTTTTCGTTTTCAAAAATGTTATTCATGTTCCTCTTGATATTCCTTGGTTACTTGAACTAATTCCGCAAATATTTGCTTCACTTCAGCTATATCTTTAGCATTAGCCCCACTTGCCAATGCGTGGCCACCACCATCATGTTTGGCTGCCAGTTCATTGATTACTGGGCCCTTTGAACGATAATGAACCCTATAAGTGCCGTCGGGCTTTTCCACAAAAACATTCCAGGCAATGATATCCTTAATTCTTCCAGGAGTAGAAACCGTGCATGAAGCTTGTTCCGAATTTACACCTAATTTATGCAGAGTATCTTGGGCTAAAATCGCATAGGCTGCACCACTCGGGTCAACTTTCATATATTCCAAAACGACCGCCTGTAATTTTGCCTGTTCAAAGGTAACGTCACTAATGTTGCGAGCAATTTCATTAATATTAATTCCAGTTGCTGCTAATTTAGCAGCTATTTTAAAAGTATGGTCAGTTGTTTCAGGATACATAAATCTACCTGTATCACCAACAATACCAGCATAAAGAGGGTAGGCCACTTCTGCAGTCAATGGCATTTTTTCAGTAATAATGAAATCAGCAATAATTTGTGACGCAGCAGGTGCATGATCATCAACATAACTCATATCTGCATATGGTTCAACATCCGGATGATGGTCAATTTTAATCAGAAAATCACCCTTATTATATAATTTGTTAGAAATGCGGGCGGTATTTCCTGTGTCAGTGGTGATTACCAAGGCTCCTTGATAATCCTTTTCTGTCACCTGATCCATCTGGTTGATCCAAGCGAGATCACCCTCATCATTTTCTCCGGCACATAGGATCTTCTTACTTGGAAACTGCAGTTTTAAAGAACGTGCAAGTCCAGCCTGAGAGCCTAGAGCATCAGGGTCAGGACTGGTATGACGATGCAATATAATCGTGTCATATTGCGTAATTTTTTGGTATATCTCTGTAAAAGTACTCATATCTATTCTCCTTCTTAATTTTAGCGGTTTTACTTTAAGAAATTTTTCCTTATTGAGAAAAAAGTTCTAAATCCATGTTTTCATAATCAGCCTCTGTAAAATCTGTAGCTGTTACCCCCAAAAGCCTGATACCATCATTTAAAAACGAGCTGGAAATGGGCTCAAAAAGATCTTTAGCTGCATCATATAATTCTAATGGATTATTAGTAGCATGTTCAAGCTTGCGCCTTTTCGTAACAGTCTTAAAATTACTATTGCGAATTTTTAAGACAACCGTATTGGCATAAAAATTGCGTTCAATTAACTTGTCAGCTAAATCATTAACATAGTTGCGCAAATTGGTAAGAGCAGTCTGTTCATTGTATACACTGGGTTCATACGAGCGTTCAATCCCAATAGACTTGCGATTACGCTCATCATCAGGAATTACCCGCGACAAATCAATGCCATTTGCATGTTCCGCCATTAAATAACCCATGCGGTTGAAATGTTTTATTAAATCACGAACGTGCATTTTTTGCAACCCA
>NZ_CAMKZC010000050.1:0-3831 GCF_946477725.1 uncultured Lactobacillus sp. | reverse complement strand
GCTTATCAACGTTCTTTTTATTTAATTGCAATAATAATATTGTTAATGGGTACAAAAAGAATAACTGAAAATAATAATGCAATCACAATATAATCAATGCGTTGCTTGTTGGATTTGAATGCCCAGAAACATAAATTCACAATACAGTTAAAACCAAAAATAATGGTAATAATAATGTTGTGAATTATTTTTGAAGATAAAACGACATTATTGTTATCACCCAACATAGGCAAAATTAAAATGACTTCTAAAATATAAAGGTAATATAAAAATTTCATTTTTGTCATTCCTTTAAAAAACTAGTTTTACATTATACTGTTATCCTTAAAATCTTCTAATGATTATTCGTTATAACGATAAAAAAGCAATTTGATATAGTTAAAAACTATATCAATTAATAAAAAACTAGAATTATTCAATAACATTTTTTTTTGCTATCTTTTTAACCACGCAAGAACCGTGATTAAAGGAAAATAAAATGAATACAGCAGTTATTGGATATCCTCGTGTTGGTAAACTTCGTGAATTGAAATTTGCAACCGAAGCCTACTTTAAAGGTAATAAAACCCAAACCGAATTATTAAGTGAAGCTAAAGCATTACGTGCCGAGCATTTACAACAACAAGCTTCGCAAAAAATTGCATTTATTTCGTCTAATGACTTTTCATTTTATGATGCAGTATTAGATACCGCCTGCTTACTTAATGTTATTCCTAAACGTTACCAAGATTTGGGATTACCAGAACTTGATCGTTATTTTGCTATGGCTCGTGGCTATCAAGGTGAAAAAGGTGATGTGCGTGCGCTAGCAATGAAAAAATGGTTTAACACCAATTATCATTATTTAGTACCTGAAATAGAAGATTCAGTGCAGATCAAAGTAGCTGGTAGCAAACCGTTTGACGAATATCAAGAGGCCAAAGCGTTAGGTATACAAACTAAACCTGTTGTTGTTGGTCCATTAACGTTTTTCAAATTAGCACAATATTTAGGTAATAAACAGTTTGTTGACTTTAAAGCTGATATTATTAAAGCTTACCAAGAAATTATTCAAAAATTCACAACACTTGGCGCTGATTGGATTCAAATTGATGAGCCAATTTTAGTCACTGATCTTAATAAAGAAGATATCGCTTTATTTACAGAGCTCTATCAAGCAATCTTATCCGTTAAAGGTACCACTAAAGTGGTTCTACAAACCTATTTTGGTGATGTACGTGACTGTTACAAAGAGTTAGTGGCTCTGCCGTTCGATGGTATTGGTCTTGACTTTGTTGAAGGTAAACAGTCATTAGCATTGCTTGAAAATAATGGTTTCCCTTCGGATAAAGTATTATTTGCTGGCGTAGTGAATGGTAAAAATATTTGGAAAAATAACTACCAAAAAACGTTAGCATTACTTGGGAAAATTAAGCAAAAAGCAGCTAAAGTTGTAATTAATACTTCGTGTTCATTGTTGCATGTACCTTATACATTACAAAATGAGACTAAACTAACCATTCAACAACGTGCTTACTTTGCTTTTGCACAAGAAAAACTGCAAGAATTAGCAGAGCTTGGTCAGTTATTTAATGAAGCTAACCCAGAAAATAGTGAGACTTATAAAGCTAACCAAACACTGTTTACTCGTGAACGTGAAGGGGCAAATCAAGATGTTCGTCAAAAAGTTGCGGCATTAAGTGCATCTGACTTTACTCGTTTACCTGAATTTTCAGTACGTGAAGCAGAGCAGAAAAAAGCATTTAATTTACCATTGTTACCAACTACAACGATTGGTTCATTCCCACAAACACCTGATGTGCGCTTAAATCGTGCTAAATTCAAAAAAGGTGAAATTTGTTTGAATGAATACACAGAATTTAATAAGAAAAAAATTGCCGAATGTATCAAATTACAAGAAGAGATCGGTATTGATGTGTTGGTGCATGGTGAGTTTGAACGAAATGATATGGTTGAATATTTTGGTGAAAGCTTAAATGGTTTTGTCTTTACTGAAAAAGCATGGGTGCAATCTTATGGTACTCGTTGCGTTAAGCCACCAATTGTATGGGGTGATATTTCACGTTCAAAACCAATTACGGTTGAATATTCAAAATATGCGCAAAGTTTAACAGATAAACCTGTTAAAGGCATGTTAACAGGTCCAGTAACGATTCTTAACTGGTCATTCCCTCGTGAAGACATTTCACAAAAAGAATCTGTATTCCAAATTGGTTTAGCTATTGGTGATGAGGTGCTCGATCTTGAAGCGGCTGGTATTAAAGTCATTCAGATTGATGAAGCAGCACTTAAAGAAAAATTACCATTGCGTAAGGCAGATTGGAACAGCGAATATCTAGATTGGGCAATTCCAGCGTTCAGATTAGTACATAGTAAAGTTCAAGCAGATACGCAAATTCATACTCATATGTGTTATAGCGAATTTGCTGACATCATCAAAGACATTGATGCAATGGATGCGGATGTTATCTCGTTTGAAGCATCACGTTCTAATTTACAGTTGATTGATGTACTTAAAGCCAATAATTTTAAAACCGAAGTGGGACCAGGTGTTTATGATATCCATTCACCGCGTGTACCGCCTGTGGCTGAAATTAAAGGAACTATTGAGAAATTGCTTGCGAAGATCGATAAACAAAAATTATGGATTAATCCAGATTGTGGTTTAAAAACGCGTGGTGAAAAAGAGGTGGTTGAAAGCTTACAACACTTAGTTCAAGCCACATTAGAAGTAAGAAAAACACTCAAATAATACTGTTTTTCAAAATAATTTAACTTTGTTAAATCTGATATTGCCGCCGCCTCATTAGGCGGCGGAAACGTCAATAAGGAAAAATAGTAATGATAACCAATGGATAATGCAGATGAAAACAAATCTACTTTTTAATCAAAAAACGGTGTTCTCCTTTGAGGTTTTTCCTCCTAAAAAAACATCACCTTTAGAAACAATTTACAGTACTTTGCGCGAACTCGGTTATTTTAAACCTGATTTTATTAGTGTTACCTATGGTGCAGGTGGTAGCTTGAATGGCCAAACTACTATCGATATTGCTCACTCAGTTAAGCATACCTATGGTATCGAAAGTGTCGCTCATTTACCGGGTATCAATTTTGATAAAACCGAGATGAAAAAAATCCTTCACGATCTTAAATGTGCAGGTATTGATAATGTGCTTGCGTTACGAGGTGATATCAATCCAAATGTAAAACCGAAAGATGATTTTCGTTTTGCAAGTGAACTTGTCTCTTTTATTAAAGAAAATGGCGATTTTAACGTAATTGGTGCATGTTATCCTGAAGGACACCTTGAAGCGACAACCATTAAACAAGATTTAATTCATTTGAAAGAAAAAGTGAACGCAGGTACCGATCAGCTGATTTCCCAATTGTTTTTTGATAATGACTATTTTTATGCCTTTTTAGATAAAGCGCGTGATATGGGCATTAATGTACCCATTGAAGCGGGAATTATGCCAGTAACGAATAAAAACCAAATTGAACGTATGGTTTCAATGTGTGGTGTTAATCTACCTAAGAAATTTAAGCAAATGATGGAAAAATATGAACATCATCCAGATGCATTCCGTGATGCAGGTATTGCTTATGCTATCGATCAGATTGTTGACCTAGTTTCGCAAAATGTTGACGGTATCCATTTATATACCATGAATAATAGCTATATCGCTCGAAGAATTAGTGAAGCAGTATCAACATTACTTGCTGTTCCAAAATCAAAATAGCTTTATCATTAAGAAAATTTAGAATAGGGTTTGGAGGAATTGGTTGCGGGGGCTGGATTTGAACCAACGACCTTCGGGTTATGAGCCCGAC
>NZ_CAMKZC010000049.1:0-4520 GCF_946477725.1 uncultured Lactobacillus sp. | reverse complement strand
TTTACCTACCTTGATATTTTTGATCCTGACAAGAATAAGGTAGCGCAATTAAAGGCAGATTACCAAAAAGGCGGCTTGGGTGACGTTAAAATTAAGCGTTACTTAAATACGGTGTTGGAAAAAGAACTGGCTCCAATACGTGAGCGGCGCGCTCAATATGAACAGAATATATCTGCTGTTTATGAGATGCTGATTGAGGGCTCTAAAAAAGCAAACGAAGTAGCTAATCAAACCTTACAAGAGGTACGAGACGCAATCGGTTTGAATTATTTCAAGAGGTAAAAAAATGCGTAAGCGAATTCCCTGGAAACAGTACTTTATGATGCAGGCCTTAGTGATTGCCCAGCGCTCAACATGTGACCGGGCTTTGGTTGGTAGTGTTTTAGTTAAAAAGAATCGTATTATTGGAACCGGTTATAACGGTTCTGTTACGGGTCAGCCTCATTGCGATGATGTAGGTCACCAATTAGTTGACGGTCATTGCGTGCGGACAATTCATTCAGAAATGAATTCACTTATTCAGTGTGCACGTAACGGTGTTTCAACCGATGATACTGAAATTTATGTTACGCACTTTCCCTGTTATAATTGTGCTAAAGCTTTAGTGCAGGCTGGAGTTAAAAAAATCAATTATTATTTTGATTACAATGACAGTCCGCTGGCGATTAAACTTTTTAAAGACTGTGGGGTTCCTTATGAACAAATTAAAATCGATCGGCAATATGTGGAGCAATTGGCCCATAAGTTGGAAGATGCTGAAAACTAAATTAGCGTTATTTATGGCTTTAGTCGGTATTTTTCTGACGCTGACGGGCTTTGCAAGTCCCAACATTAAAGACAATAGTAATTTGCTTGAACGCGAAACCAGTAAATTGATTTTAGCAAAAAATGATCGTTATTTTCAGACCAGTGAACAGCCACAAATCATTGTTAAAACGGTAAATCGTGTCGATCATTTAACGCCCGCCAAATTAAATAAATATAAACGGACAGTTTTTATCGTTGTAGGTACTAAAAACAAGAAACGCAACGTGCAGATATATTCCAGTAAAGATCTTCACAGTGCGTTTTCTGCTGATGTCCGGACAAATATAATTCGGTCTCAATCTGACAAATTGCGTAGTAACAATAAAAAGAAATTTAATGAAGGATTACGCTTTGTTTTTAGGGCATGTGCCACTACCATTGATCAGCGTTACCAATATTCACTTGATAAATATGACTTGTCCAGTGATGAACGTGCGCAACTTTCCCACCCTCATAGGCTGGCTTTACCTATCGCTTTAGCCTTGGCACTAGTAATCAGCGGCTTAGTTTACTTTTTTAAAAATAATTTGAACATAAAAAGGTAAAAATGTTGACTTTATCATGTGTTATGTATTAAACTCACAGTGCAAATTAAATAAGAACAAATAAACTGTTAGGTGAGACTCCTACGTGAACAAATGCTATCGCCCGGAAACATCCAGAGATGCCAACGGGTCAAATAGTTTTCGTCGATATAAGGCGCAAACCAGATAGCTAGCAGCACAAGCTTACGTCACGTAGTGTTAAAACTGAACGATGAGTATAATAATACCTGTTGAAAAGGGGACGCCAAGCGGTTAGCTAGGTGGCTCCTTTTTTAGTTTGTTTGAATTAGTTGTGTGATGAGGAGAGTGGGAAAATGCTGAAAAAACCAAATGGTACTACCAGCAACAAAGACTTAGAACTGGTAAAAGCAATAGCTAAAGAAAGCAGATCAGAGACTTTAGCAAGACTGCATGCTAGCAGTAACGGTTTAACTAGCCAGCAAGCTGAAAAAAACCGGGAGGAATATGGTTCTAATACTATTGCCACAAATAGACATAATTCTAAGCTCCGCTTTTTAGCGGAAGCTTTCATCACGCCATTTACTTTGGTATTGCTGGTCTTGGCTACATTGTCTTTATTTACTGATTATATTTTTGTGCCAGCGGGAGAAAAGGACTTAACCACTGTAGCAATTATGGTCACGATGGTTTTGATTTCCGGAATAACCAGTTTTGTGCAAAATGTCAGGTCATCTAATGCTGTGGATTCCTTACTTAAGCTCGTTTCTGTTACGACAGATATTATTCGCGATGGTAAGGACCAGGAAATTGATACCAGTGAAGTGGTTGTAGGTGATGTAATTAGGTTGGCTGCAGGAGATATGGTACCGGCTGATATGCGCCTTTTAACCAGTAAGGATCTCTTTTGTTCTTCCAGTTCTTTAAATGGTGAATCAAATCCGGTAGAAAAAATTGCCACTGCCAAGCCAAAAATTGGGGCTGACCGTGATTATCTGGATTATCCTAATATTTTATACGAAGGTACAACAATCGTTTCCGGTTCGGGCTTAGGAATTGTGTTTGCGACTGGTGAA
Source organism: uncultured Lactobacillus sp. (assembly GCF_946477725.1). Taxonomy (GTDB): domain Bacteria; phylum Bacillota; class Bacilli; order Lactobacillales; family Lactobacillaceae; genus Lactobacillus. The sequence goes on along the minus strand of NZ_CAMKZC010000049.1, from coordinate 2,134 downwards.
AGAACCATATTCGGTAAACTGGCTCATGATATTTCACATCACGATGTTAAAAACACAACTTTTGATGTCGGTATCAAAAATGTTTCCAGATTATTAATAATTATGACTGCCATCATCGCACCTTTAGTTTTCATTATCAATGGTATTACTAAGGGCGATTGGGTTAATGCTCTAATCTTTTCAATTGCTACCGCTGTCGGACTAACACCTGAAATGCTACCTGTAATTGTAACTACCAATCTGGTGAAGGGCTCAATCGAAATGTCCAAAAAGGGCACGATTGTTAAAAAGATGAATTCAATTCAAAACTTTGGCTCAGCTGATATTTTATGTACTGATAAAACCGGGACGCTGACTCAAGACAAAGTAGTTCTGGAGCGTCATTATGATTTGAATTTACGGGAAAATCCGCGGATTTTAGAGTTAGGTTATCTTAATTCCAATTACCAAACGGGGATGAAAAACCTAATTGACAAAGCAATCATTGAAGCTGCTGGGGATGAACTCGATATCAGTGAAATTCAGCGTGATTACAATAAGATTGATGAAATTCCATTTGACTTTTCCAGAAGGCGCATGAGCGTGGTAGTGGAAAACGCTGATGAACAGCATGGCGAACACCTGTTAGTAACTAAAGGTGCTTCAGAAGAAATGATGGCTGTTGCTACTAAGCTTGAAGTTGACGGTCAGATTTTACCTTTAACACCTGAACGTAAGCAAAAAGTAATGGCTAAAGTAAACGACATGAATGATGATGGCTTGCGCGTGATCATGCTGGGATACAAACGTAATCCTGCACCTGTCGGTGAATTTTCAGTAAAAGATGAAAATGACCTTATTCTTTGCGGCTATCTTGCTTTCCTTGATCCACCTAAAGAGAGTGCCAAAGACGCTTTAGCTCGTCTAAAGTATGATGGTATCAACGTTAAAATTTTAACAGGAGATAACGAGGCTGTTACCAGAACTGTTGGCTTACAAGTTGGTTTAAATGTTGATACAGTTTACTCAGGTGCAGATCTTGAAGGCAAGAAACCTGAAGAGTTGGCAAAAATGGTGGAAGAATGCAATATTTTTGTCAAATTATCACCGGAAGATAAAACTAAAATTATTAATCTGTTAAAGCAAAATGGTCATACTGTAGGCTATATGGGTGATGGTATCAACGATGCCCCAGCAATGAAGGCAGCTGATGTCTCAATTTCTGTTGATACTGCTGTGGATATTGCCAAGGAATCTGCTGATATTATTCTGCTGCATAAGGATTTGAATGTACTAGAAGAAGGCGTGAGAATCGGTCGAAAAGTATTTGGCAACACTATGAAATATATCAAGATTACGCTGTCTTCCAACTTTGGTAATATTTTATCAATTATGGTGGCTTCTTCTTTCTTGCCATTCTTGCCAATGCTGCCACTGCAACTTTTGGTTTTAGATTTACTCTATGGCACTAGTTGTCTCTCTCTGCCATTTGATGACATGTCTGATAAGTTCTTAAAAGAACCCCGGACATGGTCAACCAAGAAGTTGCCTAAGTTTATGTTTTACTTTGGTCCAACTTCATCTGTCTTCGATATTCTGACTTTTGCCTTATTATTCTTTGTTATTTGTCCACAATTGACAGGTGGTAATTACAGTGCTTTGGGAGCAACCCAAAAAGTTGCATTTGTCGCTCTTTTCCACACTGGCTGGTTTATTGAATCGCTGTGGACTCAGGAAATGGTTATTCACGCTTTGCGCGATCCGCGCTTGCCATTTATTAAGCAGCATGCTGCACCCGGAGTCACGCTAGCAACATTTGGCGCTGGTGTAATTGGAACCTTGATTCCATTTTCATTCTTGGCAACAAAACTGGGCTTTGGCAAGATGCCAATTAAATTTATGTGGGTAGTATTCGGTATACTTGTTCTATATATTTTATTGACTACAGTTGTCAAGTATTTCTATTTAAAGAGTGAAAAATTTTTAATCTAAAAATAAGTACAGAATGCTAAATATCTACTAAAAAAGAGAACTCCGTAAGGAATTCGCTTTTTTGTTAGTGTAGTATAATATAGTATAATTAAGCAAAAATTAAGGAGCAAATGAATATGGCTGATAAAAAAACTTTTTATATCACAACACCAATCTACTATCC
>NZ_CAMKZC010000048.1:0-4704 GCF_946477725.1 uncultured Lactobacillus sp. | reverse complement strand
TTTTTCTAAACAATGGGTCGCCACGATATTTGTCTTCTATTTGATAATGCTGACTGTAACAGTAGGTGCTGAATAGTAAACAAAGTGCTACTAGATAATGTGAGTATTTCATTTTTTAATCCTTTTCTTATTTTGAATAAGTGGCGTTTGAATAGATTGCAAATTTTCTCTATGATATTTAAAGTTTTTTAATGATTTTCATTCTTGCAAATCCGACTTACTTGCTCGGAAGAGAGTTATATATTGCCATTATTTTTTTTACAAATTCTATTTACGGATAATACACAATTTTTACTTGTTATTAATTTTTTTCCAGAATATAAATTGGTTATTAAAATTTCTTTATCATTAGTCTGAGGATCGACTGTTTTATGTTATAACCAGTGAGTATTGTAACTAATAGAATAATTGGTATTTAATTTAAATTTTTCATAATATTATTTCCTTTATCGAACCTGCTTTAAATTCTGAATGTAAATGGTCATCATGAAGAGTTCCATCTAAATCTTGTATTGCATTATCAAATTTTTTCTTATTTTTCCCCGTTCTTTGTTTATTAAAATTAAATTTATGCATGGAATTAATAAATTTTTGTTCATCGTTATCATTTAAATAAAGAGTATCAACGCTTTTTCCATTTACATGTTCAGCACTAGGAAAACAGGACCCCTCAGCAAAACAACTACCAGTAGTTGTTAAATGCAAACCTGTTTCAGCTAAAGCACCAATAAAACCGGCTAAAGCACTTGGTCCTGTATAACGTCTTTTCGTATTTGAAAAACTATATCTAACTTTAACATTACCTTTACTGTAATTGATTTCATCTGGCATCCTAACTATTTCAACACTTTTATTCAATGCTTTATATCGTCGCCAAATTAAGCCTTTTTTTGGATGCTTACCATATTCTGCAATATCTCCATTTTTAAATTTAACTCTTTTTTGGGTATTTCCTTCCTTTAAATTTTCTTTATATTCAATAATATTTGGATCTTTTCTATTCGGCGCGCTTATTACTACACCATTTGCTTTTTCCTTAGTAGTATGCCAATCACAAATACATATTTCATGTTCATTATTCTTTTCATCATGATAAACATACTTATATTTTTGCTTATAGTCTTTCGATATTTCCTGTGGTATATGTTTTTCAATTTTTCCATCGTGGTAAATATGATATGTCACTATACCTGGGCTTATAAATCTACCCATCACTGAGACTGGATGAATAAACCATGCTTTGCCATCAGCAGAAAGATTGCTTAGTGCGGGTGTTTGTGGTGTTTGGTTGTTTGATGATTGGGTTGCTTGAGATTGTGCGACTTCTCGCCACCAAAGGGATGGTTTAATACGTTGCTCTTTTTCTAACTGCCAAATTGATTTAGTTTTTTCATGCACGTCATCCACCATGCTTAAGGCATGATCGCGCTTATAAGGCATCGTTATGTTATTTTCATCTAACTGTTTTTCAATTAAATTTTTTTGTTTTTGTTTTTCTTCCTCAAGTAAATCATCTATTTCATTCCATTTGGTTAGCGCTTCGTCTGCATACCATTCACTTTCATATTTTATTATTAAGTGACCTATCATTTCGGCTATCCAACTATTGCGTAAGCCATCTTTCAGAAATTCAACAGTAAAAGGTGGCAGTCCTTTTTTTCGCTGAACAGAATATAACAGTGATTCAATTAAGATTTTATGCAAAGCTTTCATTGAATCAGTATATTCTTTAATGTCCAATGTTTCTGCTCGGTTATCGTTTATTTTAGTATAAAATTCTCCCACAGTAGCTTTTTCGATTACTGTCTCAAATCCTTGCCAATGCCAGGGACTGATTCGTTTAACGTGCTCTTGAGCATCTTTTTTGATGTTTACCCAACCTGTTATTGACCTACGCTCTTCATTTCCTGCGGTGACTTTTACCCAAATTGAATCCGTGCTTTCATCTTCTATAGTGATTAAATTCTCATTACTTAATGAATCTAATGATACTGTCCGTGGAAAATGTACCGTGTTATCTTTGGTTGCAGGAGGTAACTTATCAAGTGATAACGGAAAATTTTTCCAATAAGGAATCGCGGTATTGAGTGTTCCATCTTGTCCAAATAAGTGAGAGACATCTTTTGACGCTATCCAATAATGTTTAGTATTCACACAAAAACGTATTTTGACAGATGAACTATTGTGATCAACTTCAACAAGTTCAACCTTATCCGGAATATCGGACATGGTTAACTGCGGATAAGTTTTATTATATCTATTTTCTAACTGTTGTTTATGGTAGTGAGTTAGAATGATTTCTTTCGTCTCATCCGACTGTCTGTCAGCAATTTTTTTCGGGTTATTATTAAAGATAGTTTGTGATTTTAGATTATTTTCAGAATAGTATTCCCATGAATTTAAAGTATATTCCAGGTTAATTTTAACGTAATAACTATCTTTATCACTGGTAAACTTTATTCCTAATCCTGAATTTAAGTTTCCATCCGCTTTTGATGCTTGTATCAATCTTGCACCTTTTTCAACCAGAATTAGGTTTTTTTCACTTTCGGGTAAATTATCGGCTAAAGCGCGGGTTTTGGTAATAAATGCTGATAAATCCTCACAGGTAAATAATTCAACATGTGACAAAGGCGGTAATTTTGTATCTGATGGTCGTTTTATTGTGGCTATAGATGATTGTGCAGGCTCATTAAAATGGTCTGTTTGCTGTTGATTATGTCCGATATAACCAATAAAATCGCCACTTGAAATTGCAATCGGCGATTTTAATACCACAATGTCATTGAATTTTTCAGGTTTAAATGTGAATGAAGTCAGTGAGGTTACTTTGACATAACCTTTATGCGCTGCGTCTTCACTGTCATTTTCTTTTAATAAGTTTGGAACATGACAATCTTTAATCTTACGAATTTTAGCGTATCCGTTTTCTTGCCCATCTAATTCAAATGTTGCTGTTAGTGGTAAATAAGTCAATTTTTGTTTATCATCAGCAGTTTCATATACCGCTATGCCCTTTACTTTCACATTTGACTTACCAACAGTGTTATTGTCTTCTTTTACAACTTCATAATCTTGATTGGCATCTGCTGTGTTTCCGGTTGGTAGCGGCGATAGGTCCTTATGCCAAACATAACCGGTAATAGTATCTAATTGCTGTTTAAATTCGGTTGAGGTGACCAATGTCCCTTCTGATATCGAAACAATTTTATACCAACCGGCTTTAGTTGCGTGTTTTTCACCTAAACGAATTTTGCTTCCTTTTAACAATAAGCCAACCGCTTTGGTTTTGCTGCCATTTTCTCTAATTACACTGCCGAAAACAGTATCCGCCTTATTTTCGTCAACTTTTCCTGAACCAAGTTGCCAATAGTGAGGATGCTGTACTTTTGTTTGTTCATCTTTTATTTTTTCCTGATAGCCATACCAATCAAGCTGATGCATATACAAACTGTATAAGGTTATTGCCGGTTGCTCAGCTTTTGCATCCGTTGTTTTTGGCATTTGTAATAGGTGTCTTACTAATGTAAAACCAGTAGAAAAATAAGCAACATTTTTTAAAGAGCCTCGTAGTGCAGTAGGTACATTTTCGTCTGGATAGGTTATTTTAGGGTAGACATCATTGATACGATAAGCTATGACTTCACCATTAGCCATGCAATGTAATTGTTCATCATTACCAAGTTTGTTTAACACTTTTTTATCGAGATGAATTCCGCCATGCCATAAACCATTTTCTCCAAATGGGTAAAAACCGTTATTAGCTTCAGATAATGCCCTATAATAGGTATCTTGGTTTAATTCTTCATCACCAACCGGAAAAATGAATTTCGTTGTTTTTTTCATGGACATTTTATTATTCCTTTATAAATTATCCTGAAAAATTAACATAATGGCTGTTTATTAAACGTACTATAGCTACTTCAAGCATATTTTTTGTGAAACTTCGTTTCTCATTATCTAATGTACTAGGCCCCATTTTTTGTAGTGCACTACTTTTTATATAAACATTATCCGCGGTGCCCAGTTCAATCCCTGCACTGCTGATTTTGATGTATGAACCTCCACACATTAACGTCAGCTCTTCACTTGCGGTGACCGTTAATTTTCCATCGACACTGTCTATTTTAATATCTTGCTTGGCGGCCATATTCAGGTTGGCATTTTGCGCCTGCACCTCAACATCACCTTGGTTGGCAAAGACTTTCATTCCTGATTTATGGGCAAACAGACCGATGGATTCACCGGATGAGACGGTAATGTTTTTTAACGCATTAATATCTGTTTGATTTTCACTGGTCACCGATACACTGTTTGACGTTGACAGTTGAATGTTTTCTGGACTGGTTAAAGCAATGCCCTCTTGTGCATAAGCAATAATGCCACTTTGGGCTAATTGGGTTAATGTTGTTTTAAGTTGCTCTTGACTTTCAGTGTCCGCACCATGGGCTTCAGAGGCAGTTGCTGCATTTTGCAATGCTTTGGCAATTGATAACGCATTTTCAAGCTGGGTAATGGCACCTTGCATATCAAGTTGTTTACCCTGTGCTTTAGGCTCGGTCTGACTGGTCAGGTATAAGCCTTTATTGGCAGCAATTGCACCCCACTCATCGGTGCGCAGTTCAAATCCCTCACCACGCTGCTCTTTGTTTTGGTCAACTAAATGCCCGATGTTAAGCTGGGTTTTACCGTATTCGGTCGCTA
>NZ_CAMKZC010000047.1:0-5232 GCF_946477725.1 uncultured Lactobacillus sp. | reverse complement strand
TGCAGCCTTTTTATTTTAGCGGTTGTTCATGCCACAACAACTGCTTTTTTTGTGCAGAAAGAACTACTCTTCTGGTAAATAATTGCGTCGGCGGATAGCTTCTATGGGAGATAAACAGCAAAGTCAGCTGAGGAAATTTTTGCATAATATTAGTAAAAATTTCTCGTTCGAGTTTATAATCCAACGCACTGGTACTTTCATCCAAGACCAGTAATTGTGGCTGCCTAATTAAGGCCCGGGCGATGCCAATCAGTTGTATCTGACCACCGGATAATCCTTTGCCATCGGGGTGGATCACTTCTGCCAGACGCTTTTTGAGAGCGGATGAAAAGTGTAAGATTTTTAAAATCTCCTTTACTTGTCCTTGATCTGTAGTTTTGGCTCCTAAACAAATATTATCTAATAACGTCATTTCATAGAGTTTAATAGTTTGTGGAACTATTACACATAAATGGGACCAATTTTTTCGCGAAATGTCTTGAAAATGACACTGGTTAAAAGTAACAATTTTCGCTCTTTGCAGGTAGTCTTTCTTATCTACCGGATACAATAGGGCTGTGTTAATTAGAGAAGATTTACCGACACCAGTCGGACCACTGATCAGAATTCTGTCTCCGGAGTTAATAACTACTTTTTCTTTAAGCCTTGAACCATTAATAAGTTGAGAGTCAGCCTTGATAATAATAGGAAAGAGATTAGTAAGATGGCCTTTGCCTTCAAAAGAACAAGCCCTACTTAAGGTTTGGCTTAGTTCATCAATCCGCTGCACTGCGGGGGTATTTTTTTGAAAAGCAATTATTTGTGAGACTAGAACCGTCATTGCCGGCACAATCCATTGGTAAATTTGAGAAATAGCCACAAGATTGGCCACAAGATTTACTCGATTTCCCGAATTACCATAGCTAACTAATCCTAGAAAAATGGTTACAGTACAGATTACCTCTGCCATTTCTTGAAGCCAATTTAAAAAAATCGTTTGTTTATTTATCAGTAATTGACTTTTTAATAAATTAGTCGCCTGCTGCCGCCAAGTATGCTTAATAAATTGCGCAAAATTGGAGTTATTCCGAATACTATTAACCCCTCCAAAAGCAGTATCGCTGATTTGATTCCACTGAGATTCCTGTGCTAAATAGCGGCGATTACTGGTTTCCAAACGCCATGACTGAAGATAAACAAGGATATACTCAAATAAGTTAACCAGCAACAAAACCAAGCCCATTCTTAGATTTAAAAATAAAATAAAGACAAAACCCAGTATAATCGTGGTACTGAGCCACAAAAAATTGCCAATCCCACGAAAAATCATTCCTGTCACCTGCTCCGTTTCATTTAATAAGCGATGGATTACTTCCTCTTTATTTAAATGAAGGGTAAAACATTTTAGATATTGGGTGTAGCTTTGCTTTCTAAAGGATTGACTATTTTGAATAACGAAAGCAGAAAGATATAAATCTACAATAATTAGGCCGCAGGTTATCACGGGAATGATAATTAAGAAAAGAGTAATGACAAGTAATTCTGCTTCTCTTTTACGGGGAATGAAATTACTCAAAGCTGCCTTCGTTAGCAGCGGGGGCAATAATAAAATAAGCGATCGGGTGATCGTTATTAGCCCAATAAAAAGCTTGCGCCTGTGATTTCCATGCCACAGCACCTTATAAAAATTAGACTTATTCTTCATCACTTATCCATCTCCTGAGCAATGCTTTCATACTTGCCAAAAAGGGGCGGATAATTAATTCCACGAAAAAAGATAACTTTATCATCTAGGTTCAGTTCTTCGGTTCTGTGTAAAGCCTCAAAAATAATTGCTTCTTGATGTGTATTAATCAAGGATCTTATTTGTTTGGTTGTCTCAGGATCTAAGGAAGCCGTAATTTCATCTAGTAACAAAACGGGCGTTGCTTGCGCTAAGGCACGAAAAAGACAGATCACCTGTCGTTCTCCGCCTGATAATTGATAAGCTCCAGGACCGACTTGCGTATTTAATCCGGCCGGAAATCTTTGGACCCACTGGTTTACAAACAAGGTTTCCGGCCGTGAGAGTTGTGCAGCATTATTAAAAAAGATATTCTCACGAATAGTTCCTAAAATAATTACAGTTTGTTGGGCTACCAAGGCAAGTTGTTTTTTTAACGCTTCATTTTTGATTTGGGTCGATAAGCAATTATTGAAGACATATTGATATTTGGAGTATACCTGCTCCGCACATAATCCCCGCAAAAAAGTGGTTTTGCCTGATCCTGTTTTCCCCAACAAATAAATATGCATCCCCGGTAAGGCCTGTACAACGAGTTGCGAATCATAAAAAATAGTGATTTCTGTGATTTTACTTATTTCTTTAACTCCTGTAGCTACATCTGCAGAATTTAAATAGGCTGTCAGCGCTCTTTTCGAAACTAAAGCTTGTTGAATATCAACTAAGATGGAGAAAAAGGCTTTAAAAGGTGCATTTATGTAAGTAATTAATCCCATAACACTTACCAATTGTCCCAGCGAAATTAGCTGCCGCATAATCATAACTCCCCCTACTAATAAGGCTAGAGCCGGTGCCAGAGCATCTAAAGTCCGGGGAAAGGTCTTGAATAAATTTTTGGAAACGTCTATTTGTAAAAAAGCCTGACCCCATTTTTGTTGTAATCTGCGATAGAGCTGAGAAAAGAAATTAATATTATCGTACTGGTAGATTTCGGTTTTATTATCACTGCTATTAGCAACAAGTCCTTGTAAAGCCGCCTGTGTTTTTCGCAATTTTTGGATTGATCGTTGCTGTTTGGTGCCGAAGAATTTAAACGGAAAAATATAAATAATGGTGGTAAACAAAACGCAGAGCAACAGCCAGTGATTAATACCCCACAGAAGATAAATTGCGCCAAAAAACATTGTCACTTGCTGAACACAAGTGGGCAAAGTCTGGGAAAACAGCAATTGCAAGTTATTAATATCATTGGTAAATAATTGTCGATATTCACCATTCTTATACTTCAAGTTGTCGGCATAATTAATCGTAAAATACTTCTCTATTAAAAGCTGTCGGATTTCCTGGGCGTATTGACAGCCAATTCTTTCCGTTAAATACTCACTCATTAAAGCCAATACTTTGGTTACAACTAAAAAAACCAATAATATCATGAAAAAATATTCAACCTGCTTATTATTCAAAAAGGCATCTGTCAATTGCCCCATCAACTTGGGTATTTGCACAGTAAGTCCGGCTACAATAACACTGGCAACTGTAATTATAGCAATTGTCAATATTTTCTTGCGTGAGCGCATGTTTTTCACCCCCTACTATTTTCGAAAAAACCTTTCTCATCATTTAGCAGTGTTCTTAACGGTCAAGTTCTAATAAATTAGCCTTGAATTTGTGAAATTTTGGCTTAATTATTACCTATTTTAAAAATAGTTTAAATTTTATTAACTACTTTAGCATGATCAACTTTTTCTGGAAATAGGCCTTTTAAAGATCTTTTTCTTAGTCGTCAACAGCCTTTTCCCCTCAACCGCCAATTTCTGCTCTTGGGCCAGACCTATAAAAATTACTGTCGCAAGACTTTCTCTGCTTTTACACAGCCAATTACAAATAATTCAATATTTAAAATACAAATGTTAGGATAAGGTTGAAGCCAGTATTCAAATCACAACTTCGAGAGGAGAGGTAACAATGAAGAAGCAGGAGAAACTAACTACTAGTGCTGGTCAAGCGTGGGCTAATAATAACCACAGTCAAACCGCGGGTGAACGGGGCCCAGTTTTAATCCAAGATTATCAGTTATTAGAAAAATTGGCTCATTTTGATCGGGAAAGAATTCCTGAACGAGTAGTCCACGCTAAAGGGGCAGGAGCTCGAGGTGTGTTTACGCTGCATCAGGATATGAGTAAATATACTAAGGCCGATCTATTCACCGGTCACAACAAACAGACCCCTATTTTTATTAGATTTTCTCAAGTAGCTGGAGAAGCCGGTTATCCAGATACTATTCGTGATGTGCGCGGATTTGCCCTCCGCTTTTATACACAGGCGGGCAATTATGATATCGTAGGTAATAATACGCCGGTATTTTTTATTAATGATCCCTTAAAATTCCCCGATTTTATTCATTCTCAAAAACGTGATCCTCAAACTCATCTGCGCAGTAATGAAATGCAGTGGGATTTCTGGTCGCATTCGCCGGAATCAGTCCATCAGGTAACTTATCTCATGGGCGATCGGGGTAATCCTGCCAGCTATCAAAATATGAATGGTTATGGCAGCCATACCTTCAAATGGGTCAATGAACAAGGAGAACAATATTGGGTTAAATACCATTTTATTAGTCAGCAAGGCGTGAAAAATATGACTGATCAAACAGCCGCGCAAATTGCTGCTAAAGATCCGGATTACTTATTACACGAACTTTATGATGCAATTGCTAAAGGTCATTTCCCTAGCTGGAAAGTTTGTGTCCAAATAGTACCTTATGAAGCAGGCTTTAATTATAAATATGATATTTTTGATGTTACTAAAGTAATTTCTCATCATGATTATCCCTTAATTGAAATTGGTGAATTTACTTTAAATGAAAATCCTAAAAATTACTTTGATGAAGTGGAAGAAATTGCCTTCTCCCCGGCCAATATGGTACCGGGGATTGAACCTTCACTCGACAAACTTTTACAGGGACGTTTATTTAGTTATAAAGATGCTGCCAGATATCGTCTAGGAGTCAACTTTGATCAATTACCGATTAATCAGCCTTTAAACCCAGTTCACAACTATGAACGCGACGGCTTTATGGCCCAAAACCAGGATAATACCGTTAACTATGAACCGAACAGTTTTCAAGGTCCAAAAGAAGATAATTCTGCTCAAATTCAGGGAGATTCTGTCCAAGGAAAAACGGGTAATTACCTCCCCTATGATCAAGATTATTATTCTGCCGCGGGGCGTTTATATCGCGTCATGAAACCGGATGAACAAGAACGTTTGATTGCAACGATTAAAAACATGCTGGGATCTGTTACCAAACCAGAAATTAAGATTTTAGAAACCCGGCAATTTTATCAAGCTGACCATGAATATGGCCAAAGAGTGGCACAAGCTTTAGGCTTGAAGATGGAAGAGATCATCAAGCATTAATATTATCAATTTTAAGAGCAATCAGCTTACTCTATCTGCGCAGATAAAACTATGTAACTAAAATAAGAATCAAACTGTCTAAACACAGCTTGATTCTTATTTTTTTAGCC
>NZ_CAMKZC010000046.1:0-5665 GCF_946477725.1 uncultured Lactobacillus sp. | reverse complement strand
AACTAAAATAAGAATCAAACTGTCTAAACACAGCTTGATTCTTATTTTTTTAGCCTCACAATCTTAGAATATAATAATTTTCTTCTTAATTATTATCTCTAAAAATAATTTAGTAGCAGCGTTTGGCAAGATTGACAGCTTTCCAATATTCGACTATTAATTCTAATATCCCAATTCCTTTTTGATTTTTTTAAGGTATTTTCGTGAAACGGGGCATTTAATATTATCCACCAGAACTAATTCCATATTATGTAAATCCAAAATTTTAACTTTATTTTTATTAATAATATATGACTTGTGACAGCGGCACAAATTATCCGATAGAAGCAGTAATTTAGCTAGTGATCCATAAATCTCCAATTGTTGGTTAACAGTCACAATCATAATCCGATGTTTATTGAGAGAAGTTTGTGCATAAATAAAGTCAGCCTCGCGAATCCGTAATAATTTCGAACCGATTTTCAAAGGCAGAGTTTGATATTCCTCTAAGTGCGCATCAGGTGTATGGTTCTGCCTTAAATAAGCTTTTTGAATACAGTCAGAGATTTTCCGCTTATATCCGGCAACTTCATCTTTCAATATATAATCCAGGGCGTCTAGCTGATAGTCAAAAGTCAAGTAGGCCATTTCTGAATATGTTGTAAAGAATACGATTGAAGACCAAGCATCATTTTTTCTGATCATTTGCGCTAATTGCAACCCTGTGGGCTGTTTGGGACCTAAAACTATATCTAAAATAAATAAAGCGCCGGGTTGATAACATTTCTTTTGTAAAACTTGAAAAAACTCATTGGCTTTAGTTGTGGCCAGATAGATTCTGATATTAAAAACGCTCTTTTGGGCAATTTCTTTAATTATACGTTGTAATTCATATAATTGTTCAATGTTATCTTCACAAATTAAAATATCCATCCTATGATTCCCCATTATTAATAAGAATTTCTTGAACCAAAAAGCCGTCCTTATAACTACTTAGTAATTCTATATCTTGAGAAGCCGTAATAAGTTCTTTTAAATTTTTAGTATCATAGGTCGAATGTTGAGAAAGCGTGTACGCAAAAATCTCATGTATTTTTGGTGGTCGGGCATCAGCTGGGCGAAGTGAATAGCGGACTACAAAAGATATATCATTATTTGTCTTTGTAATTAAAAAATCAAGCCGACCCTTATGTTGGCATACATAGGTACTTGCCGTTTGTAAAATTATTTCTATCATCGCAATTATCAACATGGTATCATCTTTTTTTATTTGAATGGGCTCCAAACATTCAAAATGAATATTTATGTTTTTTTGGTAAGAAGAGAGCAACTGATAAGCTAAAAAGCCTTTAACAGATCTGGGACTAATATTCTGTAAATCACTAATTCGTAAATCCTCATAGGTAAAGGAAGCATCCACAAGCTGCAGTGCTTCTTTATAATAAGCTTGCATACCGGTGAAGTCTTTATTTTTTATAAAGAGCAGTGAAGAAGAAATAACGTTAATATAATCATGTTTGAACTTACTTAATTCATTAAAATTCTTTTCTAAGACTTTCGAATAATCTTCCAAGTGGCGAAGCTGCTGTTCCAAATTAGCATCTCTAATTTTTTGGGCATTATATAAAAAATAAATAACCAATAATAAAATAAAAACAATCAAGATAACAAGAAAGATACTTTCTATGACTAATTTATCCACCTGAAGATAGTGCGCTAAATTCACCTCAAAAGTAGAGAGAATTAAGATGAAAATGATAACTAAAAAATTAATTAGAAAAAACCGATTTATTTTCTTTTGAAAAATTATATCCGAAAATTGGCTCAGTAAGAAATTCTGCAGTCCCCAGGAACCAATACCACCTACCAAAAATGAAATAATATAAAGCGCAGAGTTCAGTAAGGGCGCTATATCAAGAAATATTACCAAACTGTCTAAAATTAAAAAAACTGCCAAACTCATTACTAAACACAATAAAGGATATAAAGTTACAAGAGCATGGGATTGACTGCCGTAATAATTCACTAGAATTAAAACAAAGGTAAATAATAAACCACTGACTACCGAAGAAATCGAGGACAGCCAAGCCCCAAGCGGTGTTATCAGGAGCATTAAAAAAAATAATATATTCTTTTATTTCTAGCCAGCTCATTTTTTATGACTACAAAATTAAACAACTGTAAAATTAAAAATTGTACGCCCGCCACCAATATTACTAACATCATTCCAACTCCCATTTTTCTGGAAACTTACCCTGACTGTGAGATTATCTTTATTTTTGATTTTAAAATTAGAGACTCCTCAAAGCAAGCGGTTCTCCAATGAGGATGCAGAAACAGTTATTAACTTTCCCTGGTCCATTTTAAATATTTGATCATACAAGCCAGAAATATTAGTTTTATGGGTAATTGCAATGACTGTAAGCTCCTGTTTTTGTAATAAAGTATTTTCAATATCATTTCCGGTTTTCTCATCCAGAGCCGAAGTAGCTTCATCAAATAATACAATCGGCTTCGCCTTTAAAAATGCTCTAGCTATCGACAGCCGCTGCTTTTGTCCCCCGGACAAATTCTTGCCATTCTCTCCACAAGAATAAGCCAGATTATTTTGTATGGTCGCTAAAAAATCAGTTAATCCCGCCTGTTGCAGTGCACTAAGAACTGCCGCATCCGAAAAATCACGGCCCAGAGTGACATTATTTTTGAGAGTATCATTAAAGATAAATACTTCTTGAGGAATTATCGCCAACTGGGAATACCACCAGGCAGAAGATAAATCCTGCAAATTATCCTGATCAATCACAATTCGGCCCTGATCTGGTTGAAATAATTGTAATAACAGCTTAAAAATAGTAGTTTTACCACTGCCGGATTTCCCGGTAATTGCGTATTTTTTCCCAATAATAAAGTTTACGGACAGATCCTTCAAGACCCTGGCACTGTTGGGAGCATACTTAAAATCTACCTGCTCAAATTTAATTTCCTTTTTTAAGGTCCCTTGTTTGTTCTTTAAATCAGGTTGACGAGCATGATGAATTGTGGGCGCTAAGAGCTGTTTGGAACTCTGAAAACGTGAGATTAGTAACCCCAAATCATTGATGGGCAGGACGACAAAGTTAACCAACTGCACAATGGCAGTCACACTGCCAATCGTCGTATATCCTTGGGCCGTTAATATCATCCCTCCGCCAAAGGCGACCAAAAAGACCACCAAGCCGGATAATTCGGAAACCGTAGCCGTGAGCGCTTCATTACCCCGCAAACGTAACTGCGATTTTGCATAACTATTTAAATATTTTTGGTAAATAGTACTTATATAATTTTCTACTTGATAATTTTTGATTGTGACATAACCACTGATGATCTCTTTAATCTTATTAACATAGCTTTTTTCTTGAAGTAGTGCCTGGTTTTTGAGTTTTTCACTTTTTTTAGCGGAAATTCCACTCAACCCGAGGGGCAATGCAGTAGCGATCAATATCAGTAAAGCCAACCAAAATTCGCTATAAAACATGGCTCCTAAAGAAGCGCTGATTAACATCAAATTACGAGCTATTTGAAAAAAACCTTTCAGGTAATCATCTCCCAATTGCTGCGTTTCGTTTAGTAACAAATGTTGGTAATCACTAGTATTTTGACGATTAAAGGCTGCATAACTCATTTCTAAAATCTTTTGCATTAAAAATAACCGAGATGCCGTAATTCTTTTTACTGAATAAAGATTAGTTAAAAATTTGGCTAAATAATTAAGACAAACAAAGCAAATAACTATTACTATACTTACCCCTAAATGATAATAAAGACCGGTAATATTTTTACTGACACCATCATCTATTAATAATTTAATTGTTAAAGCAAAGGCTACATTACTAAGAGGAGCTATGATATTAATAAAAAAAGTTAAGATGAACAAAAAGTTTATTTTTATCAGGGATTTGGCTGTAGTTGGCAAATTTCGTCTTCCTTTATTGAAATGTTTTAAATTAATAGTCTGCCAGACGCTTATCTGCTCTTCTAAGAAGTGAGATTTGCTGATTTTTTACCCAATACAATTCAGCCCCCAGATCTTGTAATTGTTGAATGAGGTGGCTGGCAATAACTATACAGGTATTTTGTTGCGCTAAAAATGTTAATATCTCTTCAACTTGGTGAACGGATAAGCGATCTAATCCATTAAAGGGTTCATCTAAGAGTAATAATTGCGGGAAATTACAAATTGCGCGCAGAATACCCAGTTTTTTTCGCCAACCCAGAGATAAATTTTTTACTTTTGTTTCTAATTTTCGATTTAATCCCAGTAACAACAGCAGCTTATCTAAATAATTTCTAGTAACTTTGACCTTCAGCAACGCTTGTTGTTCAGCTAATACTTGCTGCACGGTATAGTTATTTGGAAAAAGCGGTTCTTCAATTAAACTTCCTATCTGGGCTCTTTGAATTTCATGCTGGCCATTTTCAATATTGATCTCATTAAAAATGATCTGACCGCTATCCACATAATTAAGTCCTAAAATACTTTTCATTAAGGTCGTTTTTCCGGAACCATTAGCCCCGACCAATCCATAAATTTTACCGCTTTGAAAATTCAGATTAACATCCTTTAAAATCAGATTATTATTTAGAGATTGCGACAGATGACAAATTTTTAAAATAATATGATTTGATTGCACGATCAATCCTCCCATTTTTTCAGCTGAGCAGCTCAGCTGTTAAATATTCAGATGATTAAACTTTTTGAGCGCCAAAAAACTGCCGCTGAGAGTAATCAGTGCTATTATTAGCAAAGCCCAGAACAAATAATTATTATTTTGATTTTTATAGGTAGAAACAGTGGCGTTGCCCAAAATAACACACAGAAAAATAGCATTGCCGATAATGTAGCCGACTTTGTTTTTGAACATGGCCACTACACCGGACAATAAACCCGCCAAAATAAAGCCCAGATCCAAAACCAAATCTTTGAACAAGAAAGTGTCCAAGTTTAATAACCGGAAATTTTTAAGCATTAGATAAAATATAATTATTACTAACAAATGCAGTATCAATAAGACGAGTCCTGAAATCAGAAAAATGGCAAATAACATACCTAAATAAACTTTAGTTCTAGAAATAGGATAAGTAAGCAGTTGAGCAATTGTCCGATCTTCAAAAGCGCGGGCAATTATTTGATAACTTAAAAAACCTTCTAATAAGATAATTCCGGCTCGCATAAATAAGGTCTCAAAATAATAAAAGACCATACTGGCTTGAATAGCTGGACTAGTCTTATTAAATTGAGCAGGTAGAATGCTGCTTAATTTATTATCCCGCCACAGGCCACTGAGAATAATGCTAGTAATAAAAGTCGCCGCCAGAAACAGAGCTGATAAATAGAGAACCAATTTTCTGAAACCAGCACGTCTAAAATATAGTTGGGCTAAGCTCCACATATAAACCTCACTTTCCTTTTTTATTGTTAACCTTTCAACCTTAAAAATAAACTGATCTTTCCCCACCAGTAGTTTTTTCTTCCCCAGTTGCCGGACGTGATCCAATTTTTGCTTTAGGAAAACATAAAAAAATAGCCGCTGATAATTTTTATGGCGCGACTACTTTCAGCTTATGTAACTAAAATAAGAATCAAACTGTCTTAACACAGCTTGATTCTTATTTTTTTAGCCAATAAAGGCTGTACAAATTAAATTCA
>NZ_CAMKZC010000045.1:0-5854 GCF_946477725.1 uncultured Lactobacillus sp. | reverse complement strand
CTTGATCGGGAGGAACCATTAGTTATTTTGAAGACAAATAAGCTAATACAATAGCAAAAGCGAAAAAGAGAACCAGTAATACAGAGGTTACTTTTTCCATAAATGCCTCAAAACCACGTTTCTTCGTTTGACCACTAAAAACTGCACCGCCAGAGAGTGCATTCAATGCATCTTGCTGTTTTTGCGGCTGCATCATTGTCGCAATAATGATTAAGATTGAAACAATAATTAGTAGCGTCATAAATAAATTGTACAATGCGCTGCCTCCAATATACAGATACGTTACTGGTAAATTTTAGCACAAAATAGATTTAATTTCGAGTTTTATTTTTCGAGCTCCGGAGCATCGGTTTTAAATTTATTTTGTGTGGTTTTCTGCTGATTTTTATACCACAGAGAAGTTTTATTTTTTGAATACAGTTTTTTCAGAGCCTTTTGCTCATTATAGTCGTAATCTTGCGGTTTGACCTTTTTAAACCATTTGGGATGGTAAAAACGTAAAAGATTGCCGGCAATAACACGGTCAGATAATGAAAGCTGAGTTGTTACTTTGTTTGATATTGCCACCAGCTCAGTTTTTAATTTCTTATCTGGCTTAATTATTTCCTCACCTGTTTTAGTGTCATAATAGGTGCTGCCAACTTTGGCATATAACGGTGTGATGAAGTCACCGTTACGCTGTGCAACTATCTGTGGCGCCTTTTTACTTAACAAGTCATGACCAAACTGGATCGTTTTCTGGTTCTTAATTCCAAGCAAATTAAGCAATGTAGGTAGTACATCAATTTCACCACCATAGGTTTTTTTGACGCCACCCTTTAGACCTCTCATATGGAACATTAAGGGAACCCGTTGGAACTTTAAATTATCGAAATTAGTAAATTCATCTTGGTTAAGAAGTTCTGCGCTAGCCTTGTGGTGATTACCAGAAATACCATAATGATCGCCATAAAAGACCAGCAAAGTGTTTTTAGCTAAACCTGTTTTTTGCAGCCACTGCATTAACTGACCAATCGCCTGGTCGAGATAATGGGCAGTTTGAACGTAACCATCAACCGTTTCATCACCAGTTTCAGTTTTAGCAATTGACTGATTTTTCTTATCTAAATCATAAGGATAATGATTGGTGACAGTTATTAGCTTAAGATAAAAGGGTTGCGGCAAACGTTCGATATATTTAATAGACTGAGAGAAGAAAATCTTATCTTTTAAACCATAGCCGATGTAATATTTGGGCTTATTCTGATAATAAGAAAGCGGCATGAAGTACTCATAACCAAATTGTTTATAAGCATTATTGCGGTTCCAAAAAGAACCAGCACCACCGTGCATAACCGCCGTAGTATACCCACCCTGTTGACTTAAAATTGCAGGGGCGCTCTCAAACGTATTTGAAGTACCATAACTGGACATAGCTGAACCAGACTGCAAACCAAAAAGAGAATTTTCCAGCATCATTTCAGCATCCGACGTTTTTCCTTGCCCAACTTGATTGTAAAAATTGGAAAAGCTGAGCGTATTTTTGGCGTGATAGAGTTTATTTAAATTAGGAGTGACCTCTTTGCCTTTCCATTTGTACCCTATTAAAAATTGCTGAAAGCTTTCAAGGTGAATGATCATCACGTTTTTGCCCTTGGCTACTCCAGTATACGCGCTATTGGGTTTGACATAATTAAGCTTCAAGTACTTTTTGACTGCTTGCAAATCAGAAACATTTGCTTTAGCCATTTGTTCACTTGTTTGTGCAGTCTTAAAAGCATCATAAACGGCATATTCATTCATACCCAAATATTTAACAATGTAACTGTTGTCAAAAGTTCTCGTCAATAAACCAGGGCGATCTTTTTGGGCCATCATCAAATTAATCCCTATCAGTAAAACTGCGATACTTTCAAGTAAAAGATTAAATTTAAGTTTTAATGGCCGTAAGTCGTACTTAACTATTTTGCTAACCATCAAGATAATGACAAAAGCAATATCAATAAAAGTTAAAAAATCAGTTGCCCGGGTAATCCCAACAATACTTTTACCTAAATTATCCGCGGTTGAACCGGAAGTCTTAATAATTGATAACGACAAAAAATTAGAAAATTCTCGATAATAAAGGATGTTGGCAAATAACCATAAACTAAGTACAAAATCAGTTGCAATCAGAATCCAATATGATTTTCTGCCTTTAAAGAAAAGACTAATGCCCAATAAAAGCAAGCCCGCTGGTAAAGGATTTAAAAACAACAGAAAATTCTGCATTGCACCTTCAGCACCTAGATTAAATTTTGTCAGATAAATAACGTAAGTCTTTAACCAAAAGGTCACTAAAACAATAGTAAAAAAGCCTAGTTTGGTTTGTGTCAGCCATTGTAGAAAAGACTTGATCCGTGTCATCTTATTCTCCTCTCACTAAGCTTATATCTTACCCTTAACTGCAGTTAGGAGCAGGGATTTTAATAAAAATTAATTATTTGACGGGCTCACTACTTTTTTAGGCTTAAAAATCCAGCCAAAAATTCCCAAGATCATGCCAAAAAAGTAGGTCACAAACCGCCACAAAAACATCCCTACAATTAAGGTACCATTAGCCGAAATAAAGGTAGAAAATAAAGTTTGAAAACTGTATTCAGCTCCCCCTGATGCTCCCGGAATTGGTATTATCGCCATAAACATGATAATCATAATATTCATTTGCGTTACGCTCGCCCAATCTGCTGGTACGTTTAATGTTACTAAAGTCATGTAAGGGATGGAATAAAAACATAGTAATTGTAAAACGGTCAGTATGCCACATACAATTAACTTCTTTTTTTCCTTTTTTAATTTTTGGCTTTCACCATAAAAAGTATCAATCTTTTCAAGCGTGTTTTGGCGCCAAACACTAACTCGATCTTGCTTAATAAATTTAGCCAGCAAGTTCATAATCCAGTTAGCAGCGTTTTTAGTCCAGTTATAGGCAAACAAAATTGCAAGCAAAAAGATGATCGAACCTACATGAATTAAAAAGCCAATGGCAATGAAAATGGCCAAACCGGCAAACTTAGTTGCGACCATGTGAAAGCCGGTAATAATTGTCGTGACATATGCCAAAAACACTACAATTTGATAGATAATGAACTTCATAAGCAAAAGTGAAGTTGCGCGTCCCCCTTCAATACCCATTTGCACCATTGCAGCTAATTGCGAAGGCTGGCCTCCAGTTGACATCGGGGTGATCGCATTAAAAAGGGCCTGAATTAAAGGAATTCTGAAAAAAGACCATTTCGAGCGCTTCGGCTCATTTTTACGTTTACTTAAAACAGCTAAAATACTGGCCTCAAAAACATAGGAAAGAAGCATTAAGCCGAACACCAAAATTAAAGCAATAACATTGATATTACGAGTTGCCTGTTCTAACTGGGCAATGGGAGTCGATCTTAAATCAACGTATAAAACAATACCACTGATTAAAAGGACGACGCCAACGCCCCACAAGTGCTTTTTATTCATTAGCGAATTTGTCCTAATTTCCGGCCAATTTCATATTGTTCGTGGTAAAACTCGTCCCAGATCCGTGCCAGATTGTCCTCTGAATATTTGTCACTAGCCTCAGAAGATAACTTGCTGTATTTATTTAAAATGGCTGAATCTTGGGCTGCTGCCCGCAACTGATTATTCATTTCAGTAAAGTCATGCCCCTTCATGTAATAGCCACTAATTATTGCTTGATATAAGTCAAGATCTCGTAATAAGACTGGCGTTCCACAACTAAAGGCTTCAAGTACAGACATAGGAAACAATTCGTCATAAGATGGCAAAACAAATAAATCCGCTATATTAAGATAATCCACGAGCTTTTGCCGATCAATAATTCCAGTAAATTTGAGATTTTGGGGTGGATTATCTACTAATTTTTTAAAATGATCGTAGCCGTCCGTTATTTTTCCAAAAGAAAAACCACCTGCCCATATAAACTGTATCTCTGGGTTGGCTACAGCTAGTTTGGCAAAGTCATCAACCCCTTTGCGTTCTTGGACTTGACCATCACCAAAAACAACAAATTTATCAAGAGGTATATTTAACTGATGGCGAAATGCGTTCTTTCTTTCTTGTCTTTCAGGATAAAATTCGTTTTTAGCTACAAAATTAGGAATATATTTAACGTTTTCACGTTTAATACCATATTTAACTAACTTATCTATAAAAATGGGATTAACAACGACTATTTCATCCATTCGTTTATAAAAATCAATCACATATTTGTAAAAAACTTTTTTTGCTAACGGTGGCAACTTTACCGAGCCTTCAAGAGTTTCAGGCAAAAAATGCACATAGCCAATTTTGCGTCCGCGGGCTGGTGAAAAACTGTTAGCAAAATAAGTGGGGTTCACAGTATGATAATGAGTCAGATCGCTTGCACCATATTTGTTATTTGTAACATAAAACTTATCGACTAAGTGCGTTCTAAGTAAGTGAATTAATTCTATGTATGCTGAGCCAACTCCCTGCCCCTTTACAGATGCAGCCTGTGAAAACATATTAATCCTAATCATTTGATTCCTCTTTGTGATCCTTTTGATAATCTAAAATTACATCCTGATAGAATTGGTAAACTGAACTGGCAAATTTTTTAGCCGATATTTGATCCATTTTAGCGGCTAATTTTTCAGGCGGAATTGGCTTGCGCCCTTGTCTTAAATAAAACAATATTTCGCTTAACATTTCACCAGGTCCGTTAAAGACTTTGCCAAATTCATCATCGTCAAAAACATGTTCTGTATAATCCGTATCATAAACGACGCATTTCGTGCCGGAAGCTAAAGCCTCAATGTAAGTTAAACCCTGTGTTTCAGTGTCACTGGCTGAAACAAATAAGTCTGCCATTTTATAGTACGATCCTACATCATCATGAGGTACATCACCTGTAAATATTACATTATCTTCTAATGTTAGTCGTTCAACCTGCTCCTGCAAAACTTCCATATCAGGGCCGTCGCCAGCAATTACTAAACGAGTTTCAGGAAATTCATCAATAATTTCCGGCATAGCATTCAAAATACGGTCAATCTTTTTTTCTTCAGCAACCCTACTTAAGGTCAACAAAACCGGAGCATCTGCAGGTATGCCTAATTCCTGGCGCATATCATTATTAGCCGCCTTATTTAAGCTATTTACGTCTACTCCAGTCGGTATTACTCTCATAGGTATATCTACCCTATAACGTTTCAAAAGGGCTTCTACGCGCTTACTAGGGGCAATAACGCCATCCATATTTTTTAAGTAAACGTTGGTAAATTGCTTGACATGATAAGGTCTCAGCAAGTGACCATTCAAAACATAATGTAAGTAATCCTCATACATAGTGTGATAAGTATGAATTGCGGGAATTTTCAATTGGTGGGCAACATATTTGCCTATCATGCCCAAGGCAAACTCAGTTTGAGTATGAACTATATCAAGTTTAACTTCCCGAGCCACTTTAGTAGCCTCAAAAAAGCCCCTGAATGCAACACGGCGGTCAGTAAATGAAATAAAGGGAACACTACTAAAGCGAAAAATATTTGCCTCAACTGCTCCCTTTTTTATATGTGGATCAGTAGTAGTAAAGATAAATACATTATGACCTTGTTTTTCAAGAGCATCTTTTAAAGTTTTGATTGATGTGGCTACACCACTTAATTGCGGAAAATATGAATCGGTAAAGATACCTATATTCATCTGAAATACCTCCATAAAAGGTATTATAAAGATTACACAAAGCTTGTGCAATTTTTATATAATATATATTTACAAAAACAAAAGCAGCTCTCTTATGAGAGCTGCTCCAACAATAGCGGTGATCGGGGTCGAACCGATACGTCCTAAACGGACACCAGATTTTGAG
>NZ_CAMKZC010000044.1:0-6566 GCF_946477725.1 uncultured Lactobacillus sp. | reverse complement strand
TTTGAGAGGAGATTTGACTATGAAGGTTGTCATTGGTAGTGACAAGGCAGGTTTTGCTTTAAAGGAAAAAGTAAAACAATACTTGCAAGCACACCATTATGATGTTTTGGATGTTACGCCGGAAGCCGCAGAGGACTTTGTTGAATCAAGTTTAAAGGTGACTCATGAAGTCTTAGATAATGGTATCAAAAAGGCCATTATGTTTGACGAATACGGTGTAGGCTCGGCTATGGCTTCAAATAAAGTTAAGGGCATGGTTACAGCAAACGTCAATGAAGAAAGAACTGCACATATGACCGCTATGCACAATGGTGCAAAGGCAATTGCGTTAGGTAGTGGCATCGTAGGTGAAAAACTAGCTTATTCAATTGTGCAACATTATCTAGATACAGAATATGCTGGCGGACGCCATCAGGTTCGCCTGAATATGCTTGAAGAAATGATTTAAGGAGGCTTACTAATGTTAGATAATGATAGACCACAACCAGAATTTGTTGATACTAAAGTTGACAAGCATACTGTTATTGCCTTAGGAAACGATCATATTGTAACCTCTGTTAAAATGGCCATTTCTGATCATTTAAAAGAAGAAGGATACCAAGTCATTGATGAAGGTACTCATGACAATACTAGAACTCACTACCCAATCTATGGTAAACGCGTAGCTGAAGATGTTGCCGATGGTCGTGCAGATTTAGGTATTGTTCTTTGTGGTACTGGCATTGGCATTTCTACTGCTGCTGATAAGAACGAGGGAGTTCGTGCGGCAATGGTAGGTGATGTTGCTCAAGCCGAATATGCTCGGCGTGAATTAAACGCCAATATCTTGGGCTTTGGTGGTATTGTTTTAGGACGTGACTTTATTTTTGATATTGTCGATTCATTCTTGAATGCTAAATATGAGTCTACCCCAGAAAGACAAAATTTAATTGCCAAAATAGACGGTATTGCTAAACCAAATCCTGATCAAAAGGATAACGTACACTTCTTTGATGAAGAAAATAAGAAGTGGGCTGAAGGCGTGTACCACGACTAATAGCTAAATAATAATCTAAAAATTTAAAGTTTTAATCGCACACAAAAACCATGACTTAAAAAAGTCATGGCTTTTATTATTCAAAAATATTTTTTATTTTATTCATAAACATGAAATTTTTGCAAAGATACTATCAAATTAACTGTTCACAACAAGTTAATTCTCTTAAAAATTGCTGAAAATACAATGATTTAAACGAAATTTTCAGTTTATTTTTTGAAAAAGCGTTTGCATTTTTCTTTGCCATTAAATATAATAGCAATAGACAAGCGAACAAAAATTAACATATTCAAACAAAAGCGAAAACTTGTCTATTGTTAAGGAGGACCTAATTTGTGAAAGAAAATAACTTGTTTTCTGCGAATGCAGTGTTTGTAAGTGATGCAACAGATCCAACCACAATTTTTAAGGAGGTTTCAGCTAAATTACTTACTCTTGATTTGGTTAACGATGGCTTTTTCAATGGAATTAACCAGCGTGAACATCAATACCCGACAGGAATAGATACTTCGCCAATTGCAAAGGAATTGCCTAATATTGCTGTGCCGCATACTGAAGGAGAGTTTGTCAATACTTGTTTGATCGTACCTGTTGCTTTAAAAACACCAGTACCTTTTAAAAATATGATTGCACCTGATCAAAGTTTACCGGTAAAATTTCTGTTTATGATTTTGAATAACAATCCCGAAGGACAAGCAAACATTTTAGCACAGATTATGGACTTTCTTAGACTCACACCAGTTTCAAAGTTACAAGCATTATTTAATCTTACTGAAACTGATAAAATCTATCAGTTCTTAAGTAAGAATTTTAGTCAAAAGTAGGAGGGCTTTTTATGAGCAGAGAAGTAAAATTTATAGCTGCATGTGGCGCTGGAGTAAATTCATCTCACCAAATTAAGGATGCAGTTGAGGAAGAAATGAGAAAGCGGGGTTATAACGTTAAAGTTGATGCCTATATGATTAAGGATGTCAATGAGGATCTTTTATCACATTATGATGGCTATTTGACAATTGCTAAGACCGATCTTTCTTTTAAACCAAAAATTCCGTTAATTGATGCCGGAGCAATTTTATACCGTATACCAGCCATGGCCAAACCAGTTTATGACAATGTTGAAAAAGTTGTTAAAGAAATTAATGCTAAATAAGATTTCAAGAGGAAATAAAAATGAATGGGATAATTAGTTTCGCTAACTCACTTTTTAAACCTTTAATTGATATGGGTGCGGCTACAATAATGTTAATTGTTCTAACATTAATTGCAGTACTGTTTCGTGTCAAGTTTACTAAGGCCTTAGAAGGTGGCTTGAAATTAGCTATTGCTATTACGGCGATAGGTAATGTTATGAACATGCTGACTACAGCATTTCAAAAGCCAATGATGCAATTCGTTAAGCACACTGGCATCCACATGGATATGCAGGATATGGGTTGGGCACCACTTGCTACTATAACCTGGGGTTCACCTTATACCTTGTTTTATCTATTGGTTTTAATTATTTTAAATGTTGTTCTGCTGGTATTAAATAAGACTAACACGCTTGATGTAGATATCTTCGATGTCTGGCACTTAGCATTTGATGGTTTGTTCTGTGTATATGTCGGTGCTCCTCTTTGGTTATCAACTTTGTTAGTTCTTTTCATTGGCACAATGAAAATTATTAACTCTGACTTAATGAAACCAACATTTAATGACTTATTAGATGCTCCTGACAGCAACCCTATGACCACTACTCACATGAACTATATGATGAATCCTATCATCATGGTGTTTAACAAGTTCTTTGACAAATGTCTGCCTTGGCTTGATAAATTTGATTTTGATTCTACTAAACTGAATGAAAAAATCGGTTTCTGGGGCAGTAGATTCGCTATCGGTGTTTACCTTGGTGTGTTTGTTTCCTTACTAGCCGGCAATAATTTTGCGACTGAGCAGGGCTGGAAGGATATGTTCACATTATCGTTTATTGGTGGTTCATGTATTGAATTATTCTCTGTGATTGGTTCCTGGTTCATTGCTTCTGTAGAACCTTTATCACAAGGTATTGCTGATTTTGCTACTAAGAAGTTCTCTGGTCGTACCTTTAATATTGGACTTGACTGGCCATTCTTAGCTGGTCGTTCTGAAATATGGGCAGCCGCAAATGTTTTGGCTCCAATTATGATGCTCGAAGCAATGGTTTTACCTGGTAACAGATTAATGCCTTTAGGCGGTATTATTGCTATGGGTGTTACTCCAGCTTTACTAGTTGTTACTCGTGGTAAAATTATTCGGATGATTATTATTGGAACAATTGAATTACCTGTCTTCCTTTGGGCTGGTACTATGGTTGGTCCATTTGTTACCAACATGGCTCACTCGGTTGGTGCCGCTATTCCTGCACATACATTAGTTTCAGACACTACTATGGAAGGACCAGTTGAAAAATTCCTGGCTTACTTAGTTGGAAATGCCTGGAAACAACAAGGAATGTTTATTGTTTATGCCTTAATTGCTTTAGCAGTATACCTTCTCTTGTTCATCTGGTATGCAAAACAAATGAAGAAGAGAAATGCAGAATATGCTGCAGCTAAGAAGAATAACTAGTCATTAATAATATTTTTTGCATAAAGGTGATCGAATTGAAAAAGACAAAAGTAACGGCTAAGGAAAAAGCAAGAAGGAATCGTATTCTTTTTTGGACAGTTGTTGTGATTGTGGTTAACTTGTTACAGATTTTACTTAAAAATTGGATAACAAACTTAATTGCCATGGTTGGTACAATTTATGCTTTATATCGAATCGTTGTTTTTGATAATCCTAAAAATCGCCTTAGTCAAAAATATTATGATTGGAAAGGCAATAAGTTAAGTAAATAATAGTTAATACCATTAAGGGTTTTCTCTTAATGGTATTTTTAATTTCTTATTTCATTTTTATTATTTGTAAAACACTAAAATCAAATTGCAATGAACCGCTTTCTTTGATAAACTTTAAGTGGTATCAACCAGTTAATTGAGGAGGGGGTATTAATGGAAAAACCACTTTATCGACAAGTAATTTTAGACTTAGAAAAACAGATAAAAAATATGAAACCTAATGCCAAATTACCTAGTGAACGACAATTATTGGTTAAATATGGGGTTAGCCGTAATACAGTTAGGTTAGCACTTCTGGATCTTGAAGAACGGGGACTGATTTATCGTCTTCATGGTAAAGGTACTTTTGTTTCAAGTACTTTTCTTAATCAGCCTAATATTGGAGGGATGTACTCTTTTTCAGAAGAATTAAAACGAACTGGTCAGAAGGCTTCAACTAAAAATCAAAGTTTAGACTTGATTATCCCGGATAAAAATATTGCAGCACAGCTAAATTTAGGACCAACAGAAAAAACATATAAGCTTGTACGTTTGCGTCTTGCTAATAATGAGCCGCGAATCTTCAGTACGTCCTTTTTACCGGAAAAAATATTCCCTGAACTTGTTATTGATGATTTAAAATCTAAGCCACTCTATACTGTTATGAAAGAAAAATACAACCAAATTAGTGTAATGGCTTTTGAAGATGTTGAAGCGGTTTGTCTTAATTCTGAAGAGAGTAAAAATTTGGCTGAGAAAGTCGGTGCACCGAGTCTAAAAATATTTCGAAAAACTATTAATGATAAAAATGTACCAGTAGAGTTTACAATTTCTTTGGCTAGAGGCGATAAATTCGTTTATCGTTCACGTCAATATAATGATTTATCTTAGTTATATAAGGAAGGAAAAAAATTATGTTTTCAAAAACAGATGCAGAATTAGAAAAAATGGGCGCTAAAATTACTACTCGCGAAATTGAACAGCAGCCTGAATTATGGGGACAAACATGGTCAATTTATCAGAATAACAAGGCGAAAATTACCGAATTTTTAGACGAAATAAAGCAAAAATGCGGCAAAGTCAGAGTTATTTTCACTGGTGCCGGTACTAGTGCATATGTTGGGAATACGATTATGCCATATTTACAAAAGCATGGTGACAGAACAAGGTATGACTTTGAAGCTATTGATACTACTAAAATTGTCTCTACTCCGGAAGATTATTTGGCAAAAGATACTCCTACAATTCTGGTGTCATTTGCTCGCAGTGGTAACTCACCGGAATCTGTAGCAACTGTAGAGTTAGCTAAAAAGTTAGTTAAAAATTTATATCAAATAGCAATTACTTGTGCACCAGAAGGCCACTTGGCACAAGACTTAAAAGGTGACCCTTCTGGATTAGTTTTATTAATGCCGGAAAAGTCACTAGATCAGGGATTTGCCATGACAGGCTCATTTTCCTGCATGAGCTTAATGGCACTGCTTGTTTTTGATACATTGTCAGATGAGCAAAAAGAGCAGATTGTTAAGCAAATTGCTCAGATGGGTAAAAGCGTCATTGACCGTGAAGATGAAATTCAATCTTTAGTTGATACTGACTTTAATCGTATTACTTATATAGGAAGTGGCAGTTTAGGAGGTCTTGCTGAAGAAACGCGACTTAAGATTTTGGAATTAACTGCAGGAGAAGTGGCAGCACTATTTGATACATCAATGGGCTTACGTCATGGCCCTAAGTCATTTTTGGACAAAAAGACGATTGTTTTTGATTTTGTTTCAAATAATACTTATACCAGACAATATGATTTGGACATTTTAAACGAAATTAAAGATGACGAAATTGTACCGCTAGTGATGGCCGTGGGGCAGGAGAAAGAAGGACAAAACTTCTCAGGTAAATCATTTACGTTTGCTGAGAAAGAATTGTTGCCAGATGCATATTTGGCTTTACCCGATGTAATGTTTGGTCAAACAATTGCTTTGTTAACCTCAATCAAAGTTAATAATAAGCCGGATACACCTTCTCCAACAGGCACGGTTAATCGTGTAGTTAAAGGAGTCACAATTCACGAATTTCATTAATATGCTTTTGTTGTTATTGAAAAAAGTATAATTATGTTTTCAAAAAAAGGCATTTTAAATATGCCAAAATATATATTGACAAAAATTGGTTGGTACCTTAATATTAGGGTTGAAAGCGTTTTTGTTAATATTTAGATTTCCTTAAAAGATATGGAGGAAGAAATATGAATATTGTAGGAGCGAGAGTTGATGAACGCTTGGTTCATGGTCAGGTGGCAAACTTGTGGACACCTCAGTTGCAAGTAGAACGAATTATTGTTCTTGATGAGAAGGCAGCTAAGGATGACATCCAAAAAAGCGGTTTGAGAATGGCTACACCTATGTCTACTAAGCTAAGTGTTTTACCAACTGAAATTGCTGCTGATCATCTTAAGAAAGATCGCTATAGAAAGCAGAGGGTGTTTTTGGTAGCTAAGAAACCGGATAAGTTTCTTGAATTGCTTAACATGGGTATCAAGCTTGATACAATCAATGTTGGTAATATGTCTAAGCAAGATGATACTACTGAATTGACTAAGCAAGTTAATATCAATGAGCATGAAGCCGATGTTTTCAGAGAGATTTCTGGCAAAGGCGTTAACTTAATTGCCCAATTAAATCCTAGTGTTG
>NZ_CAMKZC010000043.1:0-6813 GCF_946477725.1 uncultured Lactobacillus sp. | reverse complement strand
GAACTGGAACCAACGTCAATTGACATATCGGCTACGTCCGGTACATTATTTTTTTCGGCTGCAGTCATAAAATGAGGTGGTTTAGTAGCCACAACACCGGGAACGTATTCACCTGCACGATTTTTAATTTTTACGCGCAGAGCAGGAATATTATATTTAACCCAGCCGCCAAGGGGTACAAACTTAATCATGCCATTAGGACGGACAGCTTGAGTAATAAAGCCAACAGCATCTGAATGTGCATCCAGTTGAATCACTGGCCGACCTGGTTGGTTTTCTTTTTTGCTGGCATACACATTGAGCATACCATCAACTTTCACGTCAGCGAAATCTTGAACAGTATCGGTAAATAGTTTAACAAATTCTCCTTCAAAACCAGAGGTGGAATTGGCATCAGAAAAAGCCTTGAGCATTTTAATTTCTTGTTGTTTTTGCATTTTTTTACCTTTCACTAAAATATCTTATTCTTTAATTTTACCAAAAACTGAGGTTGCACGTTAAAAATTTAAGCAAATCGAGAATTATCTTACTGCTTTTGGCAGTATAGCTACTTTTTGTACGTAATTGACTGTTAAAAAAGTGAAAATAGTTAAAAATGGTCTGTTTTTTTAGCAAAAAAATGATATAATCGAAATATTAGGAATTTAAATTGTTTTACAATGAAGGGTAGATAAATGCCAAAAAACGACAATATTAATAATATTATTGATCATAAATTGTTTAGTGAAGATGACATTCACCAAATGTGTGTTAAGTTAGGAAAGCAGCTTACTAACGATTATGCTGGTAAGAAACCGTTAATCGTTGGTGCTCTCAAAGGTGCTGTTTTCTTTTTAACTGATTTGGTTAGAGAAATGGACGTCAAAGCTGAAATTGATTTTCTCGATGTCTCAAGCTATGGTAATGAAATGGAGTCTTCCGGGAAAGTTAAGCTAGTTTCTGATTTAGCATCTGATGTGAAAGATCGTGATGTTTTGATCGTTGAAGACATTGTTGACACTGGTTTAACTTTAGATTTTATGAAAAAGTTGCTTGAAAAACGTGGGGCAAAAAGCGTTAAATGTTGCGTTTTACTTAACAAGGAAGCAAATCGTAACGTTGATGTTGATGTTGAATATTATGGTTCAAAGGTTGGTAATGAGTTTGTAGTAGGCTACGGACTTGATTTCATGAATTATTACCGTAACCTGCGTTACATTGGTGTACTAAAACCCGAAATTATTAAACTGGTTAACAATAAATAAAAGAGTCTGGGAAAAAAGTGCTCTTTGAAGTTAAATTAAAAAATTTCACAATTTAAAAAGACCGACAAATCAACGTTTTATTGACGTGATTTGCCAGCCTTTTTAGTTAGGTTAGAGTTTTTTCCCAGACTCTTTTTAAATGACTTTATTCTTCTTGAGACTCTTTTGGTTTATCGTTAATATTTTTAACGATAAACCAGCGCATGAAACCCTGTTCGATATCATCGAGCTTAAATTCAAAGCCCTCTAATTTAACTTTCTCGCCTTTTTTTAAGTCCGGATAGTGTTCCATCATATAGCCACCAATGGTGATAATATCACTATCCTGGAAACTTTTTAAGTCAGTCTTAAAATATCTGGCAAAATCATATAGGGTCGTTTTGCCCGATACATGAATATTACCTTGCTCATCTCTAATTATATAATCATCAGAAACGTCATCTATTTCATCTTTAACCGTACCAAACAGTTCCTCATAAATATCCTTATCCGTGACTATTCCACTGGTACCGCCATATTCATCTACTACCAAAACGATTGGTGTGTGTTTTTTAATCATTAACTGCAAAATATCTTGGATTGGCATGGATTCAGGCACTGTAATCATTGTTCTAATAATACGTGTAACTGGCACCTTGTCGTCAATCTGGCTCTGTTGAATAACATCAAAAGCATAGATATAACCAACAATATCATCTTTGTTATTGTCGCGAACAACCGGAATTCTACTTGAACCTTCATCCAAGTACAATTTAAGTGCTTGCCTGATAGAATCAGTTGAATTGATAACCACTAACCGAGTTCTATCCGTCATAATATCTTTGGCTATTTTATCATTCAGCTCAAAAGCACGTTTCATATATGTCAGATCATTTTTATCAAGCGAGCCACCATGAACGGCTTTCCGCGATAGTTTAATGATTTCTGATTGCGAGTAAACCTGATTTTCTTCATCAGCCGGCTCAAAACCCAACATTTTCAGTAAACCATTTGAACTAGCATTAAGCAGCCACACAAACGGATAAACCAGGGTGTGGAAAAGCTGCAAAGGGGTCACAATTTTAAGCAAGATTTTTACTGGCATGTCAATTGCAATATTCTTAGGTACAATTTCTGTTACCACAACTTCTAAATAAGTTAACAAAATTACACCTAAAATCGCACTTAGTGAACGAACTACCGCATGATTAAGTTCTACTAAATTAAATGCTCTCTCAAATATTGCAGCCAAAGTATCCGCTGAAAACCAGCCCAAAACTACACCAACTAAAGTAGTTCCGACCTGTGTCGTTGAAAGGTATTCATTTAAATTATGAGTCATATGCAAAGCGCGCTTTACTTTGCGCTGGTTGCCAATTTTATTAGACAACATGTCTTCCACCTGGCTGGGTCTGGTTTGAACCAAAGCAAATTCTGCAGCAACAAAGAACGCTGCAAAAACAAAAATAACTAAAGTTGCTATTAAATTAGTAACTATTTGGGCTGTACTCAAAATCTATATCATCCTTATCAGTATAACCGTGAAAATTTCCTATTAAATATTTTATCATTAATAGCGCTTTATTTAAATTGTAGTACTTGTCTATTTAACTAATTTATATATTTTTTTGAATGGCAAACGATCAGGATAAAATTTAGGATCATTGACTTCAGCTGCATTATCTTGATATCCTAATCCAATTGCCATACCAATAAGCTCGTCTTCCGGAATTTTGCCATATTTACGCACTAATTCGGGATAAGACACCATTGAGTGTGCCGGCATAATTGCTAATCCGGCATTAAGTGCCAGCAACATGATGCTTTGTGAAAAAATCCCTAAATCATAAACAGACCAAATGGGAGAATTTCTGGGAATCGTAAGAAATGCCACATCCTGGGCATTAAACATATTGTTATTTGATTCTGTAAATAATTCCATTTTATTATTGAAAAAATATGGTTGTGAAGCTCCAACTGCAGCCATATTTTGACTGGGATATGAATCCCAATCAAGTGACAGCATTTTGACAAAATCTTCATGAGGCTCAACATTGTTCTCTATTTGAGATTTGACCTCTTTTTTTAAACCAGCAAGTGCGTTACCAGTTAACATATATACCTTCCAAGGTTGCGAGTTAAGCAGTGACGGGGATAATTGTGCCCTTTTAATAATATTAGCAAGTAACTCTTCCTTAACTTTTCTATTAGTAAACTTGCGAGTAACTCGTTCATGGTTATAAACTTTATCAAATTCCATTACGACTCAAATCCTTACATACAAATAGCATTATCAAACACTCTACTTATTAAACAAAATCTCTCTAAAATTTTAAAAACAGGTAGAATTAATCAAAAACTCTCGTTTTTTGCTATACTCACTTGTTTACACTTTATATAAAGCTATAAATTAAAGTATTACTATCTAATAAATTCAGTCATATAAACATTAATTATATTAATAAATTATACACAATATTGCAAAGGTATTCAGTAAGATTAACAGAATATTTCTAGCAAAATTGTTCTAAGGACAACTTTTGATTAGAGCATAAAAGCTTTTGATGGTTCTTTTACACTATATTAGTATCGCTTAATTATATATAAATAAACAAGCTTTGATAAGTTGCTAATTTTAAAACAAATGCATAATTAAAAAACAGTTCAACTAGAAAACTAATTAAACCGTCCTTAAATTTTATATTGCCTGCGTAATTCACGCTCTTGATCGCGCTTCTTAATGGTCTCGCGCTTATCATATTTTTTCTTTCCTTGGCCAACACCAATAAGAACTTTAGCAAAACCATGTTTAAGATAAACCTTCAAAGGGATAATTGCAATACCCCGCGTAGATTGGTCTTTAGCAAGTCGCTGAAGCTGCTTTTTATGCAAAAGTAATCTTCTTGAACGAAGAGGATCATGGTTATAACGATTACCTTGCTTATATTCACTAATGTGGACGTTCTCCAGAAAAGCCGAACCATTAATAACTTGAACATAGCCATCGCGCAAGTTAATACGTCTTGCTCGCACGGATTTAATCTCTGTACCTGTCAAAGCAATACCGGCTTCATATGTATCCTTAATAAAATAGTCATGATGTGCTTTTTTATTCTGAGTAATTAAATTCTCATTTTTTTCTTTTTTCAATTTTTCAACCTAATGTTTGTATCTACTTAAATGTGGATGATTGCCATTTTTTTGAAAATTGTTACGGTAGTGTCCTTTATGTGCGTGATCATTGCGAAAACCCCGATTGCCCCGCCTTTCAGTTTTAACGCCGCGGTTATTATGAGGCTTTTTAGGGGCATTGGGATCATAAATTTCAAAGTCCAGTTGATGCTGTTCAACATTAGCATTTGTCAGAGTGACCTTAAGCGGCATCCCTACGTGGAACTGTTTATGAGTACCGCGACCAGTTAATGTCATGCTTTTTTCATTATAATTATAAAAATCATCTGTTAAATTGGAAATGTGAATAAGTCCCTCTACCGTGTTTGGAAGTTGAATAAACATACCAAAGCTGGTTACAGATGACACTACAGCATCAAAGTGATCCCCCACTTTATCAGCCATAAATTCGGTCATCTTTAGATCATTAACTTCTCTTTCAGTATCAACGGAAACTCGTTCCTGAGTTGAAGTTTGATCAGCTACATCCGGCAAATAGCTTGCAAAATGATCCTGCGTTTTCTTGTCAGTCCCTTTTTCACTATAAGCATGAATCATCCTGTGAACCATCAGATCTGAATACCTTCTGATTGGTGAAGTAAAGTGGGTATAGAACTTAGCTGCCAAACCAAAGTGTCCTAAAGGTTCTTCTGAATAATGTGCCTGCTTCAAGCTGCGCAGCATCATCATTTGGACCACAGCTTCTTCCGGAGTACCTGTAGTTTTAGCAACTACTTTTTGTAAATCAATTGGCTTAACATGGTTTGGATCAGCTGTAATATGTAAGCCAAATGCACTACAAAACTCAAAGAAGCTCTTAATCCGCTCACCATCAGGAGTTTCATGCACGCGGTATAAAAACGGGACATGCTTACGATAAAAATCTTCCGCAACAGTTTCATTAGCCAGCAGCATGAAGGATTCAATCATCTTTTCAGCTATTCCGCGATAGTGTAACACAATATCCGTTGGCTTACCCTGATCATCCACAATAATCTTTGCTTCAGGTTCTTCAAAGTCAATTGCACCACGTTGATGCCTCTGCTGGTATAAAATATTGTGCAGTTCAGCCATATTCTGCAGCATAGGAGCAAGCTTAACATATTTTTCTTCAAGCTCTTCATGATTATCAGGATCTAAAACTTTATTGACATTGTTATATGTCATTCGGCCATGTGATCTCATCACTGAAGGATGAATACGATAATTAACCCTCTGTCCTTCCGGAGAAATTTCCATTTCACAGGATAATACTAAACGATCTTGACCTTCGTTGAGCGAGCATATGCCATTTGAAAGCCTAAAAGGCAACATTGGAATAACACGATCAACTAAATAAGTACTGTTGCCTCTGGTAAAAGCTTCCTTATCCAAAGGAGAATTTTCTGTTACATAGTAAGCCACATCAGCGATATGAACACCTAAATGATAGTTACCGTTAGGCAATTTCCATAACACGACTGCATCATCAAAGTCTTTAGAATCATCACCATCAATTGTAACAGCTGGCTGATCCCTAATATCCTCACGGTTTGCCATTTCAGCTTCAGTTACGTGATCCGGAATGGCGTTAGATTGAGCAAGGGCATCATCGGCCCATTCAGTTCTAACGTCATGTTCAGAAACGATTGCCATAATGTCAACACCCGGCAAATTTTTGTTACCAATAACATTGGTAACTACACCAGTCATTGAATCTGGATTGTTCTTGTCAGGATAACTAGCAATAGCTACTTTAACAATGTCCTGCTTTTGAGGATGCAAACCGTCTTGGCTGATATAAACCCGATAATTAGCCAGCTTTTTATTTGAGCTTAAAACATAACCAATAAAATGACTAATTTTCACTTGGGCATCGGTCATAGGATAAAATTCACCCACAAGTGTCTTAGTCCCCCGCTCAAGAATTTGCTCTACTTGACCTTCAGGGCCCTTACCATTCCAGGGATTACCACCGGCAGTAATTTTAACCTTAACACTGTCTCCGTCAACAGCATATTCAGTATAGTCGCGGGCAATAAAAATATCATCCGCATCTTCATCATCAAGTTTGACAAAGCCAAAACCCTTACTGTTGGCTTTAAATATGCCCTCAACTTCAGTATTCTCCTGCGCTAATTGGTAGTGACCTTTACCATCAGTAATTATTTTCTTTTTTTGTTCTAAATAAGATAATGCTTTGACCATATCAGAAAAACTGCCAAGTCTGTCTCTACGTAACATACGATCAATTTGTTCTACTTGATATTGTTTTTTAGGATTATGACGAAAAATCTCTAAAACATTAGCCAAGATGTTCTCGTTTTGTGCCATGCACTTTAACTCCATTTCCTCATTAAAAAGATAAAAAAAGTCCTCCCATCGCTTGATCGGGAGGAACCATTAGTTATTTTGAAGACAAATAAGCTAATACAATAGC
>NZ_CAMKZC010000042.1:0-6887 GCF_946477725.1 uncultured Lactobacillus sp. | reverse complement strand
ATTGAATCATCGTTAATCATGTGAACATTTTCTGGAGTATCAGGAACGTGAAGTGAAATAACGTCAGCCTTAGCGTAAAGCTCATCTAAGTCGTCAACGTAGTAGCCCTTCTTTTCCAATTCTGGGTTCTTGAAAATATCGTAGGCAATAACTTTAGCGCCAAAGCCTTCCATAATTCTCATAAATACTTGACCAATATGACCAGTACCAACAACACCGACTGTTTGGTCACGTACTTCACGACCAATTGTAGGTGCCCAGCGAAGATCATGCTTAGCGATTTTTTCATCCATTGCCTTATCTTGACGTAGAACTCTGGCAGCCTGAATGGCAGCATGTTCAGCAATGGCATCTGGTGAATAAACAGGAACATTAGTGATCTTAAAGCCTAATTCTTTAGCTTTCTTTAGGTCAATGTTGTCAATACCAACGTTACGGATTGACCAGTTATGAATACCTAATTTATCTAAAGCTTCAATTGTGTCAGCCTTATAATCAAGTTGCTGGTAAGTTACGACACCGTCAGCACCCTTAGCTAATTCAGCTGTTTCAGGGGTAAGAAGTTGATCAGTATAATCAACCTCAATATCCTTGTGCGCTTCCTTCCATTCATGAACATATGGTTCCTCGTCTTTACGAATGGCATAAGCATAAATTTTAGTCATAAAATCTAACCTCCAAAGATTATTATTGTTATCTCTTGTGCTATTATACACTTGCTCAAAATGATTTAAAAATATAAAATTGTGAAAAATAAATTTTTGCAAAAACCGCGCCGCAGTAGTAATCGCTTACAATATTGTGTATCAAGGGATTAAGCAATATTAAAAAAATTACGAATTTTTTTGCTGAGGTCGTGAAAAAAATAACAGCATTTTTGAGCAAATCATATCAAATTTTATGTCAAAATAGTACTGGTAAAATTACTGAAATTTTGAGTCCCCGTGAAAAAACTATATAATGAAAGAAATGAATAATAAGGAGAAGAATATGATCTTAATTTCGTGGAATATCGACTCACTAAATGCTGCTTTAACCGGAACTTCCTCGCGTGCAGTGGAGACACGTAAGGTTTTAGAAAAAATACATGCCCAAAATGCAGATATTGTTGCCATTCAAGAAACAAAATTACGCTCCACGGGTCCTACTAAAAAACATTGGGAAATATTAACTAAAGAGTTCCCTGAATATGATATAGTCTGGCGTTCATCTGAAGAACCAGCTCGTAAAGGTTATGCCGGAACTATGTTTTTATATAAAAAAGAACTTAAGCCTAAAGTAACTTATCCTATAATTGGAGCGCCGGAGCCAATGGATCACGAAGGCAGAATTATTACTTTAGAGTTTCCTGAGTATTTTGTCACGCAAGTATATACCCCCAATTCTGGTAATGGCCTTAAGCGTCTGGATGAACGGCAAGTGTGGGATGAAAAATACATCGCATATTTGCAGCAATTAGATCAGGAAAAACCGGTCTTGGCTAGTGGTGATTACAATTGTGCGCACCATGAAATCGACCTGAAGCACCCTGATACTAATCATCATTCTGCCGGCTTTACTGATGAAGAACGGGCAGATTTTACCAAAATGCTTAAAGCCGGTTTTACGGATACTTTTAGAAAACTTCACGGTAACGTTGAGGGGGTCTATTCTTGGTGGGCTCAAAGGGTAAGAACTGCCAAAGCAAACAACTCAGGCTGGAGAATTGATTACTGGCTGACAAGCAATAGAGTTGCTGACAAGGTCAAGCGTTCTGAAATGATGGATACGGGAGAGCGCGCCGATCATTGCCCAATTTTACTGGAAATAGACTTATAAATAGCTAGCAAAAGAGATCCAAAGGATTGAAGTGCTCCCTAAAATTAGGATAAATTGGGGGTCATATCAGGTTGGGTTTCTTTTTCTTTTGTGTAAAATAATTTTGAGGTGATGTGAATGAATGAGCCTCTGCAAGATGCCATTCTTAACGGTTTGTATGATCCCAGTTATCCGGGACATGAAGTATTGGGACCAAAGCTCCTGCAAAATAATAAACAGGAGAACATTTGGCTGACTTTGCGGCAAGAGCTGCTCAGCTGCAACACTTTTACCTGGGCAGTGGCTTTTGTGACACAGGACATGCTTGTCCCCTTTAAAGTAGTCATGGCCGATTTGGCTAAAAGAAACGTTACGGGTACGTTAATTACAGGTGACTATTTAGGATTTAACAATCCCAAAGTTTTCCGTGAATTAATGAAGATTAGCAACTTAACGGTAAAAATTACGCCCCAAGCAGGTTTTCATGCTAAAGGCTATCTCTTTGACCATGATGACTGGCAAACTTTGATTATTGGCAGTGCTAATTTTACCCGTGCGGCACTTTTAAGTAATTATGAGTGGGCTTTGAAAATTAGTTCGAAGAATAATGCGACACTGACAACACAAATTGCTAAACAGCTGCATGAATTAAAAAAGACGAGCATGCCATTATCCGCAAGCTGGATAAGAGAATATGAACAAAATTGGGTAAAGCCACAACCGCATTCCCAGGTTTATGTTAATGAAGCAGCTAAAATTGTACCAAATAAGATGCAAGAAGAAGCATTGCATGAACTAAAGGGGCTAATTGATAGTGGACAAAAACGAGGTTTAGTAGTTTCAGCGACTGGAACTGGTAAAACGTATTTAGGGGCTTTTGCGGTTAAAGATTTTAAACCGCGCAAGTTTCTTTATGTAGTCCATCGTGAACAAATTGCCAAAAAAGCTTTAAAAAGTTTTTACCAGGTAATTGGCGGCAATCCAACTGATTATGGCTTGTTAACCGGACATAAGCACCAGCTTGAGCGCAAATATATTTTTGCCACCGTGCAGACTTTAAGTCAGCCGGATATCCTTGCCAGCCTAAGTGCAACAGCCTTTGACTATATTCTGATTGATGAGGCTCATAGAGCAGCCGCACCAAGTTACCAGAGAATTTTTGCCAAGTTTAAGCCGCAGTTTTGGCTGGGGATGACTGCCACGCCAGAAAGAATGGACGATCAGGATGTCTATAGATTGTTTGATTATAATCTAGCTTATGAAATCCGCTTGCGGGAAGCGTTGGAAGAAAAAATGCTGGCTCCTTTTCATTATGTGGGCGTTGCAGACTATGAAGTTGCTGGTGCAAGCATTGATGAGACTGCCAACTTACGCAGATTACTGGCGCCCGAGCGGGTTGACTATGTCTTAAAGCAGCTGGATTATTACGGCTACTGTGGCTCTCAAGCTAAAGGATTGGTCTTTTGCAGCCGCCAAGAAGAAGCACGCGAATTAGCACAGGCTTTTTCAGAGCGCAAGCATCCGGCTGTAGCCTTAACCAATGAAGACAGTGAAAAAAGAAGACTGCAAGTGGTCAGGCAGCTGGAACAAGGTAAAATTGACTACATTATTACGGTTGATCTCTTTAACGAGGGAATTGATATCCCGGCTTTAAATCAGATAATTATGTTGCGGAATACGCAGTCCAGTATTGTTTTTATCCAGCAACTGGGTCGGGGCTTACGTAAATATCCGGGCAAAGATTATGTCACAGTCATTGACTTTATTGGTAACTATAAAAATAACTATTTAATTCCGATCGCTTTGAATCAGGATGACAGTCGTTCGCAGGATAAGGCGCGTGAAGAAAGTGTGCTCCCGAGCTTTATTGATGTTTCAACGATTAACTTTAGCCAAATTG
This sequence comes from uncultured Lactobacillus sp., assembly GCF_946477725.1. Taxonomy (GTDB): domain Bacteria; phylum Bacillota; class Bacilli; order Lactobacillales; family Lactobacillaceae; genus Lactobacillus. The sequence continues at coordinate 3,190 of NZ_CAMKZC010000042.1, read as the reverse complement.
CTTCTGCCAAAATTTTGGCTTCGCTGGATAAGATTAAATTGGACAGCATTAAGGAATTGCGGCAGTCGTACCAAGAATTAGCTGAAAAAATAGGTCGTCCGCCCCTGCTATTTGATTTTTACCGTTATGGCTCAACTTCACCAATGGTCTTTGCCAACAATCATAGTCTTGGGCATTATGGCGAGTTTCTGGCCAAGATGGGTGAGCCTGTAAAATTGAATGGCTATGAAAGTGCGGTTTTATCTTTTGTTACTAAAGAATTATTGAATGGCAAAAGGCCGCATGAACTGCTGCTTTTAAAGCTGCTTTTAGAAAAAGAGCAGGTTAGTCAAGAAGAATTTGAGAAAGAACTGCATGATTATGGTGCTTATGTTAATGAAAGAGTGTTAACTTCAGTTGAAAATATTCTTTCATTAAGTTTTTTTGACATCAAGCAGGGCAAGACAACCAAAAAAGAACAGTATGGCGGCCAGCCGCTTGTGGTTAAAGCTGATTTACTGGATTATGTATTAGCACCGCAATTGACGCAGTCTCTTTTGCAAAATAATACTTTTAAAAAATTGTTTGTTGATGTGATTAAAACCGGTTTGGCAATGAATCACAAGTATGATAATCAGAAGCAATTTACTCTTTATGAGCAATATGACCGTAAAGATGCCTGCCGATTATTAAATTGGCCGTTAGATGTTTCTGCACCAATGTATGGCTACCGTGTGGACGAGCATGAAACTCCTATTTTTATCACTTATCAAAAAGACTCAGCTAAAAAGCGCAATGCTTTATACCATAATACGCTAGAAGACGGCCGCTGTTTGCGCTGGTATACGCGATCGCCACGTCATCTAGAATCAGATGAAGTGCAGAGATTGCTTAATACGCCGCAAATGAGACTGTTGCTTTTTGTTAAGAAGAGTGATGCTATTGGCAAGCAGTTTTACTATTTAGGACAGGTAGATATTCAAAAAGACACGGTCAAAGAAGAATTGCTGGGGCCGAAGAAAAAAGCAGCGGTAGGGATGAATTTATTATTAGAAAAGCCGTTGAGTACAAAAATGTATGAGTTATTATTTGATGAATAAGAAAAAGTCTAAGAATTAATTTTCTTAGATTTTTTGTGTTAGCTGTAACGCTTCAAGAGTCGCCATTATAGAATTTTTGCTTGATAAGATAAATAAAAAATATTAAATAAATATTAATAAAATTATCTATTTTACCAATATTATGTTAAAATACTATAAAATTTAAATAAGTAGGCCATAAAAAGGAGGTAACAAAATGGCAGAACGTAACCTTAAAGATGCAGATCAAAATAAAGCTATCCATGCTATGCGTCAAGAACATCGAATTAATCGAGTTGTTTTACCAATTGCGGCTCTATATGTAGTCTTTTTAATGTGGACAGCTTTAACTAATTTTAGTTTGGCTCTTAAAATTGCTACAGTTGCATTTTTTATTACACTTGTCTATTTCGCTATCTCTGATACGATGTATCTGTATGACAAAATCAAAAAGAAACGTGAAAAATAATTTTAACTTTTAAATATTAAAAATAATCAAGATAAATGAAACTTTATGGCGCAGCCGTTAAGATCCACCGGAAGCTATACTATATCGTAGGGAAAAACCAATACGCCAAAAAGAGTAACTTTTAATAAATATTACAAGTAAAAAATAAGAGTTAGGATATTCTCCTGACTCTTATTTGTTTTAAACCGAATTCATCGCAATTAAATAATTATAGAAGTTAAGCTAAATCAAATTAACGCGCTACAAAAGTATTAGGCTTGATGTGCTGCAATATTTCGTAGCCTACATCTTTTTGGTCATTTTCATTATCATCAGTTTGATTTAAAAACATCACAATACCGTTTTGATTATCTGCAGTTAGCTGCATCCAGGTACCAAAATGAACCCCTTTAAAACTCCCATAGGCGTTTTTAATATTATCGTTATTATATAAATAAAGTCCGCCCGAATAATTAACTACCTTGCTTTTTAAGTGTGTTAGATAATAAAAATCGTTTTTACTAAGAATAGAGCCATCTGTTAAACCAACTTGCATTTTGTAATATTCTTCTGTTGTAGTAAATAGATTACCGGCACCTGGAATCTGTGAGACTAAACTCTTTTTAAGATAAGCGGCTTGCTGATAATTTTTACCACCATTCGAATAGTATGAAATGGGGTCTGTTTTACCCTTAGGAATGTTTTGGTAAAGATATGTATTCTGCAAGTTCAGCTTGTCAATAATTCGGCTCTGGATATTATCCGCATACGATCTACCGGTGATTTGTCTGATAATGCCTGTAAGTAAAATATAATTACTATTATTGTAATGATAATTACCTATTGTGTCGGATGGAGAAGAATTAATGTTGTTAACTACCCAGTTGATTGCTTTATCTTCCGAATAGTTTCGGCCCCTGTCTACTTCGGTTTTAGTTGCCATAATACCGGAGGTATGAGTTAACAGATTGCCTACAGTGATACTATCCGCATTTTTGAGGTTAGGATACCACCGGGATATTTTGGTATATTGAGTAAATTCATTGTTAGTGCCCTTGGTTTCGTTAATTAATTGTACTACCATGGCCGCAGTTATTACTTTTTGCAAAGAAGCTGTCGGATAGACGACTTTGCTATTGCCGTTACCGATACGCTTGCCATACCAAGCATAACCATAGCTAATTGTCTGTGGTACACCGTTTTTAACAACGGTGACAATGCCGCGAACATGATGTTTTTGCAAGGTATTTCTGACAAAATTATACATCTCTGTCTGCGAGCTGCTTGGAGCTGCTTCGACTTGTGTAGTAGAAACAGCGGCTAGGGGTGTCACGGCCATGACTAAGGACGTGGCTAGTGTAATGATTTTATGTTTCAAAATAGTTTTAATCTCCTTAAAAAGATAGTTGTATTATAAAACTTTTAAATTAATTAGGTTATACGAAAGGATTAAGTTTAGATAACGTTTGCTATTTTTGAGATACGAAATTGTGACAAATCAAGAAGATACGAGACAAATATTTTAAGGAAATCGTGGGCCAATTCAAACTAGATTGCGGTGAAGCTAGGCTAATTAATTGAGCAAAAATAATTCTGATATGATGAAGAAATATTTTTATTTCAAAAAAATGCAAAAAAGACTTGCAAAAAAGAAAAATACTTGCTAGTATTAATAACTGTCGTC
>NZ_CAMKZC010000041.1:0-8245 GCF_946477725.1 uncultured Lactobacillus sp. | reverse complement strand
ATTATGAAGTCACTGTTACTGTACCAAGTAAAAACGCTTTGAAAAAGGTATCAGGATATTTACGAGGAGGTTCCGTGTATTTAGAGAAGTTAAATGTCCCAGTAATAAATCTTAAGTCAAACATTGCTTATTTAGCTCTGGATCATATTTCTTCTCAAAACGTTAAGTTAAAGATTAAACATCAAGTTTTAGACATAATGGATTCAAATTTACAAAATTCTTCCATTAACATTGGCAAAGGCAATATAGCTTTTAACGATAGCAAGATCAAAACTAAAGTATTCATTACCAAAGGCGGCATGCTTATTAATGATTGTACTTTCTTGGGTGATAGCTCGTTTACTCTTAATAAAGGAGTATTTTCGATGACCGGTGCGCCAAAAATCAGTTATAATTTGCGCGTTGACCCTAAGCATAAAATTGTAACCGATACTAAGGATCATCGTAATCGGCTTCTTATATCCGTACCAAACAAGCCAACCGTTAAAGTAACCAGCAAAAATGCAAATATAGAATTTTTTAAATAAGCTTTACTTGTTTAAATTTAATATAAGTATACTAAGGAAATAAAAATGAAAAAGATTTTTAAATTTGGCATTTTTTGTGGAATTGTTGGTCTTCTCGTATTAGCAGGTATCAAAATGAACTATGCTTTACAAAAGCCCCAATTAACAGAAGCTCAAACCAATCAAACTACCAAAAAAGTTTACACAGTTAAAAAATTTGATAAAATCAAATTTTCTTCTTACAGGCCTAATACTGACGTTACTTTAGGTAACAAATACCAAGTCAAAATTAAGGCTAAACGAGGTGGAAATGCACAAAAAATCAAAACCAAAGTTAAAAATAAGCAACTGACTATTTATGATGAACCAGAAAAGCATTTTAATGATGGCTATTATGAAGTCACTGTTACTGTACCAAGTAAAAACGCTTTGAAAAAGGTATCAGGCTATTTACGAGGAGGCTCCGTGTACTTAGAAAAGTTAAATATTCCCGATATTAATCTCAAATCAAACATTGCTTATTTTGCCTTTGATCATGTCTCTTCTCAAAATGTCAAGTTAAAAATAAAACATGAAGTTTCAGACATAATGGATTCTAATTTAAAGAATTGCTCTATTAATATCGGTAAAGGTAATATGACTATTGATGACAGTAAAATCAAAGCTAAAGTACACATTGATAAGGGTGGCATGACAGTTGTTGACAGCACTTTCCTGGGTGATAGTTCCTTCACTCTTAATAAAGGATTATTTTTGATGACAGATGCTCCTAAAATCAGTTATGATCTGCGCGTTGACTCCAAGCATAAAATTGAAACTGACAATAAAGATTATCATAATCGGCTGTCTATCTTAGTACCGAACAAACCAACTGTTAAGGTAATTAGCAAAAATGCAAATATAGAATTTTATAGATAGATTTAGCTTAGTTTTTCAGAAAAGAAGATATAAACTATGAAAAGAATATATAAATTAGGCAGCGTTATAGGAATTGCAGGATTATTGATACTTACTGGCATTAAAGCAAGTAATTTCCTACAGAAACCTCAATTTCAAGATAATGAGGTAGTCTTTGCTAAAAAACTAGCCCCTCAAAATAAAGTTAACCAAACTTTCAATGTTACAGAATTTGACCAAGTCAAACTTAATACCAAGCGGCCTGATATCAAATTCATAGTAGGCAATACATTTAGTGTCAAAGCCAGTGGAACTCACAGAGCTCATATTGCATTTACCAGGGTTAGCGTTAAAAACAAAATACTAACTATCAATGACAAACCTGTTGGTAATCATAATTACGGCGGTTACACAGTAACCGTGACTGTTCCTCATAAAAACTCTATAAAAAAGGTTACTGGGAATTGTGATATCAGTGATATCTACTTCAACGGTTTGAATATTCCAAGTGTTGCTGTCAAAACAGGCTATGGCAATGTTATCCTTAATCATGTTAACTCAGACAATATCAGGGTTAAGCAAACAAATGGTGACTTGAAGGTCTTAAACTCAACAATTAGAAATAGTACAATTAGATTAAGTGTCGGAGACTTAACAATTAGAAATAGTATGTTTAAAACAAAGGCAAGTTTAGCTTTGGCGCCTGATTTCAAGTACAGTAGCGTTAAAATTCAAAATTCCCAGCTTTTGGGAAACAGTACATTCGATATGAGTATCGGTGACTTTGTTATGACAAGAGCTCCAAAAATTAGTTATGCTTTGACAACTAAACCAAAAGGCACAATTAAGTTTCAGGGCAAACGTTACACTCATCAATTTTCAAAAACTGTGCCTAATCAACCGCTTCTTAAAGTTAACAGCAAAGGAAATATTAAAATAGACTAATTAATAATGAAGGTAAATTAGAAATGAAAAAATTTTATCAAATTTGTGGCTATATCGCTGCTTTAGCAGTGCTCCTTTTGGCAGTCGGTAAGGTTAGCAATAATTTTTCACAGGCAAAAGTTGTTGATGCAAAAGCCAGTAAAACTACAAGAACAAATAGTTACAAAGCAGTTGTCACAACAACTAAGAAAGGCAAAATCAAAAAAACTTATGCTGTTCCCCAATTTAACAGAATTAAGCTTGCCTGTTACAGACCAGATGTAGTCGTTGACTTGGGCAAAAAATTTAAAATTACAGTTATAGGGGAAAAAGGAGCCGATGTTAATAAAATAAAGACAGAAGTAACCAACAATCAACTTACTGTTTATGATGAACCCGAATATAAATTTAATGACGGTGATTATCAAATTAACATTACTGTTCCTCATAAAAATAGTATAAAAGAGCTAACCGGCTTCAATTATGAGTATGGTGTCATAGTAGATAAATTAAACATTCCCAGTATTAATTTAAGCTCAACTGCAGGGTCCCTTTTTATTTCAGATGTTAAAGCAAATAATGTGACCTTTGCAGTTAAAAACTATGACGCCAAACAAAATCATGACGAAGATAATGAATGCATAGATGTCTTTGATTCTAAATTAAAAAGCAGTAACTTCAAGGTAAATAAAGGAAACATTTATATTTACAGCAGTAAGCTGAAAACTAATACTTTTATCAATCATGGCAATTTTAATTTTGGCAGCAGTAAAGCTATTGGCCAAAGCACAATTGATCTAAATACCGGTAATTTTAGCATGTTCGATATGTTTGATTTGCCAAAAATCAATTGTGATCTTACAACTGATTCTACACAAAAAATAAAAGTTGGTAAAAAATACTATTCTCATCATTTTTCTACCCCTTCTCAAGCAAACCCATTGCTTAAAGTTACCAGTAAAACTGGCAAAATTTCAATATCTAAGGATTAAGCTATATAGTCTAGCGTCAAAACTCACACAGTAAAATTAGTCAACCCAATTTGATATTCATTGCACCTATTTACAAATTAAATATAAAATAGAATAAAATCATTATTTAGGAGTCAAAATTGATCATAGATACTAAGAAACTGCAAAAAGCAGTCATGGAAAATAAGAAAAAACACGGTTTCAATACCACGGATATTGAGTTCGAATTATTGCGATTACATGGAGAAGCTAATGAGTTATTTGAAGCCTGGCGCAAGAATAATAAGGAAAATATCAATGAAGAATTAGCCGATGTAGGGATATTCTTACTGCGCATTGGAGAAATGCTTGGCAGTGATTTGGGTGAAGACATTGTTAATAAAATGAAAATAAACGAAAAAAGAATATACAAAAATGGCGTTAAACGCAGTCCTCATTAATTATCAGGGTTTAATATATCCAAATATAATATAAATATCATCTTTGATATCAAGTTATATACAAGATTATTTGATAATAGAGAAAGCGTCATAATGTTATGGTTTTAAAAAACTTATCTTATAAAACTAAACATATAATATCTGGTTTTATACAAATTCTGCTAGGCCTCTTTGCAATTTTTGTTTTAAAACACAAATTTTATGTCATAGTCATATTTTTAATTCTTGCCCTCTTGGATTTTGTAAATGTTCTTTTTGGAAAGGATCCAGCCGATAAACCTAAGAAATATTCTGAAAAGATCTATAGGAATAGGCAGATATTTTCGACTTGCGTAGGTTTAGTTTTGCTTTTATGGCTTTAGTGGAACTTATAGATAACCCGAGAAGTGGTTTAGGTCTTGTTTCTATGGAAGCCGGTCTGTTATGCGTACTATTTCCCTAATGAACATTTAGAAATAGTTATTTCTGAAAAGTGTAATCTTAATTTGACAAAGGTCCCAAAATTTTCTCAATTTCGGGACCTTTTTATAATAAATACAAAAATGCACCTAATAGCTGATTTTTATTATTAGGTGCATTTAAATTATTTATTCAGTTTTTTCAAAATGTTTTACTTGGCCGTCTTTGGCTTAGCGTTTTGTTGTACTTCTTCTGCAGTATTAATTGGACTTAATTTCACTCCGGCAATAAATCTAACATCACTTGCTTTTACATAGCCGTCACCAACATCAATTGAATCTGGTCCTCCACCACCTGGTAGGTCAGAGGCATAAAACTCATGACCTTTTAAATGGTAGAACAGTTCAGCTTTATTTTCAGCTGGTACCCAAATGTAAAGCAATTTATCTACCTTTAAATTTCCGCCTTGTTTTCTGATTCTTTGTCCTTTATGGTCTTGCTTGGTGCCATCGGCATTATAGACATCTGTATCTTGATAAAATCTAATATAAGAATAGTGCTCAAGGTCATAAAAATGATGTGGAAGTAATTTCTGAACTTTAACGTCCAGACAATAGAGCCAATTATTCGTCCCTTTAATACGATAAATAGTAGGATTAGGGATAGCTGAATGACCAATCTCCTCCGCATAGTTATTTTCTTCAGCTCGGTCGACTATAAAGGTAGTGCCTTTTTTAGCCTTTTTAGCAGTTTTGACCCCATTTTTGATCTCATAAATTGGGGCACCGCCATCTCTTGTCACTGTTGCGACAGTTTCTTCGGTATTTGAAGCGGTGATTTTACCCAAGTTGCTGGCTCTCACATATTGCTTTGCAGGACCACCAATGCGGTAGTAGCGCAAACCGTTCTTAAACTTAACAGTACCACCATAAGTTGTAATAGAAGTTCCTTTTCTAATTAAACGATAGTCAGCCCTGCGTGAGCTGGTAGCGTAAACATAGGAATTATGCTTAACTTCACGTTTAACGCCATCGATATTATTAGCTTTGATATATTGTTTTTTTCCGCTAATTTTATAGTATGGGGCATAGGGCTTGAAAGTTAAGATTAATGGCTCTTTTTCAACTTCAATCCGCTTAAAAGCAGGATATTTAGCGTCTACCTTTTGTCCATCCTTATCGTATGCTTGTGACGTGTACATAACCGTTCTTATGGTGCTGGGAACCTTTGCTTGAACAGTATGGACTTGATGATTAAATGTTAAAACGGCAGTTAGTCCTAAAAAGCCAGCTGCTAAATGACAAACAAGTTTTTTATTCATGTATTTTAACCTCTCTTCTTCAAAAAATGCTATCTCTATTTTTGATTCTCTAATTTCTGCAATAAAAACAAGAAATTATATAATTTCATTCTGTGCTTTTCTTAACGATTAATGAAGTTAAAAAATGATGGACTTAATTAGCCAAATATCTTAATACAAATAGGAAATAAGTATGTTATGACTTTAACTAATTCCCTGCTCTTTTCTTAGCAGCTTCAATTACTTCTTTGGTCGTTTTTTGCTTAGCAGCTTGACTTGCTTCTTCTGCAGTATTAATTGGACTTAGTTTTACGCCGTCAATAAATCTAACATCACTCGCTTTGACATAGCTATCACCAAAATCCACTTCACTACCGCCACTTCCATCTGGCTTATTAGTGGCATAAAACCAATGACCTTTCATATGGTAAAACAGGTCGGCTTTATTTTCGGCTGGTACCCAAATATAAAGCAATTTATCTACCTTTATATTACCTCCCTGTTTCCTAATTCTTTGTCCATTAATATCTTTTTTGGTGCCATCGGCATTATAGACGTCTGTATCTTGATAAAATCTAATATAAGAATAATGCTCAGAGTTATAAAAATGATGCGGAAGCTCTTTTTTAACTTTAACGTCTAGGCAATTGAGCCAATTATTCGTCCCTTTAATACGATAAATAACTGCATTTGGGATAGCCATATTGGTTATATCGTCAGCATATCCTTCTTCTTGAGCACGGTCGACTATGAAAGTAGTACCTTTTTTAGCCTTTTTAGTAGTTTTGAGACCATTATTGATCTCATAAATTGGAGTCCCACCATCTCTTGTCACTGTTGCGACAGTTTCTTCGGTATTTGAAGCGGTGATTTTACCCAAGTTGCTGGCTTTCACATATTGCTTTGCGGGACCACCAATGCGGTAATAGCGCAGACCGTTCTTAAACTTTACAGTACTGCCATAAGTTGTAATGGAAGTTCCCTTTCGAATTAAGCGGTAGTCAGCCCTGCGTGAACTGGTAGCGTAAACATAAGAGTTACGTTTGACCTTGCGTTTAACACCATCGATATTATTAGCTTTGATATATTGTTTTTTCCCGCTAATTTTATAGTATGGAGCATAGGGCTTGAAAGTTAGGATTAATGGCTTTTTTTCAACTTTGACCTGATGAAAAGCTGGATATTTAGCTTTAACCTTTTGTCCATCCTCATCGTATGCTTGTGACGTATACATAACAGTTCTTATGGTGCTGGGAATCTTTGCCTGAACAGTATGGACTTGCTGATTAAATGTCCAAATAGTTGTTAAGCCTAAAAAACCAGCTGCTAAATAATGAGTAAGTTTCTTATTCATGTACTTTAACCTCTCTTCTTTAAAAAAATTACTATTTTTTTGCCATTGTTCTTATTTTGGGAACAAAAGCGCAAAAACAAACAATAGTAAAAACAACTAATATAATAACTATTACTAATCATGTACCCCTTTTTATGATTATGGAAGATAAAAAATGATGAATTTAATTAAGGAAATATCTTAATATATAGGAAGATACTTAATTTTAAACTTTCTTCGTTGAATTTATACGTATTTATACGTATAATAAGAAACATGGAAGGTTTACTTTATGACGAAGACGCCAAGAGAAATTATCAAGATTTTAAAAAAGCAAGGCTTTGTGAAAAAATCTCAAAACGGTTCCCATCTAAAAATGTATAACCCCATTACAAATGTTACTATTCCTGTTCCGATTCATTCAAAAGAAATGAAAAAAGGACTAGAACAGAGAATTCTAAAAGAAGCTGGATTAAAATAAATTTTTCAGCTAATTTTTACATGTTAGGAGGAGTTAATATGTCTAAGCTTTTAGTATACCCTGTTGTACTACACCCTGAAGACACTGGCTATACTGTCGAAGTTCCAGATATTACAGGTGGTTTTACTCAGGGCGAAGATTTAACTAATGCTTTGGAGATGGCTTCTGATATGATTGGATTAATGTTAGAAGACACAACTAATTATCCTAAACCATCTAAGTTAGAAAGTATCCATGTTGCTGACAATGATATTAAAACTATTGTTGCCATTGATATGGATGATTATAGACGCAATAATTCCAAGACAATCCGCAAAACAGTAACTGTACCAGAATATCTGGTAAAAATGGGCAAAGAGAAAAATTTAAATTTTTCTGCTGTACTAACTAAAGCCTTAAAAACAGAATTAAATTTATAACTAGAAAAAATAAGCCAAGAAGTTAAGCAACTTTCGGGACCTTTTTACAATTTTCTGGACTAATTACTAAATAGCATAATACAAAATAATGCACCTAATAGCTAATTTCTACTATTAGGTGCATTTAAATTGTGAATTTTTTCTTGACCGTTTTTGCTCAGCAGTTATAAACATATTTATGCTGTACTACTGAACTGCTTAACCAAAAATTCTAAAAGTTAGCCTTCTTCACGTACCGGTTCTGTCCGATGATGTAGTAATAACGACCTTTCCGCTTTACTGCACCACCATATGTTCTAACTTTGCGTCCGCGCTTCAGACTGGCATGTCTTATTTTCTTTGCTTTTTGATTATAGATGAGTGCATTATGCTTTAACTTACGCTTTTGACCTGTAATATTAGTGGCCTTCACAAACGTATTATTATCTAAAAGATAATACTTCTGACCGTTTATGGTTTCTGTATCATAGGTAGTAATCATCTGGCCTGACATAAGTTCGCCTGTTACCCGCTTACCGTTAATATCATAGAGATACGAATTATGCATTACCATTCTTTCAGTCCCTTTAAGGTAA
>NZ_CAMKZC010000040.1:0-8270 GCF_946477725.1 uncultured Lactobacillus sp. | reverse complement strand
GTGCTGCCTCTTTTTTCGTTTTGATCCTGACTTTCAGAGCCGTCACTAATTTTCTTTTTAACGGCTTAGCTCCTTCCATCCATGTGCCGGTAAAAACATGGATGGTCTTTGACTGCGCAGAAGGATTACAAAGTACACCATCCGGATAAACGTGTATACCGGTCTGCAATTGCTGCTCCTTGTTATTAGGCTGAGCACCATATTTATTTTTTAAAATATCAGATACAGAAACAGTATTCACTCCTGCTAATTGGTCTTGTTTGTCAAACGTAAAATTACGGTCATCGTAATAAGAAAGCATATCTTTAATCAGTGGATGACCTTTTTCAGCTCCAAATACTGCTGTAAAAGGATTATCCTTATTTTCAAAGCCAACAAAAGCTTTATTATTTAACAAATCGTGTAAATTATCCAAAACTAAAACATCAGTATCCATATAGATACCGCCCATTTCATAGACTGCTTTAGCTCGAATGTAATCTGAAACAAAGGCCCATTTTTTAGCTTGATATGCTTGTTCTACATATTTATTTTCGTGAATATCAAAATTGTGTTCGTTCCATTCGATAATTTGATAATCCTGCAAGTGCTTTGACCAGGTCTTCATGCAACGCTGAATATTTTGTGGTTTAGGGTTACCCCCTACCCACACATAATGAATTATTTTGGGAATCATTTATTAACCTCTGGTAAAAAAATTTTTCAATAATAAAATTATGTCTTGGTTAAAATCGAGTTTTAATAAAAACATTAACGCGATATATAAAACAAACATAATGATCGATTTGCAAAGCATATTAAGAAATGCCGAAGCAAACATTTGGGGTAAAAGAAGACCCACTGCCAAAACAATAACAGCAATTATAAAATACTTAGGAATTTCACGAAAAGAGTATTTAAAATCATAGCCATCCCGCACAATCCACAAACGCAAAAGTAAAACTATAAACTCGGTTATTAAAATTGCTATCATAGCACCTGTTGCACCGTACAGTTGATCCAGAAAATAGCTTAATATTACTTCCAAGAAAGCACCAACTATGACTGGAATGGCATAATCGCGATCTCGATGATTGGCAAGCGCAAATTGATTAGCGAATACTCCGCCAGTTGGAATCATAATGATAGTGAGAGTAAAGAAAAACATCAATGGCGTCATAGGAATGAATTTATGACCGAAAAAGAAGGGTACAAATTCCTTGGTATTAGCCATAATAATAACTGCAAACAAAGTGCCCAGCATAACCGTCGCTTCAAGGGACTTTTTTAAAACTATTCGTTGTTCTTTTTTCCCCTCACCAGCCATTTTAGGCATGATTACCAGAGAAATACTAGTGACAATACCCAAAACCATGTTAGAAATTCTTTGGGAATTGTCATAAAAAGCAACCTGGGTTGAATTTTGAAAAAGACCCAAAATAGGTTTATCAAGCGAGGTATAAATTTGGGTAGCAATTTGGGGAATTAACAGGGTAATGATTGCTTTAACAGTCGCGCGGTATTGATAGAAATGTCTGACCGGTCCACCAACATAGCGGTGAATGTCAAACCAAAAAACAAATGAACCCAGCATTGTTGAAACTGACATGATCAACATGTACTTCCAGAGATCACCCGGACTTTTTACCCATAATAAAATTAGGATAACAGAGACCAGCTTAACCGCAGTATTTTTTAAAACCACACGGCCAAAATCAGCTAATCCCTGAAAAAACCACGAAATATCAACTTGAGCTGAAATAAGATAGGGCACCATTAATAGTAAATATTGCCCATATTTAATCTTAAAAAAGCTGGTAACAGCAATTACAATCCCAATTGTGACAAATCCCGCTATGGCCTGAAAGTACCATAAGCCCCAAAATGCTTTAGTTAAATCCTGCTCACTGCCGAAAGCTCTAATCTGAGAAATAGTCCTCATCCCAATATAGGAGACTGAAAGAGTACAGAAAATCATTAAAAACTGAACAATATTATTAACGTTGCTGTAAATACCATACGTTTTGGGACCCAAAATTCTCGAAAGATAAGGAACTGTTATTAACGGTACTAATACTAGAAAAATTTGGTAAACCGCATTATACAGAATGTTTAAAAAAGTTCTTTTCACAACTTACCCTCTAATACTCTTTAACAACTCAACTACATTGGCGCAACTTGATTGGTTCTGAACCTGATTCGTTAATTTTAGCCAGTAACGCCGTTTCGCACTGTATTGATCTGGCATTGTCAGTGCTTGCATTAGCTCTTGCTGTGTCTTTACACATATTCCAGGTACAATTTCTTCATAAGGACCCATTAAGAGGCCACGCTTTTCTTCGTATTGTCGTAAATAATTGGTCACAAATATTATCGGCTTATCAATATTTAAATAATCAAAGTAAATTGAGGAAAAATCAGTAATCAGAAAAGCAGTATTACCCAAAAGCTCATAAAGGTCAATATCTTGCTGATATAAATAATCATTATTAAGAAAGGCAATATTAGAATAATTACTCTGCAAATGCTTAAAAAGTTTCATTTCATAAGGATGCAGTTTCACTATTAAATATTGGTGATTCTTTTTTAATGAATTATTTAACTGCTCAATGTTAAAATCAAACAGAGTTAAAAAATTACCCTGTTGAACCTGGTCCATAATTTGGTTGTCTTCCATTTCATAACGAAATGTTGGCATATAAATACCAATTTGCGCCTCATCATCCTGAGTTTTAAATAAATCACTGAGAAGCTGTTTTTTACTAATAACTGGATTTTTCAAAGCATCAATACGAGGAAAACCCGTTTTGTGATACTTATTAGATTCAATTCCGCAGCAGGCACTCATCAAGCTTTCATACAAATCGCTGCTTGAACAAACTATATCAGCATTCTTTTGCCATAACTTAGCATTGCGCAGGTCAACTTTGGAACTAGTATTATTGGCCACGAAGCCCATGCGTTTAAGGGGTATACCGTGCCAAAACTGAATATTAACCTGCCTGGCATGAACTTTAAATGGCTGATGTGTGGTCAACACAAATTTCGCTGCCCCAATTTTTCGCCAAGTTTTAAGTGGCAAATGTGAGGATGGCCAAGGCTCTACAATAGTAACTTCATATTCGGGATGGCTTTTTTGCAAATATTTACCAAACAGATAGCCATTTGAGCCAGAACGACCTGCACCATTAAGAACAACCACTTTATTACTTTGTATTGGTGTAAAACGAGCAATTAGTTTCATTGCCGTCAAATATAACCGAAATAAAAAACTTTTCATTATTTAACTTCCCAATTTATTACCTAGTATAAGGGTACAGAAAAAGCCTGAGATAACTCAAGCTTTTTTACTTTATTTTTTAGTTTTTTAATGATTATTGCTTATAAGGACAATTAAAACTCGTTTTAATAAATTGCCAGGGGCTCTTTGTGTTCAGGCTTAGGATATGCCTTTTCCAAAATCTGCAAGTCTTCTGGGGTTAGCTCAATATCCAAAGCTTTCAGGTTGGATAATAAATGCTTTGAACTACTGCTCTTTGGTATTGCCAAAACATCGGGCTGTTGCATTACCCAGGCAAGTAAAATTTGATAAGCACTTGCCTCGTGTTTCTCAGCAACTTGTAAAACTGCCTCATTTTTCATCATTGTACTGCCCATTTTTGGTCCACGTCCTAAAGGACTATAAGCTATTAGTGGAACGTGATGCTCTTTTTGCCAAGGTAAAAGACTATATTCAATTCCCCTGGTTTCTAAATTATATAAGTCCTCATTAACTACACAATTTTGGCCTTCAGGCAGTTGCCATAATTCCTGCATATCGTCTATATCAAAGTTCGATACGCCCCATGAGCGAATTAGTCCCTCATTTTGTAAAGCCTGCAATTCAGAAACGGTCTCAGATAAAGGTACCATTCCCCGCCAATGATATAGATATAAATCCAGATAATCAGTTTGGAGCCTTTGCAAACTGTTTTGCAAACTTTGCCGCATTTTTGATCTAGACGCATTTTGCGGTAAAACTTTAGAAATCAAGAAGATTTTTGCTCGTGGATACGGTTTAATGGCTTCCCCCACCAACTCTTCAGAGCGACCATTTCCGTACATTTCAGCGGTGTCAATCACACTTAAGCCTACATCAAGACCGGCTTTAATTGCTGCTATTTCTTCATCTCGAAGTTTAGGATCATCTCCTATTTCCCAAGTACCTATTCCCAGCGCTGGTAATACTTGATTATTAATTGTGACTTTTTTCATATAATGAACCTTCTTAATTAGTTAAATAAATATATTTTGAGATATAAAGTTGATGACTGCTGGTTTTAAATTTAATATAAAACAAATTAAAATGCTGTTAGCTTCCAAGATAATTGTAGCACTTAGCCAGAAAGTTTATTAATTTATAGGTTATTTTTGAATTTTAACGCAAGGCAATTTAGCTAAAAATTAAATTTACTTTGTGATGCTTTCACAAGCCAGCAAATTGTCTTTTGCAAAATAACAATATAAAATCAAAAACAAAAGGAAGAATAAACATGGTTAACAATTTAAATAGTCCATATAAATTATCTGGTAAAAAATGGCTGATAATATTGTTCTCAAATTTGATAGCATACTGCTGTTTGATTATGCCCGGTGTGCAAATCCCGGATTCTCTAATTTTTGACGAAAGTCATCCCACTTTAATAGCAGCAGGCTTTCAAATCTTAGTAGTAACTGTCTTTCTGATAATTCAAATAATCGGAGTGCAAATTGCTACTGGACACAAATGGCAGCAATTATTTCATACTCCTCGTGCCAAAGAATGGCTTTGGGTTCTAGTCTTTTTCATTTTAGCTTATTTCGTATCCGTTGTTTCAGGAGCGATTTCTCAGAAGTTGTTTGGTGCTGTTTCCGGCAATGCAGCCGCAGGATTAACTATGAATACACCCCACGTTTGGCTCATTTTCATTTATCAGCGCTTCAGCAGTGCGATTCAAATATTAGGTGAAGAGTTTTTAGCAATTATGCCACTGTTAGCTGTGACCCAATTAGCTGATTCTATGCACATGCCACTCCCGCTTTTCTGGGGCAATATTGCTTCAGCTTTAATATTTGCTTTACTTCATTTGTCAACTTATGATTACAATTTGGGCTATGTTATTTTAGGATTAGCATTTACACGTCTGGTTTTAAACTGGGCTTTTATCAAAACCCACAATATCTGGGTCAGCTTCTTAGTCCATTTCTTGTTCGATACATTAGCTTTCCTAGTTTTATTATTAGTAACAAAGTAAAAATAATTATTGACTAACAAAAAAATGATAGCCGTTGAACATAGTTCCAGCTATTATTTTTTATTTTGTAAAACATTAAAGCAAAAATTAATTTCTACTGCTGCAAATAATAAAAGTAAGGGTAAAACATTGAACATTTGAAAAATGGTCAGTACTTTCAGAGCAATGCTAATCTTTATGCTTTTAGTTACATTTATTTCAATGATCTTTGATATTTACGCAATTTTTTCAGCGCCCATTCATAATGACTAGAGGTATTTGCAATAAAGTACGTACCTAAAGCGTTCGTTCCAGTCCAAGGAAATACCTTCTTTTGGAAAAGTTGATCCTCAGTAAAAATATCAAGTAAAGCCATCGTTTGCTTATGACTTTCCGCCAATAATTTTTCAGCTTCTTCTAGCGCAGTAGCTTGGTGCTTTTCACAAAAATGCTGATTCATTTCACCATAATTGCGCCAATTGTACCCTTCTGGTAAAAATTCTTGTGCATGACCGGCCTGATTGTTTTTAACCCATTCCAGTAATAATCTCTGCCATTCATATAAATGAATCAACACGTCACGAACATTGCGATCTCTTTTCCAATGGGCTTCTTTTAATTTACTAGTATCAAAGTTGAAGCTACCTGTGCGAGCATCTTCCGGCAACTTAGAAATCAAAGCAACAATCTTTTGGTAAGATGCATTACTTGCATCTATTAATTCTTGTTTGGTTTTAGGACGAGGCATAAGTTCTCCCTTTTAAATTTAGTTTTTATCTTTATAGTATTTTAACATATATGATTATCTAATAATAAATATTTCTAGCAGCTTCTTAAATACTAAAAAAGCACCTCACAATTAGTGAAATGCTTTAAATAATAAAACGATCTTCCTTTAAGACAAGTGCTTACCAATCACATTACCAATAATTGATAATGTAAAACAAACAACAAAATATAAAACTGCAAGTGCAGCAAACATTGGTAAGATATAGTTTGCATTTTGTCCGTAAATAACTTGTGCATGTTGCATCATTTCAGGAACAACAATAATCGTTGCTAGAGATGTATCCTTAATGAGGGAAACAAACTGACTAATAATTGCAGGAACCATATTCTTATATGCTTGTGGCAAAACAACATGCCATAGTGCTTGTACAAATGACATCCCTGTAGACCGAGCCCCTTCCATTTGACCAATAGAAACAGACTGAATACCTGAACGTACAATTTCAGCAATCATACTCGATTCAAAGACAGTCATAGCGATTATCGCTGCCGGAATCGTTTCTGGTCTTAAGCCAAAGTTAGGTAGTCCAAAGTAAGTAAAGAAGATAATTAGAAGTAACGGAATATTACGAATAATATCAATTACAAAGCCAACGATCTGTGAAACATACTTTATTTTAGAATACCTGATTATGCCTAAAATTGAGCCAAAAATGAAACTTAAGATAACTGAAATTACTGAAATATAAATAGTTACCCAGAGGCCCATTAACAAAAAGCGCACATTAAGCCATGAAAAGGCATTAATCCAATTTTGCATTTTCTAATACCTCCTTCTAACCTAATTTCTTTTCTAAGTGTCGCATGTAATAGCTAATTGGCAAAGTAACAACCAGGTATAAAACACCTACAACTAAATAACTGTTAATGGTGTCAAAAGTAGTCGACGCAATTGAGTTTGCCTGGTACATCAAATCAAATCCTGCAACAAAGGCTAAAACTGAAGAGTTTTTTACCAAGTTAACGAATTGGTTACCTAAAGGCGGAATGACAATTTTAAAGGCCTGAGGCAAAATAATGTAGCGCATCGCCTGCCAATAGGTCATACCGGTTGATCTGGCTCCCTCCATTTGTCCGTTAGAGACCGATTGAATACCTGAACGGATAGTCTCCGCAATAAAAGCAGATGTATAAAGTGTTAAGCCAATAGTTCCTGCAGTAAAGCCATTGATTTTGACAACATACATCGGAATTACTAGATAGAAAAACATAGTGATTACAAGCAAAGGAATGTTACGCATAATTTCTACATAAGCATGGCCAATTACACGCATTACTTTACTTGGAAGAACTTCCATAATTGCAAAAATTGTTCCAATTATTAAACTGAAAAATAGAGCAATTACACTAGATAGTACTGTCCAGCCTAAGCCAACAAACAGCTGGCTGCTGAATTTTGAAAAAATATTAATCATCGGCGATACAGCTCCTTATACTTAAATCCTGGAACATCGCCAAACCACTTTTTAATTAAGCGATTATATTCACCGTTATGCTGCATCTCAAGAACTGCCTTGTCTACAGCTTCAGTAAATGAGGTTTGTCCCTTATTAACCGCAACACCGTAAGGTTCAACAGTAAAAGTGCCACCACGAACTTCGTAGCCCGGGTTCTGCACTGCCAAACCAAATAAAATTCCGTTATCAGTAGTAAGAGCATCTCCTTGATGTGACTTCAATGCATTCATTGCCTGAGCATAATCCTGCAATTCGATCACTTTAGCTTTGGGAGCTACCTTTTTTATGTTTGCAACCGAGTTAGCACCTACAACACCAATAACTGTCTTACCATTTAGATCCTTTGTACTTTTAATTGAAGAATTCTTAGGAACTAAAAGCGATTGACCAGCATCAAAGTATGACTTTGAAAAAGAAATAATCTTTTTACGCTCTGGCGTAATCGACATCGTAGCAATCACAGCATCCACATTACCATTCTTTAACAGAGGAATTCTGGATTGAGAGGTTGTAGTGACAAATTCTGCCTTACCCTGAGGACCTAAAATATGCTTCGTAAGATGTTTAGCCATATCAACGTCAAAACCTTTTTGCTGGCCATCACGAACATCGATTAAACCGAAAAGCTTAACGTCACCTTTAACACCCCAAACAATCGTATTAGATTGCTTAGCATTTTTTAAAACTGATTGATCATTAACGCTTTTACCACAGCCGGTTAACATTAAAATACATGCCAATAAAGGAAGTAGCCAAAATTTCTTTTTCATAATTGGCCTCCTTAGTGAGAAAT
>NZ_CAMKZC010000039.1:0-8728 GCF_946477725.1 uncultured Lactobacillus sp. | reverse complement strand
TGCATTTGCGCCACTGTCGCATCGTTTTCAGTATAAAAATGGTCTACCATTTGCCCTCTTAATTGATCAAGATATTCCTGAATCTGTGCGTTAAAAAGGTAAGTCGCTAAAGGCAGAATAAATACACCACAAACTACCGGGATAAATTCAATTAATTGCCAGCGAATATAAACAGGCAAATTGCCGACGCTTAATCCATTAACTGCAAATTGAAAAAAATATTGGTCAAGTGAGCCGGTAACAGCGAAAATAAAATAAAGTAAGATAATAAAAATTGCTCGTCGTTTATTGGAGCCAATCAGTCCCTTTAATGTCATGTGCTTGCTTCTTTCATTTTATGCTAAATCAATTTTATTAAATTTATCTAATAATAAAATGAATAAGTACGGGTGTCAAATTAGGAGGCAAAATATAATGGCTGATTATAAATAAAAAAACTAATTCTTTAAAAAATTAGACGAAAAGTGCTTAAAATTTTGCACTGGTCAGCCGGTTCAGCAATGATAATGTCAATTATAGTTTGTTTTACCTTCTTATAATTTCGGACTCTCTTGAAAAAAACTATTCTAAAAATTCCTAAATTACAAAAAATCAGTTTACTATTAGTAAACTGACTCTTTAAAATTATTTAATAAATGCTCTTAATCAAAGTTGAATAATATTTAGTTTTTATTTACAGCTGCTTGCTCCTTTTCATAATTGAGATTATCGACTTTTCTAATAAACGGAAAGTAAATTAGGCATGAAATAACAATATTAACTGCTTGAGCTAAAGCCAAACGCCAACCACCAAGAATAAAACCTGAAATAATTGCCGGTGTGGTCCACGGAACTTGAACACCGCTGAATAGCGGAAGTACTCCAGCAGTCATGAGTCCATAATCCAAAAGTCCAATCACCAGTGGTGTTAATACAAACGGGATAAATAAGAAGGGATTCATTACTATTGGTGCACCATAAATTACTGGTTCATTAATATTGAAAAGCGTAGGAACAATGGCTAGTTTACCCAATTGCTTCGTTTGCTGAGATTTGGCAAAGAAGAACATATAGATTACCAACCCAATAGTTGCTCCAGTGCCAGTCATATTAATCAAGATAGCTGTGAATTGATCCGTGAATACGTGTGCACCATTTCCAATTGTTAAGGCTTTACCAGCATCTAAGAGTTTTTGGTTAGAAGTTAAATTTGCTAATAAAATTGGATAAAAAATGCTTGTGACAATGGTACCGCCATGGACTCCGAACCACCAGAAAAATGTTGCTATAAAACAATAAGCCATTACGCCCCAAACTGAGTCTGTCATACCCTGTAGAGGAGTTTGAATAATCTTATATACACCTTCAATAAATGTAGTATTCCATACAAAGTGGATGAGTGCATATACGGCAAAGGTAACTGAAATAATGACAGCTGCGGGAATCAGAGCTGCAAAAGAATTAGAAACTCCTGATGGAACAGCTTCTGGCATTTTAATTGTCCAGTGATGTTTAATCATTGCAGAATAAGCCCATCCAACTAATAATCCGACAATTATAGCGGCAATCATTCCTTGGCCACTCGTCCAGTCTTTTGGAATAACATTTGCAACTGTAAATTTACCATTTGCAGTTACTGCAGTTGATTTTGTGAGTACAAGAAAAGAAGATAAGGCTATAACAGCGGCACCTAATGGTTCAACATTCTCTATCTTGGCATATTGATAACTAACACCTAAGACTGCAATAATTGCAATAATTGAAAATGTGGCTCCATTAATTTGATTTAAAGGATCCATCCATCCATTAACAGTCAAAAAATTAGTTACAGGGGCCCAAGGAAAGTTGGCAATTAAAGTAAATAAAGAGCCGATCATTAAAAGTGGCAGTGTATAAAGGATACCATCTTTTAAAGCCCTGATTGCTTTGAAATTGACAAATTTAAGTACGGGTGGGACTAATTTATTATTAACCCACTTTGAAAATCCATTTTTCATTTTTCATCCTCCAAAAATAAATTTTTACCATTAGAATCAATTACTTTTCTATACCAATAGAAAGAATCCTTTTTTAACCTTCTAAATGAACCATCTCCCTTATCATTACTATCAACGTAGATGAAACCATATCTTTTTGACATTTGACCCGTACCCATTGATACCAGATCAATACACCCCCAAGGAGTGTAACCAATTACGTCAACTCCATCTTGTTCAATGGCATCAATCATTGACTTTATGTGCTCTTTTAAATAACTAATTCTGTATTCGTCATGAATTGATTTGTCATTTTCTACCCTGTCCTCTGCACCAATGCCATTTTCCACTACAAAAAGTGGCTTATGATAATGATCTGTTAGCCAATTTAATGAATATCTAAAGCCCAAAGGATCGACTGGCCAGCCCCATTGAGTTTGCTTTAAATATGGATTGTTAACATTTAATTCTGATCCGACAAATTTGAAATCTGGATTATTTTTTTCAAACTTGATTGTATTTGAGTTGTAATAACTTAATCCGATAAAATCAGTTTTACCTTTTTTCAAGTCCTCACGATCATTATCTGTTATGTCTTTGCGAAGATTATTCTTTTCAAAATAACTTTCCATGTTTTCGGGGTATTTACCTAATACTTGTACATCCGCAAACCAATATCGTCTTTGCATGGCTTTTTGCGCCTGAAATATATCTTCCGGCTTACAAGAATAAGGATATTGAGGCGTCATATTAATCATGCAGCCAATCTTATTATCTTGATTAATTGCATGGCCAATCTGCACTGCTTTAGCACTTGCAACTAACTCATAATGCGCGGCTTGGTACATTCTTTCTTCTCGTTCTTCTTCAGAAAGATTATTAATTAAAATACCTGAATCAGCCAGCATACTTAAATCACTATTGTAGTCAGTTTGATTGTTGATTTCATTAAATGTCATCCAGTAATGAACCTGATTTCTATATCTTGAAAAACATACTTCAACAAATTTTACATAGAAATCTATTACTCGACGATCTGTCCAACCACCATATTTTTTGACAAGAGAATAAGGCATTTCAAAATGAGAAAATGTAACTACAGGTTCAATATTATATTTTTTACATTCATTAAATACATTGTCATAAAACCTTAAACCATCTTCATTTGGCTCCTTGTCATCGCCGTTAGGAAAAATTCTTGACCATGCAATTGATAAACGAAAGCATTTAAAATGCATTTCAGCAAGAAGCTTAATATCTTCTTTATAATGATGATAAAAATCACTGGCCTTATGCATTGGATAATACTTTCCCTTTTGAATTCCATTGGTTATTATTCTTGGTTTAGCTACAGCTCCTTCAGTTACTACATCAGCTATACTTAAACCTTTGTTATCTTCATTCCAAGCTCCTTCAATCTGATTAGCAGCAACAGCTCCACCCCATAAGAAATCTTTTCTTAATTTGTTCATATACTAACTTCCTTTCATTAAAACGTTATTTTCTTTTTATTTTTTGTTACGAAATATGTTAAATTTTCGAAATCAACTTTTGCAGTGACCTCACTTGTTTTTTGCTTATTCGTCCTTGTTATTACAATTTCATGATCACTAGGTGTCAAAACTTTAATTGAACCCTGCAAATCGAATGCTTTTTCTTTATTACGAAATTCTAATAACTTTATCAATGCTTTAACTATAGGACGCTGAACTTCTTGTTTGATTTCTTTTAGACTATAGTAATGTCGATTAATATTACGACCTTCTTTAGTTCTTTCAAGTAGCTCTATGTCATTCTTACCTGCTAGTAAACCGACATAGTATATTTGAGGAATACCAGGCGCAAACATTTGAATTAAACGAGCAATAAAATATTTCTGATCATCATTACCTAACGCTGAATAATACGTTGTATTAATTTGGTAAATATCCAGACTGTGATATTCAATGCTTGAATATTTTCTTTTCACATTAGCCCCTATTTGGTAAAGCTTATTAGTAGTGTACTCTACCTGTTTCTCGGTCAAAATATCCTTAGCATCTACTACTCCAATTCCATCATGTGTATCAAGAGTAGTAAATTGATGCATAGGACACTTTTCAAGCCATTTTGCTAATTGATCACTTTTACCACTATAAAGCGAATAGAGTAGTACCATAGGCAAAGCAAAGTCATAAATAAAATAACCATGTTTTGCAACTTTAAATGACATTGAATAGTGCTCATGAATTTCTGGCAAAATAACCGCGTCAGTATCTGCTAAGTAATTTTTTATTTGCTCTAATAAATCCCAGATTTCTGGTTCCACAAAAAAATCATCTGAATCTAATTTTTTAATAGCATAAGCAAAAGCATCTAGGCGAATTATACTTGCACCATGTTTTACTAAGTTTTGCAGATTATGCTTAATAAACTTTTGTGTAGTACTGGTTCTGATATCAAGATCCATTTGGTCAGGGCCAAAAGTATTCCACATTTTTTCTTTACTACCGTCTTCGAATGTTATCTCCTTACATGGAGTTTTATTTTTTCTCTTATAAATGATAGCAACGTCATTTTTGGTTGGTCGACCAGTAGGCCAAAACCTATCCCAACTTAAAAAAAGATTGCAAAATTCACTTTTAAACTTCTTAGATTGAAAGTCTTTAAAATAAGATGAATGCTGTGACAAGTGATTTATCATAAAATCAAACATTAGATAATAGTTTTTACCAAGTTCTTCAACATCTTTCCAAGTGCCAAACTTGGGATCCACTTTATCGTATCTTAAAGGTGAAAATCCTCTATCACCAGCTGACGGAAAAAATGGTAATAGGTGAACTCCGCCAATGGCATTTTTGAAGTACTTGTTTATTACAAAAGTCAAATCCTGCAGATTGCTTCCAAGACTATCTGGATATGTGATCAGTAAAGCTTTGTTTTTGACTTTCATTGAATCTCCCCATTCTCAATTTACTGAAATCGCTTTTTCTTACAGAATTTATAATATCAAAATGAAAACCGAATGTTACTTTTTAAAGTAATTTACATCTTAAAACTGTATAATAAGCTATAAAACTAGTAGTTAACAGTATGTAAATTTTCATAAATAGGTGTAAAAATGAAAATAACTATCAGAGAAGTAGCCGAATTAGCAAATGTTTCAATTGCTACCGTTTCAAGAGTTATTAATAATAATGGCTATATTAGTACTAAAACACGTAAAAATGTCTTAGAAGCGATCAGAAAATCTGGATACCAAGTTCCAGTAAAGGAAAAGCAAGTCACAGCATCAAAAAGAATTATCAAAGCTATATTGCCTAATATATATAATCCCTTTTATGCGGACTTTCTTAATAATCTGGTAGAAAGTCTGAATTACTATAACTATGACGTTCTATTTACTATTGCAAATAATCCTCAAGATAGTTTAGAGAATTTTGTTAACGATATCCGTTCTCGCAAGGTTGATGGGATAGTCGTCTGTTCGCATTTGCAAAATTCTTATCACTCTTTATCACGAAATTTACCAATCGTTTCATTTGATCGGGACTTTAAAAATATTATAGAGATAAGAAGTGATAATTTAGACGGTGGCAAAAAAATAGCAGAGAAGGTATTAAGCCTAGGCAAAAAGAATATATTAATCATTTCAGGTGATAAGTCTGATTTGTACCCAATTAATGATAGAATTAAAGGAATGTTATCAGTCTTTAACTTGTATAAGGTAAATGTTAATACCAGTTATTTAGATTTCAATAGTTCAATCATGGCCAAAAAAATTGCTATTGCGCAAATTATTAATTCCAAGGCTTATGATTCTATTTGTTGTACCGACGATAATACTGCACTTTTGGTTAAACAATTCACGAGTAAACAGGAATATTACCCTTTAATAACAGGATTTGATGGAACCGCTTTGGTGCAAAATCTATTTCCTGAATTAATTACAATTAAGCAACCAACTAAGGACATGACTAACTTAATAGCAGAAATCTTAATCCAAAAGATTCATCATCCAACCGAAGACTTTAAGAAAATCTACACCCTACCGGTAACTTTAATTTCTTAAAAGTTAGCTGAAAAATCAGTTGCTTTAACCAAAATAATATTGGATTCAACTTCTTAAAATTATTTCTTATGATTTTAGACATTAAAAAGTGCTCGATTATATTTTTAGCTATAATCGAGCACTTTAATTTTAGAGTTCAAACAATCTTCACACCAAAGTTATTCTGACTTCGAAATAACATTATTCA
This sequence comes from uncultured Lactobacillus sp., assembly GCF_946477725.1. Lineage (GTDB taxonomy): Bacteria > Bacillota > Bacilli > Lactobacillales > Lactobacillaceae > Lactobacillus. Next base: position 2,535 of record NZ_CAMKZC010000039.1, on the reverse strand, counting down.
AGTTGCTGGTGTCACTTAAATTGGCATTTAAAAATTCTTGATTATCAACTGGCAAATGCAATTCAAAGTTTTCTATGGGCTGAACGCTGACTACTACATCTTTCATCGTTGCTGCCAAAATGTGACCGCCAAAGCTTAAGTCATCTGCCAAAAAGTGATTATGAAATCCTGAAACTCCGACACCTTGAAAAACAGTTGGTGTGTAATAAGTAATCATTGTGCCTGAAATATTTTCAGCTTCAAACTCCACTTGATTTTCAGCTATTTCTCCCAGAGACGGATATGGCTTATGTGACTTTTTGGAAGACCTTGTACGAATTTTTTGGAAAACACCTTTAGTTAATATTGCGAAAAATTGATTTTGAGCGGTATTTTTTGTTAAAACATCTTTTAGCATTTCTGTCAATTCGACATTTTGATAGCTTTTGAATTTGTGATAATCCGCAAAACCAACGTCAGCATAAGTCACTTTAAAGTCATCTGGCAGTTTCACAGCCGGACCACTAACATCTATTTTGTAACCGACACCATTCAATATTACTAATTCACCATCAACGCCATCACCCGTTCCAATACCAATATTGCCGTGTTTTAACAATTCTGATAGCGGTAAAGTGCCTTCCAATAGGCCTTCAACCAGCATTTGCATAGTCCCATGTTGAAATAATGTGTTTTTATTCATTGTATTGCTGCTCCTTTTTTCAAAGATTTATATATAAAAACAATCAGAACAAACTTAGTTTTTACAAATCAGTTTAGCACCAATTTGTTCTCAACTTATTATGTTCTGATTGTTTTTCAACTCTTGCTATTTTTAGTTTAGTAAATAACTATCTCGATCTAAAAATTCAAATGCACAAATTGATTTTCTCAAAGAAATCATTCATGTCAATGCAATCAACATCTAAGTCATCGCACACATCAGGTATTTTTGCGGCCTTATTACCATTTGGATTGTGCAAATTAGGATTCCGAATTTCACTTGTTACAATGGTTAAATTTTCTTCTTTTGCAATAGCAATAAGCCAAGGATCTGCAATTTTTTCATGTGCCCATCCTCTGTCAGCTGATAATGCTTCATCTTTATAATATTCACAGTCGCCAATATATTGTAGTACTTTGGCCCATTGTATTGCATAGTTTTTATGGTTTATTATTTCTTTTAAATAATTTTTATCCAACCATTTTCTAAATTTAGGGGCTTGGTAGTTTTCATCGACCACAATTTCGGGAATGACAACATATTTATTTAAAATGGCAGGTAGCTTAGCCCAAAAACTGGGAAAATACTTTACCCGATAATACCGTTCATAAAAATTTATATAGATATTAGTATCCAGCAAATATTTTTCCATTACATTCTGCCCCCCGTCAGAATCTTAAACGACTTATAACTAACACCAGCAATATTAAAAGCGTCCGTATAAGTAATCTTATTTTGTTTTATTGCATTTTCAATATAATGTACAAAAGTCTGATCAAAACGAAATCTGATATTATTATCATAGTTTCCACCCCTAGTTTTTTTATCTAGCGGGATTTTCGCAAATTCTTTTTCTAACTGTGAAACTTTTTCATCATACTCTTTTTTCGTCAAAATCTTCATATCATATAGTTTACGTACAATGACAAATTTACTAACGGGAAATTTGTGAGCTAAAAATTCAATATCATAGTTATTTAGTTTTCTAATTTCTTCATCTGGTAGCAGTACTTCTGCTGCTACTTTATTAACAAAGGCTTCTGTGCGATCAAACTTGTATGATCCTGTGTCAAATATTTCTTCCTGATCAAGAAAAAGATGGACTAATTCATGAACAAGTGTAAATAATCGTCCTGCTTCACTATCTTTAGAATTAACGAAAATAATGGGGGCTTTTTTGTCACTTAAGACAAAACCTCTGAACTCATCTAGCGACAAGCTTCGATGCGTATTGCTTTTCACTGAGCCATTAAAGAAGATAAAGATACCTATTTTATTCATTTTATCTCTAAAATATTTCAAGGCATTCTTTCCCACATTTTTCTGATAGTTAATTGGAATATCGAGATAATTACGCATATCATCTACAACTTGCTGGTAATCATTTTTTATTGAATATTTTCCGATAAAATCGAGTTCATAATCAATTTCGTTTCGCAGAAAATCCTGCTTTGTTTGCATTTCAATAATCGTATCTCTAAGTTCATTACTAATCTTTTCAATCCGATTTGAATTAATCGTTCTAAATTTAAGTGTATTATTATCAGCCTCAACTGGATCTGAAAGAAGCAGCAAGCCAGTCGGAACATCAATAAGTTTAGCAATTTCTGAAAGTTGATTAAAAGTGGGGGTTTTACTGCCGTCTAAAAAAGCATCAATGTTCTGAACTTTCATTTCTAAATAATCTTTAGAAACTCCAGAATTGTCAATGTAATAAGCTAAAGTACGTGGATTTATGTCTAATCTAGTTACCATTAAAAACACCTCCCTTAGTAATACGCATTTATACTGCTATTTTCCTCAAAAATTTACATTAATGCAATCTTTAATAT
>NZ_CAMKZC010000038.1:0-8875 GCF_946477725.1 uncultured Lactobacillus sp. | reverse complement strand
TGATGATGGTTTAGTTGACTTATTAATTAAAGAAAAAGACGAAGAAAAGAAAGAACTAGTTTGTGAAGCTCAAAACACTGGTGTTATAGGTTCCAAAAAGGGTGTTAATGCACCTGGAGTTGAAATTCGCCTGCCAGGAATTACCGAAAAAGATGCTGATGACATCAAATTTGGTTTAGCTCATGGCATTAACTTTATTTTTGCTTCGTTTGCACGTAAGGCACAGGATATCCTTGATATCCGTAAGTTGTGTGAAGATGCAGGTTGTGATTATGTTAAGATTTATCCTAAGATTGAATCACAAGAAGGTATCGATAATGCGGATGAAATCTTGCAAGTTTCAGATGGTTTAATGGTTGCTCGTGGTGACATGGGGGTTGAAATTCCATTTATTGATGTGCCATTTGTTCAAAAAGATTTAATCAAGAGAGCAAATGCACTTGGTAAGCCAGTTATTACTGCTACCCAAATGCTTGACTCAATGCAAGAAAATCCTCGTCCAACTCGTGCTGAAGTTTCAGACGTAGCTAACGCGGTACTTGACGGTACTGATGCAACTATGCTTTCTGGTGAATCCGCCAACGGTTTGTACCCAGTTAAGGCTGTTTCTGCAATGGCTGAAATTGATGAAAGAACTGAACAAGAACTTCTTAAACGTAACACTTTGGCTCTGCAAAGATTTGAAGAATACAAGGGTTCAAACGTTACTGAAGCTATTGGTGAGTCTGTTGTGCGGACAGCTCAAGAATTAGGTGTTAAGACCATTATTACGGCAACTAATTCAGGCTATACTGCCAGAATGATTTCTAAATATCGTCCAAACGCTAATATATTGGCCTTAACTTTTGACGAAAAGATTCAACACTCACTTGGCATTTCTTGGGGTGTTCAACCTTTGCTTACTGACAAACCAGCTTCTACTGATGATATGTTTGAAGTAGCAGCTAATGTTGCCAAAGAACAAGGCTATGTTAAAGATGGTGATTTAGTAATCATTGTTGCTGGTGTTCCTGTTGGTGACTCCGGTACAACCAACTTAATGAAACTACAAATCATTGGTAGCAAATTGGCTCAAGGGCTGGGTGTTGGTAACGGCTCAGTTGTTGGTAAAACAGTTGTTGTTAATAGTGCTGAAGAAGCTATCAGCAAGGTTAAAGAGGGCGACATCATGGTTGCCAGAACTACTGATCCTGATTACATGCCAGCTATTAAGAAGGCTTCAGGTTTAGTTGTTGAAGCTTCTGGATTGACTTCACACGCTGCAGTTGTCGGTTTATCATTAGGAATCCCAGTTGTGGTCGGTGTTACTGGTGCTACTGAAAAGATTGGCAGTGGTATTACTATTACTGTTGATGCTCGTCGTGGTGCTATTTACCAAGGTGAAGTTTCAAATCTTTAATTAAAGTAAAATGTGAAAATAGCCAGTAGCCAGTACTGGCTATTTTTGTTTACTTTTGATCTGGGTAAATTAAATGAAAATCATTAGTTAATTTGGTTTGACTGATATCAATTTAAGCCATTAAAATGATATACTTGTTATCAGATCCAATATCTAGACTTAGGAGATTAATCATGCTAGGCACTATTGCAACTGGAAAAATAATAGATCAAAATGAAAATTCTTTTTTTGTTCAAGTCGAAGGTTTCACTTATGAATTGAAACGAAAGGAAATTACTCAGGAAGAAAAGCCAAAACTGGGAGATCAAATCAAAGGATTTCTGTACGATAATAAACAGCATAATCGCGAAATGACCCAGTTTCTACCCTTTGCTCAAGAAGATCAATATGCTTGGAGCAAAGTGACTGAAGTCAAGTATAACTTAGGTGTTTTTGTAGATATTGGTTTGCCAGATAAAGATATAGTGATTTCCTTGGATGATCTCCCTTATGACAAAGAACGCTGGCCTGAAGTTGGTGATCAACTGCTAGTTCATCTTGAAACTGATGAAAAAGATCGTATTTGGGCAAAAATGGCGGATGAAAATATTTTTGAACAACTTGCAGCTCATTTTCCAGACGGTATGAATAATAAAGATGTTTTTGGGACTGTTTATTCAGCCCGTGAAGTAGGAGCATTTGTAATTACCAAAGAATATTATTTGGGTTTTGTTCATCCGTCACAAATGGCTCGGCCACTACGTTTAGGTGAACAGTTTAAGGGCAGAGTTGTTGGTGTTAGTCAGTATGGCCGCCTGAATTTGAGCAGTCTGCCGCGATCATTTGAAGAAATAGATGATGATGCGCAGATGATTTTGATGAGTTTGCGCAGAAAAAAAGATAAAACATTACCTTTTTATGATAAATCTGATGCAGAGGATATAAAAAGCTATTTTGGCATCTCAAAATCTGCTTTTAAACGAGCATTAGGACACTTGTTGAAGGGAAAATACATAGTGGAAGATAAAACTACTGGAACAATTTCATTAGTTAACGACCCCGAAGAAGACAAAAATGAATAATTTAACAGAACAAGTTGAGGACTATTTAAGATATAGTCAAATTGAGCGAGGACTAAGTGCTAATACAATTACTGCTTACAAGCAGGATTTAAGCTCTTTCATTAATTTTTTGCAAAAGGAAAATTTAAGTTCTTGGCCGACTAAAGCAATTGATATTGATGCTTTTTTGGCCGAGCAACGCGATCAAAAGAAAGCAACAAGTTCTATTAGTCGTTTAATTTCAAGTCTGCGGAAATTTTACCAGTGGCTGGTAAGACAAAATATTCAAAAATTGAATCCTATGCTTGAAATAGACTCACCTAAAAAACGTCGACCTTTACCAGTTGCTTTAACCACAGTTGAAGTTACTGACTTACTTAAGCAACCTGATATAAAAAAGAAACTGGGTTTACGAGACCGTGCTTTACTTGAAACGTTGTACGCAACGGGCATAAGGGTGAGCGAATTAATAAACCTTAAATTTACCGACTTGCATGAAGAATTGAAATTAGTCAAAGTTTTTGGTAAAGGGTCAAAAGAACGGTTGATTCCTATTAGTAAAGTTGCTTTGTCCTGGATTAATAGTTACAAAGAAAAAGTACGTGATCCACTCATATTAAAAGTGGGAAAAAATACGGATTTTATTTTTCTTAACAGCCGCGGAGGTTCTCTAACTCGACAAGCTGTTTGGCAAATTATCAAGCACTACTGCAAGCTGGCAGGTATTCAGAAAAATGTTACCCCTCATACTTTAAGACATACCTTTGCTACTCACTTACTTGAAAATGGGGCTGACTTGCGTGTGGTTCAAGAGATTTTAGGCCACTCAGATATTAGTACTACACAAATTTATACCAATTTGTCCCAAAAACATATCATACAAGTTTACGAGAAAACTCATCCTCGAATTTAAGGTGATTAAATGTTAATTGAATGTAAAAATGACACGGAAAAAGTAGCAATGGGCTTATTATCCTATTTACCGGATTTTAAAAATCTTGCAAATCTTAAGGATGAAATTCAATTAAATAAAAATAGTGCTGAATTTTGTCTATATCTTTATCGGTCCCAGGACCCTAATTTTATTGGTGTAATTGGCACGCAGGCAAATAAACAATTTGTTGTCATTCGCTACATTTCATTTGCTCCAGATTTTCGCAAAACTAAATATGAGGCCAAGGCAGTGCAAGAACTGGCGCAAAATAACCCTCAAAAAAGAATTACAGCTGTTCCAGAATATATTGATCTGATTAAATATTTAAAAAAGGACTCAAAAATATGAGTGCTAATCTTACTTTGGAATTACCCAATTTTGAAGGTCCTTTAGATTTGTTGCTGCACTTAATTAAAGTACAGAAAATCGATATTTATGATATTCCAATAGCCCAGATTACCAGCCAATATTTAGCCTATTTACATGAAATGCAAAGTCTTAATTTGAAAATTGCTGGTGAATATTTCGTGATGTCATCATTGTTATTACGCATAAAATCACAGTCTCTACTTCCGCGTAATGATTTCGTAGAAAATGATGAGGAACAAGAAGATCCTAGAGATGAACTTGTACAGCAGCTTATTACCTATTCGATATTCAAAAAAATCTCGGTTTACTTTAAAAAGCGCAACGAAAAGGTTCCAATTACGGCTGCTAAAGAGGAAAGTGTGCCACTTAGTAAAAAAATTCAGCCGTTACCTCGAGGACAAATTACTTCCACTGAGTTGGCTAATACATTTATTTTAGTGTTACAAAGAATGAAGTTTAGACAGCCTGATATTGTTTCGGTTGAAGTGAAAGAGACATCTGTTAAGGAAATGAGTACTTTTTTGCAAAATGAATTGGCAAAGCGTAAAAAGGTCAGTTTTTTTGCATGTTGTCAAAAAATGAAAACTTTATCTGATGTTATTGGTCTGTTTTTAGCATTACTTGAACTTTGTAAAAAGCAGGAATTGCGGGTAACACAAAATAGAACATTCGGCGATCTGAACTTGGAGAGAAATGATAGCGATGATAACTAAAATTGCCCAGTTAGAGGCTCTATTGTATGTGGCCGGAGATAATGGCATTGAAAGCACTAATTTGTGTGAACTGTTGCAAGTTGACAGGCCTGCATTGCGCGAATTAACTAAAAGTTTGCAGCAAAAATTACAGCAAAATTCAGATTCAGGTCTGCAAATACAGCAACTAAACGATTCTTATAAATTGACAACAAGGCCGGAAGTAAGCAAAGCAATTGAAAACTTTTTTCAAAAAGATCTAACTAAAAATCTTAGTCAGTCCGCTCTGGAAATTTTATCGATTATTGCTTATAAGCAGCCTATTACTCGGATTGAAATTGATGAAATCAGAGGGGTAAATTCATCTGGTGCTTTACAAACATTAATTTGGCGAGGTCTTGTAAAGATAAATGGCAAAAAAGAGGCACCGGGACATCCTAATTTATACGTGACCACTGACTATTTTTTGCAGTATTTTGGTTATCAAAGTTTAGCTGATTTACCTCTAATAGAAGATTTTGAAGATGATAGTGTTAATGCCGAAGGAGAAATCGATTTATTTGCGGCTAAGGGTCAAGCAGATAAGAATATTGCTAAAACTCAAAAAGGAGAATCATAATGGTGTTAGAACGATTACAAAAAGTAATTGCTGAAGCTGGAATTGCTTCACGACGCAAGGCTGAAAAAATGATCACCGCAGGGCGGGTGACAGTTGATGGTAATGTAGTTACAAAATTAGGCACTAAGGTGGATACATTCAGTAACATTACTGTTGACGGTGAACCAATTGAGCGGGAAAGTTTGCACACTTATCTTTTCTATAAACCGCGTGGTGTGGTATCGACTGCCAGCGATGATAAAGGCAGAAAAACCGTTGTTGACTATTTTAAAGAATTACCTTACCGCTTATACCCGATTGGCAGACTAGATTATGATACGTCAGGTTTACTCTTGATGACCAATGACGGAGAGCTTGCAAATTTATTAATGCATCCACGGAATAATGTAGCCAAAGTATATGTTGCTAAAATTACGGGTGTACTTTCTCCTACAGAAATTAGTCAGCTTACCCACGGAGTAAAAATTGATCGTCATAGATGTGCTCCAGCTAAAGTTAAAGTAATTAGAACTGACCGCAAAAAAAATAGCCAAATAGTACAGTTAACTATTCATGAGGGGCAGTATCATCAAGTAAAAAGAATGTTTAAGGCCGTTCATCATCAGGTTAAAAAATTAGCACGTGAAAGATACGCCTTTTTAACCTTGGACTCTCTGATTTCCGGAAGCTTTCGCGAATTATCCCATGAGGAAGTTGACAGATTAAAAGACGTAGATTAAGATGGTACTTGAAATTAAATAATAAGTTTGTTGTCTTCATGGCAGGGTGAAAATCCCGACCGGCGGTGAGAGTCCGCGACCCACGTAAGTGGTGGAATCTATTGTGATACCGATAGTTAAAGTCTAGATGAAAGAAGACAGACTAAACTAAAAGCCAAGATCTTTAGCTTACTTTTACTCGGTCTGTTGCTAGGAGCAGCAGACCGAGTTTTTTGGAGGTAAGAATTTTGCAAAGAAAAGGCAGAAATAATTTAGTCAATATAGTAGCTTATACTTTAATTGGAACAATTGCATACGTATTAATGCTTTTGGAAATACCATTGCCTGTCACTAGCTTCTTAAAATTTGATTTTTCTGATGTTGTAATTACAATTGGTACTTTTTTATTTGGTCCGTTACCCGGTATTTTCATCGCGTTTGTGAGAATGCTAATTAATTTAATATATAAAGGTTTTGCTCTACCAAGTTTAGTGGGTCAATCTGCGGCCTTTTTAGCATCAATTTCATTTGCTTTACCGTTTTATTATTTGACTAGAAATATCAATAAAGATGAAAAGAGTTTTACGAAAAAACATTTAAAACCAATTTTAGGTATAGTCCTTGGCATTATAGCAATGGCTTTTGTTTTGTCAGTTTTAAATGCTCTGGTCCTAACACCTTTTTATGCAGCAACTACAGTACCCAATTTGCCAACTATTCATGGTTATTCAGGTTTACTGGCATTTACTGAGAAAGTGTACTTGGGCAAATTGCTTCACATTCCTTCAATGAGTGCCTACATTTTTGGCATTATTGTGCCGTTTAATTTATTAAAAGGCGCAATAAATGGTACGGTTGTTTACTTACTGTTTGAAACTGTTTTGAGAACAATCAAACCATTTGTCAGAAAAAACTTTAATTTAAAAAACTAAAATCAGAAATTATGAAATCGGTCTATTAAATGACCGATTTTTTTATCCACTTAAATGTTAAATATGCTAAAATTAAACAGGTTAGGTAAGGAGGCTTTTTAAGATGACTAATAAACCTAAGGGACCATATCAACATTATAAACGTCCACAAAAAACAAGAGTTGAAGCGTACAACTCTGTTTCTAAAGGTTGGATTGTACTCATTGTTTTACTTATAATGATACTAATTGGCCTTGTTCCAGTAGTACATCATTTAGCAGCGAATAATAGTTCAAGTAATAAAATAGTTGAAGTACGCAAAACTCATAAAAAAGCTGCTAAAAAAGCAAAAACTAAAGCTTCTCCTGCAAAAAACAAACTTGTCGAAAATAAAACTAAGAGCAAGCCGAAAGCAGAACAGAAAGCTAAGGTTAAGCAAAAAAGGAAACACGCAAAAACTAAACCCAAAATTAAACAATATATAGTTCAAAGTGGAGATTCTTTAAGTAGTATTGCTCGTCGTTTTAAAATTTCTGTTGGTCAGTTAGCTGAGTTAAATCAACTTGACCCTAACAGTCAGGTGGATATCGGACAAGTATTGCGTATCAAATAATTTAGAAAGGATAGGGACTGCAGTCCCTTTTTTATTGAATGCAAATAGCAATTGACGGACCAGCTTCAGCTGGAAAAAGCACAGTAGCGAAGATTATAGCTCAAAAATTGAACTTTACGTATATTGATACGGGAGCAATGTACCGCGCTTCTACCTGGTTAGCACGTGAACACAAACTTAGTTATAGTGATGAAAAGGGCATATTGGCTGCCATTGATAAAGAAAAAATTGAACTAAAAAGCGAAAATGGCCAACAAAAAGTTTTTGCCGGTGAAGAAGATATATCCCAAGATATACGTACGCCGGATATTTCTGCTCACGTTTCCCAAGTATCAGCTTTAGCAGGTATCAGAGCTAAAATGGTCAGTTTGCAAAGACAAATGGCCGGTCAGATGAATGTAGTGATGGATGGTCGTGATATTGGGACCACGGTTTTGCCCGAAGCTGACGTTAAAATCTTTTTAGTTGCGTCTGCTCATTCTCGAGCTCAAAGAAGAATGCTTGATTTTAAAGAAAGAGGAATTAAAACTAACCAATCCCTTGAAGAAATTGAGCAAGACATATCGGAAAGGGATTATAAAGATTCGCATCGTAAAATTTCACCATTAAAGAAGGCACATGATGCTATTGAAATAGACACAACTTCTATGACTATAGACCAGGTAGTTAATGCAATCTTATCTGAAATTAAAAAAAGTCAAAAAAACTATAAAAAAAGGGTATAAAACAGTAGAAAAATATCAAACTTTCATTTAGAATTAGAGTATGATATTGGGAGGTAAATAATGTCAGAAAACAGTAATCAATTTTTAGATGCATTAAAGCAAATGCAAGGAGTTGAGGTCGGAGATATTGTAGATGTTGAAGTCTTAGACGTTGAAGAAGGTCAAATCGATGTTGGTGTTGAAAATGCCGGTATTGAAGGTGTAATTCCTCGTCGTGAATACACTTCAGATCGCAACGTTGACCTACGTGAAGCAGTTAAACCAGGCGATAAGCTCAAAGCTTTAGTTTTAAGAAAAGCCGGCGGAGATAAAGAGAATGGTGAATTCTTCTTCTCAGTTACCCGCTTGAAGGAAAGAGAAGCTTACGATGAACTGCAAAAAGATTTTGAAGCCGGAAAGACAATTGAAGGTACAGTTACTTCTTCAGTTCGTGGTGGTTTGTTAGTAGATGTAGGCACTAGAGGATTTTTACCTGCGTCATTAATTTCTAACCGTTATGTTTCAGATCTTAAGCCATTTATCGGCAAAACTATGAAACTTAAAATTACTGAAATTGATCCAAGTAAGAACCGCTTAATCCTTTCTCACAAAGATTTAATTGAAGAAGAACGCGAAGAAGCTTTTGACAAGGTTGCATCACAGTTAGTTGTGGGTGATGTTGTTGAAGGCAAGGTTTCCCGTTTAACTAATTTTGGAGCTTTTGTTGATGTTGGCGGTGTTGATGGTTTAGTCCACATTTCCGAGATCTCATATAAACATGTTGATAAGCCAAGCGATGTTTTAAAGGCTGGTCAAGATGTCAAAGTTAAAGTAATTGGTATTGATGATGATAGACATCGCATCTCCCTTTCAATTAAGCAAACTGAACCTTCTCC
>NZ_CAMKZC010000037.1:0-9755 GCF_946477725.1 uncultured Lactobacillus sp. | reverse complement strand
GAACTACTAACATCTATGTGGTGGTGTTTATGACTGCAATATTATTACTTTATTGTATGATTATGTTTCATTTGGATGAAAAACGATTAGCAGAGTTATAAAGGGTGAAAGTAAAAAGGATTAAGTCCAAATTGATGTGAACCCTAAAATTTGGACACTTTATATTAGCTTTACTAAGGACTAACTTCCGATATTCAAGCGGAGTTAGTCCTTTTAGTTTGATCTTGATTCTTTTCTGATTGTAATACTCAATGTAGTCTCTGATTGCCTCTTCCAGTTCATTCAGTTTTTAAACTGCTTTTCAAAACCATAAAACATTTCTCGTTTGAGTATGAATTTTATACTGATGGGCTATTTATAAAACTCAAATATAAAAAGGATCCCACTAATAAATAGGGATATTATTAATAATTTTAACTCCTAATAAAAAGCAATTAAACAATAAAAACAATATACTCCATTCTTTTTAAATAGTTGGTATAACCAAACAGCATATTTCTGCTCCATTAATTAACTTTCTATTACTTATAATGTAAAATATGCTAAATTGAATGATACAGTATTATCTACTTTAACTAGGTAATAAGATTTTGATAGTTTGTCGGCCATGATAAAGTTAACTAGATTGCTGTAAGCTCTTCTTAACACTAAAATATTGAGCAAAGTAGATATGAATCATATCTATTTTGCTCATATTCTAGTTAGTTATAATAAAAACACAGGAAGTAAGAATTTTTATGATATCTGTTTTCTGTACGTAAACTTTAATTTATCGAAGTACAAGCTAGTAAAATGAATGAAAACTAAAAAGTCCGTCCCAATAAAAACTTTAGCAAATTGTGGGGCGGTCTTCTTGATTTTCTAATTTCTATTATGGTATCGATGAATAACATTAAGATAAAATTTTACAGCTGATACTGTAGGCTGATCAGACTTAATTTTATTCTACGTTAGCTGTTAAACTTTCAATATAGCTTTTTTAAACTTATGCTGATAATATCAGCTTTTTTATTTTGTTATTGCTTTTAACTAAACGTAGTTCGTAATCAAAAAGTTTCTTCATTTCTTGATTTAAATTATGGGCAATGAAGACTACACTAGCATTAGTTTTCATGATCTTTTGTAAAACTTTTATGGTTGCCTGTGCGTCAATCGCACTAGTTCCTTCATCAATTAGAATAATTTTGCTTTGATGAATTAATGCACGTGCTAAAACTATTTTTTGTCTTTGACCACCAGATATGTTCAACCTGTTTAAATCAATTATTGTTTGCAAACTTAGCTTTTGCTCATCGACATCTTGCTGTAGCTGCATGTCTTTGACTAATGTCGGTACCATTGGCGCTATACGATCGTCAAACATTGTTATGTTGTCATTTATGCTAACAGGAAACAAGATTGCATTTTGAGGCAAGTATCCGATTTTACTTAAATCAGGATGAGTTAAAGTGCCTTTTTTTCCTCGGTAAATCACACGACCAGAACTAGGCCTTAGTTCACCAGCCAGAATTTTAAGTAAAGTTGATTTACCCATGCCAGACTCGCCAGTTAATAATATTTTTTGACCAGGTTTAACTTTAATATTAGGTAATTGTATGCTTTCGCCATTCGGGAAAGCTATCTGCAAATTATCTGTAACAATTTCATCTACTTCTTCTAAATCTGAATTTGATTCTTCAGGCTTAACAATTGGTGAAGCCAAATTTTCAATTTGCCTATTGAGGCTAGAGGCTCCTGCCATGGCTCCTCGAGCCTCTGTGATCCATTCAATACCGCTACTTAAATAATATTTGAGATCACTGACTACTGAGATTACGCCAAAAGCAATTTGCTTGGATACAATTAGATATCCAGTCACAGCATATAGCACTAATAACATAAACTGAGCTGCAATTTCGTTAACGACTTTAAGGCACTGCTTGATTCCAGCTTCTTTAACATTGGCATGCTCTAATTTTCGTGAAGATTTGCTTAATACTGCAAAAAGGTGACTACCTGAAAAATATCGTTGTAACTCTTCTATGCCAGTCAGCCATTTACTTATTATATCAAGATACTTTTTGTTATTATCAGAAATAGCCATTATTGCTTTTTGTAATGGCTTCTCTGTTAATTTTGGTAAAAGTAAGGAGATGATTACCATTAAGGAAATGACAACTAGCATGGTCCAATGGATGGAAAATAACATAACCAGAGCAGAAACAACATAACCTAAGCCGCCAATTAAACTCATAAAAGCGTCAAGATAATTTTCTTCACTTTGGATTAAGTCATTTGTCAAAAAGTTCTGTATTTGAGCAATTGAATATTCTTGTTTGGTGTAACAGAGGTGATTAATTATTTTAGCTCTTAAAATTACTTTATATCGCTCTTTTTGTTTGGCTAAAAGATAGTCAAACAAATATTCTACTATGTAACTAACTGCTAGCAAAACAAAATTAAGTGCCGTTAGTTGTAAAAATTTGGGCAAATTAACTTGTTGGATAGCATCGACCTGATATATTCCAACTTGTACGGTTAACAAGGATAAAGCAGGTACTAATAATTGAACAATTATAGTGCTAATAAAAATTAGTGGGTTAACATGCCAAAAATCTTTTATCTTCATAATTCCCCCTTCACGCTTAACTCTTCAAGTTAATCTGATAGTCAAATAATTTTTGTACTTCAGGTCGCAAGTTATGACCAATCATGACCACTGTCTGCTTGCTTGCTAGCAATGACCTGATAATCGTGGCACTAGTTTTGCTGTCAATCGCGCTAGTTGGTTCGTCCAATAGTAATAGATCTTGGCTTTTTAGCGCAGCTCTTGCCAAAATGATTTTTTGTTGCTGACCGCCAGATAGGTTGGGGGTATCCATATTAATTGTCGTATTTATGCCTTGCGGAAATTTTGCTAAATCATCAGTTAATTTAACCAAATTTATTACACGATTTATTTCCACTTCAGAACAATGCTGAAACATTGTCACATTATTTGCAATTGTATCAGGGAAAAGCATGCCGTCTTGAGCGACATAACCAATCTGTCTGTAGTCAGGCGTAATCAGTTCATTTTTTCTATTATAATATTCAATTGAGCCAGCTGCAGGCTGCAATTTGCCTAAGATAGCCTTAAGCAGTGTTGACTTGCCGGTACCTGAATCTCCACTAAGCAGGACTTTGTCGTGCGCCTTAATTGTAAAATCTGGATATTTTATTTGATGCCTGCCGTAATTTATCACCAAATTTTTTACACTAAAGGCAACAGGAGCAGCACCTTCTTCGCTGTCTGTTTCAGTATTGTCTTGAGTTAATGTGTAAAGCTCGTCACGTAGGTCCTGTGTAGCCTTTATCTGAGTAATAGAATCAATTATGTCCCATAATTCATCAAAAATTGAAGCGGCAAAATTACTTGCAACAAGCCAACCACCGAAGTCTAGCTGGTGGTGAAAGAAAAGTAGTCCACCCCAAAGAATAATACCAATTTGGCCAAATGAATTGCCTAATCCATTCAGTCCATCTGCAATACTCATGGCCTTTTGCTTATTTTTGTTAGCAGTGGCAAGAGTAGCACTATCCTGTTTAAGTGCAAGCTGCAAACGATTAACTGCATGATAGCGACGCAATACATTTAATCCACTGAACCACTCAGCAACTGTTTTTAAAAAGGCGGCATTTTTTTGAGAGGCTGTCTTAGTTGCTCGCGTAGTAGCTTTTTTGGTAAATTGTGGCAGATCAAGCACTATGATACAAGTTATTACTGTCGCTATGACAAGTGACCAATGCATAGAAAATAGCACACCGATTGACATCAGGAGCATTAAGGTGCTGCTTAAGATAAGAATCCAGGGTTTGGCATATTCATCTGTCAATATCTTCATATTATTATTTAAAATATTCTGCATTTTGGCAACTGTACCGTCGCCATTTTGATAATAATGATGAATAAGCTTGTCTCTAAGCATATGGATATATTGCTGAATCTGTTTGTTAAACAGATATGTACTAGTAGCTAAGAATATGCTGCTTACGATTGCAACTAATATTTCAACACTGCACCAATACAAAAAAGTTGTTAAATCTTTGCGGGTTAAGGCGTTTAATGCGTACCTAAAGAGGTATGTTGTTATAGTGCCTGTATAAGAGTAAAGCAGGTATATAAGTAGCAACAAACTGCCTCGTAAAATGTTGACTTTAAAAAGGCTTTTAAGTGACATTACAAATCTCTTTCGAACTTAAAAAACTATTGCTATATGTTAACATATAGCAATAGAATAATGAAAATCATATGATTTTTTTAATTATTACGTACGATGATATGCAACAACATCTTGAAATAGTTCTTCAAAGTCAACTTCTTCTACATTGACATCTTGTGAAATTTGTTCTGACATATTTATGCGCATCCTTTATACAAACGCCTATAAAATTATAATTTATTTTTAATTATTATATATTTTAAGATTTTTAAAGTCAATACCTATATTTTTTTCAGAAAAGTCATCTATTTTAGTTATTATCTTAAAAGCTTTTAATGCCATGAGACTAGCTATAATAGTATTAGTGAAACTTAAGCTAGCAACAGTTTGAGAAGGATGTTCAAGTACTTTAAGTTCCGAATTACTGGTAATAGTTTTGTTTTTTTCAGTTAGTAGCTTAATATTTCCTAGATCAAATCCAACACCACCAGAAATTATAGGAATCTTTAATATACATAAATTTGTAAAAGACATACGTGCACAAATTATGCAAAAGGAGTTTTCGCTTCTATAGATAGAATAAAGTCAGGTAAGGGAAAGACTACTTTTGTAAGTTTCCTTTAGAAGATACCTGTCATTAGAAGTGATGGCTACCATTTTTTGAAAAACGTTCCTATTTGATGTGAACCCTAAAATCAGGACACTTTATTAGCTTTACTAAGTACTAACTTCCGATATTCAAGCGGTGTTAGTCCCTTTAGTTTGATCTTGATTCTTTTCTGATTGTAATACTCAATGTAGTCTCTGATTGCCTCTTCCAGTTCATTCAGATTCTTAAACTGCTTTTCAAAGCCATAAAACATTTCTCGTTTAAGTATGCCGAAGAAGCCTTCCATTAACCCATCATCAAGCGAATTGCCCTTGCGTGACATTGACTGGCTAATGCCATGGTTTTTCAGCCATGCTTGAAACTGGGCATTTTGGTAATGCCAGCCCTAATCAGTGTGGAAGATTAAGCCATTCAGGGCTGGATGCTTGCGCCTGGCCTTTTTTAGCATGGCCATTGTTTGCTTAAGATTAGGATTACGAGAAATAGTAAATGTTACTAATGATAATCTACGTATTAGACAAGTAGTAAATCTTATTGCATGGCACTATAACCATCATAATAACACACAAATTTACAATCGCGGGCATCTGATTGCCTATTCAATATTCAGCCTTAATTTTCTTTTGATTGCAATACCGGTTATAATAAAGCAGATCATACTATTAAAGTGAAATATTTTTATTAAGTGAATTTATCGTGTAGTATATTAGGAATTTTGTGATATAATGAGCTCGACTTGTAACCTCACTCGTTCAGTAGTAACGGATGACGCAGGCATATCCAAAGTAACGCGCGTATCGGGTAGAGCTGTTTACATTTACATAAAAATAACTGATCCTAAATATGCGTCTTTCAGACTAGAATTAGATTTGCATGCTCATTACAATAATGGAAAAGTAAGAAATATCCCAATCGTTAGAGGCGGATTCGGGTACCTTAGTTCTGCATGAACAAAGAGCTTCTTCTAATATTCTTTCTGTCTCTGCAGTAGTCATGAAACCCACAGAAAGCTTTTAATAATGAACGAAAAAAAACAAGAAGATTTAATACTTGCTATAAAAACAAGTATTAAAAATGATTTTGAATATAGAATTGAAAAATCATATAAAAATAGCGTTTTTATTGTTGTGTATTCTACTGAAAGCCTCTCTAGCATTTTACATTTATGTGGAACGCTTGGTGCCTTTTTTAATTATGGTAAGGCAGAAGAAGTCGATGAAATTCATGCTTTTGAATATGAAATTTCTATAACTGATTATGGACTTAATCTTTCAGAGGTTGCAAGATTGACACGTGAACATATAGATCCTAATGATATTTGATAAAACCATCTATTACTAGAGTTAAAGAAGGCACTTTAAAGTGCCTTCTTTAATTTGCTTAGAGTAGTTGAAAAAGTGACTAATAAAGCTCATGCTTCGTCGGTTTCAAATAAAACAATAGAAAAAAATTTTACCACCGTCAAAACCAATCTTAAATTTTTTAAGTTTTAGTTCAATAGAGTACACCCATCAATGATCGATGATAAATAGGTCTTTTGCTCATTGAGCTTAAACTCAGTTATATCTGAATACCATTTGTGATTGTGATAAACTACACTAAAGCTACGTTTAATATGGTCAGGCTTAATCGGACACTGAGTGCCACGATAGCTGTTGTATTTGTGCCAGCGTTTACTGACTATGCCAAATAATTTCGGCTTGTTCATTAGGCGCTGCACCTTTTTATGATTGATTAATAAACCGCGCCGTCTTAGTTCTACAGTAATGCACCGACTGCCATAGCGGTGCTTGTGTTCTTCATAAATAGCTTTGATTTCAGCATTATTTCTCGATTATCCCGATCTTTGTCCTTCTTCTTTAAATCAAAAGAAACTTGATTGGCAGGCTCATGGTCAACTATGATTCGCTTGAGAGCCTGCTCCTTAAAATCACTTGTATAAGTTGTAAAAAGCTGGTCTAAAATAGCTAGACCATGACGATCAATCAAGCTGACAAATATTTAATATTAGTCCTTCCAATCTGATAGTGCTGACAGAGTTCAGTCGACCAATTCCATAACTGTACCAAAGCTGATAGATTTGAATTTTATCTTGCTTAGATAATTTAGTCATAAAAATAGCCTCAAATTTGTCCTAAATTGTGGGTCATATCAAATTACTTATTCCTTTTTAATATGCTTTGATTCTGTTAAGTGGCCAATAGCGATATTTAACAACGCCTTCAATTTTACTTCTAGGAATGGCTCCTATATAACGACTATCTTTTGAAACGCTCCTATGATCTCCCATTACAAAATATGAACCTTTGGGAACTTTGTTAGTACTTTTCATTTCTTTTAATTGAGAAGGGGAATAAATACTTTTATATTCTTTTGTTCTTGCTAAAGAACGAATTGAAAAGTCAGCAGTATAAGAATATTTAGTACCATAAAAGCCATCTTCATTATCCGTCAGCTTAAATCCTGGTTTTAAATAGTCTTGATTTATTTTTTTGCCATTAACATAAATCTTATTATTTTTTCCAGTAACAGTTTCACCTGGTAATCCTATAATTCTTTTTATATAAAAGGAATTACGTTCATCCGGAGCCTTTAAAATGACAATTTCATTTCGTTTCAATTTGTTATTGCGATTAGCTATAACTCTTTCTTGATTTTCAAAAGTTGGTTGCATCGAGATACCAGATACGGAACATTTAACTATCAAATATTTTGTTAATAAAAAATTGATTAAAATAAAAATCGCAAATAAGACTATTGTATATTTTAAAAAATCATAAAATTGTTTTGTCTTCTCATTTTTTTCGTTATTCTGATTATTTGCCATAAGTAAGTCCTTACAAATAAAATTACATATTAATATAACTAGCCTGTGATTAATAGATAAATTATAGGCAGATAAATAATTGAAAGTCAAAATAATCTAAAAACCAACCTAAAATTAAACAAATAATCTATTTAGATGATAAGAGCTTTTTTAAGCTTGGAGATCACAATCTATATCAGATCATAAGGCTAATTTCTGTTTTTATTGTAAATAGCAAGTGGATAGTTATAAAAAGTCTCAGTTAAAATGAATTCGAACAAAACAAAAGGACTAGCTTCGTTAAATATCGGAAGTTAATCCTTAATTGAAATCTATTAAACAGAGTAAAAAGCCTTTACAATGGTTTCGTTAAAGCCAACTCACTATTAACTTTTAATTCATCGGCTGGAAGAAACCAACTATTCTGTTGATTCTTTAAGGTGAGTGAAAGTTATTTACACCAAGCCGTTTAGTTAATTATCTGGCTCTTCTTTTATTCAATATGCAAACAGTATTTGTTATAATTAATTTAGAATTCAAGCAAATTGTTTTGAGGGCGGTTGGCTGTTGATCCGGAAAGGAGATGGTGCCTATGGCACGAAATCTTTTAGAAAGAGAAGCAGTCAATGAGCGTTTACCAGGCATTACAAATAATGTTGGCATTCGCCACGTTTATTATTGTGTTGTTGGATTATATCAATAATCACAAGAAATAAAAAAGACCGTCCCAATCATACTTTAGCAAGTTGGGGAAGTCTTCTATTACCTAGACAGCTAACCGCCTTTAGAGCGGCTGCTTGTTTTCAAAGAGGTCTTGTTAGCGCAAGGCCTCTTTTCTTTACAATTACATTATATCATGACTGAATTAATTTTGCACAAAGGCTGAGTCAGGTATTGCAATGCTGCCATTTATAATCTTCTTTTTAACAGTTACAAAAGCAGAGCAAAAAATTTCTCGAAGTTTTAGCGATCTTAGACTTTTTTACAATTATTTTAATTTAATGGTTATTTGTTATATCAATAAAAAATGATATGCTAAAGCTTAAGGCAGCGTATAGTGTATGAAACAAAAAAGTTTACAGTATTTAACCTGCTAAAATAATCAAAACATCGCAAGCCTTTAAATATTTGCAAAACATAATAGACTAAGAGAGCTTTTTATGGATACTACGATTTACGTTTTGATTTACGAGATTATTATTTTAATATTCGTTATTATTGCATTTATAACATTGCTATCTATGATTTATCTCAAGTCAAAAGCTTGGCATAAGCTTAATTTGGAATCACGAAAAGAAGTCGCAGCTTCTACAGTAGAGTTTGTAGCAAAGCCTGGAATTGAGAGAGAAGTGGTAATGATAAATGCCAGCCGGTTTATTGCGGCTATTGTTCTGTTATTAAGTTGGGCTTTTTTTACATCAGAAGTTGTTATTCTATTTATAGGAAATTTGATTTTCATTGTTGCCGTGTTAGCAGAAATGTATATGAACGCAGATTTAACTAAAAAAGCAAGAGATCATTATACAAGTATTCCCTATATTTATAATGCAAAACGGGCAAAATTAGTAAGGAGATTATATATTATTTGTCGTATTTCTTATATGATTGTCGCTGTTGCGTGTACTTTTTTGATTTATTCGGTATTTGGCTGGTAGTAGGCTAGAATTATGTTGTTGACATCTCAGGATTAGCAAGAGAAAGAGTTAAAAGTATCTATAGGTAACCATGCATACTTAATGAATTGAAGTACTCGATGGCTATGCGAAAACAAATGATGTCAAGTTTGTTCATAGTATCAAATCAAAGCCAAGCAACACAAAAGCTGAAGACAAAGCAAAAAGAAGATATAATAATATTAAAAGTAAGTTAGAAAGGAGTTTATAAATGAAAGTAAAGACGAAAATAGCTGCTCTGCTGGTTGCTGGCTTGTTTAGTACAGCAATAATCTTTACAATAACTAGTCAAGCAGCACCAACTGTCCAAGCAGCTAATCACACTCTTACCAAAACTATTATGCATAAATCGGTAGCTTATACTGAAGCTGGCAAGCGTACTAAAAATAAATACCGTGCCTTTACAACTGTCAAAGTTGAAGATGAGCCAGTAATAATTAAAAAACAGCCTTACTACAAGCTTAAAGGTAAAAATCGCTACCTCA
>NZ_CAMKZC010000036.1:0-9761 GCF_946477725.1 uncultured Lactobacillus sp. | reverse complement strand
ACCCATGCGGTTGAAATGTTTTATTAAATCACGAACGTGCATTTTTTGCAACCCACGTCCCGTGTAGACACCCATTTCAGCTAACTTAGCTTGCGTCTTAGGCCCAATACCATGAAACTGAGCAATTTTTTGTACGGCTAAAAATTCTTTAGCTTCTTGGGGCAAAATAATAGTTCGACCAAAAGGCTTCGAATATTCGGAACCCATTTTTGCTAAAAATTTGTTATAGGTCACGCCGAAAGAACAATTTAAACCTATTTCTTTTTTTATTTTTACCTGCAGATCAATCGCGATTTGCAAAGCAGAAGTTAATCCCAGCTTATTTTCAGTAACATCTAAATATGCTTCATCCAGTGCAATAGACTGAACATTGTCAGTAATTTCATGCATCAACTGATGAATTTCAGCAGAAACACTATGATACTTTTTAAAATCAGGGCTCTTAAATACCAGTTTATCCGGCGGTATGAGCTTTAAAGCCTTAATTGATGGCATAGCTGAATGGACGCCATACTGGCGAGCAATATAATTTGCCGTAGCAACAACGCCGTGTCCATGATAATTTCTGGGATCTTGACCAATTACCAGTGCCTTATCTTTTAGTTCAGGATGATCACGTGTTTCAACTGCAGCATAGAAAGCATCCATATCAAGGTGAATAATCTTTCTATGAGTGTCATTTTGTGGTAAAAGACCGTCATCAAAGTTACTCATAAATCCAGCGCTCGGTAGCTGATTCGAAAATTTTATTTGCTGATTTTGGACCCATTCTGTACGGCAAGTATTGTTCTGGCTCTTGACCATTTTCATTTTCTTTTTGCCATGTTTTTTCTACATGGTCAATAAATTTCCAATAATTCTTTAATTCACTCCAATGAGTAAAGTTGGTTGAATCATTAACAAAAACATCATGCAGTAAACGCTCATAGCCATCTGGTACCTGTTTTTGGTCTTCACTTGTAAAGCCGTAGCTTAGATTTTCCCTGCGAATTCCGGGTTCATTAATTTTTTTACCATTAATAGTAATAAAAATTTGCATCTGTGGATCTATTATAATTGATATGTTGTTTGAATGAGCTTTACCGTATTGATTAGACATGTGTTTTAAAACAATATCAATCCTGTTTTTCTTTTCCCGCATTTCTTTGCCGGTTCTAAAATAAATTGGCAAATCAGCAAGAGGACCCTTTTTAAATTTAACCTCTCCAGCAACGAAAGTTTCTGTATTTGAATCGGCAGCAACATTTGGTTCTTGCCGATACCCAAAGGTAACATCACTACCCAAATATTGCCCCCGCACAAAATGACGCGCAATCTCGTCTTCTGTCGGAATTACCATACTGTCTAAAAGTTTTTGCTTAGCCTCGTGAATACTTTGCGAGGTCAAATCCTTTGGCTCCGGCATTGCCAGAAGGGTAATTATCTGAAAAATATGATTTTGCACCATATCACGTAAAGCGCCTGAAGTTTCATAATAGCCGCCACGAGCCTCGACTCCCAACTGTTCTGCTAAAGTGACCTGAACATTTTTGATATTCTGATTATTCCATATATTTTTAATTAGAGGATTAGTTAACCTCATAGGCAGAATGTTTTGAATCATTTCTTTACCTAAATAATGATCAATTCTAAAAATATCATCTTCAGCAAAGGAAGCAGTAATCTGCTGGTTTAATTCTTCTGCACTTGCCAGATCTCTTCCAAAGGGTTTTTCAACAACAATACGTTTAAAACCGGTACTGGTCAAATGTTGATCTTTAATATGTTCAGCGATTGTGCCAAAGAACTTGGGAGCCATTGCCATATAAAAGATACGATTTCCCTGCGCACTATAACGATCATCTAATTCTTGTGCCAAATTCTTCAATGTTTCATAATGTTCAATGTTGGTTACATCGTGTGACTGATAATAAAAATGACTGGCAAAAGCAACTAAATCATTTTCGTTTACTTCAGCATGCGTTTCGTGCACAGCATCGCATATTTGTTGGCGTAAAAAATCATGTGACCATGGTCGCCGAGCCGTTGCAATTACGGCAAAATTATCGTGAATTAGGCCCTGTTCATATAAATTAAAAAGTGCAGGATACAGCTTTCTATGCGCTAAATCACCACTACCACCAAAGATAATCATAATTACTGGAATGTTATTCATGAAAAAATCCTTTCTCATACCTTTTTACACTAACTTCATTTTATACTATTTTGCCGTTAAACTCGCGCCTTGAGCAATATTTACTTTTTAAGCTAAATAAATTTTACTAACAAAAAAGTGCCCCTAAGGCACTTAAGATTGTTTTAATTTTCTTTTGATCCATCAGCTGGAGTTTCATCAGCAGCATCAGCTGGTTTGGCTGCAGCTGGCTTTTCTGCAGGAGCAGCAGGTTTTTGCTCTTCTTTTGAAGCTTGAGCAGGTTCACTATCTGCTGGCTTTTCAGCTTCATCAGAAGTTGAAGGTGTTGGTGCAGGCTCAGCACTTGCCGTATTAGCTGGTAAAATTTGTTGTACAGCCATTCGACTAAATGTTAAGTAAATGCCATCAGCATCCAGCACAACCGTTTTATCCTTGGTATTTACTGAATCGATTTTGCCGTGAAGACCGTCAATCATAATGACATTGTCACCTTTTTTCAATTGGTTCATCATTTCCATTTTCTTTTGTTGTTGCTTTTTTTGTGGCTTAATCATGATAAAGTACATAAAAGCAATCAAAACTACAAAAACTATGATTGTCCACATACTACTACCTGCACCATTTGCTTGTGCTAAAAATAAATTATTCACTTTTACACTCCTCAAATTAAAATTAATTATTGTCTAAATATTTATTATACAGAAAATAACGAACAATTGCATTACTTGTTTGGCAGCGGCAGGCCTAAATGAACATAAGCCTTCTCTGTCACCATTCTGCCTCTGGGTGTCATTAATAAAAACCCGTTTTGCATTAAATATGGTTCATAAAGGGATTCAATTGTCTCCACGTCCTCGCCAGTATTAGCAGCTAAAGTTCTAATACCTACTGGTCCACCATGATAATTTTCAATAATTACCCGTAAAATTTTGCGATCTGTTTGATTTAGTCCTTCTTCATCAACCTGCAATTGTTGAAGAGAACTTGCTGTGGTCGCAAAAGAAATTACTTTTTCTCCTTTCACCTGGGCAAAATCCCTTACTCGTCTTAATAGCCGATTAGCTACTCTGGGAGTTCCCCGTGATCTGCGAGCTAATTCGTGTGCTGCCTGGGGTTCAATTTCAATATTGAAAACTTTGCTGGAACGAGAAATTATTTTTTCAAGTTCTTCAACCGTATAATATTGCAAATGCTCAACTATACCAAAGCGGTCACGTAAGGGAGCTGACAGCTGGCCAGCCAAAGTAGTAGCACCAACAAGCGTGAATGGGGGCAAGGGAACGTGAACGGCGTGAGTAGTTTGTCCTTCTCCAATTACAATATCAACATAATAATCTTCCATTGCTGAGTACAGGACTTCTTCAATAGGCTTGGCAAGACGATGAATTTCATCTATAAATAAAATATCTCCAGGATCGAGATCAGTTAAAAGGGCAACCAAATCGCCCGCTTTTTCTATCGCTGGGCCACTTGTACTTTTTAAATGCACACCAAGTTCGTTAGCTATCACAAAAGCTAATGTCGTTTTACCCAGTCCAGGAGGGCCATACAATAACACATGGTCTAGAGCCTCATCCCTTTTTTGGGCAGCCTTAATATAAACTGCCATTTCTTTTTTAACGCGTTTTTGACCCAAGTACTCACTTAAAGTCTGGGGGCGCAAAGAAAACTCAGCTTGTTCTTCTTCTTGGCCTTGAACCTCTCCAGAAACAATACTATTTTTATCTTCTGTCACCTGTTTCACTTCCCTTTTAAATGTCATTTTCATTATAACAAGATTTACTTCTTTAAGAGAAGTGCCAATCCCTTTTTAATGTATTGATCCGCAGTTGTTTTTTCCTCTGCAATTAAAGCTGGTATAATTCTATCTACTTCTTTTTTGGTATATCCTAACGCTAATAATGCTAATAATGCGTCATTTAATTCGGGAGATACTTCTGCCGAAGCCGCCTTATTTGCGTTCTTAACAAAGCTTCCCAATTTACCTTTTAAATCCAACACAATTTGTGAAGCAGTCTTTTTACCAACGCCTGGAAAGCGGGTTAAATATTTTACTTCACCCTGTTCAATTGCCTCTGCTAACGAATCACTATCTTCAGCCGCCATGATTGCTAAAGCAGACTTGGGACCAATACCGCTTACACTTAGGAGCTTTAAAAACAGTCCCTTATCATCCTCAGTCTGAAAGCCATATAAAGTGATGCCGGTATCCCGCACAATTTGTTCAATAAAAACGCGCGCCTTTTGTCCTTCTTGATAAGCATAAGGTGTGGGACTAAAAACTTTATAACCAATTCCATTTACATCAACTACTACAAAATCAGGTTTGATTGTGACAATAACACCCTGAAAATATTCATACATATCTTATTTATTCCTCTTAAACATTTTGCGTAAATCACTTTGTCTGATGCGCACAATTACCAAATTCCCCTTAGCGTCATGATAAGGATCAGCAATTTGCCGCAGATCAGTCAAAATTGCACCACAATCAGCAGTTGTCAATTTTTTACGCCCCGAAACTTCTCGTTGAGCTTGATCAGCCGCTATTCTTTTAATTAAATTTTGAGAATTACTTTGATCAACATTTAAAAACAAGTCTAAAATCTTGCGAACAGATTGCTCAATATTTTGTTTCAGCCAGGTGGGGTAAGATCTTAAAATAAAGGTATTTTGACCAAAATCTTCTAAAAAAATCCCAATTTTTTTGATGTCCGCTATCTTTTCTTTTATTTGCAAAAAATCCAGGTTGCCAAATTCTAAAATTAAAGGACTCAGCAATCCCTGCTGGTTGATTTTAGAGCTTGAAAGTTCACGCATGATTTTTTGAAAAGAAAGCAGTCTTCTGGCTGCAACCTGATCGATTAAGTATAAATCATCATTATTAGCAGCAATAATAAACATTGGGGTTTGACCAACAAAACTTAACTCGGGTAAGCTTGCTGCTAACACTTCATCACCGCTTGAAATAATCTCATTATTAGTATTTTTACTAGTAAAGGGTGTTAAACTGCATTGCTTGACAACATTATCATCCCATGTCGCAGTTATGAGATAATGTTCATTGTCTCGCGGAATATCCAAATTCACATACTGTGAATGCTGAATGTGTTTGATTTCTGCTGGAGGCTGTTCATTAATTTCCGCAATTCCTGCATTTGGCCTTTTCGTTTCTACCACATTTTTGTTTAAATTAAACTTAAGTTGATCAACCAGTGTATCTTCTTTACTTGAATTTAAATTACTCAATGCATCAGATTTCACGTCATTTTTCAGAAGCACACTACTAATAGCACTGGTAATCAAGCGACTCAATTCTGTTTCTTTAGATAAGCGAACCTCCCGCTTTGTGGGGTGAACGTTGACATCAACCAATAAGGGGTCCGTCTTGATTTTAATAACTGCAATAGGGTAATGTTTGTCAGTAAGATTATTACCATAACCAGCCATCACTGCACTTGCCAACTTAAAATTTCTAATGTAACGGCCATTAAGCAAAATAGAAATAAAATTACGAGTAGACCGCGTGAGTTCCGGCTTGGATATTAAACCACTCACTTCAAAATCATTATCACTACCTTTAAAAGGCAACATTCGTTCAGCAATATTGCGGCCATAAACACTTGATACCGTTTGGCGTAAATTATTATTACCAGCAGTTCTAAGCAGCATTCTTCCCTCATTCATTAAAGTGAAGGCAATCTCGGGATATCCTAATGCAAGGCGATTAACAATATCTACTGTTTTCATAATTTCAGTCCTGGGACTGCGCAAATATTTCAACCGTGCCGGGGTATTATAGAACAAATCTTTGACAGTTATCTGAGTACCTTGTCTTGCTGCAGCATCTTCCTGCATTTTTTTAACACCAGCAGCAAATTCAGCACGCGTTCCAATTGCTCCAGAAGAATTAGTTAAAATTTCAACATGACTAACTGCAGCAATCGAAGCTAAAGCTTCTCCTCTAAAGCCTAAAGTACTGACATTAAACAAATCATGTTCACTTTTTATTTTGCTGGTAGCATGTCTAGTAAAAGCAAGATCAATTTGATTACTAGGGATCCCCGAGCCGTTATCTTGAACTACAATCTGTTTTAAACCAGCATCAATAAAATCTATTCTAATTCTGCTACTGCCAGCATCAATCGCATTCTCGACCAACTCTTTGACCACACTTGCCGGTCTTTCAATTACCTCCCCAGCTGCAATCTGATTAGACAGATTAACTGAAAGCTCATGTATTTGTGCCATGATTAGTTTTCATCCTTTAAATCTTCTTGCCAATTTTCCACCAGTTGCATCACTTGCAACGGTGTTTGATCTGCCAAATAAAGATTAGAAATTTCATCTAGGATATCTTTTTCTTTGTCAGTCAATTCACTGGCAGAATCTGACTCTGCACCAACTGGTAGTTCCTCGGCCGGCTCATTACTTGAGCTAAATAAATCAAGTTGTGTTGAAGCCGGTCCCAAATTACTACCTTGAGCTTCAAGTCTTTTAAGCAGCTTAGTAGCTTGGCGTAAAACCTTTCTCGGTAAACCAGCAAGTTGCGCAACATGGATGCCATAACTTTGATCTGCAGGTCCTGGTAAAATTTTATGGAGAAAAATCAGCTTGCCGTTTTCTTCAGTTGCTCCTACATGAATATTTTTCAAATGAGGTAAGGTCTGTTCCAAGGCTGTTAACTCGTGAAAGTGTGTAGCAAATAAAACTTTGGCTCCAACTTCATCATGTAAATACTGCACAATAGCACCAGCTAGAGCCATGCCATCGTAAGTAGCTGTTCCCCGACCGATTTCATCAAATAAAACTAAGCTGCGTTTAGTGGCATGTTGTAAAGCATCATTTGCTTCAGTCATTTCGACCATAAACGTGCTTTGACCAGAAATCAGATCATCAGCTGCTCCAATACGAGTAAAAATTTGATCAAAAATCGGCAAGTCAGCACTATCGGCTGGTACAAATGATCCTATTTGAGCCATTACGGTAATAAGAGCCAGCTGCCTCATGTATGTACTTTTACCTGACATATTAGGACCTGTTATCAGAAAGATATCAGTATCTTCTGTTAACTTAACATCGTTTGGAATAAAGGAACCAGCTTTCATCACTTGTTCAACTACTGGGTGACGTCCTAATACTACCTTGACATCTTGATTATCGGTATGAAAATGAGGTCTGCAATAATTATTGTCTTCAGCCACCTGAGCAAAAGAGCAAAAGACATCAAGTTGAGCTACTTGTCCAGCCAACTTTTGTAATGCTGGAATATATTTTTTGACTTCTTCTCTTAATTTAACAAACAAATCGTATTCTAAATCTGTTGATTTGGTTTGTGCTTCTAAAATAAGATTTTCATGTTCTTTAAGTTCTGGGGTAATATAACGCTCTGCATTGGTCAAAGTTTGCTTACGCGTATACCGGTCTAAAGGAACCTTACTCTTATTTGAATTTGTAACTTGAATATAGTAGCCAAAGACCTTGTTATAACCAACTTTTAAATTATCAATACCCGTTTGAGCACGTTCATTCTGCTCCATTCCAGTCAGCCACTTTTTACCATTATTCATAGCATCCCGATAACGATCTAATTGACTATCAACACCATCCTTGATTAATCCTCCTTCGGTAGTCAGAACTGGAGGCTGATCAACAATAGTATCCGTAATCAATTTAGCAATTCCTTTTAAAGGATCAATTTGTCTGGCAAAATTTTGCAAATTTTTATTTTCAGCCTTTTGCATTGCTGTCAAAATTGTTGGTACGGCATTAAGAGAATGAGCCAACTGTAATAACTCTCTGGCATTGACATTACCAAAAGCAATTCGCCCCGTTAAGCGTTCTAAGTCATAAACTCCCTTGAGAGCATCATTAATATTTTCCCGCGTAAAGTACTCATCAATTAACGCCTGTACCATCTCTTGGCGCCTGTTTAACTGTTCAACGGATAATAATGGCCGAGCAAGCCATTGTTTTAACAAGCGCCCACCCATTGCGGTATGTGTTTTATCAAGCACCCAAAAAAGTGAACCCATCTTCTTACCCGTTTTTGCAGATGCGGTCAATTCTAAATTATCCCGCACGGTATGCGACATTTGTAAATATTGATTGACTTCATAGCTTTTAGCGACTTGTAAATGCGCTAAACTACGACGCTGAGTTTGTAATAAATATCCTACCAGCTGTTTTACAGCAGCTTTTTCAGCAGAGTTTGTCAGATCCTGTTCAGCAAAGGAAATCTCCGCATGTTTGCCAGTTAACTCTACCGGCTCTGATACAGTAATATTTGCTTTATGAAAAAAGTCATTATCCTGATCATTTAAATGACCATTGAAAACAACTTCCCGTGTGCGTAATGATAATAATTCATTTGAAACAGCTGCAAAGCTCTTCAAATGAGTGGCATAAATTTCACCAGTCGATAAATCGCTGTAGGCCAATCCAAAACAACTTTTGGTAGTTACAACAGAGGTAAGATAATTCGATTCTTTGGCTTCACTGGGTTTGTCATTCATCAAGGTTCCGGGAGTCACAAGTTGGATAATACCACGTTTAACCATTCCTTTGGCCTTTTTCGGATCTTCAAGTTGTTCGCATAAAGCTACTTTATAACCCTTTTCAACCAGTGTATCTACATAAGATTGCACTGCCACGTGAGGTACTCCTGCCATAGGAACAGGGTTTTCGGCTTTGTTGGACCTGTGAGTCAAGGTTAATTCCAAAATTTGGGCACCCTTGATTGCATCGTCTTCAAATAATTCGTAAAAATCCCCCACCCGATAAAAAAGAAAGGCATCGGGATATTGCTTTTTAATTTGGTGATATTGCTCCATCATCGGAGTCAGGTTTGTTTGCGCCATTATTCTCCTTCTTTTCTGCATTACTGTTATTATTATACGCTAAACTATTCATTAAAAGAAAAAAGACCGCAAGTAAAACGATCTCTTCTCACAACACATATAAATAATTCAAAAAATTAGGCAATATGTCCTTCAATACTTGCCAAATCTTTCTTGCCATCCATCTTCACAATTGCACTAATGGCAGCCGTAATACCTTTTACATCATCTGCTAAGCTCAGACAAGGAGTTTCTGGTTTAGCAACAACTTGTTCTGGTAAATACGGAATGTGCATAAAGCCAGCTTTTAAGTCATGAAATTCTTTATCAATCATATACTGCACTTGATACATAATGTGGTTGCAGACAAATGTACCTGCCGTCGTAGAAACTGAACTTGGGAGCCCAGCTTCCCTAATTGCCCGCGCCATTGCCTTAACAGGCAATTGCGTGAAATATGCATTTTGACCGTCTGCCTGAATAGGTGTAGCAAGTGGTTGGTATCCTTTATTATCGGCAATGCGACCATCATCAAAATTAATTGCCACTCGTTCGGGAGTTAGACCATAGCGGCCACCAGCTTGTCCAATATTTAAAACATAATCAGGTGTTTCCTTCAGAATAGCTTCATGAACCACATCGGCACAATCACCGAAAACTGTTGGTATTTCAAGTTTTATGATTTGTGCTCCGGCGATTTCATTATCCAGTCGTTTAACTGCTTCAATTGCAGGATTAATTTTATCTTCACCAAATGGATCAAAACCTGTTACAAGAATTTTCATTAT
>NZ_CAMKZC010000035.1:0-9898 GCF_946477725.1 uncultured Lactobacillus sp. | reverse complement strand
CTGGGGTGGTCAATTTAAGGACATTGATAATGCAATTATTACTACCTTTGCAGATGGTCATAAAGAAACTCGCTTTACTCCACCACCAGCATATATCACACCTGAATTAGTCCAAAGTTTATGTGAAACTTATAATAATGCAATTTGTGATAATTCTTTCCCGCCATTAATACTAGTGGCAGCATTTATGTTGGATTTTGTATCAATTCACCCATTTAGAGATGGTAATGGCAGAATGTCACGCTTGTTAATGTTACTTGAATTACAACAATTAGGTTTCGGAGTTGGTAAGTATATTAGTTTGGAACGTTTAATTGAAAAAACTAAGGCGCAATATTACCGGACTTTGTTAGAAAGTTCAGGTAAAGCATGGATTAATAATGAAAACGATTATGGACCATATGTTGACTACTTTTTGAGTATCGTATTGCAAGCTTATCGTGAATTAGATTCAAGAATTGACATCACTGGTGATACGGAAAGGGATCCGGAATCATTGCTATTGAGTAAAATTATTAATAGTTTAAAGCCGTTATCTAGACAGGAACTAATGAATTTAGTGCCTCAATATGGTGAAAGTACTATTAAACATGCTTTAGCTAGGTTGCGCAAAGAAGGAAAAATAGGTTTAGTAGGCAAAGGAAAAGCAAGTCGCTATATTGCCAATGACTAAAGCAGTGTAATAAACAAACAATCGGTGCAAAATTTAATTATTTTGCACCGATAATTTTAGTAACAGAAAAACTAAGAGAATTGTTCCATATATTAGCATATTATCGTTGACGATCTATTTCTAAAAACAACAAGTTCGTTAAAATTAACAAAATAACTAGGTAATATTATAAATTTAATTAAACACTGATCCGAGTGAAGAATGGTTGACAACTATCTTTAGCGCTCTTTAGTAGTTTGGGTATCACGGATTCATTGGTAACTTCTTTCTAGAATTTTGGTTAATTACATTCTATCAGAGAAGTTCAATGGACTTTTTTTCTAATCAGGGCAAGTGTTCAACTTCATTTTACAATTTACCATTTTATTTTTTTGTTAGCGCGTATTATCTGAACATGGAAGGAGTTAAGCGCAGATGCCCGCACACCCCCAGGATATCTGCGCATGGACCGATGTCAGGACAGAAGTTTTAGTTTCCTATAGGAAAAATAGGCAAACATAATATGAGCTTATGCTAAAATTAAAATTAAAGAATAACGCTGAATAGATAAGGCAAAGCTATGAAAATTAACGATATAATAATAAAAGGCATAAAAAATAGTGAAAAAATTGCTACACCGTCAGTTATTTATTTAAAAGATGCTATTAGATTTAATATAGATGAAGCGTTAAAACAATTATCGGAAGTAAAAACTAATGAGACAAAATTACTTTATTCTATAAAAGCTTGTTATAACTCAAAAGTAATTTCGCTTTTATCAAGATTTGTGGCTGGCTTTAGTGTTTCCTCTGTACAAGAATATAAAAAAATAGCTCAGTTTAATAATAAAATTGTTTCGGCTACCGGATTTGACGGTGTTGATATTAGTATAAAAAAGGTATGACGGTTTATTATTTGATTATAACTCGTATAAATTAAATAATGGTTCTACTAATTTTTTAAAAAATTTGAAGATTTTGCAATCAAATGGATTTATAGTTACAGATTCATTTGGTAGAACAAAAATACCAGGTTTGTTTGCTATAGGAAGTGTAACAATGCCAATATCTGGAGTCCCAGAAGCTATTTATTCTGCACAGATTACTGGATTCTATGTAGGACATCTCTTAGAAAAGACAACTATTGCTGATCCTAGTGGTAGATTTCCTTTCTTTCCTAGAGAAAGGAACTGGTTAAATAGCTATCAACATAAAATAGAGCTTGATGAAGAATAACCATAAAAGGTAGATTAGTTATGACAATTGGTGAAGCCTTGAAAGAAATGCAGAAAGAGCTTGGACTAACCGGAAAAGAAATGGCTGCTGGCATTATTACAACTGGTACGTATTCACGTGTAATCCATGGTACTAGAAGAATAAGCAGTGATTTATTAATAAAATTACTACTAAAACACAATATAGACTTATCTTATTTCTTTGATAAAGTATCTGATACTTACATGCCTCCCTCCAATAGGTTAGAACAAAAATTATCCTCTCAATTTGGACTTGCATTTAATAATCATGATATTGCAGCAGCAGTTACAACATTCGAGCAGATTAAAAAGGCTAATGTTAGTATTCATTTTAAAAAAAGAGTACAGATAGCTGTTGCTTTTTTGACAAAAACTACAGATGATTTAGATAATAAGTTTAAGAAATCCATTATAGATGATTTAAATAAAGAGAGTAACTGGATTTTTAATATTCAAGCTTTACTTTTGTTTGCTACATCATTTGAAATTTTACCATCTGAATTTGTTGAAAAAAAGATGGTCTTTTTCTTTAATAAAATATCACGATCTAAAAACATTTCAGAAATTATGAAAGAAAGATTTGCCATCGTTTGTGTTAACTATTTACATTGGAAATATTCTCAAACAATAGGATTGAATGGAAAAATAGGGATAATTGGAGCTAATGTAGTGAATGCTATAAATTATCTTCAAAGCTTAGAGTCAACCACTCATTTTATCATTTATATAATATCAGCTAAATATTATTCGGCATTGTTTTCTGGTAATTTAACTCGTGCTAAGCAGATTAAAGAGAATCTGCTTGATATGGGGTGTACATTAGTGGTTAAAAATTGGCCACTGTGAAATTTTTGTTTATTTAAAAATATAAATTTATTATGGATTTATAGCCAACCGATTATGAGTATTATTAAAAATAAGAAAAGGATTATAATTAAAAAAGTGTATTATGTTATGTAAAAAATATGTAAACGTTTATAAGCTGCTAGTTGGCCGAGTCACGACCAACATCGCCGACAGTCTGTTCTACATGGCGGTGCTCTGGTACTTCAAGGAGACCGGGCACTCACCTTTCATGGTAGCGGTCCTGTTGACCGTTACTTCCGGGGTTGACATGGTCTCGTTCGGCCTGGGCCCTCTGATTGATCGCATCTCAATGAAGAAGCTGCTGAACTATTCCACCATCATTCAGGCCGCAATCAGCGCTGCGGTGGTGGGGGTGTTGCAGCTGGGCCAAGGCGGCATCGGGGCTGACGCTATGGTCTTAATTCTTTACACGGCCTCCACGGTTCTTTCAACCATTATTTACCCGGCCGAAACCAAACTGCTGCCGCTGTTTGTCGCGGAAAAGGACATGCTCCACTTCAACGGCCTGTTCGAGGTGACCTACGGCGTTTTGGACTTAGTTCTGGACGGTTTTGCCACCTTTCTGATTGCGACAACGTCAATCAGCATGACCGTGGTCATCTCCGGCGTGGTTTTTGCGCTGGCCCTGCTGACCTACGGGCGCCTGCAGATTAACGCCCTGGCCAAGGACGTCTTGGAGAGCGAGGAGTACTTCACCGGCTCCTACTGGAAGGACCTGCACGTTGGCTGGCAGACGCTGAAGGATGAAAAGAACATCCTGGAACTGATTCTGCCGCTGTGCGTCGTCAACTTCTTCTACGGCATTTTCGACGTGGGCCTGCCGTATTTTGGGCAGAACTACGTTCATGACTCGGCAATCGGCTACGGTGGCCTGCTGATGGCCTCGTCTCTGGGCGGCATCGCTGGTGCCTTCCTGGTGCAGCACTTCAAGCTGGGCAAGAAGAGCATGGAATTGTTCATCGCAATTTGCTTTGTGGGTGCTGGCGTCTTCCGCCTCCTGGTTCCGCTGACGGCGGGCCTGAGCGTCCTGCTCATCCTGCTGAACTCGGCCGTCTCCTCTTTGTGGCTCACCATGATGAACACGGACTTTGAGGCCCTGGTGCAGGTCAGTTTCTCGTCTGCGGTGCTGGGGCGCATCGAGACCATCAACGACAGTATCCTGTCCGTCATGATCCCGCTCGGGACGATGGCGGGCGGACTGGTGGTTGACCGGCTGGGCGCAATCAGCACGCAGTACATTTACGGCGTTACGCTGCTGCTCGCGGCGGTCTACTACCTCGGTGTGGTCAGGCACAAGGCCAAGAAGTAAAAAGAATCCGCATGGCATTAACATGATTATTCATTAGATTCTGTTGCTATAGTTTGGCGATGTTTTGATTGAGCATTCAGACTAAAAATAGATATGCCCCTTGAAATTAAAGTAGTTTAATAATTTCTGGTTAAGGACTAACTTCCGATATTAAATCGAGGTTAGTCCTTTCAGTTTGCTTGTTCCGGTGAAGGTAAGTTCTTGAAGGTCTGTTCAAAGCCGTAGAACATATTCCACTTTAAGGTATCAAAGAAAGCCTACCATCAGTCCGTTGCCTTTGCGTGGTATGGACTGGTGGATGCCACGGCTTTTAGTCAAGTTTGAAATTGTAAGTATTCGTCTAGGTATCAATTAGTTGATGTGAGTCAGTGTCAATTGTTTGAGCTACAGAACAGTGCTGTAGCCCTCCTCATGTAAGCTGAGTGCCTGTAATTTTTGTTCAACGGAAAATTGACCATAGTAAAACCCTTCAGATGGACTTAGGTCCAATTGAAGTGCAACTAAAAAGTTAGACATTTTATCTAAAAAATTCTTGAATTCAGGCCAGTCATAAAATTCAAACTCTATTTTACAATTTACCGAAAGAAAACAAAGGCAGAACGATTATTTTTGTAACTCAGCGCTTGTCTGCGGTGAAATATGCAGATAAGATTCTCTTTTTACAAAATGGTAGAATTCTCGGCTTTGATACACACGAAAAATTAATCAGACGTAATGCGGATTACCGTAATATGTATAATTTGCAAAAGGATATTTATATCTAAATTTGGGTTGGTCTAAAAAGTGCTTTTTGCTACAATTAAAGTATTTTAGTAAGTAAAAAATACTTTTGGTAAGAAAAGTCGAAAATTTGAGCAGCAGCAAACTTTTGCAAGTAAACTATTTTAAGTAAGTATTTGTTGTATACTCTAGCGCAATGGAAAGTGTGACAAGTTTGAATTCTATTAAAAAGTTTTTAGATTGGCTAACAAGTTTATTACTGATTATAGTTGTCGGACTGGTTTTGATCACACTTTTTTCCGCATATTATAGTTTTGGCACTATGATTTTTGGAGTCCATGAGGCAAGCGCAATAAAGGATTTTTGGTTCACAGAAATCATGTTGGGTACAGCTTATGTATCTATAGTTATGGTTATTGCTATATATACAGCAATAACTCGTTTTTTAAAGAAAAGAAAAAATGATGCTTCTTGTTAAGTAGCATTGATTACAAATATAGCAATATGAAGGCAGGTAGTTCATTGAACTAATTGCCTTTTGTTATTCAAGAATACTGTGGTTCTTGATATAGCTGGCTTTAATTGATGGTAAATTGTTTTGAGAGGAAGAGTGCATATGGCACGAAGTCCTTTAGAAAGGTGTTCAGCCATTGAGTGTTTACCATGCATTAAAACTAGTGCTGGAATTTGCCTCACGTATTATTGCCTTATGTCAACAAACACAAGTAAACAAAAAGACCGTCCCAACAATAACTTTATTAAGTAATATAAGTGTAAAATTGGCTAGCCATGAAAAAAGGAAAGACTGAACTGACAGTCTTTCCTTTTCCTATATTGCTTACAGTTCACCAATATTTATTGCTAAATTGCCCCTTAGGTTTCTGTTCTCTGTAGCAACTTTGTTCAATGACATTATGTTAAGTTAGATTGGTCTGGATTTTTTAGGTAAAAACATCAATAAATTTTTATGCAATTTTAGCTTGTTTTGTTTTTTTGTTGACTTTTATCATTACAATTAAAGTAACAGTGAAGACGATTGCACTAAGTACTAGGACACCGTACAAGGCGTAATTAACGTTGATTGTACCAGCTATGGTGGTAAATAATGTCGTCATTAAAGGACCGGCGATTGCCAAGATTGTGTTTAAAAGCCCTGCTGAAGAAGATAATATTTTGCGATCTACGGAGATAACCAACCATTGCATTAACTTGGGACTGCTCGTACCAGCTAAGAAACCAAGAGTGGTCATTAGAATAAGGCAAAACACGATATTCTTATTTAGGATGACAATAGCCATAATGGCACTACTAATAGTAGATAATAAAGATAGCTGGAAAAGCGATGTGTTTTTAAGGAGTTTGGTGCCGACTGCACTGCCAAGAGCTAAACCAATTGCGGCAGCGGCTCCTAGAAGTGCGATGGTGAAACTATAGCTGCCGATAAGCATGCTTTTGTTTCCTGCAATAACGATTGAAATTAATGGCTGGACAGAACTGAGCAAGCCATTAAGCATAGCTACAACTAAAACAATCGTTAAAAGTCCGTGGGCTTGCCTTACTTGCTTAAATGATGAACCAATTGTGGCAAAGAAGTTTTGGTCATTGACCTCTTCTGTCTGCTCAGGCTGTTGCTTATGAACGTTCGTCCCAATGTTGGCATAAAGTAAGCCTGCTGCTAAGAAGGTTAGTGCGTTGACAATAGCCAGTTCTGAGTATGACATGAAGAGCAGGAGCCCGGAGCCAACAAATTGTGCAACTAGCGTAATTAGTTGTGATACGCCGCTTGTAAAACCCTGAGCTTCGGCCATTTCGTTTTCACCGACGAGGCCAACGATTAGCGGCGTTTGTAAACCGCCAGAGTACATGCCGGAAAGATCAGATACAAAGTTGAGTCCGATAACCATTAAGACCAGGTTCCAGCCGGCAATATTGGTGGCAAAAAGCAGACCCACCAGCATGTATAACGCAAAGCGAATAACTGCCAGCCAGACAATTACGCGATACTTATTGTGTGTCCGGTCAGCCAGGTAGCCGCTGAAACTTTGAATTAAATCAGGCAGAGACTCGGTAATTGCAATTAAAGATAATGCCAGGGAATAATTTTTTAACTTGCTAGCATAAGTCATGAGGGCCAGGTAGAACAGGATGTTGCCTGCGCCGGATAACCAGCTGGCGAGGGTAAATTTTCTGTAATTTTTATTCTTTAAAAAAATGTTCATGTTTTTACCTCTTTTATTAACTATATATTTAGTATATTTTGGTTATAATGAAAAAGAGAGGAATGTCATATTTGACAGTTTAAAGTTAGAAGGAATAAAAATGACAATTGGGGAGTTGTTAAAAGATTATCGGATAAGTCAAAAAAAGACGCAGAAACAATGGGCAAAAGATGTGATAAGCCCTTCATTCTATGCGAAAGTAGAAAAAAATTTAAGTCGGATTTCTGCCGAAGATTTAATTGAATTACTACATTCTAATCAAATTCCAGTGATTGATTTTTTCAGTAAATTAAATCAAAAAGATAAGTCGATTAATCAACAAGAATTAGAAATAAATCGACTTATTAATGAAGCATACTACCAAAATTCTAAAAAAGAGTTGCAACAAATACGAGATGTAGTTGCTGAAGGTGAATTACCTAATAAAAATGATGAATTACTTCTTATTGATGCCTATATTGCGGTAATTAGTAAAGACCTTACAATGCTAGATAAAGAAGTTATAGACAGAATGAAAGAAAAAGTTTTTAATATTTCTAATTTTGATGAAGATGGATTAATTATGTACTGTAATTTCATGAGCTTTTATGATTTGAATAGCAACTTATTGCTATCTAAAAGGATAATAAAACAGCTTGTTGGATCAAGCAGTGTCAGAATACAAGAAAAAATTTTGGCTATCATTATCAATATGCTGATTTTTTGCATTAGAAATAAGCGATTTGAAGAAACTGAGGAATTTGTTAATTATGCGGATCAAATAAAAACAAAACCGGAGGTTTTCTTTTATAAGCTGCTGATACCGGCATTTTATAATATAGTTAAATATCAAAATAATCATGATCAAAAATATCTGGATGAAACAGAAATAATAATTAAAAGTATCAAACTAGCTGGAATGCCGGATTATGGTAAGGAGTTAGAAGAGCTTTTAGTTGCAAATAAATAAACTTGAAAAAGCCATGTTTGATTTTGAAGTACCCCCAAATTTATCCTAAATTTGGGGGTATTTTTATGTCTAAATTATCTAAACAAGATAAAATTGAAATCTATCATCTTTGGCAGAGCTAATTAGTTTGCTTTTGCTTATTTTGAGTATTTCTGAAGAATATTATCCACTCATAAATACATGCAATAACCGCTATTAGATAATCATACCAATGAAAAGCTTTTGAAAAGCCTACTAGAGAGAGAATAAACACGGCAATCAACGCTAAACTAAAAAATATAGGTTTAGCAATCGCCATATTATACTTAATAAGCCAAGTATCAATTGGCAGAAGCTCTAAAGCTAAAATAATTATTATTATTACTAAAGTAGTATTCATGTTATAGTCACACCTTTTAAATTATTTTAAAGATAAATAAATACGATTGTTCGTGCAGTCCAGTAAGCGACTGTCTTGTCAAAATGGAGATAATGAATTAGTGCATACCGTAACCGTCTTCAGCTTTACCTTCATAATCAGTTAGAAAGTTTACAAAAGCTTTTAGTGATTTAGCTTTTAAATTGTTTCTAACTTTAAACCACGCGTCAGGTTATTGTTTTGTTCAGTAATTTTGTCTTGTAAGAGAGTATTCTGTTGCTCCTCATTAAGTCCAGCACCATTAACAATTTGATCAAACTCATCTTGTTGATCTTTAGTTAATGAACCGTACAATGCCTCATATGAACTGTCGTTTTGATTTTCATTGGAATTACTTACGGAGTTATCCGTAGCAGCAAATGTATTTACTACAGTTGTTGCCATAGTCGTTCCTATAAAACTTGCTGCTGCAAGAGAAATTCCCAATTTTTTAATGGTACTTTTCATAATAGTACGCCTTTCATAATATTTTTCGTTAATATCGACATTGATACTAAAATCATAGTTCAGTATAAAAGATTGTCAACAAATAATATTAAAAATAGTTATGTATATATAAACATATAGTTCTTTAAATATCCAGTTAATTTGTGCTTGATAATATAAAATTATCAAATTTTTCAAAGATTAATAACTAAAAGACAAAATAAAAATGACTCTTACAAGTCATTTGAAATATTGATTGCTTATTTTAAAAATACAGTGGAAATCATCATTATAGTAGGTGCAATTATTGTCAAAATAATTTTGAATACGTTACTTTTAAACGTTAAGCTCTCTATTGTTAGCGAATAATTATAAACCAATCAGAGGCGATTTTAACATGTCTGGAGATCTTATGCCTAATTATTTCAAGATTTTTGGCCACCAGTGTTCATTTTTTTAACTGGCTCTTTTATTTCATTATGTTAAGTTGCTTTGATATATATGGAATTATTTTACTTTGGCATAAATTAAGGACAGGTAAATGTAATAAATTTGTTTCTAGTTATGCCTCATTAATAGCTGCATTTTTATTAGTAGAATAGGCTACCCCAACTATTGCTGCTAAAATAATTAAACAAGTTATACATAATAGTGTTAATGCGATAGTAATGCCGAAAGAAGCAGTAATTGTAGTAAAAATAGTTGTCATAACTGGCGCAGTCACTATTAAAATTGTGTTAAGCATTCCCATAGTTGATGACAAAATGTTTTGGTCGACTGCTTCAACAAGCCACTGTGTTAATTTAGGGCTAGCCGTACCAATAAATATTGCAAGGCTTGCCATGACAGGCAGACAAATGAAAATATTTTTAATAAGCATTGTACCAATAACTGCGATACTTAAAGCTGTTGAAATAATTGCGATAGTGAATAATGACATGTTCTTGAATAATTTTGTGCCTACAATGCTACCAAGTGCCATACCAGCAGTCATTACAGCTCCTATTAGGGCAATCGTAAAACTGTATGTTCCAATGACCATAGAAGACTTATTACCAGCGATTACGATTGAAATTAAAGGTT
>NZ_CAMKZC010000034.1:0-9993 GCF_946477725.1 uncultured Lactobacillus sp. | reverse complement strand
TTCTGGCTACTTACATGAAAAAAGTGGTAACAGTTAATTTTTCCACAGCTGGTTCAACCGATGGGTTACAGATTGTGCAGGGAATTTTATCTAATCGTGGCGGTATCTATGGACAACAAGGATCATATTTCTTAAGTTTACTGAATACCCTAACGGGTGGACAACTTTGGGGAAAATATCGCTATGCTACTAACAGTGCCCAAATGATGAACAGCAGTGCTGGACGCTTAATTATCATGTGGATATTGCTTTTGATGATTGCACCTGCATTTTGCGTTTTAGCACAATTTTTCCGTGAACCATATTCACGCAATACGGCTTTAGCAGCTTCAATTGTGGCAACCATCAGTTTTGTGTTGACTCCACGCTTATTGAGTAAGTGGATTGTGGAATATGCGGTGGAAAATCGGATGGCAAGTGCTCAGGCACAAGCCGCTATTAGCGTTGGACCAATGGCTTACGTTGCAATCTTCTGCGCAATTTTAGTTTTAGTTATTTCTATTTATCGGGTAATTAAAAAAGACAGGTTCGTCTAAAATAGTCTTTTCATAACATTTAACTTAAATAGCATTAATGCTGGCACCTTAGTGGTGCCAGTTTTTTTGTGAAATTAATTTCTGAAAATGAAACAAATATTCCAAGTTGTGAAATACGTATTCACTTTCATGGAAAGCGGATACAAAAAATAAGAAAGATGTTATAAATATAAAAGTAAGCTAGCTTAGAAAATAACAGCTCAAGTTGGGCAGAGTGAATTAAAGGAGAAAAATATGTCCGAAAAAGATAAACGTTATTCCGTAGTCATTGCAGGTGGAGGTAGTACTTTTACTCCAGGATTTGTTTTGAGCTTGATTGCTAACGAGGACAGATTTCCACTAAGAAAGCTGAAGTTTTATGATAACGATGCCGAAAGGCAAAAGAAAATTGGTGATGCATGCGCAATTATTATGAAAGAGCGCGCACCGCAAATTGAATTTTCGTATACGACTGATCCTAAAGAAGCATTCACAGATGTTGACTTCGTTATGGGATCAATTCGGGTTGGTAAATACCACATGCGTGAACTCGATGAAAAGATTCCGTTAAGATATGGCGTTAATGGTCAGGAAACAACCGGACCCGGAGGAATGGCATATGGGTTGCGTTCTATTCCAGCTATTATTGAGATAATTGACTGGATGGAAAAGTATTCGCCAAATGCTTGGATGATCAACTATTCCAATACCATAGCTATTGTTGCAGAGGCTTGCCGCAGATTAAGACCGAATGCTAAAGTAATAAATATTTGTGATATGCCTGTAGCAATTATGACTAGAATGGCTCATATTTGCGGCTTAAATGACTACCATGATCTTGATGTCAACTACTATGGTTTGAACCACTTTGGCTGGTGGAAAGAAGTTCGTGATAAAAAGACGGGCAAAGATTTAATGCCACTTCTCAAAAAGTATGTATCTGAAAATGGCTACTGGATCGGTGGCGAATACGATAAAGAAACTGAAGCTAGTTGGGCCGAAACATATAAGAAGGCAAAGGACTGTTATGCTCTTGAACCAGAAACTTTACCTAATACTTATATGCAATATTACTATTATCCACAATATGAAGTTCAAAACGCTGACCCTAACCATACTAGAACAGATGAGATTCGTGAATACCGGCAAAAGATTGTCTTCGAAGAATGTGCCAGAATTGTCAAAGCTGGTACAGCTAAGGGCAATATTTGGGAAGCAAGTGCAGAACATTCTAATTACATTGTTGATATTTGTCATGCGATTGCTTATAACACTCACGAAAAATTCTTTGCTAACATTCCAAATAACGGTGCGATTGCTAATATGGATCCCGACTCTGTTGTTGAAGTACCTTGCTGGTTTGGTGCGGATGGAGTCCAACCTATGGCAACTGGAATGGCCGGCAGATTCCAAAAGGGATTAATGGAAGAACAACAAGCATGTGAAAAGCTGGTCGTTGATGCTTATGAACAACATTCATACACTAAGATGTGGCAAGCCTTTGCTCTTAATAAGACGGTTCCGGATGCCTTAGTTGCTAAGAAGATTCTTGATGATATGATTCCGGAAAACAAGCCATACTGGCCAGAACTTAAATAGTTGTTAGGGAGATGATAGCTTATGATGCAGAAGTTTCAAAAGTTTGGTGCAGCAATGTTTGTACCGGTGCTTTTGTTTTCATTTGCAGGAATTGTCGTTGCATTTGGTAGTTTGTTTACCAATCAGGCAGTTTTCGGCTCTCTGGCAAGCCCAGGAACAACTTGGAATTCAATTTGGGATACAATTAGCGCAGGTGGTTGGACAGTTTTTAAGCAAGAAGCTTTGCTTTTCGTCGTGGGTCTACCAATTGGTTTAGCAAATAAATCCAGAGGTAGGGCTGCCATGGAAGCAGTAATTACCTACATGACTTACAACTATTTTGTGGGTGCTATTTTGACTCACTGGGGTGCCAGTTTTGGTATTCCTAACTTTGATAAAATTCAGATTGTGGAAAATTCCACTAACCACGGACTAACAGAAATAGCAGGGATCAAGACTCTGGACACCAGTATTATTGGTGCTCTAATAGTTGCTGGTATAGTAATTTGGCTGCATAACCGTTATTTTGATAAGAAATTGCCG
Source organism: uncultured Lactobacillus sp. (assembly GCF_946477725.1). Lineage (GTDB taxonomy): Bacteria > Bacillota > Bacilli > Lactobacillales > Lactobacillaceae > Lactobacillus. The sequence continues at coordinate 7,357 of NZ_CAMKZC010000034.1, read as the reverse complement.
GACTGGCTGGGAACTTTTCAAGGGTCCACATATGTTTATATTTTAGGCTTTTTCCTTATGATTCCGCTGGCAGTTATTACCTGTTGGGGTTGGCCAAAAGTCCAGCTGGGAATTACGCAATTACAGCATTTTATTGTTAGTAGTGGTGTCGTTGGTATTTGGATTTACAACTTTTTAAATCGGGTTTTAATACCAACTGGGTTACACCACTTAGTGTACATTCCATTTCAATACGGTCCAGCTGTAGTAGCAGGAGGTCTGCAACCCTATTGGTTGAGACATCTGACTCAGTTTGCTATGAGTACTAAACCATTAAAACAGTTGGCTCCTCAATTGGGCTTCCAATTATATGGTAACGAAAAGATGTTTCTTGCTCCCATCATTTGTTTGGCCTTTTATGTTACTGCTAAAAAGAATAAAAAGAAACAAACTTCAGCTTTGTTAATTCCAGCAGCTTTGACTTCCTTTTTTACAGGTATTACTGAGCCAATTGACTTTACTTACTTGTTTGCGGCACCAGTTTTATGGATCATTTATTCATTACTTTCAGCTACTATGAACACTATTATGTTTAGTTTTGGCGTTGTTGGTAATATGTCTGGTGGTGCCATAGATACGGCCGCAGAGAATTGGATTCCTTTGTGGGCTAACCATTGGCAAACTTTTCTTACCCAAATTGTGATTGGGATTATCTTTGCAATTATTACCTTCTTTATCTTTAAATATATGATTGTGAAGTTTAATTATATTACTCCCGGTCGTGAAGAAGATACTGAGGAAGTCCACTTGATAAACAAGAAAGAATACCAAGCTAGAAAAGCCGAGCAAGCAGTTACACAAACAGATGAACAAACTGCGACTGATCCATATATTGAAAGGGCAACTGCCTTTTTAGACTTATTAGGTGGAAGTTCCAACATCAAAGAATTAAGTTCTTGTGCGACCAGACTACGTGTCACTGTGGCAGATCCTGATAAGATGGGCTCTGATGCTCAGTTTAAAGCAGCTAAAGCCATTAATGTTGTCCATCACGGCAAAGCAATTCAAGTTATTGTTGGCTTAGATGTTGCCCAAGTCCTTGAAGCAATGCAGGAACTAAGAAAGCAGGATAATAAACAAGATTAATTAGGGCTAGAACGCTTGTATAGGTAAAAGCAATTTGTCATATGTAAAATTACTTTATATGGAGCGTTAATCTATGTCAAAATTAGAATATTTAGTCTATCAAAATAGTAGTAAATTGAATGATTCTGAAATAAGGGTCATTCAATTTATTCTAAGTAATGCAAAAGCGTGTAAAGGATTAAGTCTTACTGAGCTTGCGCGCAAATTATATGTTTCACGTTCAGCGATTTTTCGTTTGTGCAAACATTTGGGCCTAAGTGGCTATGGTGAATTGAAATTTATTTTAAATGAAATGGTGCAGGAGCAAGAGCAAAGTGAGAAAAATAAAGTTCTAACGAATAACTTTAGTTCTGACTTAATTAAAGAAACAGAAAATCTAGTCAAAAACTTTCAGTCACTTAATTTAGACCCTTTTTTTACTGATCTGAGTAAAGCAGAACATAAATATATTTACTCTACCGGCTGGATTCAACAGATGCTGTCTGATTATCTTTCTCACGAGTTATTACTTTTTGGCATTTCATCAATAGTTTTGCCAGCTGCTGTCAGTGAACTGGAAATGGTAGGAAAAATAGCAGAAAAAGGCGACATGCTCTTTATTATTTCTTACACGGGTAATAATAAAGAAATTAACGATGAACTGGGTAAGTTTGAGATGGTTAACAACAAATTGCGTTATGTCTCCTTTACAGACCTAAAGCAAAATAAACTTGCTTCGCTTTCTGACTATAATTTCTACTATCCGACTGTAAAATTTTCGTCTAGCAATGATGTTTCGTTTATATTGGCTTACACCTTGGTGGATTTCATCATAAACAAGTTTGGTATTTGGCAAAAAGAAAAAAGTGATAAAAATGGTAAGTAAGATAAACAACTTTGTGATTAGTTTCTTAGACAGGGCCCATTTAGACACCAAAAAAATTTTGACAACCTATATCTATGCTTTAATTTTAATTCCCTTGTTCTTCGGCAGCTTTATAATTTTGACATCATCTATTGCTAAACAAAACATCAATGTTGTTTTGAACAATACACCTTTGATTGCAATAGATATGATAGTAGCTCTTACGGATTTTATTATGGGTTATTATATTTGGCTCAAGAAAGATTTGATTCTTAAACATGAGGGCAATTATCATTTTTTGATGTTCAGTCAGGCGATCAGCCAGTTAATGGTCGGTAACATTTTTTGCTTGATTTTGGCGCTTTTTGGCATCATACGTATTAATGAACAATCCGGCAAATTAAAATGTCAAAGCAGTTTTATCAAAGTGCCTGCTGTTATCTTTTTGACTATCTTTGGTTTTTGTTTAGTTTTAACAATTAGTATATTTATTAGGAAATAGGTAGAATTAATGTTTAATATATTTAAAAAACGCGGTTTTACAGTGACTGCAGCTTGTGATGGAAGACTAATGCCAATTACAGATGTGAAAGATGAAGTTTTTTCTCAGAAAATGCTAGGCGATGGCTACGCCATTAAGCCTACAGATGGCAAAATTTATTCTCCTGTTGCAGGAACTGTCACCACAGTCTTTCCCACTAAGCATGCAATCGGCATTACTACTGATAATAATTTAGAAATATTGGTCCATTTAGGAATTGATACTGTGGAATTAAAAGGTGAGCCCTTTGAAGTGGCTGTCAAACAGGGCGATACTGTTAAGCAGGATGATTATTTGGCAAGTATGAATACAGAACTGATTACGGCTGAAAATTACGATGATACGGTAATAGTTGTTTATACTAATATGGATGTCATAAAATCTGTTTCTGATGTGTCGGCAGGTGATACGACCCACGGTGACACAGTTCAAACTCTGCAGTTTAACGCTTAATTATTTTTAAATAAGATGCTTCGACTAGTTAATTAAATTAAAGCCTTGAGCTTTAATTGCAAATTTAACTGCTTCGGAGCATTTTTTATTTAATATTGTAAAGGTATAGGTTTGGATTTATTATGAGGTTAACTAAAGATTAATCGTAGAATTATTCTGATTTGGATAATAGCTGGAATAACTATATAACATCTTTGTTTGTGCGTATTATTGGAATTATTTTGTGGACGGCAATATTTTTAATTGGCGACTTTCTGGATGGGAAAATGTACCACTGGTATTTTAAAAATAATAGTAGGTAAAGAATAGTGGTGAATTCACTTTGAGTAGTAAAAACACTAACAGTTTAATAATAAAAACATCCAATGGCATGATTGAGTTACCAGCTCATATATCTCTTGATCAAAAAACTAGAAAAAAGCTTGAGCAGCAAAGTGAAGAGAGCTTTTGGAATAATGAAGTATACATGAATGTTCTTAAAAGATTAGCGCAAGAATAAATAAAAGCACCTCTGGCTTAGCCTAGGGTGCTTTTAAAGTGAAACTATTTTTATTATTTGAGTGGTTTGAATTAAAATAATATTATTAAGCTTGCATTTGACGCAAAGCTTCCGTTGTAACTTTTGATACATTAATTTTATTTTTCTTAGCCCAATTATTTAGATCCTCTGGCAATGAAATATTTCGCCGGACAGTTTTACTATATTTATTACGCCACTTTGTCATATTAACTTTAACCCAAGATATTTGCTGATTTTTTTCCAACTTCCACTTTGTTGGATCTTGAACTCTAGGATAGCCTTGAAGGTCAAGCATTGTTGCCATTGCATCTTCTGCATGATAAAGAGCTTCGCCTATTGTTTGACCATCAGTGACTAAACCTTGGATGTTAGGTGACGTAATTGCATAATAATGTCCTGATTCATCGTTACACTTTTCTATAATAACAGGATAAGCTGCAATTTCTTGTTTCATGTCAATTTAAATATGCCAAGTAAGAAACATTAATTTTTTAACCGGCTTCCCTGGCACGCTCATAACCTTTCTTCTTAGTTTTCAAATATTATACACTATTAATGTGTATAATGCACTTAAATTTCCAAAACCATGTATATTTTTGACTGCTTAATAGATATTACATAATTAATAATTGGCTTCTGGAAATTTTATATAAAAAATACAAATAACTGGGTTTTAATTTAAAGAGCTTTTGACTATGGGATTGTTTAAATTTTAGATATTTAACCCAATTTTATCTAAAAATTTACCAGTTAACTTTCTTTTTTTGGGCCTTCCTTTAACGGTTTTAATTAAACCCTCTTTTTCTAAATCTTCTATAGCAGTTTTTACTTTTTTAGTTGATATTTTTTCTGTGCTTTTGATAAAGCTGATCAAACTTGTGTCTTGAACGCTGCCATCAAAACTATTGAATAAAAATGACTGTGCATATACATATAAGATATTGAATTCAAAGTTAGGATAATCAAAATCTTCTAATTTCTTTTTGACAAAATTTAAAATGTTATGGTCATCTTTTAAATTACCTAGGACATATTTTTGTCCAGAAACTAAGTATTTTAGCAAACTGATAACGAATAGTGTGATTTCGCCGTAATTTTTTTCATTTTCAACTTCTTGAAATTCTTTATAATATCTTGCCTTTTTTTGATTGATCTGATAAGAAAAGCTGACAGCAGTATAAGGGTCAACTTTTTTTCCAATATAACTGCAAAAGAGATACCTTCCTAACCTGCCATTACCGTCATAAAAAGGATGAATATATTCAAAATAATAGTGGGCAACACAGGCCTTTAAAATAGGATCATATTTATCCAAATTAATAAATTTTAGCCAATTTTCTAATTGCTGATTTATCTCATCTTCACTGTTTTTGGGAAGATGAACAGTTTGAACTGAGTTGCCAATTCTGACAAAGCCATCCCTAAATAGTTTGCCGTCGGGTAAGTTACTTTTTGCTATTTCACCTTTTAATAAGGAGTCATATAATGTTCTGATATCTTTTAGCTCATTAAGTTGATAAGTTTTACCATTTTCAATATCAAAATACATTTTAGCAAAAGATTGGAAACGCACAGTTTTATTATGATTATTAATATTTTCTACGGCTCTGTTAATTTCTTTTGTAGTAGAAGCAACATTTTCAATATCATTTGTACCTTTAATTTCTTTAATTAACAAATCAATGAAAAATTGCTCTCTGGCAACACCGGGAAGCTTGCCAATGAGTGCTTTGATTTGAGCGGAGTTCTCTCTAATGATAGTTAGCAGTGAATTATAATCTTCAATTTGTACCAAAAAAAGTGGCAATTGTGTAGGTATTCTAATTTGTTCGCGCACATCTATGGGGTTTATTGCTAGCGGAAACTTAATTGTGCCATAGCCATTAAACCTTTTATTAAATTCACTAGTAACTGGCTTTCCTGGATGTTGGTAAGAATAAATTCTCAATAAGTGATATTTTGACATAATTTAGTTTACCTTTCTAATTATAAATTCAAAAAAGGCCACTTTTTGAATTTATTTTTGATTATACACTATATTTCTTAAAAATATTGCGATTTTAGCAATAAATATTTTAAAAAGCTACATAAAAATACGAAATATATTGTATTGAACCAAAAAATTATAGAGTAGTTGAACTTTTTAGATAATTTCCCTGATTACCCTTTTCGAAATAGAGTAGGTGCAATTACACAGCTTGCCTGACTCTAAATCTCGACCACTAAAAGAATTACGAGTCCAATATACCTAAAATTTCCATAAATGGAATAGATATTTCCAAATATGGTATAATATATTTGGAAAATAATTTTAGAAGTGAGCATTTTAAAATGAGCGCAACAATTACAAAACTACTAAATAATAAACACGTTTCGGTAAGGGAAGTTGCCGAAAAGAGTCACGTTTCAGAAAGTACACTGAGAAAAGCAATGGCCAGGCCTATTGAATCTTGGTCAATCAGAATTCTTGACGCCTTCGCGGTAGGTTTAGATAAAAGAGCTGGTGATTTGTTAAATATGTTAAAACCACAATCATATAATTTAGAAATTGATGACGACACACAGACCATTCAGGGCGTCTTTATACCAGATAAAGACATGTACTTCGAAATCCGGGGAGTAGTAGAAGCTAGTCATTTAGAGGGCTGGAACCCCACTAAGGAAGATATTCAGGCCGTCCTGGACGGAGTTGTAAACCCTGATCCAGAAGAAGTTAAGGAAATTGCTGCAATTTGGAATAGTAACAATGAGTGACTGGATAAAAGATACGCTGTATCCTAACGGCGCTTTGAAAAACAAATATCATATTCGAGATCAGCAAAAGCTTGAACAGGTAGAGTGTTTGGAAGCAACACGGAGAGCAGCAATTTTTCTCCACTCTAAGCCCCAAATTAAAAAAATTCAGGATATAAAAAAGATTCATAAAATCATGTTTGGCCGTTTATACGATTGGGCTGGAAAATATCGGCCGGGTAATTTTCCAAAAAACGGTTATGACTTTTGTGATCATTCAAGATTTGAATATGCGGAAGTCAATATTAATAATATTATGCAAAATCTGCCGCAAAAGAAGGCGTTAAAAGCCACAGACTATGCGCAGCTGTTAGATGAAATCAACTTTATGCACCCATTTAGAGAGGGCAACGGCCGGAGCTGTAAAGTTTTTCTTTCTGCATATGCCGCAAACCATGGCCAAGTGATTGACTACCCACGAACAAATGCAGAGATGATCCAAGCGCAGATGGATGCTGATGTGGGACGAATTGCACAATTAATTAAGGTTCAAAATATGCCTAGCCGAGAAAATGCTCTTACTATATTAGCTAATAGGTATGGTAAAAAACAACATGTGTCGGATTAAGATGAAGTTTTTGAGTTAGAGTAGAAAGCAGGATAAATCAATTGAAGTATGAAGACAAATTCAGACTAACGCCTGAAGAAAATAGACGCTTTGCCAAAACCAATTTAACCAAATTAGTCTTCACGAACTCACGCTTTGAAGGCCTGACTATCACTATGCCGCAGACCCAGACAATCATTGATGGTCTAGGCGTTGACGGCGTTCCAATCGATGATATTAATATTATTGTTCAATTGAAGCGTGGCTGGCAGTTTGCTATCAATGAAAAAAAGCCCCTGGACTTAAACTTCGAAAAGAGGCTTAATGCGATTGTTGCCCGCGATACGGCTGCCTTTCCAGGATATTTGCGTAATGGTTCAGGCGGTGTAGCAACTTACCGGGGCGAGTTTGAACCACCTATGATTGAAGAGCACCAGGAACAGGAATATTTAAAGCAGTTGTTAGTCAGTGATCGTACCGCCACCGATAAGGCACTGACCCTGATGTATCACAATATGCGCCAGCAAATGTTCT
>NZ_CAMKZC010000033.1:0-10877 GCF_946477725.1 uncultured Lactobacillus sp. | reverse complement strand
ACATATGAGAGACGCCATTCATTAAAGAGGTATAAATTTTGTTGCCTAGCTTTTGATTTCCTACACTATCTTTATTTGAACTCTTGGCTGCCTGACCCTCTTTATAAATAGGAGCTGCCAACGCTTTTTTGATTAAAGCATCTGGTTCCTTTACGCCTCTGGCAACAGGAACAACAACCAGTCTCTTTCCTGCAAAGCGATCCAAGCCAACATCAATATCAGAAGCAACTATTACTGCTTGAGCATCTGCAATTTCCGTACTAGTCAGATTATTTTCGATGCCCGTTTGACCATGTGTTTCAATTTTGATAGTATAACCAAGCTTTTCAGCCGCTTTTTCTAAGGCCTCTTCTGCCATAAATGTATGAGCGACACCGGTTGCACAACCAGTAGCACCCACTAAATCATAATTAGCCACTTTATTTCATCCTTTCTTCCACTGAAATTTGCGGTAATAACTCATCTAAAGAAAAATCTGTCAGTCCTGTGCGACTAGCGGTATCGCTACCCGCGGCAACAGCCATTTTAAGAGCAGCACTAACTGGTTTGTTCTTTTCCAAAAAGGCAATAAAAGTACCCAACATGGTATCTCCGGCACAAGCTGAATTAACCACTTGTATTTGCGGAGCATTGGCAAATAGAACATGATATTTATTAATAAAAGCAGCACCATCAGCACCTAGCGAAACGAGAACATTTTGGCAACCCAATTTGATTAATTTTTGAGCCAATTCGACCGTTTTTGCGGCGGTCATCTCACCCTCATAATTGAAGAAGGCAGCGAGTTCACTATCATTAGGTTTAAGTAAAAACGGCCGATATTTTAAAGTATCAATTACTTCTAGGTAACTACTGTCTATCACAAATTTAGCTCCCTGTTTTTGGACTAACTGAGCCAGTTGGACTAAAAAGTTTGGTTTTATACCCCGAGAAAAACTACCGGAAACAACTACCATATCATCCTTAGTTACTGTGCTTTCAAGATAATCCAAAAATTGATCTTGTTTATCTGAACTTACTACTGGTCCCGGATTAACTTGTTTGTATTCTGTACCTTCGTCTAAAACATCCGTAAAGACATTAACTCTAGTAGGTTCTTTTACCTTTAAGAAATTAGTTTTAATACCCTTCTCTGTTAGACCAGAAATGACATAATCTAATGTAAAGCCACCACCAATTCCTGTGGCCACACTATCTATACCCAATTTCTTTAAGATAAATGAAACATTGACCCCCTTACCATTAGGTTGTAATTCAAATTTTTCAGTTCTATTAACTACCTTCGGTTCCAGTTTCTTAGTGACAATTACTAAATCAATTGCTGGATTCAACGTTACTGTATAAATCAAAGATTTCTCTCCCTTTTTTTGCCTTTTGTATTATTATAAAGACAAATATGTGTAACGTTTTTCTGAATTGACAGCGTTTACTATAATAAAAAGAAAAATATTTACAAAAGGAGCACTTAAATGTCAACAAAAGAACTCTCAGCAGCAGAATTGCATCTTTGGAATATAGTCGAAAATAATCCCCAAAAGATCGCTAATATGTCAATAGTAAAGTTAAGTCAATTCGCGAATGTCTCGACTGCAACAATTGTACGCACCATGCAAAAGATGGGCTATAGTGGTTACACCTCTTACCGTGAAACTTTGAAACTAAAAAGCAATTCAAATTCTACTTTCAGTGTGCTAAATGATGCTGATGATAAAATCAGAAGCGTCATTACTAAAAATGAAATTGAAATGAACAACACGCTGCACAATTTGAGCTATAGCACAATCGAAGATAGTATTTCATTGACAAAACAAGCTAAAATCGTTTTTATTTTTGCTCGTGGTTTGTCTGAATCAATTGCTCACGAAATGATGGTCAAATTACAATTAACCGGAAAATACTGTGAATTTCACTCAGATCCAAATATTATCAAGACAATTGCCAGCAAGATTAAGAAGGATTCGTTAGCAATTTTTATTACCTTAAACGGAGAAACTGAGGAATTAGTAACTGCAGCTAAAACCTTAAATAAAAATGATGTTCCAATTTTGACATTTACCACTAACTCATCAGGCAGTATTTTGCCTTTCTCCACTTTAATTTTCACTGGCTACAAATCAAAAACTAACTATTTTCCTGAATATGAGGTTAGATCACGCCTGCCACTGCAAATAATGACGCGCATCTTTTGTGACGCTTATTCGGTTAGATGTGATTTTTACAAGAGCAAATAAAAAGCCTTCTATACTTTAAATTAGTATAGAAAGCTTTTTTAAGTTTGAAAAATTCAGTTATTCAGCAACTTCCAGCTTATCACGCCAGGATTTTGCACCTTTAAGAGCTTCATTTAAGTTTTCGATATTCTCTTTACCATGAGTAGATAACCATTTTCTACCTGCTTCTTCACTTTCAGCAGCGAACGGTTTAATGGCTGGTTTCCAAGTAGCACGACCACAAAGAACACCGTTAAAGTCAGCTCCAGCTTCTTCAGCCATTTTAATTTCAGCGATAAATTCTTCACTGGTTACACCAGCTGATAAGAAAATATAAGGCAAGTCAGTTATTTCAGACTGCTTTTTAAGCAGATTCTTGGCTTCTTCTTGAGTATAAACAACATTGTTGTCACCGTTAAAGCCTTCGACGAATTTAATGTTAAACGGAATTTCAACTTTAAGGACAGTTACACCATATTCAGGCTTTGAAAATTCTTTCATTGTCTGCAAAACTTTGTCAGCTTTAACCTTGGCAAATTCTTCGCTCTTGGCGTCAGGAATATTAGCGTCATAAGTCAAAACTTCTAAGAATAAAGGTAACTCATTGGCCTTAGCTTCTGCACCAACTCTTTCAACAAAAGCTTGCTTTTTATCATTAATTTCTTGGCCCTCATCAGGATCATAATAAACTAAAAACTTAATGGCATCTCCGCCTTCATTTTTAATTCTTAATCCGGATTGATTAGCAATTAAGTCAGGCATTCTTCCTGGTTCAGTCGTATCATAACCGGTTTTTTCATAAGAAAGTAATAATCCGCAATTCTTATCTCTAACTTTGGTAGCTGGTAAGCCATACTCTGGATCAGTCAAAATAGATGAAGCATATGGTGTCAGCTCACTAGATACTGCTTTTTTAAAATCAACGATAGTTGTTTCATCAGCAGGTTTATTAGCAGCCTCTGCTAACATCTTTTTCAAAGAGCCACGTTGGTCAATTGCCAAAGCACTAATTACACCATCAGTAGTTGACAAGTTTTCCATATGTTTGGCAACTGCTGCAGAAATTGTTTTCATTATATATCTCCTTTAACATTATCTTTAATCGCACAATTATTATTATATACTGATAGTTTAGCCTTTTAAAGAAAAGCAGAAGTTTTAGTAAACTTTTTCACAATTACAAATAATCTAGAAAAAATTTACTTTAAATACCAAATTATTTCTTTTTAGAGCTAACGGCTTTCTTGGTCTTGCAAATAATTTTTGCTCCCCAAGAAGAAGCTGTCAGTTCTTTAATTTCTCTAACTTGAAAAGTATGTGTCGTATCAGGTTTCAGGTTATTGAAGGTAAAAGCAGTTCTTTCAATATTAGAATATAACAAACCATCGATTTTTAACTGATAACTGTCACAGCCAGGTACTGGCTGCCAAGATACTGTAATAGAATTTGAGGTGGTTTTTTGATCATTTTGTGTTAAATTAGCTGGAACTATTAGAGCCTCATTTTTTAGCGGCAGTTCATTAACTGGTACTGCTGTCGAAGCGCAACCTGTAATTTCAACAGTGATTTCATTTTGGCACACATTCGTCTGTTGCAGTTTTATCCTTAAAAATGTCTGCTCCAAATTTGAGTTAAATTCTGCTAAATATGGATTTGTCAGATAATGCTGATCGAAATAGTAGCAGTTATCATGCTTTTGAAAATCCGCTAAATTTTCTGCTTCAGTTAAATGAACTTCTTTATTACCGATCAGAACTGCGATTGTCCTTGGTACTTTATTAGTTTTAATGCTTAACTCAGTTGTCTTTTCAGGGTCAAACTTTGCATAAGTACCTTGAGCTTTATTAATTTTAATGGTCAAACTGGAGCCCCGTAAACTACTGCTAATTTCAGTTTGGACATATCTATCTTGCTTATATTGGGCAGAGAAGCCATCATCTTCATAGACATTAAAATTGCTAGTACCACTGGGATAAATCACAAATTGCCGCATCTTTTTTAAGTTGAGGTATTCCTGCGGCGTGTTAGTTGCCGGTGCTACCGGGATAATGGCTCCGGCTTTAACAAATACCGGCAGTTTCCACAATGGAGCGGCAAAATTGTTAATTACTTGTCCACCTTGATATTCCTGACCAGTGAAGTAGTCAATCCAGATTTGTTTTTTATCAGGCAAATAGATTTCGTTTCTGACATCATTTCCTTTTTCATCGCTGGCAGTGTTTTGATAAATTGGAGCAACTAAGAAATTATCTCCCCACAAATACTGGTACCTGACCAAATTAGTGTAAAATTCTGGGACATTAGGGTACTCCAAAAACATGGCACGTACCATTGGCTTACTAGTAAAGGTTGCCTGGGCAGCAATACTATAAACATACGGCAGCAACATTGATTTCTGCTTTAAATAAGCACGATTCAGTTTAGTTGTGATCCCGCCAAACGCAAATGGATTCTTAGGATTTTTGCCCCAGCCATCCATGTTCAGCTGAATTGGTGTAAAGGCCTTCCACTGATAATCTCTAGTATTAACAATCGGGTTTTGCCCACCAAAAATACCATCCATATCCGAAGCAACATTAGGTTGGCCCGATAATCCTTCACCGATATAAGTTGGTATTTGAAAGCGAATATACTCCCATTCGCCACCAACTTCATCTCCTGTCCAGACTGTACTAGTATTCTGCGTTCCTGCCCAACCATCAACTGTAATAATAAACGGCCGCAACTGATCGCCTTTAATTTTAGCAATCATTTTAGCTGTACTTTGCGTGGCATTTAACCCAAACGAATAACCATGGCCAACCCATGCTTCATCCGTCTTAAGTGCAGTTACTCCGGCAACTAGTTCCTTTTCAAAATCGCGATCATCCGGCTTAGGATTTACAGGATCAACTGGTGCTAAATTTTGCTGCGTCCATAATCCTACTTGCACGCCTTTGCTATTAGCATATTTGACAAACTCCGCTAAGTTCTTAAGATTTCCTGCTAGAGTATCCGTTTGCCCATAACCAGCTCCATAGCCGTCATTAGGCAAAAACCAACCTATAGGCATATCATGCTCAAGGTACTGGTCAAGCATTGCCCGGGCACTAAATTGATAGGAAACCCCGCCATGTTCGCCGTTCAGCGTTTCCCTAATTGACTTTGGCTTTAATTCTGCAGGTAAATCCTTGGGCTGATATTCGCGGTAATACTTGCCATCTGGATATTTGATAGCACCCTTTTCTTTAGAATTTACTTCTACCCAATAATCCCGGTTATAAGCATTTAAATGAGCTTCATAAAAACCAAAAATTGGTGTTAAAGCCGGCTGGCCAGTTAACTGATGATAAGCACTGAGCAATTCATAAGCCGAATCCGCAAAGAAATAGACAGCATCGAAGCGTTTTTCTTCGTGAGCAGTCGTAATTTTATTGTTAGAAGCGCTGTCAAAATCGTAATGTCCGGGTTTAAAAGTATTACGGATCACGCCATAACCAGCCGTTGACCAGTAAAAAGGATTAGGAGATGCTACACCATGATCAACCCAGTTATTGGTATTAACAATTGCAATTTTTTCTCCTGCTAGTGTGAAACGCCCGTTTTGTGTGCCTCCACCAAAGTAATTACTATTGCAATCAACTAGGGTTTGGACTGTTAATGAATCCTTCAATTCAACTGGCTTTGCTTCTTGAAAAATCGTCTTGCCATTTTTAGTGACGTCTAAAGTAGCTGAGTTTTTGTTTAAATTAATTTCAATTATACCCGTATCAATTTGCCAACCGGTATTGGTAGCATGAATACTGGCACCATTCATACCGCAAGAATCATAAATATCTTTCACAAAAATTTGAGCATGTAAGCCAGCTTCTGATTGTTCTGGTTCTTGAAACTTTTGAGTCGGATCAATATATAATCTGAATATTGTTGAGTCCAAGATATAAAGGCGAGCTGTCAGCCCGTTTTGATAGTTAATATCAAAATAACCTGATTGCTTAGTCACATCAGTGATAGCTTGCAATTTCAAGTTACTAAAATTGGTTACCTGATTTGTGTCATTTTTATTAATAGTGCTTTCCTCCTTCATATTAAAAGAAAATTAATCTTAATTAAAACTGTTTGATAGGATTGATTATATGCTAAATCAGGGTAATGATAAATAGCTATATATAAAATTATTGTCCAACCACTTATTTATCTTTCTACTTAAAACTCAAGGTATACAGCCTTAAATTATGCTAGAATTAAGACAAGATATACAGTTATTTTTATATAGGAACAATAATATGACATTTATTTATACATTAAGATATATGCTGGATCCAAGAACAAATACGCCAGCAAAAGACGAAAAATTAATTGATTTTGTTAAAAAAGGCCGAATTGATGATGTTGCCTTTTTCATAAATGGGGAAGAATTAAACCACAGTCACTTAACTAAAGCAGAAACACAAGTCTGGCTAGATGCCATTAAGCCTTTACAAAAGAAATTATCTGATATAGGTGTAACTACTAGCTTAAACCCGTGGACAACTATTATGCACTCCGATCGAGGCTATCAAGTTAATCCCGAGATTGGTTTCAATACTTTTGTTGACATTGATGGTAACAAGGCTAAGGATATGGCTTGTCCGGCTGATCCTACATGGCGCAAATATTTAGCTGCTACTTATGCCCAATATGCCAGCATACATCCCCGTCGATTATGGTTAGAAGACGATTTTCGCCACTATAATCACACCCCTTTAAAATTGATGTGTTTCTGCGACTATCATATGCAACTGTATAATGAAAAATTAGGCAAAAAAGAAACACGTGCTGAATTTGTTAAAAAGATGTTGCAACCGGGAAAACCCACTAAGGAGCGCCAAATTTACCTGGATCAAGCACGTCAAGAAATGATTGAAAATGAACATCTAATTGAGCAAGCCGTTCATGAAGTCAGCCCCGAAACAGATCTGGCACAGATGACTTCATACCCTGACTGGCACGCTCTAGAAGGTCGTGATTGGGAAAAATTGTTTAAGGCTTTAGCTGGTGAAGGTCATCCCAAGGTGGCTCGGCCCCACCTACCTGCTTACAATGAAGTTGCGCCTCTAGCATATGGTAGAAATTTTGAAGAGTATACTCGTATTACCGCTGCTTTTTTAGGAGAAAATGCTGAATTTTACCCTGAATTAGAAAGTTATATGTATTCTCCTTTAGTCAAATCAAATGCATTTACTGCATTTCAAATTATCACTGCTGCTTTAATCGGAAGTCAGGGAATCCTACTCAACTTATATGACATGATGGGTAATGGTATCAATGAAAGCTGGCATTACGCTGAAATGCTTGCTGACATCAAGCCATTCGTTAATCAACTATTAGAAAATCGCCTGCCGCTAGATCATTTAAGAGGGATTAAAGTTCTGGTTGATCAAGATTCCAGTTATCACTTACAAACTACTGCCGGCAAAAATGTGGAAGAACTTTTGCCCCACGAAAAAAACTGGGCTAGTCTATTAGGAGCTTTTAGTTTTGCAACAAGCATTTTACCTGT
Organism: uncultured Lactobacillus sp.; assembly: GCF_946477725.1. Taxonomy (GTDB): domain Bacteria; phylum Bacillota; class Bacilli; order Lactobacillales; family Lactobacillaceae; genus Lactobacillus. The sequence goes on along the minus strand of NZ_CAMKZC010000033.1, from coordinate 3,146 downwards.
TAATCAAAAAACTTCATTAGAAAACGAAATTATTGCTGTTTCCGGGCAACTTTTACGTAATCTGGCAAATGACCAGATTACAGCATTGCTCAAAAAGAATTTTGTATTGCTTGATGGCGAGAGCGTGCAAGTTTTGCTTGACCGCAATCTGGGTAACTTATTGCACGTTAACAATGCTGAGTGGCATCCAGTTCGCACCAATTATCAATCCTTTGAACAAGCCGACAGACACATTGTTGATGGCGTCAAAAATCCACGAATAACAATGTTGCAACATACTGGTAATTATTTAAAAATTGAATATCAGCCTCAAAGTGATGTAAACGTATGGTCATTTGCGTACAACTCGATTGATGAAAAATTGGGCAACGTTATGGCTGTTATTGATCAACATATTATTGTTTTACCTATGGATCAAGATCCACGCCACGGTTGGGATTCCCAATTTACTACGTATAAGCAGGGACTGCTCCAGCAAATGCTTGATAGCATTAAACCTGTGGACTACCTAATAGGAATGCCTAATGTTAAGCTCTTGGTTGAAAACGATGGTCAAAAAGCTTGGCTCGCTAACTTTACACTAGATGGTTACCAGCAAATAAAATGGCATCTGGCAGCACCACTTGTAAGTAATGAGGCAACGATAGTTAGAAAAGTTGGTAATTCAGTTAAGAAGACAAAAATTCATATTAATGTTGAAAATGGCATTGCTTCAATAGATGAGCCTTTAGCACCACTTGAAACTATTCAAATACTGTTTTAAATTAGTTTTAAATTAAATAAAAGCCAAAAATAGCGCCTAGTCTCTTTGTTTAGAACTAGACGCTATTTTTTATTCAAATTCTACTTTTTCATATTAGCTAACATTGCAGTAACATCAACGATACCAGCTTTACCTGCTGTCACATAATCGGATTCTGCACCGCTCATTTGACTGTTGAGCCATTCAATTACCAGTGGTAAATTCATTCCCGAGATTAAGTGAATTTTTTGACCACCCATAATCAGACGACTAACCACATTTGCCGGAGTTCCACCCATTAAATCGGCGAAAACAGTAATATCTTCGATATTCATTCCTGAAATCTGCTCTTCAAATTTTTTCTTAAAATCATCAGGACCTTCAGATGGAAGCAAACATACCGTATGTACGTGCTCTTGTTCGCCCATAATTAATTCGGCACTGGCTTTTACGCCCTCAGCCATTTTGCCATGACTAATTAAAATTAATTCTTTTTCTGCCATACTTTATCTTTCTATTTAATACTTTATACTATCAGCTTTACTTAAAGCAATTACTATATTTAATTATATCTTAGCGATAACTCCAAGGCCACCTAAAACAATACATAGTATTAAAACAATAAAGATTGCTTTGGTTGATGTCATACCCTTCTTACCAAGAAGCCAGTAAACAAAGCCTACAACAGCTGCTGGTAATAATTTAGGAAGAATCATGTCCAAATTATTTTGAACATTCATAGTAACTTTACCAATTTGAGGTGCCCAGGCAAACTTAATGTTAACCATAGTAGCAACAAGGGCACCAACCATGAATACACCCAAAACAGTAGCGGAATCAGTTAAAGCGTTTAAACGGTCTCTCATGTCTGTAACTAGAGAAACACCTTTGTCATAAGCAAAGTGAAGTTGCTTCCAACGGAAGACACAGATCAAAAGGCAGGCAATAACCCAAATGATAACACCAACTGGGTTTCCTTGAGTTGCCATTGAAGCAGCTAAAGCACCAAAAATAGTTGGAATTAAAGAAGCGAAGATAGAGTCACCGATTGCGGCAAATGAACCCATCAAACCAACTTTAATACCAGTAACGGTGTCTTTTCCTTCAATACCCTCATTTTCCTCTACGGCAAGATCAAGACCAGTGATGATTGTATTAAAGAAGTTAGAAGTGTTAAAGAACTGCATGTGAGTCTTCATCATTTCCTTTAACTCTGGAGTATCATCGCCATAAATTTTTCTCAATTGGGGCAAAATAGTGTATAGATAACCACTATTCTGCATTCTTTCATAGTTCCAGCCTAACTGGAAACCAAACAAAGATCTCCGGTTAATTTGATTGAAGTCTTGTTCAGTTAATTTATATTTAGGTTTAGAGTTCGTCATCAGTAATCTCTCCTTCATCGTCATCAGAGCTTGAACTTGCATTATTACTTTGACCTTCAGTACTTTGTGCTTGAGCAGTACCTTTATTTAACGGAATATTCTTGTAATGCAAAATCGCAAGAGCTAATCCAAGCATTGCAATTGCAAGCATTGGCAAGCCATTGAAAATAGTAGTGAAGCCTTTGTTAACAGCTGTTAAGCCTGTACCCAAAGCTTGCATTCCACTAAAGAGCACTGAGAACAATGTCGTAATTGTAAAGCCCAAGATCAAATATGCTGCATGTCTCTTAACTGGCAAGTACCGGAGCAAAACAGCAAAACCAACTGCTGGTAATGTGGCACCAGCAACAGTCAAACCATTACCAAGCCATAACAGATCTCCATTTAAAGCATTTGCGATCTGCTGTACTAATCCCTGACCAAAGGCCAATGCGATAAAGACAGGAACAGCACGTGAAAGTGACCACGGAATTGCACCATATAAAACATTTCTTTCAACAGCCTTATAGTTAATCTTGTCTTGATCAATCAAGTGATCAATTCTGTGTGAAAAGTAAGTATTGGCAAACCTTGCCAAAACGTCCAATTCAATCATAATAGCAGCAACTGGAACAGCAATTGAAGAAATAGCTGTTTGAGGACTCATACCTTTAATACTAGTTGAAAATGCTGTAGCCAAAACTGTACCGGTAGTAGCGTCAATTCTTGAAGCACCACCAAAAGTACCGATACCTAAAACTGTCAACTGCATTGATGCACCGATAAACAGACCGGTAGGCAGATCTCCCATGATCAGACCGGCGATCAACCCAGCACCAACTGGTGTGTTTAATGATGAATAAATTTGCAATTCATCTAAAATTTCTAATCCTGCATACAACGTAAGCAGTAATATTTGCCACCAAGCCATTTTTCTCCTCCTACTTCATCTTTTCATTAATCAATTTCATTAAATCCCGTGACTCAACACTAGGATTTAATTGGGCAATTAAGTTAACGCCTTTGCCAGAAATCTCTCT
>NZ_CAMKZC010000032.1:0-11018 GCF_946477725.1 uncultured Lactobacillus sp. | reverse complement strand
AATAAAGGAAGTAGCCAAAATTTCTTTTTCATAATTGGCCTCCTTAGTGAGAAATAATTTTACTCAAAAATTGTTGTGCCCGCTCCGTCTTTGGCTGTTTAAAGAAGCTCTCGCTATCATCATCCTCAACAATCCGACCCTGATCCATGAAGATAACTCTATTAGCCACCTCTTTGGCAAAGCCCATTTCGTGAGTAACGATTAATGAAGTCATACCACTTTCGTTGGTAACTTTCTTCATAACTTGTAAAACATCATCAATCATTTCCGGATCAAGAGCAGACGTTGGCTCATCATATAAGATAAGCTTTGGCTTCATTGCCAGAGTTCGTGCTATTGCAACACGCTGCTTTTGACCACCGGAAATTTGTGAAGGCATATTATGTGCCCATTTCCTCAGTCCAACCATATCGAGCAAGTCTAATGCCTGTTTTTTATTTTCTTCTTCAGGAATATGGCTTACTATTCTGGGTGCCAGCATAATATTTTCCAGTACATCTTTATTCTTGTACAAATTAAAATGCTGGAAAACCATCCCAACATCACTACGTAAAATATTGAGATTAGTCTTTGGGTCAGAAAGATCGTGACCGTTAACTACCAACTTACCCTTCTGGATTGATTCAAGTCCGTTAACGGTCCGTACAAGTGTACTTTTACCAGAACCGGATGGCCCGATCAGAACCACCGTCTCACCTTGATCAATCTCTAAATTAATGTCGTGCAGTGCATGAAAATGGCCATAAAATTTTTGCACGTTATGGAACTCTATCATCGACATTGTCATCGCCCCTTTCATAATCAATGCATGAAATAATAAGTTGTAGTTTCTATTTTACTATAACGGTTAAGAATTTTAAAAGTAATACAGTTTTTTTAATAAAAATTTAGATAAAGCTCTGTTTGATTTACGTCAAACTAAAAGTCTGTTAGCTCCCGCCATATAAGCAAATATTCAATAATAATGGCTATATTGTATGTTCAATACTAATATTTTTTTGTCAAAAAATGTGATTTATCATTAAAAATATCTGTGAGAAATTTATTTCAATTACAGATTGGTACTTTTAAAAAGAGTTAAACTGGCTTACACTTTCATTAGGAGAATGCTTATGGAAAAAATGAAAGATTACAAGTTGATTTTGAAACAAGCTGATAATTTGCTTCAAAATGAGCATGATTTAATTGCCAATATGAGTAATATTAGCTCGCTGCTTTACAATAGTTTACCTGAAATTAGTTATGCAGGTTTCTATCGTTTTAAAGACAACGAATTAATTTTAGGACCTTTTCAGGGACCCATTGCCTGCATGCATATTCCAATTGGAAAGGGAGTTTGCGGTATCGCTGCAAAAACTCAGCAAATTCAAATCGTGCCCAATGTTCACAAATTTTCCGGTCATATTGCGTGTGATGCTGCTACAAATTCTGAAATTGTCGTGCCGCTTATTAAAAATAACAGTTTGCTTGCAGTTCTTGATCTTGACAGTAACAGTTTCAACAGATTTGACCAAATTGATGCTGAATATTTACTAAAAATAGCTGAGCTTGTTTCAAAATAAACTAAAAAAGTTCCACAATCTAAATTAAGATTGCGGGACTTTTTATTTTAAAGATACTTTTATTTCTTGCCTGCTAGACGTTGACATGCTTTGACAATTTCAACTATCACGATCATACAAATTCCGGCACCTAAAACTATCAACCATTGTGTGGAATTCAATTCCGTGACATCAAAGAATTTTGTCATAAACGGCAACTCTACTGCCGCCATTACCACGGCAGATATTAATATTGCCCAGTTAAACCACTTGTTTGCAAATGTTCTTCTTGAAAAGATAGACTGGTGAATATACTTAGAATTGAAAGCATGAAACAGTTGAATTAAGCCTAGCGTAAGAAAGGCCATAGTTAATGCATCACCATGTTGTAAGTTAGCTTCATTCATATGAGGGCCAAAATTTAATCCTAACTGATAAGTAGTTAAAACAATAGCACCTTCTAAAATTCCCTGGTAAACAATCGAGCTTGCGACTCCACCACTGAAGAAGTTTGATTTTTTACCCCGTGGTGTCCGCTTCATGATACCTTTTTCAACTGGTTCAAGACCTAGAGCAATAGCTGGCAGCGTGTCCGTAACTAAGTTAATCCACAATAACTGAACAGGAGCTAAGATATCCCAGCCCAGCATGGTCATCATGAACACAGTTAGAACTTCACCAACGTTACAACTCATCAGGTAAAGGATGGCCTTTTGGATATTGCTAAAGACTTTACGTCCTTGTTTAACGGCTTCAACGATCGTAGCAAAATTATCATCCGCTAAGACCATATCACTGGCCCCCTTTGAAACTTCGGTACCGGTAATCCCCATACCTATCCCAATATCAGCCTGCTTCAAACTAGGAGCGTCATTAACGCCGTCACCTGTCATGGCCACAATTTTGCCTTGTGCCTGCCAAGCTTTGACAATGCGAACCTTATGTTCGGGTGAAACTCTGGCATAAACGTTAAAATCTGCTACGTGCTTTTCCAGGTATTCATCACTAAATTCATCCAGTTGTGCACCGGTAACAACCCGTTCATCTTCGCCAGGTTTTAAAATCCCTAATCTTTCCGCAATCGCTTGTGCAGTTACCTGAAAGTCACCTGTAATCATAACGGTCCTAATTCCGGCATTATGGGCTTCAACAATGGCTTTTTTGGCTTCTGGGCGTTCCGGATCGATCATTCCTACTAACCCAGCAAAAATTAAATCTTGTTCAACATTGTCAGTTGAAGGATCATCATATAACTTCTCAACCGGTTTATAGGCTAGTCCCAGAACTCGCAGCGCATTTTTAGCCATATTTTGATTAGCAAGCATAATTTCATCTTTTTGCTTTTCGCTAATTGCACTAACTTTGCCATCTAGTTCAATCCGCGTTACTCGTTTCAGCAGCTGATCCGGTGCTCCTTTAACAGCCACAAAGTAGTTTCCATTGTCTTCATTGACGGTGCTCATCAGTTTACGGCCAGAATCAAACGGTACTTCCTGCAGTCTTTTATGACTTGCAAGTAGGTTATGCACATCTATCTTTTGATCAAGAGCGTATTGAATTAGGGCAGTTTCGGTAGGATCACCCAGCAATTGATTACTTTCATCAAGTTTAGAATCATTAGCTAAAACCATCGCCATTAAAGCATGATTATCATGACTAATACTGCTGGAAGATTTATGTACTTGATGATCATAATAAATCTGCTCAACTGTCATTTTATTTTGGGTTAAGGTACCAGTTTTATCAGAACAAATGATGTCTGTTGCGCCTAAGGTTTCAACAGCAGGTAACTTGCGCACAATCGAATTATGCTTGGCCATCACCTGCGTGCCTAATGCCAAAATAATAGTAACAATAGCCGGCAGTCCTTCTGGAATAGCTGCAACTGCAAGTGACACGGCCACCAAGAACATATCAATTGCTAATTTATCTGTTGGCTCTGTTCCTTTTTTGGTAAAAAAGCCTACAACAAATACCACAGCACAAATTAGCAGAATCATGATTGTCAGCGTCTTACCTAACTGGTTAAGGTTGCGCTTTAATGGTGTATCCGTTTCATCAGTGTTATTAAGCATCGTGGCAATTTTGCCGACTTCAGTGTTCATTCCCGTTTCAGTAACAATGCCCTCACCGCGGCCATAGGTCACATTGGTATTGGCAAAAGCCATATTGTCCTGATCTGCCAGTGCCACCTTTTCATCATTAATAGGGGCGACATTTTTGTCAACTGGAACTGATTCACCGGTTAAAGCGGATTCTTCAATTTTAAGGCTCTTGGTAACAGTTAAACGCAAATCCGCTGGAACTACATCTCCAGCTTCAAGTAAAACCACATCACCTGGTAGTAATTCAGGACTGGGAATTTCAACAATCTGACCATCTCGCCGAACATGAGCATTAGGAGTAGCCATTTTCTTTAATGCGTTAATTGCTTCTTCCGAGCGTGTTTCTTGGAAGACGCCTAGGACCGCGTTCAAAATAACCACTATCATAATTATTGCAGCATCTGTCCATTCTTGTGCGACAAAACCTGAAAGTAGCGCTGCAACTATCAAAACAATGATCATGAAGTCTTTGAATTGAGCCAAAAAACGTTGCCAAATACTAGTTTTCTTTTTGCTTGCCAAACTATTAGTGCCATATTTTGCACGCAAGGCACTAATCTGACTGGTCTGCAAACCTTGACTAGTTGATGTTGACAACTCTTGAGCTACATTTTCAATTTCTTGGTTATAAAATTTCTGGGGCATTGTTACCTCCTACTAACAAAAAAGAGACCCATATGTTTAACACACACAAGTCTCACTATTTAAGATAAGTCCAGAAGGATTCCTTCGGTTGTTGGGCTTATCGCAAGTAATTGCTGTTACTCCCTCATGATGATACTTATTATAAATAAATTTTTTATTTTTAACAAGAATAAGACTATTAAAATTAGCTAAAACAAAAACAGTTTCTATTACTTAGAAACTGCCTTCGCTCAATGTTTTTGTTAATTAAGACCGGTCCATTGCCATTCTGTAACTTCAGGCATGTCTTTGCCATTATCACGAATGTATTGGTGATGCTTAGCAAGCAACCTGTCCATCTCTGCTACAAAGCCTGCACTCTTTTCAGCGTAACGAGGAACACTTAAAATGGCATCTTTAGCTAAGTGGAAGCGATCAAGCTCGTTAACTACCCGCATATCAAACGGAGTAGTAATGTCGCCTTCTTCTTCATAGCAGTGAATGTGAACGTTGCTGCGTTTGCGACCAAACCAGATTGACTGCATCATAGCCTTGTAACCGTGCCAGGCAAAAATCACTGGCACATCGCTTGGGAACAATTGCTCAAATTCCTCATCTGAAATTGCTTCTGGATTATCTTTGGTATTCATTAGCTTCATAACATCAATAACATTGATGTAACGAATTTTCAGGTCAGGGAAATTCTTGTGCAAAATATCGATTGCGGCAAGAGATTCCATTGTTGGTTCAGTTTCAGTTGAAGCAAACACAACATCAGGTTTAGCATTATGGTCAGTTGAAGCCCAATCAATGTAAGATAAGCCGTGATTTGCAATACGAGTTGCTTCATCAATTGAGAACCATTGTGGTCTTTCTTGCTTAGAAGTTACCAAAATATTAATACATTCACGATCAGTGAAAGCTTTTTGGGAAATTGCCAACAATGAGTTAGTATCGGCAGGCAGATACTCATGAACTAAATCAGGACGATTCTTTTCATACATGTGAGTCAATACACCTGGGTCTTGGTGGGTATAACCGTTATGGTCTTGCTGGAACACAGTTGAAGTTGCAATAAAGTTAAGTGAGGGGTAATCCTTACGCCAATATTGTTCCTTAGCTTTTCTTAACCACTTCATATGCTGGGTCAGCATTGAATCTACAACCCGGCCAAATGATTCGTAGGTAGCAAAGAAGCCATGACGACCTGATAAAACATAACCTTCAAGCCAGCCCTCGTCCTGGTGTTCTGATAATTGAGAATCGATTAAACGCCCGCTTGGTGCCAAGTTTTCATCATTAGGAGTATGAACAGAGCTTTCCCATTGCCGTTTTTGCTCATCAATGAACTTAAACAAGCGGTTAGACTTGGTCTCATCTGGTCCAAAGCCACGGAAAGTATTTGGATTAAGTTCAGCGATTTCATTTAAGTACTTAGCCCATTCGGTCATATCCTCAGCTTCAATAGAACCTGGTTGATCAAATTTCAAAGCGTACTTGCGATAATCAGGCAAGCTAAGGCGCTTAGCTTTTTCACCACCAGCATTAGTGATTGGGTTCATAGCCATTCGACTATCACCAGCAACATTATCCGCTGTTACCACTGCAGTTGGTGTACCATTTTCATCAAATAGTTCTTCCGGTTTATAGCTCTTAAGCCAGTCAACGAGCATATCTTTGTGTTCCATATCATCTTGAGCAACTGGAATTGGAATTTGGTGTGCTCTAAAGGAGTTTTCAATTGGATTACCGTCAAGATCTTTCTTGGGACCAGTCCAACCCTTAGGCACGCGGAAAATAATCATTGGCCAGTGAGGTAAGGTTAAATCATTGTTTTCACGTGCATTCTTTTGGATTGCTTTAATCTCTTCAATGACAGTATCCATTAATTTGGCCATTTCTGCGTGAATTTGCATATGGTCTTTATAACCGTCAAATTCGCCGCCATTATATGCGGAAATAATATAAGGATGCCAGCCCATACCTTCAAAGTATTTGGTCAGTTCTTCGTCTGACATTCTGGAAACGATCGTTGGATTAGAAATCTTAAAACCATTAATTTGCAAGATCGGCAGCACAGCACCATCTTTAATAGGGTTAATAAATTTATCACTGAACCAGCTTGCTGCAAGCGGACCAGTTTCAGCTTCTCCATCACCGATTTCCACAGCTGCAATCACATCAGGATTATCTAATATGGCACCAGTACCATGGGAAAGTGAGTAACCTAATTCTCCACCTTCATGCATTGATCCTGGAGTTTCAGGTGCGGCGTGCGAAGCGGAGCCACCCGGAAAACTAAAGCGTTTAAAGAGCTTAGCCATGCCCTTTTCGTCTTGTTGAATTTCAGGATAAAGTTCACTATATGAACCATCAAGATACGAGTTTGAAACCATAACCTGACCACCATGACCTGAGCCTTCAATATAGAACATATTTAAGCCATACTTCTTAATAACTCTGTTTAAATGGGCATAAATAAAGTTTTGCGGTGAAATAGTACCCCAGTGACCAATTGGCTTAGGTTTTACCTCACTTGCTTTTAAATCATGTTTTAATAATGGATTGCTCATTAAGAAAAGCTGACCGACTGATAAATAATTTGCAGCCCGCCAATGAGCGTCAACGCTTTTAAGGAATTCTTTTGAATCATAATCAACTGCCATTTTAATTCTCCCTTAGTTGTTTAGCTTAATTTCATTTTATAAACATATTATAGCAATTTTTGATAAAAGTTCAACCATTTTGAAAATTGGTTCGTCCCAATTTTATAAAAACGTGTTTGTTTAAAGTCAGTAGAGGAAAAACACTATTATTCCTCTACTTTTTATTTACAGATCAGCATATTTATGCTCAAATACTGATAAGTGCTTATTTTTATTGCTAAATGCTGAAAAAGTAGTTAAACAATATTCGCTGTAGTGTTAATTTATTTAGAGGAGAAGTATGATGTCACAGGAAGACCGTCTATTAAAAATCAAGCAAATGCTTAAAAATGAAAAACATTTACGAACTCGCAGCTTAGCACACTATTTCAATATTTCTTTTGACACTGCTCGTCGAGACGTGGTTCGATTAACCACAACTGGACAAGCAATCAGAGTTCATGGCGGATTAATTGCTATTGATGAAAATGAGGTGCCTAATTTTCTTACCAGAAACCAAATCGATTCACCTATTAAAATTAAAATGGCCCAGATGGCTAGACGTTTTGTACATCCTAACCAGTGCGATTTTATTGGTCCCTCAACTACTCTTAAAAAATTGTGTGAATTAATTTGTGGTACAGATTTGCAAATAGTCACTAATTCAATTGACAACTCACTAGCATTGATGCAAACAAAATTACCAAGTGTAAGACTGCTGGGAGGAAAAATTGATAAAGAGCATAGGTTTAATTATTCTGTAACTTCACTTGATCTTTTACATAGGATAAGTTTTAATACTGCTTTCATTGGCACCTCCAACGTTAAAGATGACGGTATTTATTCAGCAAAAATGAGTGATTCGGAGTTAATTAAAACCGCGTGTTCCAGAGCAAAGCAAGTTATTGTTGTTGCAGAAAAATATAAGTTTGATAGTGAAAATTCTTCTCCTTACATGTCAATTCCACTTAATGAAATTGACGTTTTGATCACAGATTTGCCTTTGCCAGAAAAATTTCAGAAAAATTTTTCGCCGAAGACCCAAATCATTTCGGTTTTAAGGAAGTGAGGTTATGCGTAACTTTTTTGGTAGTTTGTTTTCAAAAAAGCAGCAACAACTAATCGAAGAAGTTTATCAGGATTTAGAGCAGTTTTATCAGAGTTTTTACTCTAATATATATAATGAATTGAATATCAATAAATATAAGCAAATTCGTGACGCCATTGGTATGGTCATGCGCAAATTTGACAATCAAGACCATCCATTAGATTATGCTGGCAAATTAGTATTGTACATTCAAGCTTCTGTTGTGCTGCAGCATTTGCATTTAACAACTATGCAGCAAAAGCTTCTACATGATTTAAGTGACAAAACCAAAAAGATTAACTTAAATTTTGTTTATACCGGGCGGCTCACGGATATGCAACAATTTAGCAATGTTTGATTTCCTTTTTTATATAGAATGTATCCAAAAAAAGCAGGCTTTCGCCTGTTTTTTATTTATTCAAATTAACAAAAGTATTAAAGCGCATGTATTGATAATGAATACGCATAGTTGACACTTCAAATGGAGTACCATCATCTAAAAAGAAAATACCTTCCATTACGCCAACTGGTTCAGTAGACTTTAAATTAAGCCTTGCTTGATCATCCCTATCAGATGGTTCAACAGTAATATTAAGAAAGGCTTTAGTGACTACCTTATTTTGTGAATCCTCTAAGTAATTAAAAAGGGACTTTTTTAAGTGCTCAGGCTTGAGCTCAGGAACTATTTTAATAGGTACATAGCCAGTTTCTATCAAAAAGGGCTGTTCATCCAAAAAACGAAGTCTTTTAAATTGGTAAACAAAGTCATTTTCTTTAAGAAACAAGTCTTGAGCTATTCCAGCGGGTGTTTTAATCACATTAAAAGAAAGCAACTTAATACCCTGCTTTTTACCTGGAACTTTAAGGCTATCGGTCAACCCTAAATTTGATCCTTCATAACGAAACAATGATTGGTTCTTTAAATATAGGGGATTGATGAAAGTACCACTACCCCTTTTTTTAAAAACAATGCCTTGTTGAGAAAGCAGCTCCATTGCCCTTTTCATTGATGAGCGACTTACTTGGTAGTGTTCAGCTAGACTACGCTCGTCTGGAAGACGCATTCCTTCATATTTGTTATCCAAAATATTTTGTTTGATATCGCGCATCACAGTACGATAAACGAAATCTGCCATTATCTACCTCAATTACTTACTTCTTTGATTGCCGCAATAAGCCACTCTGAAAATTGTCTACGGTCAATTTCGACACCAACTTGAACATTTGCTGGCTGACCAAAGAAGTTGTCAAAATCAATCATTGATGCGCCATAAGCACTAGGACTCTTGGTGTCTACCACCACGTAAGCCGGTTTAAAAGTATACATTTCCGGTTTTACCAACATTCCAGATGCCAACGCATCGTATACTTCTCGGCCATTAGTTCTAGTGTGATCTTGCAATTTGTCCATAATATGGTAAAGCATATTACCAGTTCTGCCTATTTTCTTAATTTGCATTAAGACTGCCGGAGTAATGTAAGCTTGATGACCTAATTCCAGTGGCGCCAATAAAATTTTTATGCCACTTGCAAAAACAATTTGTGCTGCTTCAGGGTCACCCGCAACATTATATTCCGCATACGGCCCCCAATTGCCACGACCAATTGCACCACCCATAATTACTAGTTGCTCAATTTTAGGTAAATCTTCAGGGAACTGTCTAAAATAAAGGGCAAAATCAGTTGCTGGGCCGATTTGCATTAAAGTTACCTTCTCGCTGCTATTAGCAACTACCTCGTGAATTGCTTCTGCAGCTATACCTGGTTTTAATAAGCTGTAATCAGGTTCAGGAAAATCAAAACCGGCTAGGCCACTTTGGCCGTGAACGTCAGAAGCATCAATTTGGTCTCGTAATAAAGGTCTTTGTGCTCCACTCACGACTGGCACTTTAGTTTGCAAAAAAGTTTCCAGTTTCAAAGTATTGGTCAAAGTGTTTTTAAGCGGAACATTGCCCCATGTTGCAGCAATCAGTTTCACATCAAGCTCAGGAGCAAACAAGGCTATTGTCAATGCTACTACATCATCAATTCCGGGATCGGTACTAATTATCAAAGGTTTTTTTAACATAAGAATCCTCTTTTAAAATGGTTATAGCACTATGATACCAAATTTAGCTTCCAGTTGCTCTTTAAAAAAAGTTAGCCAAAACAAAATCTTAAGCTAACTCGGAAAGTTATTTTTTGCGGTCTTCAATATTGCCATCAGCATGAGCAATAATAACTTCATTGCACATCCCTAAAAAAAGACCATGTTCAACCACACCAACGGTATGATCCAGATAATCAGCTAGGCCGCTAGGAACCGGAATAGGATCAATGTTTAAATCAATAATATAATTGCCATAATGTGTGACAAAACGCTTATTTCCAGTCAACCGCCACTTAGGATTCAGTCCTTCAGCCTGAAAAAGTTTGAAATTTTGCTCACACGAAATTGGCAAAACTTCAACTGGTAATGGAAAACCACTAAGGTGGTCAACCATTTTAGATTCATCTACAATCCAAACTACTTGGCGTGAATTAACAGCAACATTTTTTTCCATTGTTAAGGCACCGCCGCCGCCCTTGATGCCATCAAAATTAGCGGCAATTCTGTCTGCACCATCAATAGTTAAATCAAGTTGATCTACAGTTGCCAACTCATCAACCTGGAAGCCATAGCTTTCCAGCTGTTTTTTACTTCTGCTTGAGGTTGTAACAACTGCTGCTAGCTCAAGGCCTTCTTCTTTTTTTCTTCTGCCTAATTCAGCAATTAAAAAAGCAACTGTAGAGCCGGTTCCGACTCCCAATTTCATTTTCGGCTTAACTAATTCAGCGGCCTTCACGGCAGCCAATTTTTTCAACCTATCCTGTTCTTCTTTATCCATGATCCGTGCTTTCTAAAATTAAATTATTAACCAGTAACTCAATTTCATTATAGCAAAAATAACAGAATAACAGGACATAAAAAAAGCAGTCCATGACTGCTTTTTGCAATTGACTTAATTATTCAGGATCAATTTCAGGAGCTTTGTTA
>NZ_CAMKZC010000031.1:0-11765 GCF_946477725.1 uncultured Lactobacillus sp. | reverse complement strand
TAGCCATCACGAGCTAGTGGTTGGAAAAATTGGGTAATCTGATAAGCCTTAGGACTATCAGGGTAATAATAATTTTTCCGGTCAAAATGAGTGGTTGGCAAAATATGAGCATGTGTGGCCAACGCCACCATAATTCCTAAACGGTAAACGTCCTTGTTAACGTAAGGTAAAACACCTGGCATTGCCCAATCAATGACATTTGTTTCAGTGTTGGGTTTTGCACCATAACTTACTGGCGAAGGTGAAAAAATCTTACTTTTAGTTTTTAATTCAAAGTGAACTTCGAACCCAATCGTTGATTTAAAATTCATCAGTTAATCCTCCATTCCAGTTGGTGTTTTTTCATAAAACTTATTAGTTCTTTCAATAAAGTCAGCAACTTGGAAAATGCTGCCTTCATCAAACCGTTTGGCCATAATCTGCAGTCCTACAGGCATCCCGTCAACTAAACCAGCTGGAACACTGGCAGCAGGAATTCCTGCTAAGTTGGCTGAAATAGTCAAGATATCATTATTGTACATTTTAATCGGGTCAGAAATTTCACTACCGATACCAAAAGCAGGAGTGGTGGTGGTTGGTCCCACAATCACATCATTTTCAGCGAAAATCTGATCAAATTCGTCACAAATTAACGTTCTGACTTTAGATGCTTGTCTAAAGAAACGATCATAAGAGCCGGCTGAAAGAGCAAAGGAGCCCAGCATAATCCGCCGTTTAACTTCTTCGCCAAAACCTTCTGAACGAGACTTAACGTAAACATCTAATAGGTTCTTAGTGTCTTGAGCACGGTAGCCGTAACGAATACCATCAAATCTTTGCAGGTTTGATGAAGCCTCACTTGAAGCAATAATATAATAGTCGGGAACTACATACTTGGTTAAAGGCAAAGATACCTCAGTAATGATTGCTCCAGCATTTTCCAAAGCATCAATTTGTTCTTGAATTGCCTTGCGCATATCACCATCAACAGCAGCCATATATTCTTTAACTACCGCTACATGCATCCCCTTAACATCTTGACCAATGTACTTGGTAAAATCAGGCACTGCTCTAGTCGAAAGAGTGGAATCATGGTCGTCACTACCCGCAATAACGTTCAGAACTTCAGCTGAAGTCTTTGCCCGCTTACTCATCACGCCGATTTCATCTAAGGAAGAAGCAAAAGCAATTAAGCCCCAGCGAGAAACGCGGCCGTATGTCGGCTTAATACCAAAAATGCCGTTAAACGCGGAAGGCTGCCTGATCGAACCACCAGTGTCTGAACCCAAAGCAGCAACAACTTGGCCCGAGGCAACAGCAACAGCTGAACCACCAGATGAACCGCCCGG
The DNA here is from genome assembly GCF_946477725.1 of uncultured Lactobacillus sp. Classification (GTDB taxonomy): domain Bacteria; phylum Bacillota; class Bacilli; order Lactobacillales; family Lactobacillaceae; genus Lactobacillus. The sequence goes on along the minus strand of NZ_CAMKZC010000031.1, from coordinate 10,437 downwards.
TACTTTATCCAAATTCCACGGATTATGGGTGATGCCAAAGTATGAATGTTCCGTAGAAGAACCCATCGCAAACTCATCCATGTTGGTTTTACCCACAAAAGTCACTTGCGCCTTTTTTAATCTTTCAATGACAGTCGCATCATATACCGGAATGTAATTATCTAGAATATGACTAGCTGCCGTTGTTTTAACACCATCAGTAATAATGTTGTCTTTAATGGCAATGGGAATGCCAGCAAGTTTATTATGAGCAAAGTCTAAATCATTTTGTGGCTTTGCATCTTCTTGAACAGTAATCCAGGCGTTCAACTTGTCATCTGTCTTTTTAATATTATCAATTGTATCTTGCGCTAATTTGTCGGCTGACAAAGTCTTGTGGGCAAGTTTTTCATTTAAAGAGTCAATATCTTCATTTAAGTAATTCATTACTCGTCCTCATCCTTATTAATAATTACCGGAACCTTAATGAAGCCATTGGCCTGTTCAGGAACATTTTTCATTAATTCAGCTCGATCTTGCCAGTGTTCAGGCTCATCTTCTCTAAAAACAGTATCACGATCAACAACCTGAACGGTTTCTTTCACACCAGCAGTATTAACTTCTGATAATTGATCAGCCATATTAATAATTGAACTCATTTGTTCAGTTACCTTGCTGATATCTTTTTCATCAATCTCAAGCCGCGACAAAGTCGCAACGTGTTTAATTGTATCTTCTGTAATTTCCACGCAAATATACCTCCTTATTCGCCACCATAAATATGGACTTGATAACTACTATCCCCTGTTTCTTTAGCAACTAAAGCCTGGATATCATTAACGGAACCAATCTTAATTTCGATTGGCACGTTATTAGCCAAATACTTCTTTGCGGTTGATAAAACCAGCCTGGTAAAACTTTGAATTTGCTCATACCCATAAAACTGGGTAGTAATTGTAATATTTTCTTGAGCTAATTTACCATTTTCATAGCGTAAAGTTGCTGTTACACCACTGATATTAGGGAAATAATTTTGAATAGATTCTTTAAAACTATTGAAACTGGAAGCATCACTGCTATTAATTGCTTTTTTACCACCAACCGTTGGTAAAACTTCCGCTTGAGTATTAATAGTTTTCCATTTAGTTATTTTACTACTATTAGCGGCCGCTGTCCCGCTCAAAAAGTAAGTTCCAGCCACTAAAGAATCCTTACTTTCTTTAGCAAAAAGCCCAACCGTAATTGGAATGTTCTTTAAAGCTTTCTTTTTCCGCAAACGAGCCACTACTTTTTGGGCCACTGCTTGCCCGTATTGCTTTTGCTGCGTACGTGAAATTTGTGCCTGGTATTCAGGACCATCTTTTTTCTTTTGATAATAGTCAATTGAATTAAGAGCAAGCCCAATACTAATACCACCTATGTGGTAATTTGAACCGGATCCCGTCAAAAAATCTTGTTCAATTATTTCTTCTAAATAAATTGGCTGGTAATTTTTCTTAGTTCCTATTTTGGGATTAAGGCCAGTGGGATTTGACTTTGACTTTCGTCCCAGCCATTGATTGGCTACAGTGGCAGAAATGTACTGGCCTTCCTGAAAGACATATGAATTTGTTGAATAAACGCCTTTAGAAATCTGGACCAAGCCTCGTTCTAATTCTCTGGTGTCGACAGAATTATCATTATCAGTCGCTGTCAGGCCAGATATTGGACTTGTTACATAATGCCCGTTTTTAAGCAAAACAGTATACCCATTATTACCAGTATCAGTAGTTTGATATGTTTTAGGGCTTGAATTCGATGATGTTTTAGCGTTATTCGCCAAGTTGGAATTTTTCAAGTTGCCGCAAGCCGTCAAACTCAATGACATTCCCAAAAGCGTTAATATTTGCAAGTATTTTTTCACTTTAAAAGTTCCTTTATTTAACTTGAGCAATTGCTTCTTCCTCAGTCAATAACGGTACACCGAGCTTCTGCGCTTTGGTGTATTTGGAACCAGCATCCTGACCATAAATTACATAATCGGTTTTCCTTGAAACTGAACCAGTTACCTTAGCACCAAGTGCTTGTAATTTCTTGGTAAACTCACTTCTAGTGTAATGCGCCAAAGTTCCTGTTAAAACGACAGTTTTATCTTTAAAGTAATTGTCTGGGATTGCTGCGGTGTCTTCAGGTTCTGCACCCAGATAATCCATGTTAACACCACTTTTTTTAAGTTCATTAACTAGATCTTTAACTTCATCTTGAGCAAAATAAGTGGTTAAAGATTCTGCAATTGTCATCCCTATTGTAGCGATAGCAGCTACATCTTGCACGTCTGCAGTTATAATCTTTGCCATATTTTTAAACTTTTGTGCAATTAATCTGGCAGCCTTTGCACCGACATGATCAATTCCAAGTCCAGTTAACAATAATTCAACGGAATTTCTTTTTGAATTATTGATGGCGTTTAATAAATTGCTGATAGATTTATCTTTAAAATGATCCAGTTTTTCCAAATCAGCAGCGGTTAAATGATACAAATCAGCTACATTATGAACTAGACCATTCTTAATTAACTGCCGCACGATCTTAGGCCCTAAGCCGTCAATATTCATAGCCGGTCTTGAAGCAAAATGAGTTATGCCCTCTTCAATTTGAGCAGGACACGACGGATTAACACAGCGCAATGCTACTTCATCTTTTAGATGAATCAATTTTTCTCCACACGATGGGCACGTTGTCGGAATCGGATAAGGTTGAGCATCCTTCGGCCTTTTAGCTAATACCACTTCTGAAATCTCGGGTATAATATCACCCGCTTTATGTAACATAACGGTATCGCCAATACGGACATCTTTTTGTTGCAATAAATCGGCGTTATGCAAAACAGCATGAGAAACTGTAGTACCAGCTAACTGGACAGGATCCATAATCGCAGTTGGCGTTACAACTCCAGTACGGCCAACCGTCCACTTAATTTCATGAACCACAGTTTCCTGCTCTTCAGGAGGAAATTTATACGCTATTTCCCAACGGGGCACTTTGACGGTATTTCCTAGTTCTTGTTGTAAGTCCAAATCGTCAACTTTTAAAACAATCCCGTCAATACCGTAATCCAGCGAATTTCTTTTAGCAGTATACTCGTCAATAAAAGCAAAAATATCGGCCATTTTTACAATTCTGCGCCCGGTTTGGTTAGTGTGAAAACCCAGCTGCGTCATTTTTTCAATTGCCTGGTGTTGGCTGGTAATTTCTGCTGGTGGATTAACCCAGGTATAAATAAATGTACTTAAGTGCCGGTGTTTGGTAATACTTGCATCTAATTGCCGTAAAGAGCCGGCTGCGGCGTTGCGCGGATTAGCAAAAGTTGTTTCACCTTTTTCATCACGCTCCGCATTGAGTTTAGCAAATGGTTCTTTACCCATGTAACATTCACCCCGGACTTCCGTGGTCAATTTTGCGGGCAAGGTTTGCGGTATATCAGAAATATAGCGCGCATTAGGAGTAACGTCCTCACCTACTTGACCATTTCCCCTGGTAGAAGCCCTGGTTAATTTACCGTCAGTATATTCTAAGGCAATAGACAGACCATCAATTTTTAACTCTACGTTATAAGCAACTTCGTGACCTATTTGTTTTTGGACTCTGTCATCAAATTCCTGCAGTTCTTCTTTAGAAAAAACATCTCCCATTGATAACATTGGAATTTCATGAGTAACCTTAGTAAACTGATTGTCAATCTGTCCCCCTACTTTTTGAGTAATGGAATCTTGTGACACCAGCTGCGGAAATTCCTGCTCAAGTTCAACTAAACGATTATAGTTTTTATCGTACACATTATCTTCAACTTCAGGTGTGTCCTTTGTATAATAGGCATTTGCCCATTCGTCTAGTTTATCTCTTAGAGCTGCGACTTCTTTTCTGGCCTCATCAAGAGTTAAATCTGCCATTTTCTTCCTCCTGATTTAAAACTATTTTTTTATTTCTGCTTTTATTATACCTTTTTAATTGGTGCAAATGCTGCTAGAAGCCGCTTGATTCCTTTGCCACTAAAAGCAATATCAAGTTCCATGTCTTCGCCTTTGCCGTTAACTTTAGTTACAACACCTCTGCCCCAGGACTTATGCTCTACCTGGTCGCCGACATTCCAGCCTTTTTTCTCTGCTCCCACTGCACCAGCAGGTTTAACTTTGGGAGTATAAACCTGTGCACGTGCCCGTTCATCACTGTTAGCAAAAGGTGCAGTTTCAGCTTGCAAGTTAGCACTAGTCAAGGTAATTGGGACGGAGTTTTCAATATTCAGATCGTCTTGATCAATTTCTGCCAAAAATCTGGAAGGAGGATTATTTTGCATTCTGCCATACATCATGCGTGAGTATGCATTTGTTAAAAACAGTTCGCGCTTAGCTCGGGTAATACCCACATAAGCTAATCTGCGCTCTTCTTCCAGCTGATCATCTTCCATCAAAGCGCGTGACAAAGGAAAAAGTCCATCTTCCATTCCCACTAAAAAGACTACTGGAAATTCCAGCCCCTTTGCGGCGTGTAATGTCATTAACGCAACTTGATCATCATTATTGGCCAAATCATCTTGGTCACTTAAAAGAGAAACCTCGGACAAAAAGTCACTCAATGCATTTTCAGTGTCATCGTTTTCTTCATATTCATCGTCAAAACGCTTAGTAACAGACAAAAATTCATCCAGGTTTTCTAATCTAGTCTCTGCTTCAATTGTATGTTCAGCTTTCAGGGCAGCAGTATAGCCAAAATCTTGCAGTATTTTTTCAGTCAGACCAGTAACTGTATGATCTTTAGCAAAGTTAATCGCATCGCGTAATTTAGCGCCAAAATCACTCAGTCTGGCGCCTGCCCGAGCAGTAACGCCCGACATACTAATGTGATCAAAGGCTCCTAAAATTGATAAACCATTATCACGGGCAAAGTCCATAAAACGCCGCACACTAACTGGTCCAATACCGCGCTTAGGGGTGTTAATAATCCGGTTGAAACTCATGGAATCGCTGGGATTAGCTACTAACTTTAAATAAGCCATAATATCCATGATTTCTTTTCTATCATAGAATTTATGCCCACCAACAATTTGGTAAGGAACATTTGACTTAACAAAGGACTCCTCAACTGTTCTGGATTGCGCATTAGTGCGGTATAATACCGCAAAATCGTGGTAAGAGCGCTTTTTCTCTTTTACCTCTTCTTGTATTTTAGCAATAATAAAGTGCGCTTCATCGTCGCCACTTTGGGCGCGATAATAAGTTACTTTTGCACCTTCACCTTGGTCTGTCCACAGCTTTTTGGCTTTGCGGTTACGATTATTCTTAATTACGGCATTAGCAGCTGCTAAAATATGACCAGTTGAACGGTAATTTTGCTCCAGTTTGACAGTTTGCACGCCATCATCATGATAGTCCTGCTCAAAATTCATAATGTTTTCCATGTTAGCACCGCGCCAGCCATAGATTGACTGATCCGCATCACCGACAACACAGATATTTTTATATTGTGCCGCTAAAGCATGACACAGTTCGTATTGTGCCTGGTTGGTATCCTGGTATTCATCTACCAGTAAATAACGAAATTTATTTTGATAATAATGTAAAACTGTCGGAGCCTTTTTGAATAAAACCAGAGTTTGCATAATCAAATCATCAAAGTCCATAATTTGATCATTCTTTAGGCGTTTTTGATACTCCTGATACACTTGAGCAGTTATTTTTTCAAAAGGTGAGGCAGCGCTGGCTGAAAATGCATCTGGAGTAAGTAAATCATTTTTGCCATTGGAAATGGCAGACAAAATCCTCCGTGGTTCATACATTTTGGGATTAATATTTTGCTCTTTTTGAATATGTTTAATTAAAGTGAGCTGTTCAGCTGAATCAGCAATCGAAAAATTACCGCTATAACCAATTTTTTCAGCATCCCGTCTTAATATGCGGACACAAAGAGCATGAAAAGTCGACATCCAGATACCGTCAGCCTGCTGTCCCAATAACTTATATTCGCGCTCTTTCATTTCAGTAGCGGCTTTATTGGTAAAAGTAATAGCCAAAATATTCCAAGGCGCGATCCCTTTTTCAGCAACTAGATAAGCAATTCGCCGCGTTAGCACAGATGTTTTCCCAGAACCCGCTCCAGCAACGACTAATAAAGGCCCTTCTGTAATCTGTACTGCTTTTTTTTGCTGTGGATTTAAACCCTTTAAAATTGATTCTACGCTCATTCTGAATCCTCTCACCCCAAATTTTATAACTCTTCTATTGTACCAAAAATCGTAGCCTTATTTGTTACCCTGTGCATTCTATTTATCAAAACGGTCAAGATTGTATTCTTCAATTAATTTAATCAGTTTGTCCGCATAATCAGGGTCGGTGGCATAGCCGTCCTTGACTAAAGCATGAGCCTGAGCTTCATAATTTTTGGCTGCCAGAACGTGCCGGTACTGCTTGGCATCCCAAGTTGTCCCTTTTTGGAACAAGCGCGCATGAGCCCTGATTGAAGCTTCATAAGAGTCATAAATTTGAAAACGAGCTTTAATTTCAATCCACTTGCCTTTTTCAAATTCTTTGGTTTTCAAGACAGCAGAGGTATTAGGGTTATTGCCTTTGACACCAAAGAGGTTATTGTATTTTTGCGAAAGATCGCTTTTTCCATAATCACTTTCGAGACAGGCTTGGGCAATTGTAATACTAGGTAAAAGATCAAAAGATTTATCCACTTCTTTAGCTATCGGGCCAATTTCACGGATAAAGGCCTTATGCTGTCTGATAATCTTTTGCCTTGCCTCTTCACGCGCAAGCTGCTCTTGTCTAATCTGTTCAGACTGAATTGCCTGCCTACGATAATAACGAAAAGCCACAAAAGCAATTATTAACAAAAATAAAATAATAAAAGTGCGCATAATGATTGCTGTATTAGATAACTTCTTGCTTCTTCGTTTTCTCGCCATTTGTTTTCCCTTGCTTTAAAAAATCTCTTCTTAAGTATAACCTCTCTTAATTATAAAACTATACAATATAATTAATTTTTAAAATAAAGTTAGTTGGTTGCAAAATAAATCTGCTCAAAAATAAATTAAGCACAAAAAAATGGAGCCAAAGCTCCATTAAAGCAAATGCGGGCAAGAAGACTCGAACTTCCACGATCTAAAAGCGATCACAAGATCCTTAGTCTTGCGCGTCTGCCATTCCGCCATGCCCGCAACACATTCAATACTATAACCCAAAATTGAATTTAGCACAAGAGTTTTCTTAATCATTTTTATGTAAAAGCGGTTAATTTACCATCTGCTCGGTGACATACTTAGCGTATAAACTATGCTTTTGCATCAATTCGTGATGGGTGCCATGGCCTGTAACCTTACCGTGTTCTATAAAATATATTTGATCGGCATTAACAATCGTCGCCAGTCGGTGCGCAATTACCAAAGTAGTTCTATTGACCATTAGTTTATCGAGTGCCTGTTGCACTTTTCCCTCTGATTCTGAATCGAGACTAGCCGTAGCTTCATCCAGCATTAAAATCTTAGGGTCACGTAAAAATGCTCGTGCTATAGCTAAGCGCTGCTTTTGACCACCAGAGAGCTTAATTCCGCGTTCACCTATTTCAGTCTCCATCTGATCAGGAAATTCACGGACAAATTGATCCGCATAAGCCAAAGAAAGTCCATGCCAAAGATCTTCATCGGTCATCTTTTTAGTTAAACCATAAACCAGGTTTTCCCGAATTGTTCCAGAAAAAATAGCACTATTTTGAGAAACATAGCCTATTTGGCAGCGCCAATTTGCGAGGTCAATATCTTGAATGTTCTGGTTTCCAATAGTAATTTTGCCACTATCCGGTTGGTAAAACCGCTCTAGTAATGCAAAAATAGTTGACTTCCCGCCACCACTGGGACCAGCAAAAGCAATTACAGAATTTGGCCGTGAAACAAATGAAATTGACTGTAAAACTGGTTCATTTTTCACATAGCTGAAATTCAGATTTTGTGCAGTTAAAGTTTTATTAGTTAAATCGCAGGTCTGTTGACCCGAGTTCTTTTCGGGCTCTATTCGTAAAATTTCTTGGATACGTTCAGTTGAGCCTAAGGCTTTTTGAATCTGGGAGAAAAAGGTGGCAAAATTGGCAACAGGGCCAATAACATTAAATAAGTACAGTAAAAAGGCCACTAATGAACCACTTGTTAAAGAACCTTGACCAACGCGAATAATGCCAAAAGCCAAAATGCCGGCAAAAGCAGCCATCATCAAGGTCATAATGATTGGCTGTAAAACAGCTTCGACGCGTGCGTCTAAAACTCCAATGGTGAAAATTTTATTGATTCGGTGATTACCAGCTTCCTGCTCATGTTTTTCGCCGTTACTGGATTTAATCAAGCGGACCTCAGATAGTTTTTCACTGACCTCACCATTAAATTTGGCTGTTTCCGCTTGTAGTTTCCGACCTAGTCTCACCATTATGCGACCAACCGGTAATAAAATTACTACCACAATAGGAACTACGACAAACATTAAGGTGGCCATTTCCCAATCCATCACAAATAAAATGATTAATGAGAAAAATAATTGGATTGCGCCGGTAATAAAATTAGGAAACTGCGAAGCCAGTAAATCTTTTATTATTCCAGTATCATTGACTAGTCGCGAGCTGCTTTCACCCACTTTATTAGCATCAAAATAAGTAACAGGTAATTTTAACAGGTGAGCCCATAACCGTTCACGCAGGGTCTTGACTACGCTTTCACCAAAATAGCGCAGTACATATCCGCCCAAAGTTCCTAAAACTAGCTGCAACACAAAAACTACAATGATAATAATTAAACTTGAATAATTAAAGTTATCCCATTTACTAGTGTCCACCAGCTGCCTGGTTAATAAAGGTAATGCTAAATTGGCTGCACTTGTGACAAGACTAAGTAGTAAACCAATTATGAACAAAGACTTTTTCACATTTAAACTTTTTAGCAGGTCTAAAAAGTCACTAATTTTAACATTTTGCTTTCCATCTTTACCTGACCCAAATGCCATAAAAGATACCGGCTTTCCTTATTTAGACTAAATAAAAAAGTTTTTCAATAATTGAAAAACTTTAATCATGTTGCTAATTATAAATCTTCATCTTCATTATGCCAAAATTTACGCCAAAAGTCGCGGTCATAACCGTGCATCTTATCATAATTGCAATAATTTCTGTTAAAATCAGCGCGAGGGCAGTCATGATGATAGTGATGCCGTTCATGCATATGATGACACATAGCGCGCATATCTGATCTTGAAAAATTATGCTCAGCGGCATATTCACGCCATTTTTTAATTCTTTCCATCCGATAAGCTGGGTCAACAAAAGAGCTGGCTTTATCCTTGAAATCATCATCCCAGCCCGCAGCAATTTTTTGCAGATACTGACCAAATTGGTCTTGCTCTTCCGCAGTCAAACCAGCAAAAAACGGTGCAGTATCTTGCTTGGCCTTTTGTTCGGCTAACTTTGCGGCCTTTTCTTTTCCGCTCTCTGTTAGATAAACTCGTTTAACCCGTTTATCCTGCTCATTAACTTCACGTCGAATGTCGCCTTTTAACTCCATCTTTTTCAACAGTTCTGCTAAAGAGCCCGGCTTCAGAGCTAAAATCTCAGCCAGATAATTTTGGGTTAGGCCGTCTTCCAACTTTAAGATTGCTAAAACTCGTTTTTGACCAGATATCGGCTCTTTATTCTGAAACATGTAGTAGCGACTGGCACGCATAATAAAATGAAGTTGTTTCATTAATTGATCACTTGTTTGACTCATAATTAAACTCCTTTAATAAAAAAATAAAAAGTTAGGTACCTAATATATTTTATAAGATAATTATAGTTTGGTACCTAACATTTTGTCAAACAAAAAATTTAAAAATTGTTTTTAATTCATCTGTGGTCAACCAATTTTAATTTACCTTTACGTGGTCAACCAATTTTAATTTACCTTTACAATGACCACACGCATATCGTCGTAAATCTAGCCGGCGAACTCGCCAATATTTTTGTCCGCAAACTGTACAAACGTATAAGTATTTTGCTTTGCTTTTGCGTCTGAGACCAATATCCGGTGCATACCTTGAACCACCAACTTTATTAAGTAAAACTTTAAAATCATGGTCTTGATGACGATATCCTCTGTGATTTAAATGTAAGTGGTAATGCGTCAATTCGTGCTTAATTATGCCAATCAATTCTTGATAATATTGCGGCACTAAAAAATGCGCATTAATTTCAATGTGGTGATCATCTAAATGATACCGACCACCAGTTGTTGTCATGCGCTTATTAATTTTTACTTGGTGCTTAAACTGTCTGCCAAAATACTTAAGAGAAACTTCTGCCACCAGGTTCTGTAATTCTTTTTCAGTCAGATTATCTGAAAACTTTGGCATATAGTGCTGCCTCTTTTTTCGTTTTGATCCTGACTTTCAGAGCCGTCACTAATTTTCT
>NZ_CAMKZC010000030.1:0-12257 GCF_946477725.1 uncultured Lactobacillus sp. | reverse complement strand
AAACATATTATGGATTTTTATTTAAGGAGAGAATTTTTTTGAAGGTAAAATCTATTTTAGTTAAATCAGCAGCAGTAGCAGCATTATCTGCTTCTGGAGTTGCAGTTATAGGCAGCGTTGCAACTAGCGACGTTCAAGCAGCTACCGTTGAAAATGATGCAGCAGTTGTAACTGTTAACTATGTTGATGGTAATTCAATTCATGTTTGGAACAGTTATAAACACCCTAAGGCTACTGGTCAAATTTTACCAAGTAATTCTTCTTGGAAAGTCATTAAGACTGCTTATGACAAAAAGGGTCACAAGTGGTACGACTTAGGCAAGAACCAATGGGTTAAGGCCAAATACGTCAATAAAGGCTATCATCCGGCAAATGAATCTCAAAATACAGCGGTAACCAGCAGTCAGACTGAAAACAGTACGGTTGCAAATAACACTGAGTCAACTTACGCTACTAATTTAAATTACACTACTGCTTCAACTGACTCAGAAGCAGGAGCAAAGGCATGGATTGCCAGTCGTGAATCTGGTGGCTCATACAGTGCGCAAAATGGTCAGTACATTGGTAAATACCAACTTTCTGCCGCATATCTTAACGGCGACTATTCAGCCGCTAATCAAGAGCGTGTTGCTGACAACTATGTTGCTGGTCGCTATGGCTCATGGGCAGCAGCTAAACAATTCTGGCTTGCTAATGGTTGGTACTAATTAGTTAGTCTAAAGTTAAAACAGAATATTTATAAAAGTAAGCAGACACTAGTAGAAAACACTAGTATCTGCTTTTTTGATTTGAAAATTAATGGTTAACTGCATAGGTAAACTTATCGCTGCGGATAATTTCTTGAGTAATATGTAACGGAAAATTATGATCATCATAAACTAGATCTTTAATCCGCATTAATGGTGTTTTTTCGTCAACATTAAGTAAGAAGGATTCTTCTCTATTAGCGAATGCAATTTTAAAAGTCTTCTTTCCTTTTCCAGGATTAATGTGAAATTTCTTTCGTAAAATCTTGTACAGTGGCATATCAAGATCTTCATCTTTAATAGCACTATATTTAGGAGCCAGCCAAATCCATTCAAGACAGAAAGGAATATCATCGATATACCGCAAACGTTTAATTTCAATAATTTGTTGTTGGGCATTAGTTTGCAGAAATGTATTTTGCTCATCATCACCAGTAATACTCTTGATACTAATTAAACGATTGGAGATTTTTTTACCCGTTTTTGCAGCACTGTCTGTCAAGCTAGAAAACTTTTGATTCTGAGTTTCAATTTCGTTTCTTTTGTCGGACACAAAAGTTCCCTTGCCAGGAAGCTTAATTAAATAATTCTCATCACTTAATACTTTAAGAGCTTTTCGAACAGTGGTACGACTGACAGAAAACTCTTTTTGCAGCTCCATTTCAGAAGGTATTTTTGTGCCTATTTGATATTTATTTTCTGCAATTCTGTTTTTTATGATCTTTGCCAGGTCAATATATAATGGCATATGATTTTCTGATTTTTTTAACATGTTTTTTTCTTTCTTGAATATTATTATTTGTATTATAACAAAAGCTGATTGATTAAGCACCAGTATCTATTTTGTACCAAATAAAGATACTGGTATTTTTAATATTCCCTTTACTTTATAAATAAAGCGCTTTATAATTTGTAAATGAAGATACATGTATCATTTTTAAATACAGGAGAGTAAAAATGAAGATACAAGATGAAGTTAAACAGACTGTCAAAAAAGCTGTTAACAAAATGGAACACGAAGGAGGTATTAAGCAAGTAATTTGGATAGGCGCCGGTGGTTCGTTCGGTGGCTTTTATGGCGCTAACTATTTCTTACATCAAGAATCAAAAAAGCTATTTTCCAGTATGTATACTAGTGGGGAATTTGTTTATGCTCCGCCAAAGAATTTAGACCAAAATTCATTAGTAGTTTTATGTTCTATGAGAGGAACCAGTGAGACGATTGATTCTGCTAAAGTTGCTAAAGAACATGGTGCAACCACTATAGCTCTGTATGTTGATGAATCCGACTTGGTAAAAGTTTGTGATTTTAAAATAAAATATGAAAGTTTAGCTTTAGATGAAAGCAGGCTTGAGCGTGTAAATGGCAGTATTGGGTTATGCATAGCAATGAATTTGCTCCAAGAAGTTGAAGGCTATGATGATTTTGAAACAGCGATGAAGACTTTTGATTTACTTGATCCTATTTATCGTAAGGCAGTTGATTACACTACTCCTTTGGCAAAAGAATGGGCAGAGCTAAATAAAGATCAAAAAACTATTTATGTTATTGCCAGTGGTCCAGCGTATGGTGCAGCTTACGTTTTCTCAATTTGCAATATAGAAGAAATGCTGCAACTGAATTCACCAACCATTCATAGTTATGAATTTTTTAATGGTCCTTTTGAAGTTACAGATAAAAGCAAGTCAATTTTTCAGCTATTGGCCACAGGCAAAACCAGGCCTGAAGATGAGCGTGCTCTTAAATTTGAACAACGGTTTGGCGGCAAAAAATTATATGTATTAGACGGTAAGGAAATAGGGTTAGATGATATCAAGCCCGAAGTTTCTCCGTATTTTAATCACCCGATTTTTTCATCTATTCTAAATAATGTTTATATGAGGGAACTTTCTTATGCTACCCACGAAAGCTATGAAACTCGTAGGTACATGTGGAAAGAAGATTATAAATAATCATTTTAGACGTGAAATGATTATAGGTGCTTGAAGGTTGTGCCATTATTTTTTAATAACAAATTTAACGAAAACGCTTTAAAAAAATAATTTTTAAAATAAAATTTAATTATTTTTGAAGAAAGCATTTACGTGATCAGATTTTTATATTATTATATCATGTATACATGTTAATACATCTTGTTAATATGCTAGTAAGTGTTTGGATTAGGGGTGAATTTTAGTGAAAATAATTTTAGTTAGCCATGGCAAGCTTGCCAAGGGAATGAAAAATACTGTTGAAATGATCGCTGGTAATCAGGATAATCTTGAAGCGTATGAAGCCTATAAAAATGGTACGAGTGATGATAGCTTTATTGGTGATATTAAGAATTCGCTTGATAAGGTTGGTGATCAGAAAGCAGTAATCATTACTGATGTTTTAGGTGGCTCAGTTAATAATGAGATGACCCAACTGTTAAAGGATCATCAAAATTTGACGGTGTTAACAGGCATGAATCTGCCTTTGGTTATAACTTTAGTTACTACAGCAGATTCCGGCCTAACCCAAGAGAGTATTGAAGAGGCTATTAACGAAGGACAGAAAGGAGTTTTGTCGATAAATAAGTTAATGACTGAGGATGACGATGAAGGAGATTTATTATGATAAAAGTAATTAGAGTTGATCACCGATTATTGCACGGACAAGTCATTTTTTCATGGACCAAGTTTGCGAATATCGAAAGAGTAATTGTAATTGATACAGCTACAGCAAATGATGATTTTAAGAAAATGTCCTTGAAACTGGCTAAGCCAGAAGATGTTCGTCTAAACGTTTTTAGCGTCGATAAAGCAATTAGTAAAATTGACCAGATTAAGGCACTAAAAGATAATATTATGTTGCTTTTTGAAAACGTAGCGGAATTGAGTAAATTTATTGCTGCATATGGATCTGTAGATGAAATTAATTACGGCTTAATTCCTTCTAAACCAAATGCAAAACGCTTTAGTAATGCTATTTATTTAACTCCAGAAGAAGTTAAGCTTACTAAAGAAATGTGTGATAAGGGTATTAAGATCAGCATGCAACAAGTTCCTTCAGCTAATAAAGAACTTCTAAATAATATTATTTAGAAAGGGAGGTAAAAAATGTTTTGGAAAGCATTAGTAGTCGGCTTGGTTGGTGTATTCGCCATGTTCGACTCAAGATTGCTTGGGCGTGAAAACTTTGAGCAGCCATTAATAGTGAGTACACTTGTTGGCTTAGTACTGGGAGATGTTTCGAAGGGATTGATGGTTGGTGCGACACTAGAGCTAGTTTCAATGGGAATAGTTCAAGTAGGTGCTGCCGTTCCCCCAGATATGGTTTTGGGGTCAGTCGTAGCTTCAGCTTTTGCTATTTTGTCACATACCAGTGCACAAGCTGCGTTAACTGTAGCTTTGCCAGTAGCCGTTTTGGGGCAACTGGTAGCCATAGTTATCAGAATGCTGTTTTCATCTTTTAATCAGTTAGTTGAAAATGCAATTGATGCAGGCAAATTCAGAAAAGCGCGAAGCTACCACATAGTATATGGACCAATTATTTATGGTTTGTTATATTTTGTTCCAGTATTTTTGGCAATTTTCTTAGGTACAAACGTTGTTACCAGTTTTGTTAAGATGATTCCAGATTGGCTAACTAATGGTTTAACTTTGGCAAGTAAGATTTTACCAGCATATGGATTTGCACTTTTGATGTCAACTATGATCGATAAAAAGAATGCAGTTTATTTGTTCCTAGGATTCTTTATTGCTGCATACGGTAAGATGACAGTTATTAGTGTAGCTATTTTTGCAGTTATTTTCGCTATTATTCTTAACAAATTTATGACTAATAACGGCAATAATAGTTCTGGATCAAATTCATCAGGTAGTGACGACCTAGATGATTTGGAAGAATTATAGGAGGACAAATTATGACCGAACAAAAGCATACAGATAAACAGCTACGTCATAGATTTTGGCAATTCTTCTGGAGATCGTGGGCTATTCAGACATCTTGGAACTATGAAAGTCAAATGAACATGGGTTTCATGTATGGGATGGCACCAACAATAGATGAAATTTATGGCGAAAAGCCGGATACACCTGAAAAACTCCAAAAGAAAAAAGAGGCATATCATCGTCATATGGCCTTCTTCAACTGTACACCACAGTTAACCTCGTTTGTTCTGGGATTATCTTCTGCAATGGAAGAAGAATATGCAGCCAATCCAGATACATTCGATCCTGATTCAATTAACGGTGTAAAAACTTCATTAATGGGTCCTTTATCAGGTATTGGTGATTCCTTCTTCCAGGGAACAATTAAAATTATTGCCTTTGGTCTGGGAATCAACATGGCTCAACAGGGAAACATATTTGGGCCAATTTTGGCAATGATTATTTCCATCATCCCTTCAGTTATTGTTACTTATTGGGGCGGTAAATGGGGTTATCTACAAGGTAAAAAGAATATTCAGCGTCTTATTAGTAACGGTACCATTAACAGAATCATGTCTTTGATGAACGTAATCGGGCTAATGGTTATTGGAGCAATGGTGGCAACAATGATTGGGATAACGACACCAATTAAATTTGGTAAAACTTTTGTTTTACAAAAGACATTAGATTCAATTTTCCCACAAATGTTATCTCTTGCATTCACCTTAGGTATGTTTTACCTAATCAAAAAGAAGGTTAATACTGCTTGGATTATGGTCATCTGCATTTTTGGCGGTATTCTACTTAGCGTATTAGGTATTTTTAATTAGTTGTTAGTAATTTTTTATAATAATAAGGAGATTATATAAATTATGGATTTTGAAAAAGTTAAATCTATTGTAAGTGATATTAAGGAAAAACAACCTGATATTGATCGTGTAATGTTTGTTGGCTGTGGTGCTTCAATGGCTGACTTGTATCCAGGCTATTACTTCGTTTCGCATGAAAGTACTAAACTGCTTTCCTCAATTCATACTGCAAATGAATTTAACTATGATACGCCAAAAGGAGTGGGAGAACATACTATTGTAATAACTGCTTCTCTTGGAGGTACAACTCCTGAATCAGTAGCTGCAACTAAAAAGGCTAGAGAATTAGGTACTCACTTAATTACTTTATCAATGGCAGATGATTCACCTATTATTAAAGAAACAGAATATAAAGTTATTCATGGCTTCCACGAAAATTATGCTGCTAAAACTGAAAAAATGTCATATTGCTTAGCCTTTGCTATTGAAATTGTTAAGCAGTTTGAGGGTTATCAGTTTTACGATGAAGCTGTTGCAGCTTTCAACGGCATGCCTGATTTGATTGAAAATGCAGTAAAATCAGTTGGTCCATCAGCAAAAGAATTTGGTGAAAAGTACAAAGATGAAAAGAAAATTTTTGTACTAAGCAGTGGTGCATCACTTGGTGTTGCATATTCAACAGCATCATTTTTGTTTATGGAAATGCAATGGATTGCTGCTCCAACAGTTCATTCCGGTGAATATTTCCATGGCCCATTTGAACTTACCGAAAAGGATGCACCGTATCTATTATTCATGAATGATGGTAGCACTCGTCATCTTGATGCCCGTGCTTTGACATTCTTACAAAGATTTGATGCACAAGTAACAAATATTGATGCTAAGGATTATGGTCTTAATGAAGTTGCTGGTGAAAATGTAATTGATTACTTTAACCCAATGATTCATACTGGTGTAATGCGTGTTTATGCTGAAGAGCTTGCTAAGGCTAGAAAGCATCCACTAACCAAGCGTCGTTATATGTGGAAACTTACTTATTAATAGAAAAGAGTTTTAAAAGGATTCTATGAAAGTAGAATCCTTTTATATTAAATAGTCATATTAAAATTTAACATAATTTAGGAGTTCAAAAATATGGATAGCAATACTGTAAACAAAGTTGTTAAAGATGCCTTAAATCATAATCAGGGAAAAATAAATAGTATTTATTTTACAGCTTGTGGTGGTTCGTTAGTTGATTTATATGTTTCAAAATATTTTCTGGAAGCGGAAGCGAAGAAAGTAACTACAGGCTGGTATACTGCAAACGAATTTGTACATGTAACTCCAGCAAAATTAGGTAAAGATTCGATCGTGTTCGTTTGCTCACACAGTGGCAACACACCCGAAACAGTCGAAGCAGCTAAGGTTGCACAAGAGCATGGAGCTTTTACTATTGGCTTGACGTTTAATAAACAGGCAGATTTGCTTACTTATTCTGACGCTAAAATAATTTATGAATGGGGTAACGAAGCTGAAGTAGTCAATAATCCGATGGCAATAACGCTGCACGCCACCGCAAAATTATTACATGGAATTGAAGACTACCCTTATGTCGATCAATTTGAGGACGGCTTTAAGAAAATAGATACAGTTGTTGCTAATGCTATTGATCAAGTTCAACCACGGACAAAAGCTTTTGCCCAAAAGTATAAAGATGAGGAAATGTTTTACGTATTGGGTAGTGGTCCTTCTTTTGGTCACGCATATGGTTTTGCTATCTGTTCTTTGATGGAAATGCAATGGTTAAATGCTTCAGCAATTCATTCTGGAGAATACTTCCATGGTCCATTTGAAGTCACAGATAAGAACACCCCTTATATTCTAATTAAGAGTTTAGGAAGAACTCGAGCTCTTGATGAAAGAGCACAAACTTTCTTAGAGAAATATGCAGAAAAAATAGAAATTGTTGACGCTAAAGAGCTTGGCTTGGACATGATAGATGACAAGGTTTCAGAGTACTTTAATCCAATTTTGTTCTATACTATTCTTTGTGAATATAGATCAAAATTAGCTGATGTACATAATCATTCATTGGATGTTAGAAGGTACATGGGCAAAGTTAAATATTAAGGATAGTGATGACACTTGGCAGCAACAGGTTCTTTATATTCTCAAGTAATGGAAAAAATCAAGCAAAAAATTATTACAGGCGAGTATCCGACAAATAGTAAATTGCCAAACGAATTTGAATTAAGTAAGCAATTTAATGTTAGTCGCGTGACATTACGCAAAGCTATTGCTGGCCTGGCTGAAGATGGCTTAATTGAAAAAATCCACGGTGTGGGTACATTTGTCCGCAAGCCACGCAAGGTAAAAAGGATTATTAGTTCTGCTTCAGCTGAAAGCTTTTCACAAACAGCTGCAAAGGCTGGGTTTAAAGCTAATGCAAAAGTAATTAAAATTAAAAAGGTTGAAACACCTGAAAATTTGAAAACTACTTTGAAAACCAAAGTTGCTCTCTATGTTGAACGGGTATATGCAGTTGAAGATGAACCTGTAATGCTTGAACGCAATTATTTTCCTTTACCACGATTTACTGGGCTGGAGAAAACCGATCTAAGTAAATCTCTATACCAAATTTTACGCAGGCAATATCATATTAAAGAATTAAAATCACGTGATATGGTTATTAGTGTTGCTTTAGCGAGTCTCAGCGAAGCTAGAGTCTTAAAAAAATCTGTTGGTTTTCCTTTGTTGTTACTACAAGTGTGCGTTGAAGATGAAAATAACAATATAGTACACGCCGGAAAACACTATATAATTTCCGACAGGTATGAATTTCACGTATGAGGAAAGAAAAAGTGATTAATTTTTTTAGAGTAGATCACCGCTTACTTCATGGTCAAGTAGCACAAGCATGGTACGGTGCTACTGGAGCTAATTGTATTTTAATTGCAAATGATGAAGTTGCTGGTGATCAATTAAGAAAAAACGTAATGAAGCTTGCCAAGCCGGCAGGCGCAAAATTAGTAATTCAATCAATTGCTAAAAGTGCAAACTCGATTAACAGCGGGGTTACAGATAAATATCATGTTTTTGTAGTAGTCGCCAGTATACATGATGCTTATCGACTATTGCAGAAATTAACGGTCAATATCAAAGAATTAAATTTAGGTGGTACCAGCCCGTCTGCTGAAGCAGAATCATTGTCTGCTGCTGTTGGCGTTACGCCACAAGATAGAAAAGATTTACGAAAGCTACAAGAAAAGGGAATGGAAATATTCATTCAACAGGTTCCTTCAGAAGCAAAAAAAGTCGTAAATTTTAGAAAGGAATAGTGCACATGTTTTTAGAAACAATTCTAATTGGAATAGTCGCACTATTTGGTTATGGTGAGTACTTTCTGACTGGACGTGGTATGGTGGCCAGGCCTATCGTCATGGGACCTTTAACCGGACTAGTATTAGGGGACTTATCTACCGGTATTAAAATAGGTGCGGCTTTAGAATTAGCTTATATTGGAGTAGTGGAAGTTGGAGCATCTGTGCCGCAGGATATGGTCTCCGCTGGAGTCTTAGGGACCGTTTTTGCTATTTCAACTGGGAAAGGCACTTCGGCGGCATTGGCTTTTGGTTTGCCTCTTTCTATGTTGGTTTTATTAGTGCAAAACTTTGCTTATGTTGCCGTTTGTCCTTGGTACGTCAAAAAATGTGATGATTATGCCAAAGCTGGGGAGCCAGACAAATTAAGTAGAATGTCATTTTGGGGTGGAACCATAATTAATTTTGTTCCCTCAGTAATATTAATTATGTTAGCCTTCTATTTTGGTAATAGTTTTTCTAAAGAAATAGTTGCTGCTATTCCGCAGTTCGTTCAAGATGGGTTAGTCGTTGCCAGTGGTATTTTACCTGCTTTTGGTTTTGCAATGTTATTGGAACAAATATTACGTAAAGAAATAATTCCTTTCTTTGTTATTGGCTTTTTGTTAACAACTTATCTTAAAGTACCAATAATTGGTGTTGCTTTGTTTGGCGCATCAGTCATTGCAATCATGTATTTTTACGAAAAAAAATATCAACCCAATATGGCTAACAGTCAGATAGGAGATGATGATAATGTCGATGAGTTCTAATAAAAAAATGAATAAAGTCCTACATAAGACGTTTTGGCGGACTTTTACCATGGGTGCCTCTTGGGAATACACCAGACAAATGGGTACGGGATATTGTTACGCGATGGTACCTGCTCTAAAGTCAATTTATCAAGGTGATAAAAAGCAGATGGAAATTGCTTTAGAAAGACATATGCAATTTTTTAACATTACCAACATTTTTGCACCCCTTGTTTTAGGGACTTCGATAGCAATGGAGGAGAAAAATGCTTCTTCAGCTGATTTTTCACCCGACTTAATTAATAACATTAAAATAAGTTTGATGGGACCTCTGTCTGCGGTTGGGGACTCGCTGTTTCTGTCTACTTGGAGAATTATTTGTACTGGACTTGCAATTTCACTGTGTCAAGCTGGAAATATTCTGGGGCCTATTCTATTTTTACTTGCTTACAATATTCCGGCTACATTAATTCGCTATTTTGGTTTGAAAATTGGTTATAAACAGGGATCAAGTTTTTTAAATAAACTTAGTGATACTAATATTATTCAAAATATTTCAGAAAAAGCTTCGATTTTAGGGATGTTTGTAATTGGTTCTATGGTCCCTAGCCTTGTTGTTGTTAATACACCTCTTAAAATAGGTATTGGTAAGAATGCCCAGTCTTTAACAAGCATATTAAATACTATTATGCCTAATATGTTGCCATTATTGGCTACTTTTATCATTTTTGCTATGTTGAAAAAGAAGGTAAAGGTAGTATGGATTTTAGTATCAATTGTGGCTTTTAGTATTTTAGGAACTTGGCTTCATTTCTTGTCAATATAATAAATATTACAGACTGTTTCTTAATTGAAAAAATAATTTAATTGGCAATTTTTCATAATAAGTTTAGAATTGAGTTTGTACCATAAAGAGCCAATTTAAGAGTAACTCTCGAGGAAGAATATGAAGAAAAGCAAATTTGCTATTGCCGTAGTTAATATTATTTTTTTATTTACCATTCCAGGATTAACTCTAGGCGGGACTGAACAAGTAGCAGCAGCCACTATTAAGGGCTATGTTAAAGTTAAAAAGAAGAAGAAAGTTCGCCTATATAAAATATCTGGAAAGCATTCTAATTTTTATGCAAAAGCTAAATATAGCTATCCATATAGTGCGAAGAAAAAAATTGGTAAGAAAAAAAGACCTGCTTATAAAATCGGTAACAATTCTCATTGGATTTTAGCTAAGGATGTTAAAGTCGTTAAGAAAAGTTTCCCCAGAGTATATACTCAGGCAAAAATGAAATTACCAAAAGGTTACACTAAAAGCGAATTGCTGCTCGCTTATCAAGGCAAACCTACTAAGAATTTTGTCAATGCTTCAATGCGAGGGATGAAAGCTAATGATTTCAGCCGCCTTAAAGTGTCTGAAAGTAAAGCTGATGATTTGACTCAAGTTGACTTGAATCAGCTTACACCTAAGCAAATTAGCGATCTAACTGCTTTTTCACTTCGTCTTATTAATGAAGCTAGGAGTGACCTAAATTTGTCACCTTGGGTTGAAAGTAATGGAACCGGTAAGTTAGCAGCTGATATTGCCTTGGAATATAGTAAGAATAATAAGACTATTAAAGATAGTCACTATGTTCCGGGTATTGTTCGTGCTTGCCATGCTAATGGCCTTAATCTTGATGATAATTTTGTCGAAGATATGGCCGGCTTTTATAATATTAGTCAGACAATGTCTATGACCGAATTAAAGAAAAGCGTTTATTTTGGCTTAAAACAAATGATATTTGGTTATGTTGGCAGTGGGGAAGAGGAACGATCTAACAGAAGCTACTATCAAGAATGGGAGCATGCTGGAGATTTGTTTAATACACAAGGGTCGCTTCACGATGGAGATTACAACTATTATGGCTTCAGTATTTCCCATAATGACAATGTTTGTTCTCTGCATTTTATTAGCGTTCCCACATATGTAGTTAACAGTAAAAAGTATAATAAAGGTTTTAAACCGTAAAAAACAGCCTAGTAATTGGGCTGCTTTTGTTTTACAATTATTTCTATATATTTTTAAGTAGGGTAAGAAAAATGTTAATTTATATTCGGATGGCTGAAAAAGAAGATCTTGATCAGATCATGACCATTATTGATGAAGCAAAAGCGTTGCTAAAAAAAGACGGTAATCCCCAATGGCAGAATGGCACGCCCAGTCGTGAAATGCTGACAGAAGATATAAATCTTAAGCGCGCATACTGTCTCGTAGCAAATAAGGAAATAGCTGGTGTCGCGGTCTTGCTGACAACACCGGATCCTAACTATGCTGAAATAGCTGGAGCCTGGTCTAATAACAAGGAGCAATATGCCACAATTCACCGAATTGCCATTAGTTCCAAATTTCGCGGGCAACACCTCAGCCAATTTATGATGTCCAATTTAATCTCTCGCGGGCTCATGCTTGGCATTCGTAATTTTCGTATTGATACCCACGCGGTCAATAAGCGGATGCAGGGCTTAATTAAAGGTTTAGGCTTTGAATACCGGGGGATTGTTCAGGTTGACCAAACTGAAAATGGCGCTAGAAACGCCTATGAATTAAATTTATAGCGGGAAAAAAGTTATTTTGTACTTGACTTGCAAGACACAATTTCCTATACTATTTACTGTTGAGCAATCAAGTAAAAGCTCAAATGGTATTGGGTTATAGCCAAGCGGTAAGGCACTAGTTTT
>NZ_CAMKZC010000029.1:0-12653 GCF_946477725.1 uncultured Lactobacillus sp. | reverse complement strand
TGTTGCTGGTTATTGTTTTGCATAAAGAAATTCATCCCTTTTATTTTCTTTTATTTTACCGTAAAATTGACTGAAGTATAAATTATTTAGGGAGTCTTCTAATATGGATAATCGACCAATTGGCTTATTAGATTCAGGTGTTGGCGGCTTAACGGTAGTTAAAAAAATAATTGCTAAAATGCCTCACGAATCGACTGTTTTCATTGGTGACAATGCTCATGTTCCCTATGGTGATAAGTCTAAGGCGGAAATTATTGCGTTAACCAAGCAAAGTGTTAACTTTTTATTAAGTAAAAACGTTAAACTAATTGTCTTTGCCTGCAATACTGCTACGGCAGTAGCTATGAATGCTATTCAAAAAGAGATTGAGCCGCAAATTATCGGCGTAATTCAATCGGGCGCGCTCGCGGCAGCGCAAGCTACTAAAAACAAAAAAGTGGCAGTTGTGGCGACTAAAATGACTGTTAGTTTAAATGCATACCAAAAAGAGATTCAAAAGCGTGATTCCCAAATAGTTGTGCATGAAATAGCAGCCCCCCAGATTGTACCCCTAATTGAAGCTGATGCAGGTCATCAAGCATATGTCTCTGCACTGCAAGAACTTTTGCTGCCAATCAACAGGCTGGACATAGATACTCTTGTTTTAGGATGTACGCACTATCCTATTATTCGCAGTGAGTTTGCACAATGTTTAAAACCCAATGTTCAAATTATTGATCCAGCAGATCAGGTAGCGCAATACACGTATAATGTAATGAAACGTGACGGCCTTTTTAGCACTAATTCTAGTGAAGGTGCGCACGAATATTACACAACGGGGAGCATCAGAATGTTTAACGAATTGGGTAAAATAGTATTAGATAAGCAACACATTAGTGCAAAACACCTTTAAGAAGAAAGGAGAAAAAATGGAAGTTTTATTTGCAACAACTAATCAGGGCAAAGTGAAAGAATTGCGAGCAGCTTTTAAACAAGCTGCACTTAACCTCAATGTTAAAACTAATGCCGATTTAGATAGGCCGCCAATTGTTGATGAGTACGGTACAACATTTGAGCAAAATGCTAAGCTAAAGGCACATGAATTAGCTGACTATAGTCAGCTGCTGACGATAGCGGATGACTCCGGCTTAATGGTTGATGCACTTGATGGTGCTCCTGGAGTTCACTCGGCGCGTTTTGCCGGTCCTGAGCATAATGATCAGAAGAATAATGCTAAATTACTGGCCGAGCTTGGTGGTGTGCCGTTAGCAAAAAGAACAGCTAGATTTAATACTACAATTGTAGTATCAATGCCAGGTCATTTTGAAAAAGATTTGGTTGTCTCAGGTCAATGTGAAGGCCTAATTTTACCAGCGCCTGAAGGTGAAGACGGCTTTGGTTATGATCCGCTTTTTTATGTACCGGAAAAGCAAAAAACTTTTGCCGAAATGACAACTGCAGAAAAAAATAGTCTTTCTCACCGGGGAAAAGCGCTTGCTAAATTATTAAAGTGCTTACCAAACTGGCTCGCTCAGTTTGAATAAATATCTAAAAAACTGCTAAATATTATTTCTAATACTTTTTACTGGAAAAGTATTAAAAACATTTAGCAGTTTTTATTTTATTCTGCTAGAAGAACTTGATTATTTTGCAATATTTTTAAATACTGCGTTAAATATTTATCTTGTACTTCCTTTTCATGACCAGGTTTAACTTGAAAATGAACCACATAATTAACAGTTTGTGCTGTTTGCGTAGCTATGCCAATAATTTTAGGTTCCTGGACTAAAAAGTTAATATCAGTACTCAGCTTCTTATTTACCTGTTCAATAAGACTATGAACTTTTGCAAAATCGTTGTTGGCTTTTAGCTGAATTTCAATGTCTAAGCCAATGCCACCGTGGGCCAAATTTTGTACGATTGAAATATTGCGATTGGGGATATAGATTAGAGAACCATCAGACCCTTTAAGCCTGGTAGTCCTTAATCCCAACTGAACCACAATTCCAGTTTGATTGTTAATTGAGACAATATCTCCTACGTCAAACTGGTCCTCACTTAAGATAAAAAAGCCGTTAACTAAATCGCTGACAAAACCTTGAGCTCCCATCCCTAAAGCCAGAGAAAAGATACCAGCACTCGCAAGTAGCGTACCAATTGGAATACCTAAGATAGATAAAACAGCAAACAAGTAGAAGAAAATCACAGTGTATTCAAAGATACTGTTAATTAATGCAGTAACTGTTTGAGTTCTCTTATTTTGTTTTCTTTTACTATGCTCTAAATAATGTTTAATTATTTTTTTACCAACATGGTCGATCAAATAAAAAACCAAAGCTGAAACTAGAAGCTGCCAAATAATTGTCAGAACTTGTTCTCCCAGCCTGTCCCAGTTAAACTTGAGCACGTTTTTATTGATTTGAAATATTTTATCCATAATAATTACCTTTCGTATATGCATATTAACTATAACAAAATATTACATATAGATTGAGATTGAAGCATTTTCATGCTAGACTTTTTTTAGGTATAGAATTGGAGGTAAAAGATGAAATTTTCTTATGGTGCATTAGCAGGCTTAATAGCCGCCATTGCATTATTAATTTTAGTACTTTTCACAATTCCAGTGCTTATACGTGCCGCAAAAGCGACTAGAGAAGCAGAAAAAACGATCCAGAGTGCTAACGAGTCAATTCAACAGGTTACTGGGGATGTAAATGATTTACTTCATCAGACCAGTGATTTGCTTGATAAAACTAATGTCTTGCTAGCAGATGTTAATGTTAAAATGAAAACTATTGATCCTGTTGTGCAAGCAGCAGCTGATTTAGGCGAAAGCGTTTCAGATGTCAACACATCTACCAGAAATATGGCAAAACGTTTCAATAATTTTCATTGGAAACGTAACGGGTTGATGTCATCTGCTTTAGCATCAGTGTTTGCACGGCATAAGCGGCGTAAAGGTGAAGATTAGTAAAAGGAGTTACTTTTATGAAAAATTTTGCAAATTTTGTTTTAGGTACTATTGTCGGAAGTGCTGTAGGGTTCCTAGCTGGTTCCTTATTAGTCAGTGACGAACAAATTGACGAACTGAAGAAAAAAGTTAAGAACAATGAAACTGTTCAAGACTTAAAGAAAAAGTATGATAACGGTACAGAAATTGTAAAGAATCAACTGGCTTCATTCCCAAAGAATGTAGAAGATGATTCTGAACTGAAAGATTTTGACGATATCGTTATTGATAGTTCAAAAGATACTGATGCACAGCAAAAAGATCATGCTGCAGATGTAGCTGATGACTTGCACCATGCAGAGGCTCCAGATGATTTTAATCACCCGGAACCTTCAGACTCAAAGCCTGAAGGCCCTGCAGCTGACCCTGCCGATCCATATTCTAGACCATAAATACAATTTTAGTAAAATGGCACTGACAGAAAATAAAATCTGTCAGTGCCATTTTTATGCAATAAATAAAGTGAGTTTATTTAAAGAGGTAAAACTTTTAATTCCTTACTAGTGTGGGTAAATGGCTCATAGCCATCTTTAGTAACAACACCACAGTCTTCAATTCTGACTCCTGCTACATTAGGAATATAGATCCCAGGTTCAATTGAAAAACACATTCCTTCTTCAATGATCAAATCGTTGCCTTGAACAATTGAGGGGTATTCATGTACTTCTTTACCAATGCCGTGACCCAAGCGGTGAATAAAGTATTCACCATAACCCGCCTTAGTAATAATATCACGAGCAACACTATCTAGTTCAGAAGCTGTCATTCCTGGTCTCACCGCGTCAATTGCAGCTTGTTGAGCTTCACGATCAATTTCGTAAATTTCTTTTTCTTTGGCTGTTGGTTCGCCATAAGCAACTGTTCTGCTGGAATCTGAAGCGTAACCGTTGTGCATAGTACCAAGATCAAATAAAACCAATTCATTTGGTTTGACTTTATTCATAGTAGGACCTAAATGAGGATTAGCAGCGTTGGCCCCGGCTTGTACAATGGTTTCAAAACTTTCATGCATTACGCCTTTTTGTACCTTTAGCTGATATTCAATTTGGCCAGCAATATACCTTTCAGTAACACCTTCCTTAATGGCGTCAAAACCAATTTGAAAAGCAAAGTCTGCCTCACGGCCGGCGGCTTGCAATTGTTTAATTTCCTCCGGTGTTTTGTATAAGCGAATTTTCGCAACAAAATTAGAAACATCACCGTCAAAATTAGCATCTGGAAATTGCTCATGGATGAGTTGATAGTGGGAAACAGAGAGGTTATTTTTTTCTAAAGCCCATTTTTGATAATCTTTGGTTCTGCTTTTTACTTTGTCGCAAATAATTGCCCACGGATCTTCTGAGTCAAGATAACCATATACATCACCGTTCCAAGCTGAATTTTTAGCTTCTTCAACATTTAAAGCTGGAACAAAGACGAACGGATCTTGATCCTTAAATGCTAAAAGGGCAAAGATTCGTTCATGTGGCTCCATGTCATATCCTGTAAAATAAGCAATTGTCGTTGGATTAGAAATATAGGCAACATCGTAATTGGTACTTTGCAGCCATTCTTGTAATTTAGTTAAGTTCATAGCTTCTTCCTTCCATCTTGATTTTATGATTAAAATCAGTATATCATGTTCTAGACTTGAAAAAATGAAAGAATAGTTGTAAACGTTTGCAATTTGTGAGAAAGAATGATAAATTTTATACTAGTAATTTTAAGATGGGGGAACCAAAATGCGAAAACAGGATATTACAATTTATGATGTTGCTCGTGAGGCTAAAGTTTCAATGGCTACTGTCTCACGAGTTGTTAACGGCAATACAAATGTGCGTAAAGACACTCGCGAACGGGTAATGAAGGTAATCAACCGGTTGCATTACCAGCCAAATGCGGTGGCACAAGGACTGGCATCTAAAAGAACCACTACGGTTGGTTTAATCGTGCCGGATTTAACTAATCTTTATTTTGCGGAGTTGTCTAAAGGAATTGATGATATTGCGCTTTTATATAAGTACAACATTATTATTACCAGTATTGAAAACCGCTTAATGAGAGAAGATCAGGCCATTCAGGGATTGCTTAATAAGCAGGTCGATGGTGTGATTTACATGTCAGACAATTTGCCGGAAGAGGCAGTTGAGGCTTTTAAGCGGACCGATACGCCAGTGGTTTTAGCTGGTACTAAAGATAGTCACAGTGAATTTCCATCAGTTGCCATTGATTATCAAAAGGCCGATACAGAAGCTTTAAACCTTCTGTATAATGATGGCAGGAGAAATTTGGCCTTAGTCTTAGGCAATCCAGATACTGTGGTTAGCGCTGAAAACAGAATACCGGCTTACAAAAAATTTATGGCTGATCATGGTTTAGGTGAAGGTCATATCTATACTAAGATTAAAGACCATTCTGATGGCTATAATTTATTATCCCAACTGGAGCAGGACGGTATTGATGGCGTAATTGTCAGTCGTGATGTCACTGCAGTGGGTATTTTGAATTCTGCTATTGATGCTGGTAAAAAAGTGCCGGAAGATTTAGAAATAATTACAGCAAGCGCAACTCAAATTGCTTCAGTTGTGCGCCCAGCGCTAACAGCCATTCGTCAGCCACTTTATGATATTGGAGCGGTAGCAATGAGAATGTTGACTAAATTGATGAATAACGAAGAAGTGCCAGAGAAGCAAATTGAGCTTTCTTATGAGATATTGAAAAAGCAAAGTACTACAAATGAATAATATTATTCACACAAAAAGTGTTGCAGTTAATTATGCAGCACTTTTTTAGTAGTTATTTTTTTAATTTGCTTGATCTTCTGCCACGTGTTTAACGTCTTTGCTGGTTGCAGTTGCAAATAGGGAGTTAAAGCAATATTTGAATAGCGGCTCATTCGCGGCAGGCGACGATAATTTTGCCAATTTGCGTCGTTGAAGAAACCATAGAAAAGAATATCACGTGCTTTGATCCAACCTTGGGAGGTAAAAAGCCATAAACTTTTAGGACTACCATTAAAATTCTGGATTTTAAAAAGGGTATTTGCCGGCAGCAATTTTTTGGTTTTGGCTTGATTATCCGGATAACGATAAATACGAACATCTTTTTGCGGTTTAGCGATAATTTGCTTACTTTGATAAGGTGCAATATCTGCTGGTCTTAGATCCATGTTAACAAACTCAGCTGAGATAAATGTTTGATTTGCAATCTGATAATAAAGTTGATTGTGTGCCCGGACACCATACATTACTTCAAATTTTTGTCCCGGATAAACATATTTACTTTGCATTTCCCGTACATAAGGGTTCATCATTGTCTTGGCTTTCTTTTTGCCAAAATAGCTGCCTTTGCGGTGGATAGCATACTTTTTGGTGCCTTCCTTAGCCAGCTTGTACTTAAATCCGGTGCTGGGAAAATTGGTTACCACGCCGTCAACATTTTTATTAATCAGCCATTGCCATAAATCAGGCGATTCGTCCATTTCTGTCCAGACATAAACCTGTTTATTTAACTGATGTAGCCAATGTATCAACCAGGAATGATTTAAAATCAAGTCAGAAGAAACATTGACAGCATTGACTTGCGGCAAATTACTAAAATTTATTCGTTTAAGACTGCCGACGATTAGAATTAAGTAGGCATCGGGCATAATTTTACGAAAATGAAACAAACTGGCTGCAGAAAATGAATGAATCATTATTCTTTTTTCCATATGATATTTTTTGACAGTGGCCGCAATCTGGTCTTCTAATTCATAAGAGGGATTAAGTCCATGGTCAATTTTAGTTTCAAGAATAAATTTGGTATTAGGCTTTTTTTGATAATAATCAAATAGCTCTGGTAAACTCAGCACATGTTCACCATTGTCATAGGTCAATTGGCTAAGTGCCTGCCAATAATTTTGTGATACAATTGCATGTGTATGGGTCACTCGAAATAGGTCATCATCATGTGATATAACTAGTTCACCATCTGCAGAAAGGCGCAGATCAAGTTCAACGTAGTCCGCCCCTGAATTAAAGGCAGAGTTGTCACTTTGAATAGTTTCTTCAGGATATTTGCTGGGGTCTCCGCGGTGGCCGACCACAGTGAAACCACTAGTTGTAATAAATATGATGCTAAAAACGAGCGCCTTAAACAGTTGGCTTTGATATTTCATGTGTACACCTCTGTTGTTAATTACAATAGCATGGTTGCACATTTTTTGCTATATGTCACAGATTTAATTTATACGGGGAATATTGATGAATGAGCAACAATATGAAGAATTAGATTTAATTGAAGAAATTGTACGCAATGACGGCAGCAAGTATTTTGAAATTTCTAATATTGATCAGAATGGAATAGCGGAACTTGCAGCTGACAGAGGAAAAATTAAAAGTGTTCGTATTTTACAATTAAATATTCCACGTACTAAAGCCCTTGTTACTTATGAAGAATATATCAATAAGAACTATAAGCTTGAGACTTTGACCAACGAAGATGATTGGAAAAATCCAGATTGGGTAGAATGGAAAAAGCCTAAGGGAAAAGTTCTAGATGCCTATAACATGGTTTTGAAGTCGAATCAAATTGGATAGAGAGCAGGATAATGGAAAAAATTCGCATTTTACATACTAATGACTTACACTCACATTTCGAACATTTTCCCAAAATTGGTCGATATTTGCGGGAAGCTCAAAAAGATCAAACAGTCGATCAAGTGTTTACTTTTGATGCCGGAGACTTCATGGACCGCTCACATCCTTTGACTGATGCAACTTATGGCCAGGCTAATATTCAATTAATGAATTCTTTTCATTATGATGCAATTACTATTGGTAACAATGAAGGTATTTCTAATTCCCACGCTGTAGTAGAAAAACTATTTGATCATGCTGATTTTCCCGTTATTTTAGCCAATTTGCGTGAAGAAGATGAATCTATGCCTCACTGGGCAGTTCAGAATAAAATCTTAACTACCAAAAAGGGAACACGTATCGGACTCATTGGTTTAACTGCCGCATATCCGCTTTCTTACGAACCTAATCACTGGCACGTCAAAATGCTGAAAGAAACAATGGATAAGGTTTTACCACAAATGAAAGGGCAATATGACGTGCTAATTTTAATAACTCATATTGGCTTAAATATGGATACCTTTTTAGCTAAGAATTATCCGGAAATTGATTTGATTGTGGGAGGGCATAGCCATGACCTGCTTCCCCATGGTAAAGAAGTTAAGGGGGTGTGGATTACTCAAACCGGCAAATGGGGCAACTACGTAGGCAATACGTATATGGAAATTGATGATAATCACCATGTGCGCAAGATTACGCCACATGTTGCACCAACAAGTTTGATGAAGTCTCACATAGCTGATGAAGATACTATTTCAGGATACAGGCAAAAGGGTAAAGAAATTTTAAGTCGAGAACTTGTTGCTGATTTGCCCGAAAAATATGATGGCGACCGTGAAGCTGCCATCCAAGTTTCAATGAATGCAATTGCTCATTTTGCAGGAACAAATTTGGCTATGCTCAGCTCGGGTCTTTTCTTAACCCCTTTTAAAAAAGGCATTATCACTAAATATGATTTGCAAAAGTCTTTACCGCATTCAATGCATGTAGTTCGTTCCACTTTAAGAGGGAGTGATCTATGGCGGCTGGTTATGGAAATTGAAAAAAACCGGCATTTTTTAGATCAATTTCCTTTGCAAGGAATGAGTTTTCGGGGGAAAATTTTTGGTCAAATGTATTATAAGGGCATAAAATTTGACCCTATGAGTAGAGTGGTCTTCGTCAACGGCAAAGAAGTTGATCCATACCAGGAATATCAAATTGCTGTTTTGGATCATTATGTTTTGGTACCGTTTTTTCCAACTTTGGCGATCGTGGGCGACAATGATTTTTTGTTTCCACAATTCTTGCGTGAGGTAATTGGAAACTATTTGGCACAAAAATACCCTTTAACTGGAAGTGAAACTAATAGTGAAAAATACACACAGTAATCAACCACAAGAAAATAAATTTGACCAAGAGCAGCCTCTGCGCCATCCTTTGGCAGCAGTGGCTTTGGATAATGATCAATTAAAAATAAACAAACAACTGTATCAGGTAATAGTTAATAAGGATGATGCTCTGGACCTTGAACTTTTGCGGCAAAAATATGACCCCTATCTTGATCAGTATGATTTTATTGTGGGAGATTTGTCCAGTGATCATCTGCGTTTGAAAGGTTTCTACCAGGATAATGCTCAGGCTGCAATAGATCGTAAGAAACAAACAATTGCGGATTATTTACTAGAATACTGCAATCCCGGCAGTCCGTATTTTATCTTGCAGTTGTTAAGTCCGGTACATCATTATCATAATAATAAAAGAAAAAGACGACTAAATTCGTTTAAAAATCGGGGACAAAATATACACAGAAAGAAGCTATATAAATCGTTTAAGAGCTACCATGTTCGCCAACCCAAGATAAAGAAACCCGAAACAATAGCAATAAAAAAAGAGCGTGCAAATAACCATTCTTTTGTAATCAAAAAAAGGAAGGGCAGCAAATAAGTGAAAGATTACCGTTTATTTTTAATTGATCTTGATGGCACCATTTATCGGGGCAAGGAAACTATTGCTGCAGGTGTTCGCTTTGTTAAGCGCCTTGAACAAGCACACAAAAGCTATATTTTTTTGACTAACAATACTACTCGTACTCCACAAATGGTGGTGGATAAGCTTAAAACTCATGGCATTAATACCGATATTGCGCACATTTATACTCCATGCATGGCAACGGTAAGCTATATTTTAAACCGTGAAAAAAAGCGCCAAAGTAAAATCGGTGTTTATATAATAGGTCAAATTGGTTTATGGCGTGAATTTTTGCAAAATTCAGCTTTTGAAGTCACTGATTTTAATCCTGAATACGTGATTGTGGGGATGGATACGGACTTGACTTATCATAAAATTCAAGTGGCCGCTACTGCAATTAGGAATGGTGCTACTTTTATTGGGACTAATGCTGATTTGAATTTGCCTAGTGAAAAGGGCTTATTGCCCGGTAATGGTTCTCAATGTGCAATGATTGCAGCTTCTAGTGGTCATAAGCCATTTTTTATCGGCAAGCCGTCTTCCGTGATTATTGATATGCTGTTAGCTAAACTACAGTTTTCTAAAAAAGATGCACTTTTAGTAGGTGATAACTACGATACTGATATCAAGGCTGGGTTTAACAGTCATGTTGACCAATTACTAGTAACGACGGGTATTACAAAATTGGCTGACATTGAAGGAAAAAGGCAGCCGACAATTGTAGTTGACAGTTTGGATCAGGTTAAA
Organism: uncultured Lactobacillus sp.; assembly: GCF_946477725.1. GTDB lineage: Bacteria > Bacillota > Bacilli > Lactobacillales > Lactobacillaceae > Lactobacillus. Next base: position 2,366 of record NZ_CAMKZC010000029.1, on the reverse strand, counting down.
TTATGAGCAAAAGAAATAATATATTTACTATTATTTATCATTTTATTTTTGCTATTTCTACTAGTGTGGTGACAGCCCTTATTGCAAGTTGGCCACTGTTATTTGTATTTGTATTAGTGCAAAAAACAAATAAAACAGTCAATTTATCGATTGAACAGGTGATGACTAGTTATAATCAGCTGTTGTGGTACCTCATTTGGCCATTTAAGCGTAAGCTGCACATGCGTAATTTTCATACCTCTGCAATGGCTGCCAAGCATTTTGCTGATGTCAAAAAATTATTTGTTTTGGCGATCGTTGCCTTCTTGTGCTGTTTGGTCATATATTTTTGGTGTAAAAGACAAAACAAAAAGTTTTTGCGCTTAGATAAGGTGTGGGCGTTATTATTTTTGTTATTGCCGATTGCTGTTTTGCCATTTGCCTTGGCAAATTTTGATAATTTTTTTATTACTTTTCATCATTTGTTTTTTGCTGGCAGCAATACCTGGCTATTTGATCCCGCTACAGATCCGATTATTAATGTGCTCACAGAAGGCTTTTTTGCTTCCTGTTTTGCAATTGCCGGTATTGTCTATGAATTGTATTTTGCTGATAAATTATTACAAAAATAAAAAGGAGTCCTTAATGGAACTCCTTTTTATTTTTAATCCGTTTTTTTAACGATACTATAAAAATCGGCAGAACCGAGATTATAATTATTGCAAGTATTAACATTGAGAAATGATTTTTGACAAAAGGGATGTTGCCAAAGAAGGCACCAAGTATTGTGAACAAACCACTCCAAAATATTCCGCCAACTACGTTATATAAGGCAAACTTACCATAATGCATGTTACTTCCACCTGAAATGAAAGGGACAAAAGTTCTGATAAAGGGGATAAATCTGCCAATAACAATAGTAATTGGTCCATGTCGCTCAAAAAAATTTTCAGCTGCCGTCCGATTTTTTTGATTGATTAATCTATTAAACCAGGTATGTTTAGAGCCTTGTCTAACCGACCAGGCACCTATTTCATAATTACAGGCATCGCCTAGTATTGCTGCCAGCAGCACTGCAAAATAAATCCACCAGATATTTAAATTATATGCAGGATTAACTGCTAAAGAACTGGCAGCAAAAATTAATGAATCACCTGGTAAAAAGGGAAATATAACTAATCCAGTTTCAATAAAAATAATGGCAAAGATAATCAAATACGTCCAATTGCCAAACTGATTGACTATTTCAATCAAATGGTGATCGATGTGCAAAATAAAATTGATTATTGTCATAAACATCTCCTAAATGCTGGTTGAATGTATTGTTAAGGTCTTTTCAGGGAAAAGCTTACGCATAATTGTAGTAATTGCAATTTGTGCTTCTCCAAAGCCCAGACCAATAAGTGGGACTCGGCCAGAATAAGTAGTGACATCGCCTATTGCATAGATACCAGGTACGTTGGTTTCCATAGAGCGAGAAACTTCTATTTGGTTATTAACTAAATTAACACCCCATTTTTTTACAAACTGATTATTAGCTCGAAAGCCATAGCCAACGACTATTTGATCAAATTGCTCGTCAGTAATAGCGTTACTTCCAATTTTTTTCAAGCTAATATTAAGCTGATTATCTCTAATTTCAATTGATTTAGGAAGATAAGGGGTCTTTATTTCAACATTTTTTAAACTTTTTAGTTTGGTGACACTTGATTCGAGACCGCGAAATTCATTTCTTCTATGAACTAGTTTGATTTTGGCAGCCGGTTGGTTTGCTAATTCAATTGCCCAGTCAAGAGCTGAATCACCACCACCGAAGACACCTACTTTTTGATGAGCAAAATCTTGAGGATTTTTAACATAATAGTGAATCCTTCTTTCAATCTCCTCATTCGTTTTCAGTGGAAATTTTTTTGGACTGAAAAATCCAGTCCCAGTGGCAATAATGACGCTTCTAACAGAATAATCCTCATCTATAACAAACGTATTATTACTTTGCTTAATGGCTCTAACGGGATGATTTAAAACGAATGTTGTATGTTCTCTAGTATCATTTTGTAATTTGGTAATTAGTTCATGGGCTAATATAGAACTGTAAGCTGGTATATCCAAAATTTCTTTAAAGGGATAAAGTAATTTTGGTTGCCCTCCCACCTCAGCTAGTGAATCAAAAATTATTGTATTTAGGCCATGAAGATGAGCAAAATTGGCACAGAATAATCCTACGGGACCTGCTCCTATAATTGCTAAATCAAATTTTTTTATTTTGAAAACTCCCCTCTAAACGTTGATATGACAACTTTATCATGAATAAAGAAGATAGTCACTCGAATAATTTGCAAAAAAGACTTGCAAAAAAGAAAAATACTTGCTAGTATTAATAACTGTCG
>NZ_CAMKZC010000028.1:0-13593 GCF_946477725.1 uncultured Lactobacillus sp. | reverse complement strand
AAATGAATATGGCTGATAAAAAAACTTTTTATATCACAACACCAATCTACTATCCATCCGGCCGATTGACTATCGGCAATGCTTATACCACAATCGCAGCTGATGTGATGGCGCGCTACAAGCGCAGCCAAGGCTACGACACCTTCTTTTTAACTGGTACTGATGAGCACGGATTAAAAATTGAGCAAAAGGCTGAAAAGCAAGGGGTTAAGCCGCAAGAATTTGTAGATAAAATGGTGGCCATTTATAAAAAGTTGTGGCAAAGCCTTGATATTTCATACGATAAATTTATTCGGACTACTGATAAGGAACACGTTAAAGGCGTTCAAAAGATTTTTGAGCAGCTGTTAAAGCAAGGTGATATTTATCTGGGCGAATATACAGGCTGGTATTCTGTAGAAGATGAAGAGTATTTCACAGAATCACAATTGGCTGAAGTTTATAAAGACGATGATGGTAATGTAATCGGTGGCAAGGCGCCATCCGGTCATGAAGTCCAACTGGTGAAAGAACCATCATACTTTTTCAAGATGAGCAAATACGCAGACAGACTTTATCAGTACTACCAAGACCATCCTGATTTTATTCTGCCTCATTCTCGCGAAAAGGAAATGGTCAACAATTTCATAAAGCCTGGTCTGGAAGATTTATCAGTCACCAGAACGACTGTTTCCTGGGGTATTCCTGTTCCAAGTGATCCTAAGCATGTCGTGTATGTTTGGATAGATGCATTATCTAACTATATTACTGCATTGGGCTATGGCTCAGACGATGATTCTTTATTTAAAAAGTACTGGCCGGCTGATATTCACTTGGTAGGGAAAGAAATTGTTCGCTTCCACACAATATACTGGCCGATTATGTTGATGGCTTTAGGTTTGCCATTACCTAAGCATGTTATTGGTCACGGCTGGGTTTTGATGAAAGACGGCAAGATGTCCAAGTCGAAGGGCAACGCGGTTTATCCTGAATCTATTATTAACCGTTATGGCGTGGATGCATTGCGTTACTACTTAATGCGTGCCTTGCCATTTGGCTCTGATGGCATCTTTACGCCAGAAGATTTCGTTGAGCGCGTTAACTATGACTTGGCTAACGACCTAGGCAACCTGCTCAACAGAACTGTTTCTATGATCAATCAATATCAAAACGGCAAAGTTGAACCAGTTGTCCAAGAGCAGGATGACTTAGGTAAGGACTTGGCTCAAACGGCAGCAGACGTTATTGCCAGCTATAAAACAGAAATGGATACTTTGCACTTTACTCAGGCAATTGAAGATATCTGGAAGTTTATTAATCGTGCTAATAAATATATTGATGAAACAATGCCTTGGAAATTAAATAAGGAGGGTAAAGCTGCAGATTTAGCGCGCGTAATGTCGAACTTGGCAGAGAGTTTACGTATCATTGCTTTGCTGATTGCTCCAATTATGACCAGGACTCCAGTAGAAATGTACAGACAATTAGGTCTTGACTGGGGCAATGATGAGCACAAGCAACTTGAATTTGGTGCATGCACCTGGGAAACTCAAGTCATTTCTGATCCCAAGCCGATTTTTCCAAGAGTTAAGCCTGAAGAAGAAATTAAATACATTAAAGATGAGATGGCTAAAGCTAAGCCGAAGAAGGCAAGCCGCAGCGAACAAGGTAAGGATAAAGAAATATCGATAGACGATTTTGCTAAGGTCAAAATTCAAGTCGGTAAAATTATGTCTGTTGAGCCAGTTCAAGGTTCTAAGAAATTGCTTCAGTTCCAAATGGACTTTGGCAATGGCGATGAAAGACAGATTTTAAGTGGTATTAGGCAGTATTACCCTAATGCCAGTGAATTACTGGGCAAAAAGGTTTTGGCAGTAACTAATCTTAAGCCGCGCAAGATGTTAGGCCATTTGAGCCAAGGCATGCTTTTGTCCAGTGAGAAAAATGGGGAAGTTAAGTTAGCCTTGGTTGGCGCTGAACATGCAGTTGGGGCGCAATTAAGTTAATGAAATTAATTGATAACCATACTCATTTACAAGATGAACCGTTTCGGGGCAAAGAAGAGTTTTATTTAGATCGAGCTCAAAAATTAGGTGTGACCAAAATAATTTGTGCAGGACAGGATCCAGAGTTTAACAAGCGCGCTATTGATTTAAGCCAGCGTTTTACTCAAGTCTCTGCGATGGTGGGTTATTGTCCTGACGTGGCCAAAGATTATAACCAAAAAGCAGAAGACTTGCTAATTGAACAACTGCAACTTCCTGGGGTAGTGGCCATAGGTGAAGTTGGACTAGATTACTATTGGGATGAATCTCCGCGTGACAAACAAAGAGAGGTTTTTGCCAGACAAATTGAACTGGCCCATGAATTGAAAAAACCGGTTGATATTCATACGAGGGATGCTTTTAGTGATTGCTATGAGATATTAAAAAGCAGTAACTTAGAGTACGGGGCAATTTTGCACAGCTTTAATGGTGATGTTTCATGGCTGACTAAATTTTTGGATTTAAATGTATATTTTTCTTATTCTGGTGTTGTTTCCTTTACTAAGGCAGTTGCAGTGCATGAAGCGGCCAGAAAAACTCCGTTAGAGCGATTGCTGGTAGAAACCGATGCTCCCTATTTAACTCCTAAACCATATCGCGGCCGGCAAAACGAACCGGGCAATGTTTATTATGTAGCTCGCGCTATTGCAGAATTAAAGGATCTCCCGTTAGAAAAAGTTGCTCAGGCAACATATGCGAATACGATGAGGGTCTATGGTCTTAACTAAAAAACAATTTAATGCCGTTGTTGTCGTTGAGGGAAAAGACGATACTATTCGTCTTAAACAATTTTTTCCCGGAATTGAAACCATTGAAACGAATGGCTCGGATGTGCCTGATACAGTGCTTACTGCGTTGCAGGAATTAGCTCATAAAAGAGAAATTATTGTCCTGACAGATCCCGATTTAAACGGCGAACGAATCAGACGCTTAGTTACTAAAGCAGTGCCAACCGCAAAGCAGGCTTTTATAACGCGTAAAGAGGGCGAGCCTCATAAAAAAGGTTCACTTGGCGTTGAGCATGCATCAAAAAAGGCACTGGTGAGAGCACTAAGTGCTTTACATGAAAAGAAGCTGCCCAGCAGTGATTTAACCATGAAAAAATATCAAGAACTAGGTTTAGCCAGTGGCCCTAATTCACGCAAATTGCGGGAACAAGTGGGGATAAAGCTGCGCGTTGGCTATGGTAATGGAAAACAATTCTACCATCGTTTACAAACTTTTGGTATTTCACTTGCGGAACTTAGGCAAACTGTTGAGGAGGTTAAAGATGAACACTGAGATTCCTATTGGCTCTCCAGTTAGAACTCAAGCAATTATCAATCGCTATTTTATGAAGGCTAAAAAAAGCTTGGGTCAAAATTTTTTAGTAGACTTGGATGTACTTCAAGGTATAGTTCGAGCTGCTGCAATTAAACCCGGTGATCAGGTGATTGAAATTGGACCGGGAATTGGTTCTTTGACTGAACAACTGCTCAATGCCGGAGCTAAAGTTTTTGCTTATGAGGTTGATGAAAACCTCCCAGAAGTTTTGCAAAATGAACTACCCGCTAAAATAAATGGTATGCCATTGAAACAATGCTTTAAATTAAAAATGAAAGATATTTTAAAGGCTGATTTTGCAACTGATCTGGTTGACTTTTTTGATTTAAATAAACCGATCAAGGTTGTTGCTAATTTGCCTTATTACATTACAACTCCAATCATTTTCTTTCTTAACAATTCTCAACTGGAATTTACCAGTTTAACCTTGATGATGCAAAAGGAAGTGGCCGACCGTTTGCATGCCCATGTCGGAACAAAGGAATATGGGCCTTTAACAATCGCAGTTCAAGCCGAAATGAGTGTGCAGCCTTATTTGACTGTCAAAAGCAGCTCATTTATACCCCAACCCAAAGTTGACTCAAGCGTCGTAGTTTTAAAACCTTTAGCGGCAGCAAATAAACCTGATATCGCTAACCTTGAACACTTTAACTGGGTAGTTAAAATGTGTTTTGCCCAAAGACGTAAAACATTAAATAATAACTTAAAAGTTCTTCTCCCAGATGAAAAACAGCGCTTAGCTCTGATTAAATCTTTGGGAGTCGATTCACGCATTCGTCCAGAACAACTGACACTAGAACAATTTGTTGAAATTGCACATAGGGTGTCGGTTAAAAATTGACGAAAATATTCTGGGGTAGTTTTTAAAAAGAATTGAAAAAATAATAATAAAGTGGTATAATACGACTCAAAGGAGTTGTTTTCATTGCCAACATCTATTATGACCATTAAAAGTAAGCTGGATTCACATTTAGGTGATTCATTAACTGTAGTTGCAAGAGCTGGACGTAAGAAAGTAACTAAAAGACGTGGAATTTTGAAGAACACTTTTCCTGCAGTTTTTGTAGTTGATTTAGACCAGGATTCAAATAACTTTGAACATGTTTCTTATAGTTACACAGATTTGTTAACCAAAAATATAACATTAAAATTTGATAACGCTGTGCAATAAGATTAAGGCGTCATCTTAAGATTACTTTTTGGCAATAACATTTGGTAAAATGTTAGTGCCTTTTTTTATGGTTGAGTGTATAGTAGTAACTGGCAAAAAGCAAACAATAGGAGGTAATTTCTATGAAACGTTCAGAGAGATTAGTTGATATGACTAAATATTTAATGGAACGACCACATGACTTAATTCCGCTGCCATTTTTTGCAAAGAGATATGGTGCAGCCAAATCTTCAATTTCTGAAGATTTGGCAATTTTGAAGCACACCTTAGCAAGTAATCAAGACGGAATTTTGGAAACAGTCGCTGGTGCAGCTGGGGGTGTGCGTTATATTCCTTTTTGGGGTAAAAAGCACGCCCAGAAATATTTAAATGAGCTGGCTAATCGCATTGAGGATCCTGACCGCATTTTAGCTGGAGGATTTGTTTACCTGTCTGATATTATTGGCAACCCACAAGACCTGGATAAGATCGGTAAATTAATTGCTACTAGGTATGCATATTCTAATATTGACATTGTGATGACTATCGAAACCAAGGGCATTGCTTTGGCTCAAGCAGTTGCACGCTATTTAAATGTACCCTTTATCATTGCTCGTAAACGCTCAAAGGTAACTGAGGGAGCAACAGTTTCTGTAAATTATATTTCTTCTTCACTTGATCGTGTTTCTAAAATGGAGTTACCCACAAGGGTGTTAAAAGAAAACTCAAACGTATTGTTGATAGATGATTATATGATGGCTGGCGGAACGCTGACGGGAATGCAACAACTGGTAAAAGAATTTAATGGCAACATTGCCGGTATTTGCGTTTTATGTGAAGCGGATTTTGATGATGTTAAACTAATTGAAGGTCATCTTTCTTTAGTAAAAATTAAAAAAATAGATGATAAGAGGAAAGTTATCATGGCAGAGCCAGGCTCGTTGATTGCTCATACTGATTTTGGCAGCTTTTAGTTTCTGCGCCAGTATACTAAAATATAAATAGTAATTTAAGAATATAAAAGAGGCTAAAAATCTATGAAAAAATTTGTAATTGTTCTAGCGGCTGGCAAAGGAACACGTATGAAGTCCAAATCATACAAAGTTTTGAACAAGATATGTGGGAAAACTATGGTTGAATATGTGGTCGAAGCTGCCCAGGCCACTGAACCGGATAAAATAGTTACAATTGTTGGCATTGGCGCTGAAGAAGTTAAAAAAGTCCTGGCCGGTAAGTCCGAATTTGTTTTGCAGAAAAAGCAACTTGGTACAGGGGATGCTGTTTTAACTGCAGCTGATGAATTGGCGAAAGAAAATGGTGCAACTCTAGTGATTACTGGCGATACCCCCTTATTTACAGGTGCAACTTTTCAAAAATTATTTGATTACCACCAAAGTAAGGGCAATGCAGCTACAGTTTTAACTGCTCAAGCTGCTAATCCTTTTGGTTATGGCCGCATTATAAGGGATGACCAGGGTAACGTCTTAAGGATTGTTGAGCAAAAAGATGGCACAGCAGAAGAATTGGAAACTAACGAAATTAATACTGGTGTTTTTTGTTTTGACAATCAGAAACTGTTTAGTGCCTTAAAGCAGGTTAACAACCATAATGCTCAAGGAGAATACTACTTGACTGATGTCTTGGAAATCTTGCGTAATCAAGGTGAAAGAATTGGTGCATATAAAATGCCCGATTTCAGTGAAAGCCTTGGGGTCAATGATCGCTTGGCATTAGCACAGGCTACTAAGACTATGCAGAAGAGAATCAATGAAAAGCATATGGCTAATGGCGTTACTTTTATTGATCCGGAGACGGCATATGTAGATGTGAATGTAAAAATTGGTTGTGATACTCAAATTGAGGGCAACGTAGTTATCAAAGGTGATACCGAGATCGGCGATAATTGCCTGATTACATCTGGATCGAGAATTGTTGATTCAAAAATTGGCAATAATGTGACTGTGACTTCATCTACGCTTGAGCAAGCGGAAATGGATGACTTTTCTGATATTGGGCCAAACTCGCATTTGCGGCCCCAGGCTATTATTAGAAAGGGCGCCCACATTGGTAATTTTGTTGAAATTAAAAGTGCTGAGATTGGCGAGAATACCAAAGTTGGTCATTTAACTTATGTTGGTGATGCTACATTAGGTAAAGATGTTAACATTGGTTGTGGTACTATCTTTGCTAATTATGATGGTGTAAAAAAAGATCACACTAACGTTGGTGATCATGCATTTATTGGTTCAGGTGCTACTTTAGTGGCACCGGTTAATATTGCTGACCATGCTTTTGTAGCAGCAGATTCAACAATTACTAAAGATGTAGCTAAATATGATATGGCAATTGCGCGTGGCCGACAGGTAAATAAGCCTGATTACTGGCATAAATTGCCCCTGTCTAACGATTCTAACTGGAAATAATAATCAAACAGAGCTGAAATCAATTTTCAGCTCTGTTTGATTTTGCAGAATAACTAAAAATAGCTCCTGAGTTCTTTAAACTCAAGAGCTATTTTAGTAAGCTACACCTATTTATTAAAATTAGTTTCTTTAACAAACTTATTTTTAGCAATGATAAAGTACTTTTCGTGGTTAATTTTGACAGGACTGCCATAAGTTTTAATTACTTGCTGTTTCCTTAAAACTTTTTTGCTAATTAGATTACCATGTTGGCTGTAAACATAAGCATTATGCCTTAATTTAAGCATTTTAGAATCAATATTGTTAGCGGCGATGAATAAACCATCATCCAGTTCGTAGTATTTCTTACCATTGATGAATCGCTGGTTAACCGTGTTAACAATTGAACCGGCTAATATAACAATCTTGTTTGCACGTTTACCGTTTTGATCATATAGATAGGAATTGTGCATAATAGTTTTGGCAGCTGCTGGTTGCGCCTTTTCCGTTACGAGTTCGTTGTTCGGCGCTGCACTAGCGGCTTTTTGCAAAGCAATATTTGCGGCCTTAACAAAGCGGTTTGGTGCAATAATGTAATATTTTTTACCCCGAATTGTGACTGCATTGCCATAGGTTTTAATATTATTGCTTTTTCTTAATACACCAGCTTTCTTTATGCGATTGCCATGTTTATTGTAAACATAGGCATTATGTTTTAATTTCTGACTTGTAGGAATAACATTACCCAGAGCAATATAGTAAATTTTATTCTGATTGCCTTTATCGACCAAGACGTAATAGCTCTGCCCGTTAATCTCTTTGGTGCCGTAAGAAGTAATGATTGAGCCGGCACCAAGAATAACTTTGTTAGCACGTTTGCCATTTTCATCGTAAAGGTAAGCGTTGTGCATTAAGGTTAATTCTTCGCTGCTGGTTAAATCAAGTTTTGACTCTTTGTCTTCTTTGCTTGATGTATTAACAGGCGTATTGTTAGCAGGAACCGGGATAGAATGATTGTTAGAACTATGTTCATTTTCGCGATTAATATCATGAAGAATACGATCAATTGTGGCAGAATCCGTAGCATCAAGATACATTTGCTTAATAGCATCATCACGCAGTTTAGTAATTGTTTGACTGTCATTGACCTGAGGCTGTTTGAGAGCAGCGTTTGCCTGGGACATATCTGTCTCAATTTGCTTAATAATAGCTTGCTTTTCCTGCTCAGTGTATTTGCTTGAAGATTGAATTTCACTTGTAGCTGCTTTTTGTGTTTCTGTCAGTGCTCCAGCAGCTATTTCTTTTTCACCAGCTAATTCTGTTGCAGCGAGTTTATCCGCGTTGGCAGGACCATTGAGCGCATCTTTAGCATTTTCGTATGCTTGATCAACGCTAGTGGTGTTTGCTTTATCCTTAAACCTGTCTGTAAGAGCCTTAACAGCGGAATCATAGGCGGCTGTTAATCTCTCTTTTAGTACAGTGCTGTTGCTATTTAAAATATCATCCAGTTCGTTACTATCAGCACCAATAATATTGTTTATTTGCTCGACAGCTTCTTTTCTGGCTTTTTCTACGCCAACAGAATCTTGAGCCTGATCTATGGTGCCAATATGATTGTCGTTAGCTTCGGCCGCTTCTTGATCAATGTAATCTTTAATTGCCTGCTTTTCAGCACTAGTATAATCGCTGCCATCTTGATGCTTTAATTTATCAACTCGGTTTTTAGCGTTGATAGCAGCATCAGCTACTGAACCCTTAGCTATTTCTTTTACAGCTGCAATCTTAGCTGCTGTGATATCTTTAATTGAGTCACCATTCACCTGTGAGTGCTCGTGATATGCTTTATCAACATTGGTGGTGTCAGCATTTTCACCAAACTTGTCTTTTAGTTCAGCTACTGCTTTTTGATGTTCAGCAGCTAATTCATTGTTTGCTTCTGCTTTAAGCGAACTAATAGATTCCTCTTTAGCGGCATTACCAGCACTGTCAATATCGGATTTAGCGGTTTCTGTGATTTTATCAATCTGGTCCTTTTTGCCCGATGTATCGCCTTTAGGAGCATTAACTGCATCAATTTGATCCTTGGCTTTCTGGCTATCATCTTTAATTTGCTCTTTCAGCCTGTTCTTTGTTTCAGCAGCTAATTTATCGTTACTGTCGATTTCTGCAGTTACTTTTGCAGCTTCTTCGTCGATGTCAGCCTTAGCCTGTTCCTTGTTAATGATGGTCATAGCCTCATCATAAGCGGCACTGGTAGTCTGGATATCAGTAGCATTATTAATAGCTTTAATTTGCTCGTCAATATGATCTAGCAATTCTGGTGACAGCTTATCTTTCAGTCTGTCTTTTAATTTACTGTATGCATCGTTAATGCCGTCTACTCCTTCAGCGCCCTTAAGGGTATTATTTTGTTCATCATTGAACCATTCTGGTTCAGTGCCAGTTTCAGGCTTAGCTAACAGCCGATCAATGTTTTGCCCAATATCAGTTTCTTCTGGGATGTCGGCACTTGTTGCAGCACTTTCGATATCTTGGTAGCTCTGCTTGTATGCATCATCAATTGCTTTTTTGGCTGCTGTTTTTTGCTCGGCGGTTAATTGAGATTGTTTAATTACAGCATAAGCCTTAGTTTGTTTATTCTTTAGAATGCTTTCGGCTTTTGTCTTATGACCAGCCAGGGTTGTCTGTTCTTTAATGCTGTTGATATTAGTAATAGCTTGTTTTCTATTACTATCTATTTGATCTTTAGCGCCGGCTTCAGATTGCGAAACAGAATTAATGTCAGTTTTTGCTTGTTCAACAAGTTTTTGAACTTGTTCCTTCTGCTTTTGCTGGTCTGCTGGGGACAAACCAGATTTTTCTATGGCGTCATTTGCTTCTTTTTGCGCTTGTTCGATCTGAGAGATTGCCTCTTGTTTAGCTTTAACTATTTCGGCTTTTTCTTGTGCAACTTGGAAAATGCGGTCGATTTCTTTCTCACCAAAATTAGCAGTTTCACCTTCTGGCACTATACCTTGTTCGGTATTTTCAACTTGTGTTTTAGCATCTTCGTAGTTGTTTTCAAGCTTAATACCGGCAATGTTAGCAATGGTTTTGTTAACGGCTTCTTCCAGTTGCTTTTGAAGAGCGTCAATTTGATCTTGCTCAAGGTTGGTTGCAACACCAGCAATTTCGCCTTTACTGTTAACATAGTCCTTAAACTTGTTAATTTGTTTATTCTTTTCTGCAGTCAGTTTGCTTGGCAATTTCGCCTGATCAATGTTTGTTTTGGCATCTTGTTCTAACTGGGATAGCTGTTCACTTGTCCCGCCATAAATTGAACTAATACCATCATTTAAGGCCTGGTCAATGTCTTGATAGCCACTAGCGGCATCGTTGCCGGCTAAACCTATACTATCAATATCAGTTTTGGCACTTGCAGCATATTCTTTTAGGCCTTTAACTATTTGATTTTTATTATCAAAGTCTTCACCTAGTTTGTTAATTGTGGTAATGCCATCTTCTGCAGCTGTTTGAATTTGCGTAATAGTGTTTTGCTTACTGCTCCTAGCGTTAATAATCTTTGCTGCTGCTTTCTTTTGTTCCTGATCTATTTGTGCTTTCATTTGGTCAGCAACAGTACTGTCTTCGACTTCAGCAGCTTTAGCTTTGGCGTTGGTGGCTGCAGTTTGTAAATCATTTAGAGCTTGGGCTAGAGCTTCTTCGTTAGCAATATTATTATTGACCTTGTTAAGAGCTGTCTCACCATTACCTTTGGCAGCATTAATTTTATCCAGATCAGTGGCAGCAGAAATCTCGGCTTTAGCTGCACTTAAAGCGTCACTAATAGCCTTACTTAAGTCATCATATTGATTTTGATCAATTTTGTTGTGCAAACGGTCATCGCTTAAGCGCTGGCTCAGCTTTTTAGCCTGCTCAACCAGTGAGTTGTAGGCGGCATTTTGTTCCTGCAGCAAAGCGGCGTTATCTTTAGCATTTTGTACAATACCGGTAATGGCATTTTCAGCGCCTCGTTTGGCTTTTTCTACCTCGTCTGGACTTTGCGCCTTGTTAATATTTTGGATAGCTATCTCTTTATTTGAGTTGATTAAGTCAATTTGCTGGGCTTTCTCAGTATCACTTAGAGCTGACTGTTCGATCTTCTTGATATTATCTGCAGCTGTTTGGGCAATATTTTCTAAATATTTATTGGCATTATTCTTAGACGCTTGTAATTGAGCAGCGCTTAAAGCTTTGTCAATGTTGATAATACCAGTAGTCTTAGCGGATGCAATATCGTCTGTTGTTTGCTGAGCGTTAATCTGACTGACAGCTTTATTTTTAGCAGCGGTTGCCTGATTCTGGTATTGCTTTTTTTCTTCAGCGCTTAAGCCTGTGATTTGGTCAATTTGAGTTAAAATTCCCGCAGTATCAGGATTATCAGTTTGACCGTTTAGTTCTGCAGTTAATGCTTTGATGGCTTCATCTTTAGCATTTTGAATTTTGACAGCATCATTAGAATCTGCTGTAGTCTTAATTCCTTTGATGTGATTAATGGTAGAATCTCTAATGCCTAAAACAGAGCCACTATCCTTTGCAGCAGCAATTTCTGCAGCAGCATTTTCTAGAATGGAATCAACATTGTCTTGATCCTTTTTATCTTTTAAGCTGTTTTTGATTTCGTCTGCGACATCTTTAATAGCTTTTCTGGCCTGTGCTTTGGTGATTGCTAAGTTACCACTTGCTTCCGCTTTATTGATTGCATTAATGGTATCAGTAGTGATTTTATTGATACCATCTTTTGCCTTGCCGTTTTGTAATTTACTCTTGGCATCCGCAACAGCCTGATTGATATCAGAGATTGCCTGCTCATATTGGGAACTAGCTTCTTCTTTTTCTTCAGCGCTTAGAGTGTCATATGAAGATTTTAATCTGCTAATTGCTTCTTGAGCAGCTTGGTTAATAGCCTCTTCGCTGTGATGTTTAGCATTCTCCAAATCAGCTGTCATAGCTGTGGCTGCAACCTGACCAATAGCATCTTTACCATCATTTTTGGCTTTGTCTACGGCATCATTATTTTTTTGCAATTCAATATTTTGCTTAGCTTTAGCTCTTTCATCGTTGATTTTTGCAATGGTTTGAGTTTTATCCGCGTCAGACATCGCAGATTGATTAATGGTAGAAATTGCTTGATCAGCCTGCTTGTCGACTTCTTGCTTAGCATGATCAATATTGGTATCAAGGCTTTGCGCATCCCTAACAACTGTGTTCATATTATCAATGCCTTGCAGTTTTTCAGAATCGACTTGAGCAGCAGGAACATTCTTTACTTTAGCAACTGCATCATTATAGTAATCGGTTAACTGTTTAATTAATCCGTCTTTAGTAGTGCTGTTAACATTTTGTAAGTTGGTAATTTGATTAGAAACATCGGTACAGGTGTTCAACAATTCTTTAAGAGCAGCGCTTCTACTTGATTGCAATACAACGTTAGCAAGAATTTTATTTAAAGCTTCCCGACCAGCGTTTGTTGCAGTATCAATTTCATCTTGAGAATGAGCATTTTGAATATCATTTTTGGCTGAAGTTAAAGCAGAACTAATTTCGTCATAGTAATCACCTTTTTCTTTGCCGGAAAGGTTAGGATCTTTTTCGATACTTGTCCGAATTTTCTCACCTAGAGCATTAAGGCCAGTGTCTTTATTGGTTAAAGCATCATCTTTTTGTTGCTCTAAGTATTTTGCTTCTTCACTGGCAATACTGCTAGTAACGCTGGCCATAGCAGCAATGCCATCATCTCTATCTTTAGCCACTTGTTCAGCAGTCGAGTCGTTGTAAACTTTGCTGGTTGCCGTTTCGTAGAAGCTATTAATTTTGCCTGTTAGTGCGTCTTTTTGCTCGCTGTTAATTTTATTATCTGCAAAAGCCTGATTAATAGTATCTAAGTCTTTTTTCTTCTCATCTTGCAAAGCTATATTTGCCTGAGATTTTGCGACTATTAATTGACCAGCCGCCAAATCCTCATTGATACTAGTTTTACCAGCTTGTCTAGCGGAATTAACACCATCATTGTCTTTAGCTGCATTAATTGCTGCTTTGGCGTTAGCTAAGTCTTTATTAATAGTTTCTTGATAATGTTGTTTATCTTCTGGACTTAAAACAGTATCGTCAAAGTCGTCAATTGTACTTAAAGCGTTATTAGCTGCTTCTTCAACTTCCTTGATTGCATCTTGACGCTGTTTATTTAAATTATTAGAGCCGGTATTAGCAGCATTTTCTTGATAACCGGTAATATTTTTAATGGCTCTGTCTTCATCTGTTGCAATTGTAGTTTCATCTTCATCTTGCGTGATTTTAGCAACACCAGCAGCAGTTGCTGTATTAATTAGTTCTTGATATTTGGTTTTTTCTGCATCACTCAGGTTTTTATTATTTGTAATCGTAGCAATGGCTTTGTCTTTAGCTTCCTGAATAGCTGCAATAGCTTGATTACGTCGACCACTTAAGTTTTGCTCATCAAGTAAATTGTTTAATGCGGCAGTGCCTTCTTTAGTAGCTGTATTAGTATCAGCTATAGTTTCGGCATTATCAATGCGGCTATTATAACCTTGATTTCCAGTAAGCAATTCACTGGCTTTATTGGCAGCATCATCTTTATTCTTGGCCGTTAAATTAGGATTATTCTGAATTTTGTTAACAATGTCTTGTTTAACTG
>NZ_CAMKZC010000027.1:0-13682 GCF_946477725.1 uncultured Lactobacillus sp. | reverse complement strand
CACTTCACGTTCCTGATACTCCAGAAAATGTTCACATGATTAACGATGATTCAATCAAGAAGATGAAGGACGGCGTTGTGATCGTCAACGTTTCTCGTGGACCATTAGTTGATACAGATGCAGTTGTTCGCGGTCTTGATTCAGGCAAGATTTTTGGCTTCGTAATGGATACTTACGAAAACGAAGTTGGTATTTTCAACAGTGACTTTAGTGGCAAAGAATTTCCTGACAAGCGTCTGGCTGACTTAATCGCACGGCCAAATGTTTTGGTTACACCACACACAGCCTTCTACACTACTCACGCTGTACGCAACATGGTCGTTAAGGCCTTTGACAACAACTTGAAATTAATTAAGGGTGAAAAAGCTGATACTCCAGTTGATTTAGATAAAGAGTTTTAATTTCTAAACTTATTTCCCTTCTTAAATACACTTTTAACATTTCAAATAATACAAAAAGACACCAGATAAAATTATCTGATGTCTTTTTTAGGCTTAATTTAATTAGCAGAAGCATTTACTGCTTGAATTAATGCGTTTCTAAAGCCCAGTTCTTCCAGTTTGGTGACGCCCCTAATAGTTGAACCACCTGGCGTAGTGACTTCATCTTTTAATTCTTCAGGCAGTTTCTTGCTAGCTAATGCTAATTTACTGGTACCCAAAAGCATTTGGTTAATTATCTGGTATGATTCTGCCCGCTTAACACCGTTTTGCACAGCAACATCACTAAGAGCCGCAACCAGCAAATCAACGTAAGCAGGTGTGCACCCGGCTACCGTACCATAGATACCCAGTAAATTTTCGGGTACGACATATACTGTTCCCATTTGTGTAAAAATCTTTTTCACAGCAGCGATTATTTCCGCCCTTTCATCTGGCAGAAAACTAATAACAGTAATGCCAGCTCCAACTTGAACCGGTGTGTTGGGTACAACTTTGGCAAAGGTAGTGCCTTGCGGAAGATTTTCATTAATCTGCGTCAGGTCACCACCACCAGTTGACAAAATTATGCCATGATATTTTTGGCCTAAATTTTTGATGATGGTTGCAGTAATTGAGCCGCCCACTGCAACTACCACCGCTTGGCAGTCCTTAAAATCATCATAATTATTGATCAAGGTTAAGTGCAGCTTAGCTGCAAGTTTTTGCGCTGTGTGATGCTGTCCGCCGTCAAAAACATAGATATCTTCACTGGGATTTTTAGCATTTAACAAGCCCTTAATAATTGCGGCGCCAATCTTACCAGCCCCAATAAAGCCAATTTTCATCACTTATTCACCTTTTAAAAATCCGTTTGATCTGGATCGTTTGCTAACTTACCTGCTCCATGCAAACCATCAAGTTTAGCCATATCTTCTTCAGATATAGTAAAGTCAAAGACTTGTAAGTTGGATTCAAGACGCTCGCGGTGGACCGATTTTGGTAATGGAACAAAGCCATGTTGCAACGACCAGCGTAACAGGACTTGTGCTGGACTTTTACCATAGCGTTGGGCTACAGAAACTACTGTCTCGTTGGCAAATAAATCTCCTCTGCCAAGTGGTGAGTATGCCTCACTCAGAATACCCAGTTCTTTGTTATAAGCTGTTACGTCTTCCTCCATATCACTAGGATTCAAGTAAATTTGATTTACAGCCGGACGAATTTTGGCAGTTTTCAGTAATTCAGCCAAATGCTTGCGTCTAAAATTAGAGACTCCAATTGCACGAATTTTTCCTGCTTGTACTGCTTCTTCCATTGCTTGCCAGCTCTCTGCGTTTAATTCAGCCCAGTGATCACGTACAGGGGCCGGGTTAGGCCAATGGATTAGATACAAATCAAGATAATCTAAGTCTAACTTAGTCAAGCTTTCGTCAATGGCAGCTTTAGTTTTTTGATAGCCGTGATGATCGTTCCACAACTTAGTGGTCACAAACAAATCATGTCTGTTCACTCCACTTACTTTGATTCCCCGGCCAATACTTTCTTCGTTACCATATGCGGCAGCAGTATCAATTAACCGGTAGCCAATGTCCAGTGCATCCTCAACGGTTTTTTGGGCAACTTCACCATCAGGAGTTTGCCAGGTTCCCAGTCCGATCACTGGTATTTTGACGCCATTATTTAGTTCATAAGTATCATTTAAAGAATGAATTTTGCTAGTCATAATTTTTCACCTCTCCCATCATTATACCGGATTGAACTATACTTCTACAGCAAAAGATAGCAATTATTGCGGCTGCTTTTGGAAGTCGCTTTTAAGTAAGGCTACAAATTCAGGATAAGTAGTTACTTCATATAACGGATGCAAGTTCATCGTATTTTTCCGTTTTCTATGGTTATACCAAATACTATCAAAGCCATATTTTTCTGCACCTAGT
This sequence comes from uncultured Lactobacillus sp., assembly GCF_946477725.1. Taxonomy (GTDB): domain Bacteria; phylum Bacillota; class Bacilli; order Lactobacillales; family Lactobacillaceae; genus Lactobacillus. The sequence continues at coordinate 11,323 of NZ_CAMKZC010000027.1, read as the reverse complement.
ATGTCTGACTGCAAACCGTCACCAAAGAAAACTGTTTGTTCCGGGCCGATTTTAGTATGAGCAAAAAAGTAATCAAAGATACGGGCATCAGGTTTAGCAAATCCTGCTTCTTCTGATGTCACAATCAACGAAAAATAATTAGCGATTCCGGCTAATTGTAGCCGATGTCTTTGCATATATGCTTCGCCATTGCTCAAAATAGTCAATGCATAATTTTGTTTTTTGGCATAGCGTAAAGTATCAACTACACCCGGCAGCAGTTTGTGAGCTTCACTAAAATAAGAGCGGTATTCGTTCATTACTGCTAAGCCGTCAATTTCAATCCCGAATTTAGCTTTAATAAAATTGGCAAAAGCTATTTTACTCAGCTGCTCATAGTCGATCTTGCCCTGCTCAAGCTCACGCCACAGACCTTGATTATATGCATGATAGTCCCGCTGCAGCTCATCGGTTAACGGCCATTGGTGCGCTTTAAAAAGACTCTGCAGAGCAAAACTTTCTGTAGCAGCAAAGTCAATTAAGGTATCATCAACATCAAAAATTATTTGTTTATAACGCAAGCATGTTCTTCCTCTCCAACTATTCCTCAGAATATAATGCGTATTCACTAAAAATTAGTGTGGAGATTCATTATAACAATATTTCACAGCTAAAGAACATAATTAACTATTTTTAAATTTTGTTTACATTGCTACTGCGATTTCACAAAATAAGCTATAATATCCTTTAATTTAAGTAAAAGGGGTGATTGAGCATGTTTACACTATTATTGGTTTTATTTCTCATTTGGCTTTTTGTCAAAATGGGTATTGGCGTTTTTAAAATTCTCTTTTTCCTTTTGACCTGTGCTCTGACTTTCTTTTTCTTTGTTCAATTACTGCTTCCGGTAGCTATCTTTCTGGGAGTCATTTTTCTCATATTTACCCTAGTTAGACGCTAGTTTATCCCCAAAATTAAACATATATTAAAGCATAATAAGTGTCATTTATAACTTATTATGCTTTTTTATATCTGCGAATGCTATATGATTTTTTATTAACCTCGATAACTTACTCGCACATCACGTTATGACTTTTTCTTGTGTCCCAAAGCAAATCTTTCTCTCACAAGTACAAGATATTGTGGTATAGTTCTATTGAACACCATAGATAATGTGTCTGTGGAACAATAATCAATTTTAAGGAGTGACTTTGAATATGAAAAATACGAGCATAACGTTGGATCAGGGTTACATTGATCAAGTGAAACAAAATGTCACCCCCCATTGGGGAGAACTTGGCTGGGTTACTTATAAACGGACCTATGCCAGGTGGCTTCCTGAAAAAAATCGTTCCGAAAATTGGGACGAAACGGTTAAACGCGTAATTGAGGGCAACATTAATCTTGATCCTCGACTCAAAGGCACTCCTTCAAAAGAAGTAGTCGCTGAACTAACAAACGAAGCCAAGGATTTATTTAAACTAGTTTACGGTTTAGGAGCAACACCTTCTGGACGTAATTTGTGGGTTTCCGGCACCGACTACCAAAAGCGCAATGGTGACTCGTTAAACAATTGCTGGTTTATTGCTATTCGGCCGCAAAAATACGGTGATAGCCATATAGTCCCAGACTATTTAGGTCAAGCGCAAGAAGCAGTTTCAATGCCATTTTCATTTCTTTTTGACGAATCAATGAAAGGCGGCGGCGTTGGCTTTTCTGTTGTGCAAGACAATATTAAAAAGATTCCTGCAGTTGATAATAAAATCGATTTAACGGTTGTAATTGACAAAAAGAGTGCTTCATACGCTGATTCAATTAAACTTGGTGCAACGGATAAAGATGAATGGGCCAAGCAAAGCAAGGACAAATCAGATTACGTTTATTACAATTTGCCTGATACTCGCGAAGGCTGGGTTTTAGCTAATGCCCGTTTAATCGACATGCACTTCAATCAAACTAATCCCGAAAATAAGACCAAGCTGATACTTGACATCAGCAGAATTCGGCCTTATGGAGCCAAAATTCACGGTTTTGGCGGTACAGCTTCTGGTCCTATGCCATTAGTAGAAATGTTTTTCGATATTAACAACATTATTAACAACCGGGCTAGTGGCAACTTAACTTCTGTTGATTGTACAGATATCTGCAACCTGATTGGTAAAACAGTCGTTGCTGGTAATGTAAGAAGATCAGCGGAACTAGCTTTAGGTACAAGCACCGACCAAGACTTCATCACTATGAAGCAAGATAAAGATAAACTTTACCACCACCGTTGGGCCTCAAACAACAGTGTAGCCATTGATTCTAACTTTGATGAATATGAACCGATCGCAAACGGTATTAGAGAAAATGGTGAACCGGGAATAGTTAACCTGGATTTATCTCGTAATTATGGCCGGATCATTGACGGTTATCAAAAAGATATTGACGGTGATGTTGAAGGTACCAACCCTTGTGGAGAGATTTCCTTAGGTAATGGTGAACCATGCAACCTGTTTGAAGTATTCCCGTATATTGCCGAGCAAGAAAACTGGGATTTAAAAGATGTTTTCAGATTGGCAACTCGCTTTGCTAAACGAGTAACCTTTAGTGACTACGACTGGGAAATATCCCGCAACATCATTTCCAAGAACAGGAGAATTGGTGTTTCAATGTCAGGTATTCAAGACTGGCTCTTAAATGATTTAGGTCACCGCGTTGTTACCGGCTTTGAAGACAGCGTTGATGAAGAAACCGGTGAAAAAATCAAGAAGCCAATTTACGATCCTCAAGGAATTAAAATGGTCACTTCCGCTTACCAAGCTGTCGTTGATGCTGATAAAGAATACAGCAAGACTTTAAGCTGCAACGAGTCAATTAAACATACTACTGTTAAACCTTCAGGTACTGTGGCCAAATTAGCGGGAGCTTCTGAAGGAATGCACTTCCACTACGCCGGCTACCTCATTCAACGGATTCGGTTCCAAGCTTCTGACCCACTGCTTAAAGCGCTCGATGCCTGTGGTTACTACTCAGAACCAGATATTTACTCACCAAACACAACTTGTGTCGAATTCCCATTGCGTGCTGCTCACGCTGACAGCAAGAACTTTGCCTCGGCTGGCACGGTTTCAATTGAAGAACAATTTGCAACACAAGCCTTTTTGCAAACTTACTGGTCAGATAACGCAGTCAGTTGTACGGTTACCTTCCAAAGCGATGAAGGGGACAAGATTACACCACTGTTTAAACAATACCGGCATGTGATTAAGTCAACTTCTTTATTGCCATATTATGGTGGCTCACTGAAACAAGCGCCAAAAGAACCTATTGACAAAGAAAAATATGAAGAAAGAAAAGCTGAGATCACCGGTGATGTTGCTCAAGTATTTGCCGAGCAAAACGATGATCAAAAAGATTTGGAGTTAGTCGATCAAACCGACTGTGAATCTGGTGCATGTCCTGTTAAATAAATTAAGTAGGCGAAATTTTAGTCATGAAAAAAAGTAAATTACCAGTAATTGCCAGCGTCACCGCTATTTTTGCCTTTAGCCTATCTGATTGTCAGAACAACCAGACAAAGCCAAAATCTAAGACAAATAATATTTCCGTTAGCTATGTTTTAGCTGCTAAAAATGATACTGAAAAAAAGACAGTTAAAGTGCCGCAAAAATCTACTGTAATGACTGGCTTGAAAAAGGCATGGAAAGTTGACAGTAATAAAGGCTTTATCACAGCAATTGACGGTAAAAAGCAAAATGCTAAAAAGCAAATTTACTGGACTTACACTATCAATGGCAAATACGCTACCAAGGGCGCTAACCAGCAAAAAGTCGCAAATAAAGACAAAGTCAAGTTTACTTTAGCCAAAATGAAGTAAAACTATTGGCCGTGCAAGTGACTAAGTACGAACTATTTTAGTGCTTGCACAAAAATATTAATAGATTGGGAGTTTATATATGAAAAGAAGCAAATTATCAGTTTTGACCGGAATAGCCACTATTTTTACCTTTACCTTTGCAGGCTATGAAACAACTCAAAATGTCCAACAGGTTGATGCCAGCAGTAAGATCAAAGTTACTTACACTCTAAAAGTACATAATAAGACCTACAAGAAGAAGACTATTAAATTGCCAAAGCATTCAACTGTAATGCGTGGTTTAAGAAAATGCTGGAAAATAAAGAGTGACCATGGACTTATTACTTCAATAGCTGGTAAGAGCCAAAATCCAAGTAAAAAAATCTATTGGACTTACAAAATAAATGGTAAGTTCGCTCAAAAAGGTGCCGCAATTCAAAAATTGGCAAATAAAGATAAGGTTAAGTTTACTTTAGCAAAAGTTAATTTCTAATTTGTTATGGCACGTAATTCAACTAAGAAATTAGCATTACTAGCGATTTTAACAGCCATGTGCGTAGCGCTGAGAATTTTCAAAATAATTCCTGTGCCTAATGTCCAGCCGGTAACCGATATTTTAATGATTGTAACGTTAAATATCGGCTTCGGCTTTGGTTTTGCCTTAGCTCTTTTGACCATGGTCGTCTCCAATATTTACTTAGGCTTTGGCATTTGGACTGTGGCACAAGTTTTAGCCTTTGGCGGCTGCGTTTTAACCGTTGCTTTGCTGGATAAATTCACGCCATTGAAAAAGCATTTTACTTTGCAACTGATTCTCGCCGTTTTTCTTGGTTGGGAATATGGCTGTTTTGTCGACTTCGGTATGTCTATTTTCGGCGGCTTTAACGCATTCTTGGCCTACTGGGCTGGTAGTTTAGTCTTTGATACCTACCACGCCATTGGTAATTTGGTATTCTACCCGATTCTCTACAAGCCACTGAATATTGCGCTTGATCATTACAAACGGAGGCTTTTATGACGATTAAAATTTATACTAAGGTAGGCGATCAGGGCTTTACCAAACAGGTTACCGGTAAAATGGTTCCTAAATACGACCTGCAAATTGTTGCTGTCGGTGATATTGATGAACTTGATTCATACCTCGGTGTCGTAATTGCCAATTTGTCTGCCAAATGCCAAGAACTGCATGACCCTATCCAAAACTTACAGCGGGACTTATATGAACTAGAAAGCGATATTGTTGTCAAAAGGCACGAAGAGATTACACCTGAAACAGTGACCAAGCTAGAAAAGGAAATCGACGAACTTAATAAGAAAATACCCCAAACAACCCATTTCATTTTGCCTGGCGGTTCGGTTACGGCAACTCATTTACATTATGCTCGGACAGTTGCCAGACGGGCTGAACGTTCCATGGTTAAATTAAACGCCGAAGAGCAAGAGTTAGCTCCTGCCTGTTTAAAGTATCTCAACCGTTTATCAGATTACCTTTTCATTCTAGCGCGCTATGCCAACGTACTGGATGGCGTTCCTGAAGTCAAAAGTAAAATCAAATAAGTTTATTAGCATTTAAAAAAGTGAAGTAGTTCCAACCAAGAATTACTCCACTTTTTCTTTATCTTAAATTAGTATTTTACTGCCACCAGAGTTTAATTAAACCTTGTGTGCCCAAATCACCTAAGTGCTTTTCATCAACAAGTATCTCATATAACTTCTTAGCTTCTGCAGTAGCCGGCAAGTCAATTTTCATTTCTTTCGCAGTCTCTAAAGCAATGCGCAAGTCTTTCAAAAAATGCTTACTGAAAAAGCCTGGAGTATAGTCACTCTTTAAGACGCGCGGACCGTAGTTACTTAAACTCCAGTTAGCAGCACTACCAGCACCAACAGTTTTAAGGACGGCTTCAAGATCAAGACCGGCTTTTTTGGCATAAACCAGCATTTCTGTCATGCCAGTCATGGTGCCTGCAATCATGATCTGGTTAGCCATTTTAGTATTCTGTCCCGCACCAGCTGGTCCAAAATAATGAACTTGCTTTCCGAAATCCTTAAAAACAGGTTCCAAGTTTTGGTATGCGGACTCATCACCACCAACCATAATGGTCAGTGTACCGTTCTTTGCGCCCAGGTCACCGCCTGAAACGGGAGCATCGAGGACTTTTGCTCCTTGTTTTTCACCCGCGGCGAAAATCTTTTGCGCTAAAGCCGGCTTGGAAGTTGTCATGTCTACCAAATTTTTACCCTTAACTTCGGCCTGTAAAATACCGTTATCACCAAAATAAACTTGCTCAACATCAGTTGGAAAACCAACAATCGTGAAAATGGTATCGGTTTGTTCAACTACAGCTTTAGGATTGTCACACCAAGTAGCACCTTTAGCAACTAGATTATCAGTCTTACTCTTTGTCCTGTTATAGACCCACAGCTCGTGGCCAGCTTTTAATAAGTTAAGGCAAATCGCATTACCCATTACGCCAGTGCCAATAAAACCTATTTTCATAATCAACATCTCCCTTATTAAAACGTTTTCTGGACAATTTAATCATACCACTAACTTATCTTTAATAAGCAGGTATTTAGATTTTGATTAACAAATAGCTCTGCCTGTCCACCATATTCCGGCATCTCTAATAAAGTACAATTCTTGATGGCCCACTTGCACTTAGATATGCACTCTGATTTATGCACAAAATGATATTTGATTATATTTTCCAATTGTCATTTTGATCCCCTAATCAATTTCAAACGTACCTAGTAATTATAGTTTAAACGATGCCATATCATTTTTAACTAAAAAATTAGGTTACTATTTGACTTAACCTTAACTTTAAGTACTACAATTTTGATAATTATAAAATTTATCCTGCTGAACATAGCAATTGCTATAATTGTCAGCTCGCTACCACAATAAAGTATTTTATAATTATTAATAAAGATTGAATAAATTAGTGCAGGGAGGCACTTGAAAATGAACAAACATGAAGATTTCTTATTAAACCACATTGCTGGACCCCAGGATCTTAAAAAATTAAGCATCCCTGAAATGGAAAAATTAGCCCAGGAAATCAGAACATTAATCTTAGAAAAAGATGCGGCTGAAGGAGGTCACCTTGGTCCCGACTTGGGGATTGTGGAGGCCACAATTGCCTACCATTATGTCTTTAATGCACCCGAAGACAAAATTATTTGGGACGTTTCGCACCAAACATATCCTCATAAAATGTTAACCGGACGGGCACAGGCCTGGCTTGATCCTGACCACTATGAAGATGTCACTCCGTATTCTAATCCGGACGAAAGTCCTTATGATTACTATTCAATTGGTCATACTTCAACCTCTATTGCGCTAGCAACAGGTATGGCTAAGGCACGCGACTTAATGGGTAAGCATGAAAATATCATGGCTTTAATTGGTGATGGTTCGATGACTGGCGGACTGGCCTTTGAAGGTTTAAACAATGCCGCAATTGAAAAGCACAACTTGGTAGTTGTAGTTAATGATAATCAATGGTCAATTGATGAAAATGTTGGCGGCTTAGTGACTGCTCTGAAGAAATTACGCGATTCAAACGGCCAGACTGCCGAAAATCCGTTTACAGCAATGGGCTTTGACTACCGCTATGTCGCAGACGGTAATAACCTGACTGATATGATTGCCGCTTTTAAAGCAGTTAAAGATGTTGACCACCCCATTTTATTACACATTAATACGCTTAAGGGCAAGGGCTATGAGCCCGCAGTTCTTGATGAAGAAGCTCACCACTGGGTCTCACCGTTTAATTTGCAAGATGATCAGCCACTTGCTCCAGAAAGTCAGAAGCCTACCCCTAATTCAGTGGCGCTTGACGTGATTAAAGATGAGATTAAAGCAGGAAAAAGCGTCATGGCGATTGATGCAGCCATTCCGGGTGTCTTTGACCTGGAAGAGTTCAAAAAAGAATTTCCCGATCATTACACGGACGTGGGCATTGCTGAACAAGAGTCTGTTGCTTTTGCCACGGGGTTTGCCAAAGAAGGTGGCATTCCGGTTCTAATGGAAAATTCTACTTTCTTACAGCGTGCTTTTGACCAACTTTCTCACGATACGGCTGCCAACGACCTGCCAGTTGTAATGCTAGTAGCTGGCGGGCGAATTTCTAACCAGTCAAAAACGCACTTGGGAATCTTTGACCAAGTAATGGTTTCTAACTTACCTAATTGGATTTATCTTGCTCCTACTACACTAGAAGAAGAAAAAGCAATGATTAAGTGGGCCATTAAACAAAGAAAACACCCCGTTGCTATTAAAATGCCGGCTAATGTGCCAGATTCAGACGAACAAACAATAGCGACTGATTATTCAGAAATTAAGTATCGGGTTAAACCAGGTAAAGATGTGGCTGTCATAGCATTAGGTGACTTTTATCAATTAGGAAAAGACGTGGCACATAAGTTAGGAGCTACCCTAGTCAATCCACTCTCTGCCAATATTTTGGACAAACAAGCACTGGACCGGTTAGCAGCCAATCACCAAGTAATTGTTACTCTTGAAGATAACTCTCTAGATGGCGGCTTTGGGCAAAAAGTGGCATCCTACCTTGGAAAAACCAAGGCTAAGGTGCTCAATTACGGCCAAAAGCGCGTTTATACTGATCAAACTCCAGTTACAGAAATTTACCAGCAAAATCATTTAATTACTGCTCAAATTGTGGCGGATGTACAGCAGCTTTTATAATTGCAAACTATGGCTGCAAGGAGCTGATTAATAATGACTAAAAAACATAAAACTATCATAGCAGGCACATTGCTATTAGTGTTATTGCTACTTGCGGTTTACATCTTCAAAAACAACTACCAAAAAGAAAATGGTGCCAGCATTCGCATCGCTACGCCAACACTTTTTGTACATGGCTGGGGCAGCAGTTACCATGCTGAAGAAAGTATGGTCGCTTATGCCCAAAAACAGCATGCTACTAATTCTGTCATACGCGCTGATGTTAGTCCTGCCGGTAAAGTTACTCTATTTGGAACAATAAAAAAACGGGCCAAGAACCCGATAGTTGAAGTCAACCTCCAAAATAATAAGAGCATTTTTGCTGGAACAAATAATCAAATTGCTGCCATGAACAAAAGCAGCAATTATATTAAAGACGTAATTAATGCACTGCAAAAAAGGTATCGTTTTAATCGCATCAATTTAGTAGGACATTCAATGGGTAATTTACAAATTGCCTATTACTTGCGCAATAATGCCACTAATTCGCACATGCCTCACCTAAATAAACAGGTTTCAATTGCCGGCCATTATAACGGTTATATTGGAGAACAAGGGGCACCAAATAAAACTGTCTTAAATCGCGCTGGCAAACCCCGAAAAATGAGTGCAGGCTACCGCGGACTTCTAAGTTTGAGAAAAAAATTTCCTCAAAATGCTGACGTCCTGAATATCTATGGTGATATGGGGTCTGGCAGTGATGGTGACGTTACCGTTAACTCTGCCCGTTCTTACCGTTATTTAGTCAGTAAACGCGCCCGTTCATATCAGGAAAAAGAAATACGTGGTTCTCGCGCCCAACATAGTAAATTACATGAAAACACACAAGTTGACCGTTTGCTAGTTAACTTTCTCTGGTAATTAGCTTACTGTATTTTACCTTGATCGTATAAACTTATTTTGTTTTTTAACCGCGCAATGGTAACTTGAATATTTTGGTCTTGCTTTTCTAGCCTATGCAATTCTTTGACTAAAATTTGCCGTCTGGGTTTCTTAGTATCACTGCCCTGCTGCATCAATTTAGTATATTCCAGCAAATCATTTACCGGAATTTTCACTTGACGCATGCACTTAATAAAACTAATCCAGGTAAGATCTTTTTCTTCGTAGTTTCTGACGCCATGTTCCTTCTTTATCGCAGGTATTAAGCCCATCTTTTCATAGTATCTCAGAGTTACAGGCGTTAAATCTACTTTTTCTGCTACTTCTGATATTTTCATTATTGTTCCTCTTTCCGATAATTAAACTTAGATCTAAGTTTAAGCATTAGCTAAAAAAATATATTAATGTAAGAATAGTAATCTTACTTATTTTGCCAAACATAGATTAAAAAAGTGACCTATAATCAATCATTATAGGTGCTTTTTATATATTATTCATTTTATATAAATTAAAATAACGCAATCTTACTTAACAATTAAAATTTTAGTCATATCAGTTTTTATGTAAAATACTTATTAAACATGAATTTTTATAACCAAATTGCATTAAAGGGACTTTTTAGCGGCAAAAACAATTTAGCAAGGAGAAGATAATATGGAACTAAGAGTTTTAAATTACTTTGTAGCCGTGGCCCAAGAAGGCAATATGACCCGTGCTGCCAGAAAGCTGCTTATCTCCCAGCCAGCTTTATCAAGACAAATTGCTGAACTGGAAGCTGAACTTGGCGTTAAATTGTTTAGCCGTAAGTCGCGGCATTTAGCTTTAACTCCAGCAGGTCATTATTTACTTGAACAGGCACAGGAAATTTTAGATTTAACTGCTAAAACCAAAAGAAACTTGACAAAAGCTTCTTTTATTAGTGGCGATTTAACCATCGCTGCGGGAGAAAGCCTCGGGATGCAGCGGGTCATGAATGTGGTCAGCGCAATTATTAAAGAGCATCCTTCTGTTAAAATTCACTTATTAAGTGGGGACTACAGTTATGCCGAACGCAAGTTAGACAACGGGACGGTTGACTTTGCAGTCATTATCGGGAACGTTCCTTTAGCTAATTACGCCTCTTTAACTTTACCCGAAAGAGATACTTGGGGAATTTTAATGCCTGCTAATGATCCTTTAGCGCAAAAAGCAGTGATCAAACCAGGAGATTTACAAGGACGCTCTTTATTAAATTCACAGCAAGCGCAAAAAATGCACCTTTTTCAAAACTGGCTAGGTAATTACTATGACACTGTGAATTTTATTGGCAGCTATAACCTAAACTTCAACGGCACTTTGATGGTTAAAAATCATGCAGCATTAATGCTCACTTTAGATAAATTAGCCGACACTTCGAAAAACTCTGGTATTACGTTTAGAAAATTGCAGCCAGAGCTGCACCAAGCTATCAGGGTGGTTTGGAAACGTGAAGTTAACTTATCACCAGTTGCAGAATTATTTTTAAAATTACTGCAGGAATCAATTTTTAAGTAATAATACTTAATGCCAAAAAAATGAAAAGAAAAAGAATATCATAGACTTTAAAAGCCCTGTAGCCATAAACTACAGAGCTTTTTAGTGTTAACTGCCAGTACTTTGGTATTTTTGTAAAAACACTCGCCATAACTGATAAATTACGATAAAAAAGAATACACAGGCGCCAGGAATTAGTAAAAGCCAGACCCACTCATGCTTAACTGCAATTTTTTCTTGTGGAATTGAAGCAATCCAGCCGATTGGCAAGATAAAGGTCATAATTAGCCTTAAAGCCGACGAATAAATCGCTAACGGGTATTTACTCATGTCAAAAAAGTCAAATGTTGTTTCTGCCAAGT
>NZ_CAMKZC010000026.1:0-15238 GCF_946477725.1 uncultured Lactobacillus sp. | reverse complement strand
AGTAGAAAGTTCCTTATGATTGGTGATAGTTACCATCCTTAAACGCTTTTTGGCATCCACCTGATAATAAATTACTAGTAAATCATTAAGAACATGAAATTCGTGGTATTCACTCCAGAGTTTTTTCAAAACTTTATGAACAGTATATTTTTCCCATAGCTAGGATTTCAACTGCATCTATAATTGTCATCCTTGCATCCATTGTATCAACAGAAGAAAGATTAAACATACTTTGTAAATTATCCATTCTTTTTACAAAAGATTTTTCAAAACGCACTTCATATTTTAATTTTCTGTTCACCGCTTTTTCCAATCATCTAGATTATCTACTTTAATACTACTATCCTTAATCAATCCTAACTCTTCAGCTTTAGCTATTACTATAGCCTTTTCAACTTCGGAAGGTAAATTTGTATCTGATATATTATCCTCTTTACGATTTACAGGATAACTAAATCCTTTATCATGGTTAAACTGAGAGATAAGCATTTTAACTGCCGTAGCAGCCGTCAAGCCGATTTGCTTGGCATTATCATCTAATTCTTGCTTTTCTTTCTTATCTAATCTAATTCCAAATTGTATAGTCGACATAGTATCACCTTATCTGTAAAGCAATAACGATAAATCAGTTAACATAAAGGTTGTTTAATCTTTATCAGTATAAAATGATTTCAACCGATACGTAGTCACAGGCTCCACGTAATAATTATATTTTGCTACCAGGTCACAGATTTCCTCACCATCAATCAAAGTGATAATTCTTGTGCCCTGACGTGCTGTCTTAATTGCACCGCGAGTAAAATCAGAATTCGTAATAAAAATACCAAATTCCGCGTTGTATTTATCCATTGCTCCGCGAAACTTATCTATTTCAGGAGCGGGCACATTGGATTGCCAGCGCTTTGCCTGCAATGCCACTCTGGTAGTACGGTAATCATTTGAACGAACATAGCCAAAACCATCAAGGCCACCATCAGCAATATAGCTAACGCCTATCGTCTTATCAACATCAATCCCCATTTTTGTAAGTAACCCGCGGCAAAAGAGTTCAAACTTTTTCGGACTCATTTTCAGCAGAGCATCTAGCAAATCTTGTCTCCATTGTTCTTCTTCTGTATCTTCATCCGTTGAATCCTTAGCAGAATCAATTTCAGCCAAGTTCTTTTTCTTTAATTCCTGAGAATCATTATCTTCTAAGAATGGCCGTACATCCTTTTCTGGATCAAAAGTATCAAGATCAACTTTACGCCCTTTTTCAGTTAATTCTACTTGATGACCGTCTTCAGCTAAATAGCCTGTTCTCACCAAATAGATAACCGCATAATTCAGCGTATAGTCAAAAGGTTTATATTTATTACCCGTTTTCTTAGACACTTTAATTTTATCTACTTCTTGTTCTGAGATTGCAGTGGAATTGTCACGAATATCTGAACTAATTTTTCGTCTTGTAACTTGACCACCCAAACGACGCATCGCAATCAAAATTTCTTTCATAGTTACATTCTGAAGATTAATTTGTCGATTAGCCATTCACTTCATTCTCCTCACACGCTTTATAAACTTATTTAATTTCATAATTTGTTATCATCAAGTGCCTCGTTTTTTTTATATTTCTGTTTCTGAAATTTACATTATAAGTCTTTTCGAAATTATTGATATAAATCTGACCGTTATTTGCTGTTTTTTGTCCAATGGGATAAATCTCTCGAATTAATTGTGTATCTTTAATGACAATCATCCAATTTGCAATAGTTTTTTCAATTAAAAATCTTGATAATTTTTTTTGTTCCTTTGCATCAAAAGACAAGTTATCATATTTTGAAAAATCACTATCATATGGTGGATCAATAAATAAAAAATCATTTTTTTGAGGAGGATACATATTTAAAAAAATTTCAAAGTCAGTGTTACCTATAATAGTATCATTTAACGTTCTGATCAATTCACTTTTTTTATAATACTTTATCTTTGTTTCTAGTCTAATATTGTTATAACTTTTTCCGCCATAAGGAACATTAAAATCACCATTTTTTGAAAAGCGAAACATTGAACTATAAGCATATTGCCTTAAAAACAAATATAAAGCAGCCCTTTCACCTTCTGCTATTTGACCTTTTTTGCTTATATTATATAAATATCTATATTGCATATAAATAGATGATTTATATGCAGTAAGAATTATATCGTTAAAGTCTTGATTCTTTATGTTTACGCAATTCCGTTTCTGCTTCAATAAATAATTAAACTTTCTTTTTAAATTAGCACATAAAAATCTCACTGGTAAATCAGAATATGGAAAACTCTTATCCATACCTTGAATTATTATGTGTTTGTCAAAAATAGAATCATTTTTAATTTCTTTATCCATGGAATTAAAAATCTCCCAGAGAGACGGAATCGCATTAAGTACATACCCTTCAATATTTACCCATATTTCATCCATTTTCGTTAACAACTGGAAAAATGAGTGATCCTGATTTTTTATAGAATAATACAAACGTATTAAATCCTCCGATTTATCATTAATATACTTTTTATTAATTAAATCCGAAATAGCAAAATATACTGCTCCAGCCCCTACAAAAGGTTCGTAATATGAATTAATTTTGCTTGGTAAATTTGGAAGAATATATTTTAATTCTTTTTCTTTGCCTCCCGGATATTTTACTAAAGGAGTCAACATATTAATTTAAATAGCCTACTTTCTTGCCCTTTCCAGATTTGCAATAAACTGATTATTATTACTGCCCCCAACTAAAGTGTTTTTCTTTGAAATATAAAATTATGTGACCTTCACAATAAATCGTTTTTAAATTTTTTAACTTGAATTTTAACAATTTTTCAAAAGTACTCAAGATCAGCAATATTATAGTAGCTTCCTTTCTAGGACATTATTGTGATTAGAAATAAAAATTTTTAATCTATTGTATCATTAATTATAAATAATATAAATATGTTTAAGATTTTTATATTCATTTTATTTTTTTATAGCTTTTTAGAGCACAATCTAATCTTAATTCATCAATTTCTTTCATCATCTTTATCCTTAGTCGGGTAATTTAATTAAAACAACTTTTCTTTAAATTATACTTTAGTATATTCATGTACTCAAACTCTCTTTTAATTAAAAAAGCAAAATTTTAACCAGAAAAACAGGCTTTGTAACCATTAATGACATTTATTCCATCATTTGCAGTAATCTAGGATAAAAATAAAGTTCATCTACTATACTTATTAACAGAAAGGAGCGCTAGGAATGAAAATTAATTGTCACATCGATCCTAATATTAGTGAAGAACACGGTGAATTATGGATCAAAAAAATGACACCAGCAATTAATGAACTTTTGCAAAAATTAACAAAGTCCGAAAACTCATTATGGTGCCATTATCAATCTCAAATTTATCCGATTAATTTTGAAGACATTTATTCACTTGAGGTTGCTAATAGAGATATTAATGTTTATACAGAAAAGCAGCAGCTTATATATAATGATCGTTTATCAAATTTGAAAGCAGATCTACCGAACTATTTTATTGAAGCTTCACGCAGCGCTATATTTAATTATCAGCATATCGACCACCTTGAATTACTTAATAATGGGTTAATCGATGTTGTTCTGACTAATAAGCATCGCGTACAAATATCAAGAAGAAATATTAAGAACCTGAAAGAGAGGTTAGGAATATGAAAAATATGAAAAAATTAATCAACTATACATTTAGGTTTTCAGCTGAAGGAACCCTATATGGACTGACCGCTTCTCTTTTTTACAATTTTTCCAATAAAAACTCAATATATTATCCTTCAGATCCCAGTTTTTCTGCAAAATTTGCTACCCCTTTAAACGCTATGACCGTCTCAGTAATTTTATGGGCCTTAATGGGATTAGTATTCGGCTTTGGTAGCTTTGTCTTTGTTATTAGACAATGGTCCATATTAAAGAGGACAATCGTTAGTTTTATCATTTACTACATCGGGTTTACTCCGCTTGCATTTTTAGCAGGTTGGTTTCCACCAAATATCGTTAACTTTATGATTTTTACTGGACTCTTCATCTTAATTTACGTCACAGCATGGGTTATCAGATCTTACCGAGTTATAAGAGAAATTAGAGAGATCAACAATAAAATAAAAAAGAAATAGTTTTGAGAAGATCTAATAGCGAGACTATTAATTTTTTTAATCATAATTACAAAAAAAGCTGCGTAACCTACTGATTACACAGCTTTTTTTCTTGGAGACATTATCCTATTATTATTTAATACAATCTAGGAGGATTACCTTTATTTTTAGCCACAGTCCTTACATCAGCTTCCCATTCTCTCAGTAATTCCAAAAATTCATCAGAGCAAAAATAGTCACAACCATCTTCCATATTAAAAACTGACATAAAACTCCCTAGAGCTCCCTTTTCCAAAATACCATCTGCAATTACAGATTTATCTCTCAGTATTAAAACAGGCAAGCCTAATTGAAAAGCCATAGCTGGTTCAATCTGACAATATGGACTAGTCAACCATTTATTTTCTACACAATATTTCTTACGTTTATCCTTGTATTGGCACCCAGTTTCAATATGAGTTTTTTTAAGTGCAATAGCTAACAAGCCATTAGATTCCATCATAATCCGCCTGATTCCTTTTAATGGTGCTTTTGTATCATAATCAGTTACACCTAAAGTTCTTGGTTCCAATCCTTCACTTTCCAAAAATATATTTAAACATTTTTAAAAACACTTTTGTTCATCGCAAATTGGAGTCGGCTTACTTAAAAAAATAGGTATTTTCATGGTAACTACTTCTTTCTGGTACACATTAAATTAAAAATAATCATATTTTTACATTTATTAATTATATATTCTTTAACATCTTAATTAAAGCCAAAATTAAAAAGGTGTTCATAAAAAGCACCTTTGGAGTTATTATAAGACATAACTAGACCTTCAAATAATTTCTTAGTATCAAAGGCAAAGTGTCTTATTTGATTCTACTTTTTTGATACTTCATAAGAAGTGGAGTTAAACGAATATTTATTTACCACATCAGCAGCGGGTATAATTTTTATTTTCCCCTTTTTTTTGGTTATATCGAAGTTATACACACGATAAATAAACAAATTCTTATCATTTTTATGCAAGTCAAAATATAGTTTCTCATTTTGTGACATATAAAAAGGGTAATCTAAACCATTATCTGTTGTTTTTACTTCGATATATCTACTAGAACCATCTTTTTCAAGAGAAATGATGTCATATCCTGCCCCATCACCTTGTTCCTGACTGAGATGAATTATTCTATTAATATCTTGTGGTGCGAATTTTGATACTCTTTTTGTTTCACTTTTGAATACATAATCTTCACCCGCAATCCCAATTGATGATCTTTTATTATTAATTTTTTGCCAATCTATTTTCTTAGGCTTGAATTTTCTGCTTAGTTTCTTTCTCTTTTTTAAATCAGCGCTAGAGATTTTTACAAGTGTATTACTAGTTTTTAATCCCTTTAATAAAATCCACTGTGCAGGTTTGTTAGTCTTATCAACTATATAAGAGTTTAAATAAATTTTTTTATTTGTATTTTGATGAGAAACTATGTTACCAATTCTTTGTAAAATTAACATCTCATTTCTCGTTTTACTTTTTCTTTTATCATCGCTGTCAAAGGGAATGACAGTATTCAGCAACTTTTTGACTTCACTGGTATTTAAAGCACCATATTTATTCAGCAATAGTGAAACACCAATCCTAATATTTGCTTCAGAAGTAGCCATGTATAATTCCTTTCTAAATAAAATTTTACACTATCATTATAATTCTTTTGTATGCATGTTGCTAAATGAAAAAGTTGTAAACGTTACTTGATAACATATATTAGCTCTGTTACAAGCACCAATTTAAGACCTTTATTCATGAACCAAAAATTTATTACTAATTTAATGATATTTATAATTTACTTTTTTAAAAAAATATTTTCAAGTAAAAAACCTTAAAATTAAGTTTACTCTATATATTCTTTCTTATAAATTCAAAAACTTATGAATTCCATTTTTAGGGTGTTTAAATAATCTTGTGTAAATGACTATTGAAAAAAGGAATCTCTTCCTCGTATGATTGTCTTGTAAAACATAAAATCAAAAAAAGTAATCTAATTACAATGGCAAAAAAGAGATTTATAAAAATGTCAATATTCAATGATAATCTTCCGTTTTTTTTGCAAACTAAACTTAATACAAATCAATTCCTTTTTGGTGCAAATCATCCAAACAACTTTGTAAATAAGCCTCATCATGTTCTGGATAAATTGGATCAGTCCACGGAATAGCTGGTAAACTTTCGTACTTAGGACAATGTTGTCCTCTATAATAAGGATCAAACCATTTAAGATCTGGATGATAATGGCGCCGTTGCATCTCAGCTAATACTAACAAATGAAATTGATACAATTTGTAAGGTGAATGTTGAAAAACATAGTTAACGGTAGCGTGGGGCTTACCCCAGCCACGTCCACGCAAAGCAGCAATTTCGCGGTGTTGCCCTAATAATTGTTGCCTAGGCAAACGCCAAATTAAGTCTTGATGCCATAATCTCATGATTTTTCTTTATTCTCCTGAATTAAACGTGAATTTAGTAAATAAGAAACTTGATACTTTTCAGCTAAACGACTTAAAAATGGACCCAATTTATCGTCTTGTGGCGATAATTCTTGCAATAAATGTAAGTAAGTTTGCTTTTCCTCTGGTGTACACATTTTCTTAAAGTAGCCCCAGACATGTTGATAAGCGTTTGTTAAAGTTTTAACCGTTGGTGTTTGCCTGGCTGCTTTTTCTAATAAGTTCTTGAATTCAATATTCTTTTGTTCTGACCATTCGTTGTCTTTAGCTAGCAGCCTAATTTGCTCATAGCACTGTTGCGAATGAGCCATTACCCAATATTTATTGTAGGCCCATTCTTCTTGCCATTTATCCATTTTCATTTGTCCTATTTTTAGTTCTAATTAAAAAGTTATATATTCTCATATTACTAAAAATTGTCTAATAAACTTATATAAAATCAACTTAAATATAACATATATCAGTATCAACCCATTTATTTAACAAAAACTTTTTAATATTAAAACCGTAACTCAAATATATATTTCATCTTTCACTAAAATCGGTTTTATTTTTAGTGAATTTACAAAATTCTTCAAACCAATAAATATAAGCACTACATTTGGTTTACTAATTAATATCATTTACGTGTATTTAATATAATGGCCATAGCAAACTTATTTTGTGGTTTGCCTTCAAAAATGATTTTTAATAATTACTTTCTTGATATTTCTGGAACAAAATAAAGTCTTGGAAATAAAATACTTGATTAAAACTGAACAGTTTCATTAAAAAGTAGCAAGACCTATAGCATATATTAAGTAAAATAGATTTATTAAACTTGACTATAACAGTAACTATTGTTAACATACAAAAGTCAAAAACAATTATGCCATTTGTAATGCTGTTTTTGGTTCAACAAAAGAAGGTCTCACATAGAATGCTATGATTGAGGCTTTTTTTATTTCGTTATATCTTTTCAATTATTTTCTCGTAACGTAAACTGTAAGCCATGAATAATTTTCTACATGCCGTGTCACCAATGAAACTATCTATCTCATTTTCCAAAATATATTTTATTAGGTTTAAAGCATCATTTTGTGAATATTCATTTATGTGTAAACTAAAATAATTTATCTTAGTATAATTTTTTATTTCACTGTTTTTGTCAAGAATATTGTCTATGTCTTTAAAGTCTAACTTTTTCAAGGTCTCCTTATCTTTTTTAGGAGTGTCTTGAATCCGTAGAGACTTAAGTGAAGGAAAACTTTTTAGTCTATTATTTAATTTTTTCTTGTCTCTTTCATTTAACGTGACATTTCCTTTTTTAACTTTAATAACATATTTTGAAACGGGCAAGGTTGATTTAGGTGTAGTTTTTAATATAAACCTTAAGGCAATTTCAAGTGGCATAGTTTCTTTCTCTAGAAAATAATCTTTAACATAATCAGCATATGTTGGATACTTATAAATGAATCTACTATCACCAAATGCAACTACTAGATTTTTACTTTCCAATTCTTCAGGTAGCTTGTTCAAATCTACAAAAGTGGTTAATACCTGTTTTAATTTTCCTTGTTTACCTTTTGTATCAATGATCTGTCTAAATGCGTCCTGATATCTATTAATCTCATATGGAGAAAATCCTTGGTTAACTTTTGCTATGTTGTCGTATATTTTTTTGAAATTATCAGTAGATAATTTCGTATAATATACTCCATATGATGTGTCAGCGATTGTCTCTTTTATTTCTTGAACTCCCTCTTGATAATCAACAACGCCTATTCTTTTAGATGCTTTGTCAATGGGAAATGGCATGTTTAATGCTAAATCTTTTAAAAGCATTTGTATATTTTGATCAGTCATAGAATATCCGAAAAAAATAATAGGGGATACAGTCAATTGACTCAAAATTTTAGCATTGACTATTGCAGATGTTCTTTCTAATTTTTTATAGTCTTTACTAGTTATCACAATTGAATCGACATCATTTACTGATCCATGAATTTTGTATAATTCATTTAACATGTTAGAAGGCTCAAAAAGTCCTTTATTACCTACCCTTACGTTAATTTTTTTCAAATTTTGTTCAATAAATTCATCATAATTTGTTGTAATTATAAGTCTAGCCTTTTTTAACATATTAGAGAAAGCTTCAACTTCTTTTTTTACTCCTTCTTTAGGCTTTAAGTCAGAAAATATTAAAGCTATACGCTTTCTAAAAGGCGAAATTCCATCAGTATGGGCTAAGCTAGGTGTTAAGCCTTCAATTGTTAACTTTTCATCAAAAAAATCCTGATTGTAATTTTTCTCTAGTTCATCTGCTAACTTAGTATATGCATCAAACTTATTGTTATATTTTTCCATTAGTTGATTATATTTCGAAAAATAAGTTTGCTCTATACTCGTTTCATTCCAAATCTTGTACAGCAATTTATCCCAAGTTGGTGCATTACTAAAATAACGTTGAGTTATACCCGAGCCAATAAATATAATAGGGAACTCATTATTTTTTTGTAAGTTCTCTAAAAATTCAGTACTCATTTTAATCACTTCCTTAATTCATAAGTTTATATCATATCTTGCTAAATATATATTAAATCACTGAAAATGAAATCTAATACTTTTTGCCCATAATTATCATTTTTCATCAAAATAAATAGCAAATATGACAATAAATAATGTTTAATAAAATTTAATGAACTCTTAAATTTCTTAATTAGATAAAAAGATATGTCTGTTAATAATATTCCGAGTACCTAATTTAAAAATATACATTTTTAAATTAGATAGGCTTTAGCCTATAGAAAGTTTTCTCCAAAGAATACCAAATCTGTTGGAATGGTAATGCAATTCAAAATATAAGATTAATTATTTATTTAGAAATAAGCAGATTTAATATTGAGAAAATTATAGTATTTTTAACAGTATCATATAATTTCTTTGATAAAACATCTCAAAAAAGGTGTAAATCATTTATTTTATGTAATATATTTAACCAATTAGCATAACGACTACAAAAATATGTTTTATATATAGCATTTTGTAATATTAAATCAAAATTTAATTTTTAAATATTTATTTAATAATTATTTCTTAATATTTTTTCAATAGTTTCTAGACTATAACGCAAGATTCAATTCAATAGTTGACGATTAAAATTTAATATAATGATACTTGAGTTTATGATGATTGCTAAGTATTGATACTTTAAACAAAAATGCCACCCTAATTTGGATGACATATAACTTGTTAATTTTGCTGTTGAATAAATCTGAAGAGTCCTAGCCTATCTAGTGCAGTCAATTTACCAATCGGCTTTTGACTAAAAACCAATTTTTTGTTTAGACGATAAAGTTTATGAGTGTCAACATAGGACTGCTTTTTTAACCCTGCTTCTGGCCAGTTTTGAATAGAATAGTACAATTGCTTAATCTGTGCTGACTTATGCTGATATTGGCTAGTAATCTTAAAAACCATGACGTATTCTCGACCAACTTCAATTACTAGAGCTGGGCGTACTTTGCTACCATGTATCTCGTCAAAAGGTACGTTAGCAATATAAATGTCCATTGGCTCCATTAGCCATTAACCATCCAGTCATGAAAATCAGGTGATTTTTTAGGATCATAATGTCCATTTTCATCAATATCAACATTCTCAACTGGTATTTGCTTAACCAAATTAGCCCAATCTAATGCTGTTGGTAGTTTTTTAATAGTAATTGCGCCATTCTCTAATTTGAATGATACCTCACTTCCCCTTTTCAAATCTAGAGCCTTCCGGATTGATGCTGGAATAACAACTTGTCCTTTTTGTGACACTTTGCCAGTTAAAGCATTTTCCATAACAATTTCTCCTTTTCGTTTTACGTCTTACTTCTTACAAATATTTTACTAAAATTATTGATCAATGCCAAGGATTTGAATCAATGAATTTTACTAATAAACTTTTCACACTAACAAAATATCATTCAAAAATTAATTATTTAGTACAAATTTCTCTTGTTTTTAAGCATCTGAACAAATGAGAGAAACTATTTAGTAAAAAGATTTTTATGCTACTTTTTATAATAATTGCTTTTCTCTTATCCAGAAAACACTGTGGTATAGCTCCGAAAACAAAAAACGTCCTAATTTTAGGGTTCACATCAATCTTTAAAATAGAAATTAGGACGCTTTTTTCTATTAAAAATACTATTACACAGGCATTTTTGCTTATTTCCTAGCCCGTTCCAATACCGTCACCGCTTCAACATGCGGTGTTTGTGGAAACATGTCAACAGGATCGATTTGATTAAAGGTGTAGCCTTCATTCATAAATTCCTGCAAATCACGAATCATGGTTGCGGGATTGCATGAGATATAAACAATCTTCTTTGGACTAGTATTTACTGCTGCCTCAATAAATTCAGGTGTTAATCCTTTGCGTGGCGGGTCGACAAAGATGACATCAGCTTTCATCCCCTTAGCTGCCCATCTTGGCATCACTTCTTCAGCCTTACCAGTCACATATTTGGCATTATTGATACCATTCAACTTAGCATTATTATTGGCATCTTTCACCGCATCAGACACGCTTTCAATTCCGCGGACAGATTTAACGTGCTTGGCAACGCTTAAACCAATAGTTCCAATACCAGAATAAGCATCAATCACGATATCATCAGGCTTTAAATCAGCTTTTTTGATAGCTAAATCATATAAACGGGGTGTTTGCAGTGAATTGATTTGAAAGAAACTTTCAGGAGAAATCTTAAATTTAACATCACCTATTTGGTCCGTAATTTGCGGCTTACCGAAGATCAAGTAATCAATCTTACCTAAGATAACGTTGGTCTTCTTCGGGTTATAATTCAATACTAAGCTAGTGACACCAGCAATTTGTTTAATAGCCTCTGCTACTTTTGGTAACTGAGGGAAATCTTTGTGCAAGCAAACCAAGATGACCATAATTTCACCAGTCGCTTTACTGCGGCGAACGTCCAAGTACCTGACTTCACCTTGATTATGAATTTCATCGTAAGCTGGAACACGATATTGTCTTAAAATATCACGCACAGCAACTAAAACGCGGTCAATTTCAGGATCAGTAGTAAAGAAATTGGTCAGAGGCACTAAGTCGTGTGAATGTTTTCTGAAAAAGCCAATTTCAAGCTGACCTTTAACTTCACGCACTGGCACCTGTGCCTTGTTACGGTAGCCTGTTTCTTCAGGACTAGGCAGGGTCTCGCCTACTTTTACATCATCCAAATGTGCTTTCTGCAGTAAATTTACTACTTGATTACGTTTAAATTCCAGCTGCTTATCGTATTTGATGTGTGCTAAAGATGCCAAGCCGGTTTGGACCCACTGGTTAAGTTTAATGTTAACCCGGTCAGGGCTTTCCTTAATAATTTGTTCGATTTTAGCAAAAGCAAAGTGTTTCTTTACTTTTAAAATCTTAGCTTCTACCGTTTCTCCCGGTAAAGCATTGTTGACAAATACTGTCATGCCCTCATAATGAGCTACTCCCATAGCTTCATATGATAAATCTGTAATTTCAAGCTTGATAATTTGATTCTTTTCCATATTTTGTCCTTTTTTACAAACACTAATTAATATCTTTATTTTACTAAAAATCCTAGCAAAAGTAATGCACAAGTCGATTTCTTAACATTGGATTAATTTCAACTTTTTCCCTTCACACTTACTTTAGTCTGTGTTACTTTTATTACTAATAACTTAAAGAAAGGACGTTTTTCATGAATAATTACGATACTAATTCAGATAGGCGCCAAATCCACACCATCTCCGAAACCAATACTTTTTTAACAAAAATGTATGCCTTGATGGCTGGTGCAGTACTTGTTTCTGCGTTAGCAGCTTACTTAACAATGACCGTATTCAGAAGCGCTGTGATGAACATGCCAGTGGCTATGATGTGGCTCATCTTATTTGTACCTTTTGGCTTATCAATGGGTATTAGTTTTAAAGCTGATCGCAATCCAGTTGCCAGTCTAGTAATGTTAACGATACTATCAGCAATTTACGGTTTTGAATTTGCCTTAATTGCAGGCTTTTATACCGGCACCCAAATTACTTCTGCCTTTGTTTCAGCAGCAACGGTGTTCATTGCCATGGCTTTGTTTGGCACTTTTACTAAAAGAGATATGACTAACTGGAATTCATACTTGAGTGCAGCTTTACTTGGCTTTGTTGTTGCCTTGATAGTTAATATGTTTTTACGTAACCCGGCTGTTACTTATGTCTTCTCATTTATTGGGGTCATTCTTTTTACAGGTTTAACTGCCAGCGACGCCAACAAAATGAAAGCCATTTACACTAATTATGGCGACCAAGTTTCAACTAACGGCTTAGCAGTTCTCGGTGCATTGCAACTTTACCTTGATTTCATTAACATTTTTATGTTCTTACTAGAAATCTTTGGTGGCAGTGGCAATAGTCGCAACTAATTGATTTTGTTACTAAACTAAAGAAGCAATTACTCGTGAAAGTAATTGCTTCTTTTTTGTGCTTTATCTATTCGCCAACGAAAAATTCAATTCGTTGTTGTAAATTTTTAAAAGTAACAGGACAATAATCACCAATTTCACCATCAAGGTTAACCGGCAATTTTTCGCCTTTGCTTTTACCCATTAATTCAATTTTTAAACTACGCGTCTTAGTGTAAATAATGTCAGGATCATCAACGTGTTTGCCGTTTAAAGCTAAAGCCATTAATTTTAACAACTTTACTGGTTCAGACGGCTTGACAATTATTAATTGAAACAAGCCATCACTTAGTTCAGCATCAGGCATAATTTGTTCAAAACCACCAATAGAATTAGTCATTCCGAGCAATAGCATAGACAGTTTGCCTTCGTATACGCCCTCATCATAGGTAAGACGAAGTTCATTTTCAGTAAGATGTGGCAACATTTCCGCACCCTTAATTAAGTAGGCAGTATAGCCAAGTGCAGACTTTACTTCCGACGGAACACCATATGTCAGTTCAGTCAATGAACCACAAGCAGCAATATTAACAAAATACTGAATATCCTTGGCAAAAGTTGCCTCACCAATATCCATTTTACGGGTTTTATTTTTGAGAATAACCTTTGTTGCTTCAGCAATATCATCTCGCGGTATATGCAGAGCACGAGCATAATCGTTAGTAGTACCGGCAGGAATAATTGCCATCTTTGGTCTTTTTTCCAAATTCGCAATACCGTTGACCACTTCATTGATGGTGCCATCACCGCCAGCGGCAACAATCAAATCAAAGCCTTCATTAGCTACCCGAGTTGCTTCTTTTTGCGCACTCTGCTTTTCTGGCTTGGTTCTAAATGCACTTGCCTCATACCCAGCTTGTTCCAAAACGTCCAATATATCCGCGACATTTTTAGGCATCTGTTCGTGACCAGATACAGGATTATAGATCAATCTTGCTTTTTCAGTCATAATTTCTACCCTTATTACTTCAAAACTTACTTAACGCTTTTGCAATTCTTCATTCAGCAACTTATTAATTATCTTTGGATTAGCCTTGCCCCTGGTTTGTTTCATCAACTGGCCGACAAGATAACCAATTGCCCGATCCTTACCGTTCTTAAAGTCTTCTACCGATTGTGGGTTGTTATCAACAACCTCTTTAACCATAGGTGCCAAGACGCTGGTATCAGATAACTGCACCATACCTTTGTCTTCAACGTATTTCTTAGGGTCTGTACCATTAGCAATTGTCTCTGCAAAGACCTTTTTAGCTATCTTAGAAGAAATCGTACCATCTTTAATCAATTTAATCATGGCAGCTAAATGTTCTGGTGTCAACTTAATATCAGCAAGTTCAACACGATTATCATTCAAATAACCATTAACTTGAGTGTTCATCCAGTTAGCAGCAAGCTGTGGATCAGCTCCTGCAGCAACCGTTTGATCAAAGAAATCTGAACTTTCTTTGGTTTGCAGAAGAACATTTGCGTCATATTCTTTCAGACCAAATTCATTCACATATTGGTTGTAACGTTCTTCGGCTGAACGCGGCAAAGTTGACTTGATTTCATCAATCCATTCTTGACTAATATGATCAGGAGCAATGTCAGGTTCAGGGAAGTAACGGTAATCCGCATCGCCTTCTTTGACACGCTCCAAAACTGTTTTACCAGTTGCTTCATCAAAGCGGCGAGTTGAAAGTTGCACGCGACCACCAGAAAGGAGAACTTGAGCTTGACGCTTTTCTTCATATGCCAAAGACTTACGCACATGTTCAAAAGAGTTCAGGTTCTTCATTTCAACTTTGGTACCCAGTTCCTTTTGCCCGGCAGGTCTAATGGAAATGTTGGTATCAACACGCATTGATCCCTCTTCCATCTTAACGTCGGAAGCACCTGTAAATTGCACAATCTTACGCAATTTTTCAAGGTAAGCATAGCCTTCATCAGGATCTGCAATTTCGGGCTCAGAAACAACTTCAAGTAGAGGAACTCCCTGCCGGTTTAAGTCAACATAGGAATAACCGTTTGTACCGTGAGTATTCTTGCCGGCATCTTCCTCAATGTGCATTTCATGAATTCCAATGCGCTTTTTCTTACCGTGAGATTCAATTTCAACGTAGCCATCACGAGCTAGTGGTTGGAAAAATTGGGTAATCTGATAAGCCTTAGGAC
>NZ_CAMKZC010000025.1:0-16206 GCF_946477725.1 uncultured Lactobacillus sp. | reverse complement strand
ATGGGTGAAAATGTGTGGGCTCTTCGTTCATGGTTCCCATATGAATCTGTAGATGAAGAAGTTAACCATCCTGAAGATGAGGATGAAGAAGATACTCGGACTCACCATAAGAAAGTTAATGCCTTTTTGGCAAGTGCTACAGGTAGCGATGATATCATTGATTACGACAATGATGATCCAGAAGATGAAGACCTGGATGCCACTGCTGATGATGAGCCTGATGACTTTGATGATGACGATGATTATGTCAATACTGATGATGACGATGATGAAGACTTACCGGATGGTATTGAAGGTCAGTTATCAGAATTAAACGATGATGACGACGAAGATGACAATGAATAATTTTCTTGACTTTGCGTCCTAAAATAGATAGTATTTTATTTGGGCACGTTATGTGCGTTTAAGCTCCCGTGAGGGAGCTTTTTTATTTTTTGATTATTCTTATTTTTTGCAAAGGAGTTTGGGCTAATGACAAAATATATCTTCGTTACTGGCGGTGTTGTTTCTTCACTGGGTAAGGGAATTACCGCTTCTAGCTTAGGTCGATTATTAAAAAACCGCGGTTTAAAGGTGACAATGCAAAAGTTTGATCCCTACATTAACATTGACCCCGGAACAATGAATCCTTATCAACACGGGGAAGTGTTTGTCACTGATGATGGTACTGAGGCAGACCTTGATTTAGGACACTATGAAAGAATTGTTGACGTACGCACCAGCAAATATTCAAATGTTACTACCGGTAAAATTTATAAAGAAGTACTGGAAAAAGAGCGGCGTGGGGACTATCACGGTGCCACTGTCCAGGTCATCCCCCATATCACTGATATGATTAAGCAAAAAATTATGCGTGCAGGTCTTACTACTGATTCAGACGTTGTTATTTCAGAAATTGGCGGTACTGTTGGCGATATTGAATCTACTCCTTTTATGGAAGCTATCAGACAGATGCGCCGTGAAGTAGGTGAAGAAAATGTAATGTACATTCATTGTACGTTAGTACCTTATTTACATGCGGCACAAGAAATGAAAACTAAGCCTACCCAACATTCTGTCGCTGAACTGCGCAGTATTGGCATTCAGCCTAATATGCTGGTGTTACGTGCTGAAATGCCAATTGATCAGGAGCATAAGGATAAAATTTCCAATTTCACTGATGTGCCAGTTGATCGTATTATTGAATCAATTAATGCACCATCGCTTTTTGACTTGCCGTTAGCTTTCCAAAAACAGGGAATGGATCAAAAAGTCTGTGATTTTCTCCATATCAAGAGTCCTAAGGATGAAGCTGATATGGCTGAATGGCAAAGGCTTGATGAACGGGTTAAAAATTTACAACATACTACTACAATTACTCTTGTTGGTAAGTATGTTGAACTTGAGGATGCATACATTTCTGTTACTGATGCGCTAAAACATGCTGGTTACGCCTACAATACTGATGTCAAAATTAATAAGGTGCAGGCAGAAGATGTGACTGAAGATAATATTGCCGACTTTATGGAAGGTTCCGATGGTCTAATCGTTCCTGGTGGCTTTGGTTCACGCGGTTTTGAGGGAATGATTACAGCAATTAAGTATGCCCGTGAAAATGATATTCCGTTTTTAGGAGTTTGCTTGGGAATGCAAATGGCAACAGTCGAGTTTGCCCGTGATGTTTTGGGATATAAGGATGCTAATACCACCGAAGCAGATCCTAAGACTAAGCATAATGTAATTGACATTATGGCTGATAAGCGTGACGAAGAAAATATTGGCGGAACCTTGCGTTTAGGTCTTTACCCAGCAACCTTGAAGAAGGGAACAAAGACAGCTGCTGCGTATGATAATCAAGATGTCATTCAGGAGCGTCACCGTCACCGTTACGAGTTCAATAATGAATATCGTGAAGCATTTGAAAAAGCAGGAATGACTTTTGCTGGAGTATCACCAGATAACCACTTAGTTGAAATTATTGAATTAACTAAGAACAAATTCTTCATTGCTGCACAATATCACCCTGAATTTTTGAGTAGACCGCAAAGGCCGGAAGGATTGTATAAAGCATTTATAGGTGCTGCATGTGGTCTTCCTGAAGAAAAGCTTTAATTGGCAAAGTTGAATAATACAAAAACCAGATTTTTGGGTGAGGGAAGGCAAAGGTCTTCTCTTGTTTTTTCTGTTAAATTCCTATAACATTATTATGACTAAACGAAATAGAAAAGGATTTTTTCGCCAATGAAGCAAATGATAATTCATGGTGGAAAGCCCCTGCAGGGTGATGTCTGGATTGGTGGTGCCAAAAACTCGACTGTTGCATTGATTCCAGCATCAATTTTGTCGCGTACACCAGTAACTTTGGAAGGCGTTCCAAGGATTGCAGATGTTGACAACTTAATGGATCTGTTCAGTGAAATGAATGTCGCAAGTGATTTTCAAAATACGACATTGCGTATCAATCCAGAACACATTAAGATGAGCCCATTGCCAAGTGGTAAAATCAAGAGTTTGCGTGCATCTTATTATTTTATGGGTGCCCTTCTTGGTCGTTTTGGTAAGGCTGTTGTGGGCTTCCCTGGTGGAGATGATATTGGTCCCCGCCCCATTGACCAACATATTAAGGGATTTGAAGCCTTAGGCGCATGTGTAAAAAATGAGAATGATCAAATAAAAATTACTTCCCCTGCAGAAGGGCTCCATGGTGCTACTATTCATTTAGCAATGCCTTCTGTAGGCGCAACAATGAATATAATTATGGCATCAGTAACCGCTAAGGGACAAACTATTATTGATAATGCTGCTAAAGAACCTGAAATAATTGACTTGGCTACGTTTTTAAATAATATGGGAGCAATTATCAGGGGTGCCGGAACGGATTCGATTAGGATTGAAGGAGTTAAGCAGCTGCAAGCTAAGACCCCCCACACTATAATTCCTGATCGAATTGAAGCGGGCACTTATATTTCCCTTGCCGGTTGCATTGGCAATGGCATCTGCATTCATAATATTATTGAGGAGCACCTTGATTCCTATTTAGCCAAGGTAGAAGAAATGGGTGTAGTAATTGATGCAACTGAAGATTCCCTTTATGTTTATCCTGCTGGCGATTTAAAAATGACACAAATTCGCACGTCTTCTTATCCAGGATTTGCGACAGATTTGCAGCAGCCGGTGACTCCGCTTCTGCTTTCTGCCAAGTCCGGTGAAGGTGTGATTATTGACCAGATTTATCCTAAAAGAATCGGTCACATTGAGCAGTTGCGTAAAATGGGTGCGGACATCAAAGTGGAAGATAATATTATTTTGATTCATCCAACTGCTAAACTTCATGGTACGAAGGTTTCAGCTGGTGAAATTCGTGCAGGAGCCTGCTTAATGATAGCTGGTTTGATGGCAGATGGCGAGACTGTAATTGACAATGCTGATAATATTCTCCGTGGTTATGATCGCGTGCAAGAAAAACTCCGGCTACTTGGTGCGGATGTAAAAATCCAGGATGCACCTAATGAATAATTTAATAGTAACTGAATAATAGTTGAGTGGGCTAATCATAATGATTAGCCTTTTTGTTTATATTTTAAAATTATAAAAAGTACTTTATTGTTTCTTTTGTAATAAGAACGTAATATAATTACATTATTATTACTAAAAGATGAAATAATGAGGTATAAAAATGAAAAAGGACTTTCATAAATTTTCTAAAACTGTCATAGCTGCGGCTTTGCTAAGCGTTCCTGTCGGAGCAGTTTTTTCTGTAAACAATGTTAATGCAAAAACTGTTACAAGCACAGAAAAACTCTTTCACTATTCTCAAAAGACTTTGTCCAAAAAATTTGCTAAGGCCGGTTATGTTTTTAAACTAACTGATGCCACAAAGGGAGCCTTATATAAGTCTACTGGTAAACCCTATAGTACTAAAGTCATTAAAAAGATTGTCAAGAACAATACACTTTTTAAAGTTAAAAAAGTTTGGTCAATTCATAATGGCATGTTTGTTGATTTAGTTTCAAAAGATGGTAAATATAAGGGTTATACTACATATCTAACTGGTATATATAACAAAAATACAGAAGATGAAAAGCTGAAACCTTTGGTGCAAGCAGAGCTGGATGTTACGACAGCTAGAGATAATAATAAGCCAACTGCAGAACTATTAGCTAAAGCTGAAACGTTGGCCAATGAATTGACAGGATACGAAAAGAAAATCGCACTGACATCTATCAAAGAGCTAAAAGAATTCGTTAAGTATGGGACTATGGGAGAAATACCAGTGCTATTAATTGGAAAGTATCCTGATTAATTAAAGGAATAGATCAAGTATAGAATTATGTGGTAATACAGCTACTACTGATTGAAAATTGTTCAAAGACTTAATATAGATAAGATAAATAATATAGTTTAAGTAAAATATAAAGCCTGAAGTATGATTGCTTCGGGCTTTTTTGTTAAATAATTGTTTGTATGGTTTGCAGGAAGACGCACTTTTTATTTGAGAAAAAAATTTTTTATTCTGATTGAGAGTTATAATAAAAAAGTAACTAAAATGAAAGGTCAATTAAGGAGTTATAAATGCTATTAGGTTCAATAGAAGCTGGCGGTACCAAGTTTGTTTGTGCAGTCGGCAATGAAAATTATCAAATTAAAGATCAAACAACTTTTCCCACCACGACACCAGAAGAAACCTTGCAGAAAACAGTGGATTACTTTAAGCAATTTGCCGTTGATGCCATTGGAATTGCATCTTTTGGACCGATTGAGGTGCGGAAAACAGCACCTAATTATGGCTTTATCACTGATACACCCAAAAAGGGATGGAACAATACTGACTTTGTCGGATTTTTGACTAAAACAATTAAAGTCCCAGTTTTCTTTACTACTGATGTTAATGGTTCGGCTTTTGGGGAATACGTGATGTCACAGTTATCAAACGAAGATGTTGACTCTCTTGTTTACTATACAATTGGTACTGGAGTAGGTGGCGGAGCTATTATTAATGGTAAGTTGGTAGGCTCTTTAGGCCACCCTGAAATGGGTCACGTAAAAGTTAAACGTCATCCAGATGACTTGGATTTTGCAGGAATTTGTCCTTTTCATAAAGATTGCCTGGAAGGTTTAGTTTCAGGTCCTACTTTTGAAGCTCGCCTTAATAAAGCCGGAAAAGATGTGCCGCTTTCAGATCCTGTTTGGGATATTATGAGTTACTACGTAGCTCAGGCTGCCTTGCAAGTCACCTTAATTTTACGACCTGACAAAATTGTTTTTGGCGGCGGTGTTACTAGTGAAAAGTTTCTAGAAAAAGTGCGGCGTGATTTTGCGACATTATTGAATAATTATGTCCACGTGCCACCATTGGAGCAATACATCACTATGCCGGAAATCAGTAATAATGGTTCTGCCACAGTCGGTGATTTTGCTTTGGCAAAACGGTTATTGAGAGAATAATTTATTTTAGTAATTTTACAAAAATAGCAAAACCTGAAATTAAAAAAATTAATTTCAGGTTTTTATTATGAAGCATATTTTTACTCAGTGGATTTCTTGCCTGTACTTTTTTGGATTATAACCGTATTGTTTTTTAAAATAAGAACTAAAAGATCTAGAATTTGAAAAACCATTTTTAAAGGCAATTTTATTGATTGATAAGTCTGTCATTGTTAAGTCAAAGTATGCATGTTTTAAACGCACCTTAGTTAAATACTCTGAAAAAGAAACACCTGAATGCTTTTTAAAAAATTTAGAGAAGTACGTGCTAGAGTAGGAAAATAATTTGGCAGTTTCCGCTAATGTTATTGGATAATGATAATTTTCTTCGATATAAATCATAATTTTTGATAAAGTTTCTTCGTATTTTTGTGAGGTATTAATCATCTGTGTATCAAAATCTCCTACTTTAAATTCTGTCAACAGTAAAAAAATGATGTCATTAATACAAGCTTTTATCCTAAAACTAAGCTCTAGCCCTTGATTTCTTTCTTGAATAATATTTAATTCTTCCATATAATTTCTTAATTTTATTAAGGAAATATAATTTTTATCGGATAGTTTTGTGTCAAACTCATAAGTACTAAAAATATCTTTATATTCACATAAACACTCTTTTTCAATGGTTAGTCGTAATAATTGAAATGGCACTTTTGATTGTATTGAATGACTTTTAACACTATTTATAAAAAGTATTCTATTTTTTGTCAAATTATGATTTTTAGAACCAATTTTAACTGTTGCATTGCCTGAATAGCAAAGTAATAGTTCAAAAGAATTATGCCACCGACTTGATTGTGAAAAATTATTACTTTTATTTGAAATAATATTAGTCGAATATAATTGCTTAACCTTATAGTTCATCGGCATATAACTCATTTTTGTTTTCCTTACTTAATTATGTTGTAGCAAAAGTTTGCACAAAAGAAACTAATTATTTTGTTTTTGGTAGCGCTTTATTTTAATAAACTAAATTTAGATTAAGTGCTTAATTATTTTTTGTCAAAACAATTTTTTAGAAAGGAAAAATAGAATGAACGAAAACAAAGCGACTTTAACTGACAGATTTACTGCTTTGGCAGCTAAAATTGCTAATATTACTTACCTTAAGATTTTAAGGGATGCTTTTCAAGTTATTATGCCAATGTTTATCTTAGCTGGTATTGGTACATTATTAAATAGTGTAATTTTTCCAGCTTTAACGAATGGCAGTCTGTTAGCAAAATTGCAAGTATTTGGAACTTTAATTAGTAATGCAACATTAAATATTTCAGCAATGCTCGTTGCGCCGATGATTTCATATTATTTAGCAAAGGCTAGAAAATTTGATTCCCCAATGTCTGCAGTGATAGTTACAATTGGTAGTTTGTTTGCCATTATGCCAATAATTAATCAGGCTACGATAAAAGGCACCGATAAAGTGACAGAAGTTATTGGAGTAGTAACTTTTGACAAAATTGGTACTAACGGTATGTTTGCTGGCATTATTATTGGCTTTGTGGCGACAGAAATTTTTATTAAATTGTCAAAATTAAAGGCTTTAAAAATTAATTTAGGGCAAGGAATTCCTCCTGCTGTTGCTACTAGTTTTGAATTAATGATACCAATTTTCATAACCATTTTAATTATCTGTTTAGTATCAACTCTCTTAGTTGATTTATGGAATACAAGTGTAATTGATTTTATTACAATGGCTATTCAAAAACCTTTAACTAAAGTTGGTAATAGCTTTATTGGTTTTACATTTTTATTTGCGCTTGCGAATTTTGTGTTTTCAATTGGTATTCACCCTTCAACCATTACAAGTTCAATTATGAAAGCTCCCCTTATGGTTGCTATGAATGAGAATATGACTGCAGCAGCTGCTGGTCGTCAAGCTCCTAACATAATTAATTATTCATTTAGACTTGTTTTTGGTCAAATGGGAGGTACGGGTGCTACACTTGGTCTTTTAATCGCTATTTTATTATTTACAAAATATAAGCCGTTTAAACAGGTATCAAAATTAGCTCTTGCTCCTGCAATCTTTAATATTAATGAACCAATTGTATTCGGACTTCCAGTAGTATTTAATGTTTCCTTGATGATTCCTTTTGTCTTGGGGCCAATTATTGGAACAACAATAGGTTACGTAATGACAGCTATAGGTTTTATTAAGCCACTAACAGTATTAGTCCCATGGACTATTCCTCCATTCATTAATGGCTTTTTAGCCAGTGGAGGAGATTGGAAAGTAGTTTTAGTGCAAATTATCATAGTAGCAGTTCACGTTATATTATATCTGCCATTTTTGAAAGTATCAGAAAAGATAGCAAAACAACAAGTTGACTAAATATTTATAGTTTGAGGAACATCATGAATAGTAAAATTTTTCCAGAAAATTTTTTATGGGGTGGAGCAGTTGCCGCTAATCAGATAGAAGGTGCCTGGCATGAAGACGGCAAGCTACCAAGTGTAATTGATACAGTCGTTGGCCTTCACTCCCGAAAACCAAGTATCAAATGGAATCAAAATAAGAAAATATGGGAACTTAATCTAGATCCTACAAAAACTTATTTGACCCATGAAGCGATCGATTTTTACCATCATTTTGACGAAGATTTAGAGCTAATGCATGAGCTTGGCTTGAAAGCTTTTCGAACAAGTATTGCTTGGTCTAGAATTTATCCAAAGGGTGATGAGGATAAACCAAATGACAAAGGATTAGAGTTTTATGATCAGCTTATTGATACCATTATTAGTAAAGGAATGGAACCAATAATAACGTTGAGTCATTATGAAACTCCATTTAATTTGGTAGCTAAATACGGCGGTTGGACTAACCGTAAAATGATCGATTTTTTTATTAAGTATTGTCAAACTGTTTTTCAGCGATATAAAGGCAAAGTTCACTATTGGATGACTTTTAATGAAATTAACAATTTGATGAAATATCCTTATGTAGCGGGTGGTATATTACCGATACCACCTAAAAATCTAGATGATCCTCTATCTGATATAAGTTTAAAAGATTGTTTTCAAGCTAGTCATAACATGTTTGTGGCTAATGCACGAGCTATTCAGATTTTAAGAAAGATTGACAGCAAAGCAAAGATGGGACTAATGTGTAGCTTTTCTCAGCTTGCACTATATCCTAATACCCCAAATCCCAAAAATGTTTTTGGTGCTTATCTTTTTACCAGAAAATCATTTTTCTTTAGTGATGTAATGTGCCGGGGACATTATCCTATGTATATTATTCGTTATTGGAAAGAAAATAATTTAGCTCCAGAAATTGAGCAAGGAGATTTAGAACTAATTCAGAATTTTACATGTGACTATATCGGATTTAGCTATTATAAAAGTAGTGTCTTTGATGTAGATAAAAAAATGAAAGTAGATACTGGAGGGCCTATTGGTATTGAAAATCCCTTTTTAAAGGTGAAAGCACCACAACCTTGGAACTGGCCGATTGATCCTGAAGGGTTACGTTATGTTTTAAACATATTAACCGACCGTTACGAATTACCCCTTTTTATTGTAGAAAATGGTCTAGGTATGGATGAACATCCAGATAAGAAAGGTTGCATTTATGATAAAGAACGATGTGACTATCTTAAGATGCATATTGAGCAAATTGCTAAGGCAATTCAAGATGGTTGCAATGTAATTGGTTACTTATGGTGGGGGCCTATTGACATTGTTTCAGCTGGTACAGGAGAAATGAAAAAACGCTATGGTTTTGTTTACGTTGATAGAAACAATGATGGTAGTGGTACTTTAAGAAGAATCAAAAAATTTAGTTTTAGCTATTACAAACAAATCATTGAATCGAATGGGACAGATCTTTGAGCAAATTGTTACAAACAAAAACGGCAGAGCTGATACTCTACCGTTTTTTGTATTTCAGAATTTTAATCTAACAAGTCAAACTTAAGTGTTGCCAGGTTATGGCCTTCATTGACCATGTTACCCAGCAGCTCAATGGTGTTGTCGTAAACTTGATCAGCCATCTTTTGGTTGGCTGCGGTTAACAGATCTTCAGCTTCTTTGCCTGAAAGACCAGCTGCTTTTTTATCAGTTTCGTGTTGAATGAAGTGACATTGGGCTAATGACTTTTGCTCAAAGTCATTTTCTAGTTCACCGTATACTTTAAAGTTAGTATCACCCAATTGTGCTGTTAATTTGTTCAACCAGAAAATCTTGTTCAAATCAAATTTAGGACCAGTTTGGAAGCTAGCTGGCGTGTCATTAACGTTGGTATAGAATGGGACGAAGCTGTTAAAAGTATTTGGACCAAAGCAAAGCCATTGCACGCCAGCAATTTCTTCAGGGACATCATTTCTAACTTGGAGAATATGAGTTTCGAAGTTGCGGTTAAGTGCAATTGGACGGTAAGTTTTCTTTTGTTCAGGAGTACCCTGATCGCCATAAGGATCAAATGGCGTATCTTGATAGTGAGAGCTCTCGATAAAACAAATATCCTCAATACTAATCTTTCGGTTTGCGTGGCAAATGAATGGTTGATCTTGATCACTTGGCTTGCCACCGAATTCTGGATCAAAGTAATTGTGAACAAACCAGGCACGTGGATTGTTGTAATGAGCATCTTTAATAGTTGAGCTACCAAAGATGTGCCGCATGTTGTAACCTTCACGGTCAGGATTTAAGTGGTATACCTTAATCAAGTCTTCTAAGGTGTCATCAGCTAAGAAGCCATCTTTACCAAAGTGGAATTCGTCGATATTCAAACGGTTAGGAGCAACAACGTAGGCGTCATCAGGAATACGGCGTGCAATCCAGTGGTGGCCACCAATAGTTTCCAGGTACCAAACTTCATCATGATCGGCAAAAGCCATACCATTCATTTCATAAGTACCATATTTTTCCAGCAAATAACCAATGCGCTTAACGCCATCAAGAGCACTGTGGATATAAGGCAATGTTAAAGTAACAAAGTCTTCTTCTCCTAGGCCGCCCTGGGCAAGAAGCGGGTCGATCCCTTGTATACGTGCATTTGTGGTAATAGTTTCGGTAGCAGTCATTGCTACGTTTTCTGAGTTAATTCCGGCTGCACCCCAGATG
This sequence comes from uncultured Lactobacillus sp., assembly GCF_946477725.1. Taxonomy (GTDB): domain Bacteria; phylum Bacillota; class Bacilli; order Lactobacillales; family Lactobacillaceae; genus Lactobacillus. Next base: position 5,679 of record NZ_CAMKZC010000025.1, on the reverse strand, counting down.
CCGCTTTCGCCAGAGACATCAGGTGCACTGGTATAACGCAAAGGCTTTTCCGCTAAGTCTTCATCATCAATCTTTTGGTGACTAATGACACTTTCATAATGCTTAGGTTGTTTTTCCGGTGTAATAAGTTCAAAACCTTCAGGAATTATTTCACGGCCACCGTCTTCACTTCTGGCAATCATTGCTGAACCATCAATGGTGGCATTTTTACCGACAAGAATAGTCGTACATTCTGCTTTTTTCATCTTATCTGTCCTTTCAAATTACTTAATCTATATTGTATTAAAAAAGGCGGGCTGTTTGCAAAAAAATGAGTAAACTTAAACCTAAATTATTATTACTTTTACGAAGTTGGAATTTTAACTAAATTCTGATTTATGATTGGCACAAAATGTAAAAGATGCTTTACTAAAAAAGTCAAATAAGTTTGACAGGAGAGTGAATTAGTGAAAAATAGAATTGCTCAATTGCGTAAAAAGCAAAGGTACTCACAGGCTCAATTCGCCGCAGCCGCTCATGTTACTCGGCAAACAAGCAACGCCATTGAAAATGATAAGTATGACCCATCATTAGGATTAGCTTTTCATTTGGCGCAGATATTAAGGGTAACGGTTGACGAATTATTCTTATATGAAGGCGAGAATTAAAATGATTAATACTAAGAAAAACATAATTTATGGTGCGTTTTCATACTGCTACCTTGATTAGCAAAAAACCGGTAAATTATTTTTGTGCTATATCGCTGTGACATTGCCCGCATTGGTGAAATGAAAGAACTAGACTAATGACTATAGAAAAAATTTTAGAAGAAAAACTGCAAGCTGACTTAACAAAGATTACGCACGAGTCACAGAATAGCACTTTTGTTGGTATTAGTGCAAAATTTGAGCAAAAAATTTTTGTCAAAGTCTTTGCACAAGCAGGAAAATTTTTAACTGAAAAAACTGTTAACGAGCAACTAAACACTCGGGTATTAGACTCTTTTGTTGTCAAACAAACGCAACAATTTGTTTTGGTCATGAAAGATTTGGCGCCTTCTGATATTAAAGAAGAAATTACTCCTGATATAGCATTTAACTTGGGCATAGAATTGTCTGACTTCCATCAAAAAGTCAAACCTTTTTCTGGCATATACCTAAATAATCAACTATTCAATACGGCAAAACGCGACATTGATAACTTAAATAAACCCGAAATCAAAAATAAGCTGCTGAAATTGCTGGCACAGTTTACAGCCGAAAGAGCAGATATTGAAAAAGATTTAGCAGTTCATGCAAATACTGTTTTACACGGGGATGTCGGCTTGCGCAATTATAAAATCGTTGCTGATCATCTTAGTTTAATTGATTTTGAACGAGCGCGCATGGGAGTAAATTATCAAGACTTCATTAAGCTTTTTTACCAGGACTTTGGTTTAAATAAAGAATTGATCGTTTCTTTTGTCAAAGGATATGAAAAGTGTGGTCAGAAAGTTGCAGTTGCTCCAATGACACAGGTTTTTCTCATTTTTATCACTGCTATTGGAATTATGAAGTATACAGAAAAGATTGTGGATAAGCCATTTGAGAAAATCGGAAAACAAATGCTTGCAACTTGCACTTCATTTCTGAATACAGGGAGTTCGGAGGAGAAATTAACCAACATGAATGCTATTATTCTCTAAAAATAAAAAAGCATCTTCTTGCCTGAAGATACTTTTTTGGGGTAAATAGAATTGTCTCAAGGGTAAAGACAATTTCATTTACGTGATATTTGCAGTTTGAGTATTTTGTTTTGTTTTTCTATCACCTCCTTTAAGTAAAAAGTTTAGAATTGTTGCGGATAAGCTAGTAATGACGATGCCGTTGCTTAAAAATAATTGCACAGTAGCCGGTAGATTTTTGAAAAATTGGGGATAAATAGTAACACCGAGTCCCAGTCCAATTGAGATAGCAATAATTAAGACATTGTTATTGTCGCTAAGATCAACTTTGGCCAGTGTTTTGATACCTTGAACTGCAATCATAGTGAACATTACGAGCATTGCACCGCCCAACACTGGGGTAGGGATGATAGTTACCATTGCGCCAATTTTAGGTAACAAACCCATAGCCATTAGTAGACCACCGGCCCAGTAAATCGGACGTTTGGTTTTAATACCTGATAATTGTAAAAGACCGACATTCTGCGAAAAAGTGGTATAAGGAAAGGCATTGAATAAACCACCAAAAATCTGGGCGATGCCTTCTGCGCGGTAACCTTTTTTCAAATCTTCTTCAGTGACGTCATGGTGTAAAAGGTCACCGATGGCGAAGAATACTCCAGTTGATTCGACCATCGAGACTAAAGCTATGATGATCATTGTTAGACTAGAAGACCATTCAAATTTCGGCACTCCGAAATAGAAAAGTTGGGGTAAGTGGAACCAAGATGCTTCCATTACGGGAGTGAATGAAACAAGTCCCATGCAAGCGGCAATAACAGTTCCGGCAACAAGACCGATTAAAACTGAAATTGATCTGATGAATCCTCTAGTCCAAATTTCTAATGCCAAGATGATAAACATCGTGCAAAAGGCTAAGAACAGGTTTTGACCACTGCCAAAACTTTTAGCAGCTGAATTGCCACCACCCATGTTTTGAATTGCGACCGGAACAAGGGTTAATCCAATAGTAGTAATTAACGTGCCTGTTACCACAGGAGGAAAGAACTTTTTGATTTTGGCAAAAACACCCGAGATTAAAACTACGAAAATACCGGCAACTATAATGGCACCATACATGTCGTTAATTGAGAATTTCTGCCCAATCATTTGCAAGGGGGCAACCGCCTGAATGGCACAACCTAAAATAACTGGAAAGCCAATACCAAAGTACTTGTTACGCATTAATTGTAATAGCGTAGCTAAGCCGCACATGAAAATATCAATTGAAACAAGGTAAGTCATTTGTGCAGGAGAAAATTTTAACGCATTACCAATTAATAGAGGTACCGCAACAGCACCGGAATACATTGCTAACAGGTGCTGCAAACCTAAAACAGCTGCTTTTTGCTGACTAACTTCTTTTTCTTCCATTAGTTTTCTCCCACAAAATGTACTTGATTGTTAGCTAAACTAGCGATTTCTGCCAATGCTTCAAGGCGATAGCCGTGTTCTTTAAGCCAGTCGCTACCGCCTTGGAAAGTTTTGGCGACTACGATACCAACACCAGCTACCTCAGCACCAGCCTGGTTAGCAATATTAATCATGCCTTTAACTGCTTCACCGTTTGCCAGGAAGTCATCAATAATTAGCAGGTGATCCTCTTGGTCCAAAAATTTTTGTTCAACACAAATTTGATTAGTGACTTTCTTGGTGTAAGAATAAACATCTGCCCAATAAACCGCGTCATTAAGTGTAGCGGGCTTTTTCTTGCGGGCGAACACCATTGGCACATGTAATTCATAGGCTGCCATTACTCCAGGGGCAATTCCGGAAGCTTCACAGGTCAACACCTTTGTGACACCACTATCCTTAAATAGCCGACTAAATTCTTCTCCGACTTTCTTCATTAGTTCGGGATCTACCTGATGATTTAAAAACGAGTTGATTTTTAAAACGTTACCGGGTAGAACTTCTCCGTCACTGCGAATCCGGTCTTCTAATAACTTCACTTTTTCCTCCTTCAAGACAAAAAGGGCTTTTCCTACCAAAACTATGGTAAAAAAAGCCCTTTAAACCAGTATTTTAACTACTTTAAATGCATATTATCCATAGTTCAGAATTTACGGTTCTGAGTAGAAACTGCCGACCACATTACGACAATATATAGATTTTTATTTTGCTATTGCAAGCATTGTAACAGAGTCGCATAATATGTGCAAGATTAATTTTAAATGAAATTGCGAATTATATTCAGTAAATTGGCATAAATAATTCGTAAAATCTCTCATTAGAGCTAAAAAATTATTGACCACTGCTGCATTTCTTAGTAAAGTTGATATAGTATGAATTTAGTGAGTAAAGGAGCTTGGATGTCGGTGAAAAAGAATATTAGTGATTTTGATGAAATTATTGTGCTGGATTTTGGTAGTCAATATAATCAACTAATCACACGCAGGTTGCGGGACTTTGGGATTTATTCCGAGTTGTTGCCCCATGATATTAGTATGGACCAAATAAGAAAGATTAATCCCAAAGGGATTATTTTTTCCGGGGGTCCTAACAGTATTTACGACCAAAATGCTTTGAAAGTAGATCCCGCAATTTTTAAATTGGGCATTCCTATCTTAGGTATTTGTTACGGAATGCAACTGATGACTTCTTATTTAAACGGGAAGGTCGAAAAAGCAGCTAATTCTGAATACGGTCGTGCCGACATCGAAGTTGAAGATACCAACTCCGTTTTATTTGTCGGTTTGCCCAAAGATGAATATGTCTGGATGAGTCACGGTGATTTGGTCACAGGTGCACCCGCTGGCTTTGAAACGGTCGCTTCAAGTAAGAATTGCCCGATTGCCGCTATCGCTAACGATCAAGCCAAAATGTATGGTATTCAATTCCACGCGGAAGTGCGCAATACGCAGTATGGTCTTGATATTTTGCGTAATTTTGCCTTTAAAGTTTGCGGTGCTAAGGCCGATTGGTCAATGTCCGATTTTATTGATTTGCAAATTGCTGAAATTAGAAAAATTGTGGGGGATAAGAAAGTAATTCTGGGACTATCTGGTGGGGTAGATTCTAGCGTTACCGCTACCCTTTTACACAAAGCGATTGGCAACCAGTTGACAGCAATTTTTGTGGATCACGGCATGTTACGCAAAAATGAAGGCGATGAAGTAATGGCAGCCTTGAACCGTGATTTAGGCGTTAACATTATTCGAGTAAACGCTCAAGAGCGCTTTTTAAATAAACTCAAAGGTGTCACCGATCCCGAGCAAAAGCGTAAAATCATTGGTAAAGAGTTTATTGAGGTGTTTGCGGACGAGGCCAAGAAAATTAAGGATGTGGACTTTTTAGCCCAAGGCACTCTGTACACCGATGTGATTGAGAGTGGCACGAATACTGCCCAGACAATTAAGTCACACCATAACGTTGGTGGGTTACCTAAAGATCTGCATTTTAAATTAATTGAACCTTTGCGCAAGTTATTTAAGGATGAAGTGCGTGAACTGGGTGAAAAATTAGGTATTCCGCATGATTTGGTTTGGCGTCAGCCATTCCCGGGACCCGGTCTGGGCATTCGCGTTCTCGGCGAAGTAACTGAGGACAAACTCAAGCTTGTGCGTGATAGTGACGCAATTTTGCGGGATGAAATTAAAAAAGCCGGTTTACAGGAAAAAGTATGGCAATACTTCACCGTTTTACCTGGTATCAAATCCGTTGGCGTGATGGGTGACGGTCGCACTTACGACTATACCATTGGTATTCGTGCCGTTACCTCAATTGATGGGATGACTGCTGATTTTGCTCGCTTGCCATGGGATGTTTTGCAAAAAATTTCAACTCGTATTGTTGATGAAGTGCCAAACATTAACCGTGTAGTCTATGATGTCACCAGCAAGCCACCATCAACGATTGAGTGGGAATAAAAGGGATAATTTAGCTCTGCTAGCTATTAGGCTTTCAGAGCTTTTTATTTTCATTCGCAATTTTTATGAGCGAACATGTTTAATATTTTTATTTTATAAAAATGAGTTAGAAATAGTTTCTTTAGTTGT
>NZ_CAMKZC010000024.1:0-17285 GCF_946477725.1 uncultured Lactobacillus sp. | reverse complement strand
CAAGTAAAAGCTCAAATGGTATTGGGTTATAGCCAAGCGGTAAGGCACTAGTTTTTGGTACTAGTATGCGCTGGTTCGAATCCAGCTAACCCAATTGTTCTTACGAACACCCAACCCGAAAAATGGCAGGTCTGTAAAGGGCCTGTCTTTTTTTGCCCAAAATGCATTGCAAAATTTCTTTACTTTTTTAGTCTTTCATATTTAAAAAATAGCTAAATGGGTTTATTATACTCATTATGTTTTGTTTGTAATGTTTATCTTTTTGATGAGGTTTAACTAATACAAAAATATGAATAGCAGTAAAAGTAAGACAATAGTATTTGGACATAGAGGCTATCCTGCTAAATTTGCAGAGAATTCTATGGAAGGCTTTCGTAATGCTGTTGCAAATGGTGCTGAAGGCGTTGAATTTGATGTTCACTTGACCCAAGATGGTGTCCCCGTAGTTATGCATGATGAAAAAGTTGACCGTACAACAGATGGCACCGGTTATATCAAGGACTTCACCCTTAAAAGGCTGAGAAAATTACATTTATCAAACGGTGAACCCGTACCCACTTTGCAGGAATTATTTGAACTTCTTGAAAATAAAGATATTCAAATAAATTTGGAATTTAAAACCGGAATCATTCACTATCATGGTATTGAAAAAACCGTTTTAAGTTTGGCTTATCTATATCATTTTATGCATCCTATTATTTATTCATCCTTTGACTATGTCACTCTGAAGAACTGTCAAGAAATTGATCCTAATCAAATTTATTGTTACTTAACGGATGAAGAAGTAGTTAATTCAGCTAAGCTGGTCAAAGATAATCATTTTGCTGGTATCCATCCAGGTAAATTGCTTCCAACGCGCGAGGCAGTTACCGAGCGAATTTGGACGGTTGATGACCCGCAAATAGCTAAGAAGTATTTTCAAGAGCATGTTGCGGGAATTTTTACTAATAATTATCCTTTAATGATTAAATTACGAGATCAAATACAGGGAAAAGGATAGCTGAATATCTAAACCAATATTTTTAGAAAGGCCTTAACTCGTTTAGTTAGCAGGCCTTTTTTGCTAAATTAGTTTGAAATTAAAAAAATATTGTAGAAAAATAATTTTTTAAAAGGTATAATTTTTATAACTAAAAAGAAAGTTAGGTGAAAATATGGCAGATTTAATTAAATATGTACGAAAAGGTCTGGCTGAATCCCCTTCTAATCCAATTTTAAAATTTGCGGATTATGCCAGTAAAATTCCGGATATTGTGAAATTTACTCTAGGTGAGCCTGATTTTAATACACCGGATCACGTAAAGGAAGCAGCCAAAAGGGGAATTGATGAGAATCACTCTCACTATGCTCCTTCAAACGGAACAATTGGTTTGCGCAAAGCGGCTAGTCAATTTTTAAGTAAAAAATATGGTCAAAATTATGATCCCGCAACTGAGGTTTTGGTTACAAATGGTGTTACTGAGTCAATTTTTGATTCAGTTATGGCAACTCTGAATCCTGGCGATATTATGGTTGTTCCTACTCCATTGTTCCCACTTTATATGAGTGATGCAGGTTTAATTAATGAAGGCGTTGAAATAGTTAAAGTAAACACATCAAATGATGGTTTCAAATTGACTCCTGCAAAATTGCAAAAGGTAATTGACAAATATGGTGACCGGGTTCGCATGCTGGTATTGAATTATCCTACTAATCCAACAGGGGTAATGTATAGTCAAGATGAATTGGATGCTTTGGCGGATGTTATTCGCGATAAACCAATTTTTGCACTATGTGATGAAATCTATAGTGAATTGAACTATGACCAACCTCATGCGTCAATGGAAAAATCATTGCATGACCAAGTAATTTTAATGAACGGCGTTTCCAAGTCATGGGCCATGACCGGTTACCGGATTGGTATTGTCTGTGCGCCAAAAGATATTTTGCAACAAATTGCGAAAATTCACCAAGCAATAACGACTACTGAACCAACTCCTATGCAAGATGCAGCTGAAGAAGCTTTTAAAAACGGCATGGATGATTCTTTGCCAATGAAAGAAGAATTCCAAAAACGGCGAGACACTTTGTATGCCGGATTGACCAAAATAGGTTTTGAATGTGCTAAACCCCAAGGTGCATTCTACATTTTTGCTAAAATACCAGATGGTTTTGAGCAAGATGATAATAAATTCATTTATGAGCTGGTTGACAAGGCTCACGTTGCTGTTTCTGCCGGCTCCAGCTTTAGTGAAGGCGGAGAAGGCTATATTAGATTCTCCTATGCTGTTTCAATGGATCAAATTGAAAAGGGGCTTCAACGACTAGAAAAGTTCGTTAAAGAGAATAAGAAATAATTTTAGGCAAATTTTGCTTGCAATCGCGCACGTTTTTCGGTATTATAATTAACGTGCGTGACGGAGGAGTAGCGAAGTGGCTAAACGCGGCGGTCTGTAAAACCGCTCTCTCTGAGTTCGGCGGTTCGAATCCACCCTCCTCCATCATTATTGGGTTATAGCCAAGCGGTAAGGCACTAGTTTTTGGTACTAGTATGCGCTGGTTCGAATCCAGCTAACCCAATAAAAAAGGCGGCTCTTGTGAGTCGTCTTTTTTGTCGGCTCAGAATTGTTATTTGCATATCTGTTTTCAATAAATGTTACGGGACTTCTATTTCTGAAATTGTTTGCCCTGTTAGCTATAACGCAGGCTGACTGCCATCGATTTTAGTGAAAGCTCTAGCTTCTTGCTAGCCAAATGAATTACCCCTCAATTTTTACTGCTTAAACTGGTATTTATCTTGACCTCAAACAATTAACGATAATTCCGCGTTTTATCTTAAAATATTGCAAATGATTTTTTAAATCTTAAGAATTTGGTTGTTAAAGTTTACCTATTTTCATTTCAATGATAGTACAATAGTAAGAGCTAACTTTTATTAAGAAGGGAAATATATGTCAAGACTTGTGCGCGTTGGTGCTGGAGGTAAAGAAATTAGCTGGCACAATGCCTTAAATGATTTACGTGCAGATGATGTTTTGCTTTTGGAGCCGGGATTTTATGAGTTACCCGCAGGAATTTTCTTATCTGATATTACTATTAAGGGGACAGGTAATCTTCCAGAAGACACAACAATATTAGGCTTTATCAATATTGATGCCGGCAGCCAGTTTGTTAATTTAGAGAATTTGTGCATCAACACGGTAACTGATGCGAATAGTTTGTTCGTTCCGGCCGAAGCTAATACTTTTTTGTCATTGCGCAACTGTATCGTCAAAGGCTTTGGTGGTGATACAGCGGTTATTGCTGCCAATGGCAAAGTCACCTTGGAATTATTCTCAACAGTGGTTATGAATGGTTCTGTGTCATTATTTGCTGATTCGAATTTTCGCTTAGAGATGAATGATTCAACTATTAAAAATACTGTGAAAGACATTGGCGCCTTAGCGCTTGAAGGGCATGGCACCGCTGTTATTAATAATTCACGTATTCATGGCAGTATTGATACTTTTAGCAAGTCAAATGTGGAATTAGATATTAATAATACTGTTGTGAATGCATTGCTTATTCAGGGACAAGCATGGTTAAATATGCTTAACAGTATGCTTTTGTCACAAGAAGATACTGCAATGTTCATCACGGATAAAACTTGGATTAATATTATTGGCAGTGAGTTTAAAGGCGGTATTTATTTTGAAAAAGAGCCGCATGTGATTATCCAAAATAGTAGAATCGACCGCTTGATTGCCACCGGAGAAGCCCAAATCACCCTGAATAATTGTGTTATCGTTAATCATGCCGATTTTCAAAATAAAGTTAATTGCAATTCTAGACGGGCAACTTTTAATGGCGGAAATGAATATGAGTATTTTTTGGTTCTTAGTGATCAGGCAGAATTTGAGGGCCATGATCTGATTTTCAATTCTAACGGTGCTACTTTAGCTGTCGAAAATCAGGCTCATTTGCATGCTAGTGTCATCGCAACAAGTGATGATTCAATTATGGTTGAGTGCGGACAAAATGCAGAATTCCGTTTATGGGGCATGAAATGGACCACTAAAAAATAAATAGCTTGCTTTATTATAATTTGTAACATATCATACGAAGTAGACCAATTTAGATTATAATAAGATGTGTAATGGGGGTATATTTATGGAAGAACCAATGTACATCAAAATTCATAATCAAATCAAACGTGAAATTGAAAATCATGACTATAAAGTTGGTAGTAAAATTCCAGCGGAAAGACAATTAGCTCAAAAATTTGGCGTCTCGCGGATGACTTTGCGTCAAGCAATTAAAACTTTAGAAGATGAAGGCATTTTAGAGCAGCGGGTTGGTAGTGGTACCTATGTTGCCAATCAAAAAGTGCAGGAAAAAATGTCGGGCGTTATGTCTTTTACTGATATAACTCATGCAAATGGGCAAACACCTTCAAGTAAGCTAATATCCTATCGCTTTGGTAAGCCTTCCTTATCGGAGATGGAGCGTCTTAATCTGGATGATAAGCAGGAAGTTCTACGGATGGAACGTATTCGCTATGCGGATGATGTTCCAATTTGTTATGAAGTCGTTTCTATTCCGCAAAACTTGGTTAAAAATATGTCAAAAGCTGATATTTCTTCACATTTATACCAAACATTGGAAAAAAATGGCTATAAAGTAGGACGTGTAACAGAATATATTTCTGCAGCCGTTGCGAATGAAAACTCGGCCAGACTTCTTGATGCCAAAAAAGGTGAAGCGTTAATCACGCGCTTGCAGGTAACTGAATTATCAAATGGCATGCCATTTGAATATACAAGGGCAAACTATGTTGCGGATCGCTTTGAATTTACCTTTGCCAAATAAAAAACTCTGAATTAACTATGTTTAGTTAGTTCAGAGCTTTTTTATTTTAAATCATCTTTGATTTTAGTGGTGGAAATTCCTGGTGTGCGTGGCAAATAAACTACTTGGCAGTATGGCTTTAAAAAGTCAAACTTGCCTTGCCAGTCATTACCCATAACAAAAGTATCAATATCATATTTTTGGATGTCGCTAACTTTTTGTTCCCACCCTTTTTCCGGGATAACTTGGTCTACGTAGCGGATTGCTTCAAGAATATATTTGCGTTCGGCATAATTATTATAGGACTCCTTGTGCTTTTGCAACTGGTTAAATTCATCAGTAGACAACCCAACAATGAGGTAATCGCCTAGTTCACGAGCCCTTTTTAGTAAACGAACATGACCGTAATGCAATAAATCAAATGTGCCATAAGTGATTATTTTTTTCATAGTTCCCGTACTCCTATCATTTTGACGAGTTAATAGTATCATATTTATAGAAAAGGTAAAGCGTATTCTGAACTGGTTATTATTTTGGTAAAATAAGGTAAATTGCGGATTAGGAGATATAGCTATGGCTAAGGTAAATGTTTTAGGTGTAAATTTCGATAATAAAAGTTTTAATCAATTTCAAAATGAATTTATTGGCAGAATTAATACCCACCAATCAACTTTTATTGTTACTGCCAATCCTGAAATTGTCATGTCAGCAAATGAAAACCCTGAATTTATGAAGATCCTGACTTATGATGCTGACTATATTACTGCTGACGGTATAGGCATTGTCAAAGCAAGTCATATTTTAGGTCAGCCACTTAAAGAACGGGTAACCGGTTATGATTTATTTACTTGGCTAATGAAGCTGGCAAATGATCGGGGCCTCAGAGTTTATTTAATTGGCGCTCGCTCAGAAGTGATGCATACGATTCAGGCTAAGATTGCACGAGAATATTCTGATATACAGCTAGTAGGAGCTGAAAATGGTTACTTTAAAGAAGATCTGGAACTAATTGCTTACCAAATTGAACGGACAGAACCGGATTTAGTTTTTGCCGCCTTGGGTTCACCCCGTCAAGAACAACTTTTATCCATTCTCCGGAGAAATCTCCTGCCAGCTTTAATGATGGGAGTAGGAGGCAGCTTTGATGTCTTTTCGGGTAAAGTAAAACGTGCTCCTCAAACATGGCAAAATGTCCATTTAGAATGGCTTTACCGTCTGCTTAAAAACCCCTCACGCATAAAGCGAATGACGATTTTGCCTCATTTTGTGCATGAAGTTTATCAGTCAAAAAAGGAAAAAATCTAATTATGAAGGTTTTGCATGTTAATGCCGGGCTTGAAAATGGTGGTGGCTTAACTCATATTATTAACTTGCTAAAACAGGCAAAAAATGAACAGCAGGATTTTACGTTTTTATGTTTAGCTGATGGCCCAGTTGCCCAAGCTGCACGAACTGCACAATTAAACGTGCAAGTTTTAGGTGTCAATAGTCGCTATGACTTGGCTGGCTTAAATAAGCTGGCTAGTTTTATTAATAATGCTGACTTTAGTATTGTCCACACACATGGTGCGCGGGCTAACTTATTTGTCTCTTTAATTAGGCACAAAATTACCGCAAAGTGGTGTGTAACCGTTCATTCCAATCCTTATCTTGATTTTGCTGATCGCGGCTTCACAGGGAAAATTTTTACCAAATTAAACATTCAGGCCATTCGCAAAGCGGATTGCGTTTTTGCTGTTACTAAAAGATTTGCTAATTTGTTAGTTGAAAAAGCTAAAATTAAACAGAAAAAAGTTCACGTGATTTATAACGGTACTTTTTTTCATGCAGACAGTCAAATCCCTGCAAAATATGAACACCCCAACTTTAATATTGTAAACGTAGCCAGGGCTGAAAAAGTTAAGGGGCAAGACTTGTTACTGCAGGCTCTAAAACAATTAAATAATGCTAATGTGCATTTGTTTATTGCTGGAGACGGTTCTCAATTAAGATCACTAAAGGACCTGACGCAAAAATTAAATTTGGGTCCACAAGTAACTTTTCAAGGCTTCATGACGCATAAACAGTTAAAAAATCTTTATCGCAGAATGGATTTGGCTGTTCTGACATCTTATTCTGAGAGCTTTCCTTTAGTGTTGCTGGAAGCAAGCGATAATTTGTTGCCACTTTTGTCAACTGCCGTTGGTGATATTAGCATGATGATACCAGATAAAGAACATGGTTTTGTTGCAAAAGTCGGTGAGATAGACTCAATTTGTTCAGCTTTAAAGCAAGCTGTGAACACGCCTAAAACTCAACTTAGAGAAATGGCGCAGCTTGAGAAAAATTATGTTGAGCGGCATTTTTCGTTACACGAGCAATTAAGTAGTATTTTACGGGTATACGATGATATCGTTTAAATTGGTAAGTTTGTTAAAAAGGCCACAAATGTTTATAATAAAACAAAAATATTAGTGGATTTAGTTAAGAGGACAGAATGTTTTACCAAGAATTGGATGAAGACGATTCATTAACCCTTCATACAGATTTGTATGAAATTAATATGATGTATACCTACTTTAAAAAAGGTATTTCTGAACGCAATGCTGTTTTTGAAGTTTACTATCGGAAAGAGCCTTTTGGCAATGGCTATTCCGTATATGCAGGCTTAGAACATGTCATTTTATATTTACAAAACCTGAAATTTAAAGCAAGTGACTTAAAATATTTAAAAGAAGAAATTGGCTATGATGACGATTTTATTGATTATTTACGTCATTTGAAATTGCAGCTTACTGTACGATCGATGCCTGAAGGAGAAATTGCTTTTGCCAACGAACCCTTATTGCAAGTTGAGGGTCCACTTGCGCAATGTCAATTGGTTGAGACAACTATCTTAAATATTATTAATTACCAGACTTTACTGGCTACTAAAGCGGCGCGCGTCAAGCTGGCCGTTCAAGGTGACGGAGTGATGGAATTTGGTACCAGGCGTGCACAGGAAGCAGATGCAGCTATTTGGGGCACTCGTGCTGCTTATATTGGCGGTTTTGATTCTACCAGTAATGTTCGGGCAGGCAAATTATTTGGTATCCCAGTTTCTGGCACACATGCCCATTCCTTAGTAGAAGCCTTTGGCAGCGAATATGAAGCATTTAAGGCCTATGCAGAAACGCATAAAGACTGCGTCTTTCTGGTAGATACATACGATACAGTTAGAAGCGGCGTACCAAACGCAATTCGGGTTGCTGACGAAATGGGAGACAAGATTAACTTCCAAGGCGTGCGTATTGATTCGGGCGACATGGCCTATATTTCAAAGCAAGTACGCCGGGAACTGGATAATGCTGGTTATACTGATGCTAAAATTTTTGCTTCAAATGATTTGGATGAAACTACGATTACGAGTTTAAAGATGCAAGGAGCAAAAATTGATGTTTGGGGGATAGGGACTAAATATATTACGGCTTACGACCAGCCTGCCTTAGGCGCAGTTTATAAATTAGTTTCAATTGAAGATGATCAGCACCATATGCGTGACACTTTAAAAATTTCTTCGAATGTAGAAAAGGTATCAACTCCAGGTAAAAAACAAGTCTGGCGTATCTCAGCTAATACTGCTAAGAAAAATGAAGGTGACTGGATTGCACGGGCCGGTGTAGATCCGCGTAAATTTGATTCATTGTACATGTTTCATCCGCAGTATTCTTATATCAATAAAGTGGTGACTGATTACACTGCAGAACCCCTTTTAAAAGATATTTTTGTTAAAGGCAAATTAACATACCAAAAGCCCAAACTAATAGATATTAAGAACTTTTGTGCAGCCAATCTGGACGGACTATGGGATGAATATAAGCGTAGCTTGAATCCGCAGGAATACCCTGTTGATCTTTCTCAAGATTTATATGACAGTAAAATGACCATTATTCAGGATATTCGCACCAAAATCAATAAAGGAGATACTGCACAATGAGACCTTTACAAAAAGAAATTATAAAATATGAGCATGTTTTGCCTCTAATTGATCCGCAAAAAGAAATTAGACGTTCAGTTGATTTTTTAAAAGATTATCTCAAAGCAAATACCTTCTTAAAGTCTTATGTATTGGGTATTTCTGGTGGACAAGACTCTACGTTAGCAGGAAAACTATGTCAAATGGCAATTTCGGAAATGAGGAGTGAAACTGGCGATAATTCATACCAATTTATTGCAGTGCGCTTGCCTTATGGAGTTCAAGCTGATGCACAAGATGCGGCAGATGCTGTGGCTTTTCAAAGACCGGATCAAGATTTGGTAGTTAATATTAAACCGGCTGTTGATGCCTTAGTTTCTACTTTGAATGGAGCTGAGCAGGAGATTACCGATTTTAATAAGGGCAATATTAAGGCGCGCGAGCGCATGGTGGTGCAGTATGCTATTGCTGGTGCCCATAATGGTGCAGTCGTGGGGACGGATCACGCAGCTGAAAACTTCAGCGGCTTTTATACCAAATATGGTGATGGTGCGGCAGATTTAACTCCGCTGTTTCGTTTAGACAAGCGCCAAGGAAAACAGATGCTCAAGTTTTTAAATTGTCCGGAGCATCTATACCAAAAAGCGCCCACAGCAGACTTGGAAGAAAATAAGCCTGGCTTACCTGATGAAGTTGCACTCGGCGTCAGCTACAGGGATGTTGATGACTATTTAGAAGGGCACGAAGTTTCTGAAGAAGCAGCTGAAAAAATCGAATCTTTATGGCGTAAGAGTGAACACAAACGGCATTTGCCCGTAACCGTTTTTGATGATTTTTATCGTAAATAAGGGCTAGGGCATTATGAGTTTATATTTTACCTTAATAGGCCTGTTATTGACAAAAACTGTGCAAGTAGTACAATTACTGTTAACTTAAGATATGTTTTTTAAGAATAACAGTTCACAGAGAGAGCCGCCTGGTGAAAATGGCTTACTGTTACTTAAAAGATGCTCCTTACAGTTCAAATAAATAAAATAATTAAGAGGTAACAAACACTGTTGCAATTGAGGTGGTACCGCGTTTAAAGGCGTCCTTAAGATAAGCAACGGTGTTTTTGTTTTGGCAAAAAGGGAGATATATTTGATGAAGAAACTGACAAGTTCAGAATTTAGACAGATGTTTTTGGATTTCTTCAAGCAGCACGGCCACATGGTATTGCCCAGTCAATCATTGATTCCGCAAGATGATCCAACATTGCTGTGGATCAATTCCGGTGTGGCAACGATGAAAAAGTATTTTGACGGCTCAGTAGTGCCCAAGAATCACCGGATCACCAGTTCACAAAAGTCCATTAGAACTAATGATATTGAAAATGTTGGTAAAACTGCCAGACACCAGACCTTTTTTGAAATGCTAGGCAACTTTTCTGTGGGTGATTACTTTAAAAAAGAAGCGATTACCTGGGCTTGGGAATTTTTGACCAGTCCCGACTGGCTCGATTTGGATAAGGAAAAACTTTACTGTACGGTTTATCCTAAAGATACAGAAGCACATAAAATTTGGCTTGAAGTTGGTATGCCTGAGGACCATATTGTTAAACTTGAAGAAAATTTCTGGGATATTGGTGAAGGTCCTTGTGGTCCTGACTCTGAAATTTTCTATGATCGTGGTCAAGAAAATAACGATGTGGCAGAAGATGATCCTGAAAACTTCCCTGGCGGTGAAAATGCCCGTTACTTGGAAATTTGGAATATAGTCTTTTCACAATATAATCATTTAGCAAATGGCAAATATGTAGATCAGCCACACAAGAATATTGATACTGGTATGGGCCTAGAGCGTGTTTTGTCTATTTTACAAGACGCACCAACTAACTTTGAAACTGACCTCTTCTTGCCAATTATTCATGAAACTGAAAAAATGACTGCTGCTAAAAAGTACGGCACAAATAAGGCAGATACGACAGCCTTTAAGATTATTGCTGATCATGTACGGACTGTCTGTTTTGCCATTGCGGATGGAGCGTTGCCATCAAATACAGGTAGAGGATATGTTTTACGGCGCTTGATTCGGCGCGCTGATTTAAATGGTCAACGTTTAGGGATTAAGGGTGCTTTTCTTTACCAACTTGTCCCAGTGGTCGGTAAAATTATGGAAAGTCATTACCCAGAGGTTACAGACCAAAAGGACTTTATTGCCAAAGTAATTAAAAATGAAGAAGAAAGATTCCAGCTAACTCTTGAATCTGGGTTAACTTTACTTGATGACTTAATTGCCAAGGCCCAAAACTCTGAAGATAAAACAATTACTGGTAAAGATGCGTTCAAGTTGTTTGATACTTATGGCTTTCCTTATGAATTGACTTTTGAAACTGCACAGGATGCAGGCTTAAAGGTTGATCAAAAAGGCTTTGATGCTGAAATGAAGGCCCAAAAAGAGCGTGCGCGTAAAGCCCGTGGTAATTTGCAATCAATGGGTGCACAGGATGAAACTTTGATGAACTTAAAAGATAAATCGGAGTTTGAATATGGTGTTTATGAAGAAAAACATGCTAAATTAATTGATATTATAGTCAATGACCAATTAGTTGATAGAGCAGATGGTGATAATGCGGTTTTAATCTTTGATCGGACACCTTTTTACGGTGAACGTGGTGGCCAGGTAGCAGATCACGGTAATATCTATAATCAGGAAGGTGAACTGGTTGCTCAGGTAACTGATGTGCAGCACGCGCCAAATGATCAAAATATGCACTTTGTCGATGTGATTTTACCTCTGAAAAAGGGTGAAGAATACACTCTAAAAATTGACAGAGTTCGCCGCGAAGGCTTGCGCCACTCACATACAGCCACACACTTGTTGCATGCGGCTTTGAGAAGCGTTCTGGGTGAACATACACATCAAGCCGGCAGTTTGGTGGAACCTGATTATTTGCGTTTTGACTTTACTGCACTTGAACCAATGACTGCTAAGGAAATTAAATCAGTTGAAAACTTGGTAAATCAAAAGATTTGGGCAGCTATTACTGTCAAAACTACTATTACTGATCCTGATACTGGTAGAAAAATGGGAGCTTTGGCTTTGTTTGACGGGAAATACGGTGATAAAGTTAGAGTTGTGCAAATGCAAGATTTCTCTATTGAATTCTGTGGTGGTACTCATTGCGCTAATACTAACCAAATAGGTATTTTTAAAATCATTTCTGAATCTGCCATTGGTGCTGGAATGAGAAGAATTGAAGCAGTTGTTTCTAAAAAGGCTTACGAATATCTGGCTAACAGATCTGAACTTCTGGATGACATTCAAGCGGAAGTAAAATCAACCAAGCCTGAAGATATAATTGATAAGGTTGATTCCCTTGAACAGGAATTACATGATAGTCAAAAGCAGGTTGAAGATCTGAATCTGCAAATTAATCAGAGTAAAGCAAATTCAATTTTTAATAATGTAAAACAAGCAGGAGATTTGACCATTATTGCTCAAAAAGTTGATGCCGGTGGGATGAATGATTTGCGTGAGTTCGCCGATACTTGGAAGAGTGGTCAGAAGTCTGATGTGCTCGTTTTAGGAACTGCCAGTGATGGCAAAGCCAATATGATTATTAGTTTGGGTGATAAAGCTTTGGCAAAGGGGCTTAAAGCAGGAGATCTAATTAAACAAGTCGCACCAATCTTTGGTGGCGGCGGTGGCGGTCGACCAAACATGGCTCAAGCCGGTGGTAAAAAACCTGAAGGTCTTGAAAAGGCTATTCAGACGGTGGTTACAACGATTTCCGAAAAATAATTAATTGAGTTTGTGCTGTTTTTCAAGTAAAATTATGCTAGGAGGAATAATTATGAGTTCGCTAGATAAGACAATGCATTTTGACTTTAACGAAAATAAAGGCAAAAATGTTCATGATACTCTGCAAGACGTTTATAATGCTTTGGAAGAGAAGGGTTATAATCCAGTTAACCAGATTGTCGGCTACTTATTGTCTGGCGATCCGGCTTATATTCCACGGCATAATGATGCTCGTAATTTAATTTTGAAGCATGAACGCGACGAAATTATCGAAGAGCTTGTCAAGAATTATCTTGGAAAAGATAAATAATGCGACTAGTTGGTTTAGATGTTGGATCAAAGACAGTAGGCGTTGCTGTTAGTGATGAATTAGGAATAACTGCGCAGATGGTTGAAACCATCCCCATCGATGAAACGCGTTATAATTTTGGTATGCGTGCAATTAAAAAAATTGTCCGCCAATATGAACCAGAGGCCTTTGTATTGGGTCTGCCTAAAAACATGAACGGCTCTTCAGGTGCTTCAGTTAGTCGCAGTAAAGCATATGGTGAAAGACTGGAGAAAAAGTTTGGTTTGCCAGTGCATTATTTAGATGAGAGACTAACGACAGTAGAATCTGAAAGAGTTTTAGTTGAAGAGGCAGGAATGCATGATCGTCATAAGCGCAAAGAAGTTATTGACCAAATGGCTGCTGTTTTGATTTTACAGAATTATTTGGATCTAAACCGAAAGGATTAATATGGCACAAGAAATTAACGGTGATGACCGTCAGATTACCCTGATTGATGATCAGGGTAATGAAGAATTATACGAAATTTTATTTACGTTTCATTCAGATGATTATGATAAATCATATGTTTTGCTCTATCCGGCAGCTGCTAGTGATGATGACGAAATTGAAGTCTTAGCATTCAGCTATGATTCAGATTCCGCAGGTGATGTTACCAGTAGTGATTTACACGAGATTGAAGCAGATGATGAGTGGAACATGGTCCAAGGAGTCTTAAATACATTTTTGGACGATGACCGATTAAGTGGTGAATAAGAAAGACTGGCTGGGCCAGCCTTTTTTATTAAAGATTAATAATTTAGAAAAATAATGAATGATAAAATATTAAAAACTTTAGAATTTGCCAAAATTACTGAACAATTACAACAAATGGCGATTACTACACCAGCTAAAATGACAGCATTCAACTTACTGCCAAGTAATGATTTTGCTCAAGTCGAACTTAGTTTGAAGCAAACCCTTGCTGGTACTGATATTTTGCGGGTTAAAGGGCAATTGCCATTGACAGATTTTGCTGATGTTACTGCAAGTACCAAGCGTTTGCGGATCAAGGCAAACTTAAACGCCAAGGAATTGGGTAATTTGTTATTAGTTTTGGCGCTTGCAAATGAAACAAATGAATTTTTTGGTGAAATTGATGAGGAAAAACTAGATTTAACCGCCATAGATTCTATTTTGGCACAATTAGATGTACCTCAAAGTTTGTATAACAAACTTAATCGTTCTCTAGATTTTGATGGAGAAGTTCTCGATACTGCTTCCAGCGAATTAGCCCATTTACGTCATGAAATCAAAAGCAATGATGCTGAAATTAAGCAGAGAATGGATGGCTATATCAAGGGTAGTAGCAGCAAGTATTTGTCAGAGCAGATTGTGACAATTCGTGATGAACGTTATGTTATTCCGGTCAAGCAAGAATATCGCAATAAATTTGGTGGAGTCGTTCATGATCAAAGTGCCAGTGGGCAAACGCTTTTTATTGAACCCAGTGCAGTTTTAAATCTTAATAATCGTCAGCAAAACCTTCTGGCACAAGAAAGAAGAGAAATCAGTTATATTCTGCGTAACTTGTCTGATCTAGTGCGACCGGAAGCTGATAGCATTGATACGATTGCTGGTGCTTTAGTTAAACTCGATTTTATTCAGGCAAAAGCGAAACTAGCTCGTGCTATGAAAGCAACTGAACCTAAGTTGACTGATGATCAGTCACTGGTGTTTTTACAAGCACGACATCCATTAATTAATCCGGAGACAGTTATTGCCAATGATATTCGTCTAGGTGAAGAATACGATACCATGTTGATTACTGGTCCAAATACTGGTGGAAAGACGATTACATTAAAAACAGTGGGTATTTTACAGTTAATGGCACAATCTGGCCTGTTTATTCCTGCTGCAGAAGGAAGCAAAGCCGGTGTTTTTAAAGACATCTGCGCAGATATTGGGGATGAACAATCTATTGAGCAATCACTCAGTACCTTTTCTTCACATATTAATGGCATTGTCAAAATAATGAAAAAGGTCGATGCCAAGACACTGGTTTTGATTGATGAAATTGGTGCGGGAACGGACCCAGAAGAAGGCGCAAGTCTGGCAATCAGTATTTTGGACTTTTTACGGCAAAAGAAAGCTAAAATTATCGTTACTACCCATTACCCGGAACTGAAACTATATGGCTATAATCGTGAAAGAACAACTAATGCATCAATGGAGTTCGATCTAAAGACCTTGTCGCCAACATACCGTTTACAAATTGGTATTCCTGGTCACAGTAACGCATTTGCAATTGCGCGCAGATTAGGGATGCGCGAAGACGTGGTTAAAAAAGCACAGGGGCTAATGAGTGATGAAAACGTTGATATTAACCAAATGATTACTGAGTTAACCAAGCAAACTAAGGCTGCTTCAGATGCCCGCAGTCATTTAACTACCAGTCTTGATCGTGCTAAGAAGCTGGAGAAGAAATTGCAGCAAGCACTCGATTGGTATAATCAACGTGTGCAAAAGCAGTTGGAATTTGCTCAGGAAAGAGCTAATGAAGTAGTTACTAAAAGCCGTAAAAAGGCTGATAAGATCATTGCCCAACTTGAGCAGCAAAAAGGTAATGTTAAACAAAACGAAATTATTGCCGCCAAGGGCGAATTCAATCAGCTTGAACGGCAAAACGAAAATCTGGCTCATAATCGTGTTCTGCAACGCGAAAAAAGAAGACACCATGTTAATGTAGGCGATCAGGTAAAAGTACTGTCTTATGGGCAAACTGGTACGATTACCAAAAAGTTGTCTGAACATGAATATGAGGTCCAGATGGGTATTATTAAAGTTAAAGTCAGTGACCGAGACATTGAAAAAAGCACTCAGCATGAAAAGGCGCAAACACACTCTAAAGTGCGTGCAGTTAGTGCAAACAGACGCAGTAATGCTAAAAGTGAGCTCGATTTGCGCGGTCAGCGTTATGATGAAGCAATGACTAATTTAGATCGCTATATTGACTCGGTGCTGTTAGCTGGTTTAGATGTTGTTACCATTATTCACGGCATAGGTACTGGTGCTATTAGAAAAGGCGTTTGGCAATACTTACGGACAAATAAGCATGTGAAAAGTTATAATTACGCCCCTGCAAACGAGGGCGGAAATGGTGCAACCATTGTGCATTTGCAATAATTTACTTTACTTGTAAAAAGTAAGTCTGGTTGCTATAATGAAAATATCAATAGAATAATATTTTTCTCTAAAGGAGGTTTTTTCAATGGTTGATGAACTTACAGATCAAAACTTTGAAGAAGAAACAAAAGATGGCGTCGTGTTAACGGACTTTTGGGCAACCTGGTGTGGCCCGTGTAAAATGCAATCTCCAGTTGTTGATGAATTGGCTGAAGAGAGACAAGACGTTAAATTTACCAAAATGGATGTTGATCAAAATAAGGAAGTACCAAGTTCTTTGGGAGTTATGGCTATTCCGACTCTGCTAATCAAGAAAAACGGTGAAATTGTAGATCGCATTACTGGTTACACACCTAAAGCAAAATTGAGTCAAATTTTGGATCAATACACAAATTAAAAAATTCCTGCAACTGCAGGAATTTTTTTAATTGCTTTTTTCTTTTAATAGATCACGAATTTCTTTCAGGTAATCTTCAGCCGATGGACCAGCTGGTTGTTGTTGGTCGTTATGTCTTATTACTTTATTGACAGCTTTAACTAGTAAAAAGACGATGAATGCAATAATCAAAAAGTTAATCACAGTATTGATAAATTCACCGTATTTAAATGTAGCACCTCCGGCTTTGAATACCAGATTGGAAAGATCAATTCGTCCGATAAATAAACCCAAAAGGGGATTAATTAAATTGTTTACCAATGAATTAACAATGTTGGTAAAAGCTCCGCCTATAATTACACCAACAGCCAAATCGATAACGTTGCCCCGTTGAATAAATTCTTTAAATTCTCTAAGCATTTTGTTTCCTCCATTCTTACTTTAATAATATTGCAAAAATGGTAAAAAACTAAATTATTTGTTTCAAAATGCTTAATCAAATTTAGCGGTTAGTTTTACTATTTTTTTGTGTTCATCAATCTTAATTTCGCATTCAGTAGTCCGACCGGTTTCTCTTTCAATTGCTTCTGCAATTATTCCTGCTTCAAGCGAAAATTCCCGGTTACCGCTACTAATCCGATCGGCTACATTTTGTCCGGTTAATTTGAAAATTTTTTCACTGTGACGGGCTCTTGCTTTTTCAATATTGCCAAATTCGGTAGTTGCAAAAAAGCTGGCTACATCTTCAAAGGACGTTAAGTCATACTTACGGGCTATTCGCTTGCCACCCCAATAAAGAATTACATCATTGTCTTCGCCTAAGATTGTTGGCAGTAAAAAGTCACGATAAAGCTGATTTACAAAATAAACATGTTCATGTTGCTGGTTATTGTTTTGCATAAAGAAATTCATCCCTTTTATTTTCTTTTATT
>NZ_CAMKZC010000023.1:0-20004 GCF_946477725.1 uncultured Lactobacillus sp. | reverse complement strand
AATCATGTATATGGGTTAATCCTGTATCGAGAGTTCAAATCTCTCACACTCCGTAAGAAACCCTGTAGTCATAAATAACTACAGGGTCTTTTTTCGCTAATTTTTTAAATTAAAATTTTATATGTATAAAAAACTGTTTTTAGAATAAACTCTAGAAAAGCGCATCGATTTTACCTTCGACGACTTGCTTTTGAAAGTACTGAATTTTTTCAACATT
This sequence comes from uncultured Lactobacillus sp., assembly GCF_946477725.1. Taxonomy (GTDB): domain Bacteria; phylum Bacillota; class Bacilli; order Lactobacillales; family Lactobacillaceae; genus Lactobacillus. Next base: position 19,787 of record NZ_CAMKZC010000023.1, on the reverse strand, counting down.
GATATTGCGTAAAAGTTCAATAATTAAGCAGTTATCTGAATTAACACTAATTACAGCTTTTGAAATTTCTTCAAGACTAACATTTTTGAGTAACTTTTGTTGAATCTTGATTGAATCTATTGAAGTTTTTTGTAAATACTTTTCATTTTGAGTGCGGTGCCAAACTGCACAATCAATATTTTGGTTTAAAATTTCAAAAGGTACATTGGAATATTTTACTGGTATGTATTCAGCGTTTGGATATATTTCTTTAGTGAGTATAGATTGATCATAGGAGCTATCATCTAAACCAACTCTTATGTTTGATACAAGTCTATTTTCTATTCCTTGTTTTTCCAGTAATAGCAATCCATCTTTCTTATAAAAAGTATGGCTGTTGAATTTTAATGCTATTTTTAACTTTGGACTAATTTCTCTTCTATCTTTAGCAGAGGCAAGTGAAGAAACAACAAAATCTTCTTTTGACTTCTTACTTAGAATACGATCAAATCTAATAGCTGAACCATACCCATATACTATAACAAGTGGTATATTTAAATCGTTTAATGCTTCCCTGATCCCCATGGCTAATCCCCGCATTTCTAGGCTAAGCGGTTCAGGAAATAATCCCACAAGATGACGATTTGGCAAAAATCCCCATAGCTTTTTGATATCTTTAGAAATCAAAATCGTTCCATAATGTGGTTGAGCCTTTAGTTTAATGATTTTCTCTTGCTCAAAATCCTTAAGTGCACTTTGAATAGTCCCAGTACCAACCTTTAATTCGTCATGAAGAAAACTAAAAGTCGGTATTTTATCTCCTATCTTGCAGGATAAAAGTATTTCAGCAAGCTTTTGTTGAGTGTGTGCAGTCTTACTCGAAAATATATTAATCGCTCCCATACTATCAATTTTTATTTAATAATTTGATATTTCCAACTAAAAATAATATTGAAATCATAAATTTAAAGTTGAACATTATTAAATATCATTATACACCGAATAGTGAATGTCTTTAAAAAACAAATTATCTATTAGAGTAGTACTTCTAAAATAATATTTTTAATATTTGTTTGATTAATTATACAAAATACTGTATTATGTATTTGAACAAAAGTAATTTAGATTTATTCTTGTATTGTAAATATGTCTTGTAAAGGGGGTAATTAAGTGAATATATTAAAGGGAGCCATTGATTGGTTTATTGGTCTTGGAGGAACGTATTTTGTTCCAATAGTTATGCTAATTATTGGATTAGTGTGCAAAGCTGGTTTTGCAAAAAGTCTAACAAGCTCATTATTAATTGGAATTGGATTAACGGGTTTGAACTTGATAACTGATTTTTCGGTTCAGGCTATGCAACCAGTAACTAAGGCTTTGTCTATAAGACTACATGCAAACTTTTCAGTAGTTGACATTGGATACGGTAGTGTTACTGCTGCCTGGGGATGGCCAGGAGTTCCTTGGATAATTTTAGGAATTGTCGTTGTGAATATTATTTTAGTAACTTTAAAACTTACTAACACTTTGTGGGTAGACATGTGGAATATTTGGCATGGCTCGGCTCTGGGTGTTATGTTTTGGGCTTTCACTAAAAATTTATTGTTAGGCATTATTGCTGGGATTGTTACTCTTGTAATTTCAATGTTTTTAGCTGATTTTCATGCCAAAAAGTTTCAGGAATTTAATAAACTTGAAGGCGTAACTATTCCTGCGCCATCAGCAACATTTCCTGCAACTTTTGCCTTTTTTATGATGAAAATTATAGACATTATACCTGGGTTAAATAAAATAAAAGCTTCTTCTTCTGATATCAAAAAGAAATTTGGTATTTTTGGTGAAAACAGTGTAGTTGGTGCATTATTAGGAGCAGTAATCGGCTTAATTGCAGGAATAGGTATCGCCTCGACTATACAATTAGCAATAAAATTAGCAGCTGTGTTTGTAATTTTACCGGCTATGCTTCAATTTGTTGCAGATGGGATTTTACCGATTACCACTAATTTGTCTACTTTTATGAAAGATCGTTTCCAAGGAAGAAAATTAAATATTGCTGTTGATCCAGTAATGTTATTAAAAGATCCATCTGTAATGTCAACAGTAGTTATTATGTATCCAATTGCAATATTTCTTTGTGCTTTCTTACCAGGTAACAATTTTCTTCCAGTTGCAAGCTTAGCCGCTTTACCATATTGGATTGGCGGAATGGCTCCATATACCAAAGGAAATATTGTTTATAACGTCATTTTGACAACTATTTGGATAAGTTTAACAACTATAGCTGCAACTCAACTAGCTCCACTTACAACTCAAGCTGCGCAGATGACTCACGTTCTTAATGGAGTTGTTGGTGGAAAAACGTTAGTTAGTTGCTGGGATGAAGGTGGAAATTTATTGATGTGGATTGTTGTATACTTTTCGAAATTATTAGGATTTGGAAACTAGAAGTTTTAAGTAAGAGGTTAAAAATATGAAGGCTTTACAAATTGTTGATAAAGAGAAAATGGTTCTTAATGAAATTGAGCCACCCCAAATTAAAGATAATGAAGTTTTAATTAAAGTTGCTTTTTGTGGTATATGTGGCTCAGATTTACCGCGCTACTTTCAAGGAGCAGTTCACCAATTTCCTCAAATATTGGGGCATGAATTTTCAGGAACAATAGTAAAAATAGGTAAAAATGTTCAGAGTTTAAAAAAAGGGGAAAGAGTCACTGCTGCACCTTTGACGGTATGTGGTTCATGTGAATATTGTTTAGCGGGATATCCAGAATTATGTGAAAATTATGGCTTTATAGGTTCTCATCAACCAGGAGCTTTAGCTGAATACGTGGCTGTTCCAGAAACAAATATTATTAAATTACCGAGCAACGTAAGTCTTAAAACAGCAGCTTTAGTTGAACCCTTTACGATTGGACTGAGCGCAACACAAAGATTTTCGCTAAAAGTTAATGAAACTGCAGTTATATTTGGCGCAGGAACTATCGGTCTGATGATCTTAACCGCTTTAAGGGCAGAAGGTTTGGGGAAAATTATTATGATCGATATTAATGATAAAAAATTGGATTTTGCTCATAAATTAGGAGCTGACATTACTATAAATTCGTCAAAGACAAATTTGATTGATTATTTTAATGATCATGAATGCCCTACAATTACTTTTGAGGCAATAGGCAATCCAATTACACAAGTGCAAGCCATATTAGTAACTAAAAAAAGAGGAAGGGTAATATATGTTGGAACTAGTACCCATGATGTTACCTTTAAGGCAAATGAATTTGAAGAAATTTTTCGTAAAGAATTGTTAGTTACTGGTTCAATGATGTCATATTCAGCGCCATTTCCAGGCTATAAATGGCCAGCAGCAATTAGCTTATTAAAACGGCGATTAATTAATTTAGATCAGATGATAACGGCAACTTATTCGTTAGAAGACGGGGCAAAGCCTTTCTATGATCTAACTAAGAAAGATTCAGCTAATATTAAAGTTTTATACCAAATAGGGGGTGAAGAATAATGACAGATGCACTTTTAGGAATTGATATAGGAACATCAAGTTGTAAGTTAACTGCTTTTACTATTGATGGTAAAGTTATTATTTCTGTTAGTGAAAAGTACCCCACTTATTATCCTGATGAAGGTTGGGTTGAACAGAAGCCTGAAGAATGGTGGCATGCTGTTTGCGAAGCTACTAAGAAAATTGTAAGTAATAAAAAAATGGTAGATGTTACTATTCAGGGAATTGGCGTAGATGGTCAGGGTTGGTCAATGATACCAATTGATTGTAATGGAAAAGTCATTTTTAATAACCCAATTTGGATGGATACAAGAGCTACAGATCTTTGTAATCGTGTAAAAGAAGAAATTGGAGAGGAAAAAATATTTGAAGTCAGTGGTAATCCATTTCAACCCACCTACAGTTTACCTAAACTGTTATGGTTAAAAGAAAACCATCAAGAAATATTTAAAAGAGTTTATAAAGTGCTTCAATCTAATAGTTATATAGTTTATAAATTGACAGGTAAAATAACTCAAGATATTTCACAGGGGTATGGTTTACATTGCTTTGATATGAAAAAAGGTGAATGGAGTGAGGAAATGTGTGACGCGTTCGGTATTCCTTCTACCATTTTTCCTTCAATTTACAATAGCGATGAAGTTGTAGGTCACGTTTCCAGTAAAGCATCAGCTGAAACATGGATGGCAGAAGGGATACCCGTTGTTGCTGGAGGTGTCGATGCCGCCTGTGGTGCTTTAGGCACAGGAGTTATTTCAAATGGGGAAACACAAGAGCAAGGCGGTCAAGCTGAAGGAATGAGCATTTGCTTAAATAAATATATTGCAGATCCACGGCTAATCATGGGTTATCACGTTGTTCCAGGTCACTGGCTCCTTCAAGGAGGCACTGTTGGTGGCGGTGGTGTCATTGATTGGGTAAAAAACAATTTTTGTTTTGAAGAAAAGTCTAATGCACATTATCACGGTACTAGCACATACTATGAAATGGATCAATTGTCTGCACGAGTTCCTGCAGGTTCGGAAGGAGTAATATTCTTACCGTACATGAAAGGTGAACGCTCACCTATTTGGAATCCATATGCTAAAGGTGTTTACTATGGCTTAGATTTTACTAAGACCAGATCTAATATTATTAGGGCTTCGCAAGAAGGAATTGCATACTCACTAAGGCACAATTTAGTTATTGCCGAACAATTAGGTGCTAAGGTAAAAGAGCTGTGGGCAATGGGTGGCTCAGCTAACTCTACTATATTGACACAAATAAAAGCTGATGTAACTGGAAAAATAATTCGTGTTCCTTCATCTGATACTGCCACTACTTTAGGAGCAGCAATTTTAGCTGGTGTTGGTGTCCATGTGTATAAAGATTATGAAGAGGCTAGAGCAAAAACAGTGAGAATTCAAAAAGTATATAAGCCCAATAAAAATAATTTAGAAACCTATAATAAAGGCTTTGCAAAGTACTTAAAATTGTATGAAAGCCTGAAAGGCTTGATGAAATGACATGAGGCGAATACAAATTGATTTTAACTGTAACACTAAATGCTTCGGTTGATATTACATATCTACTTGATAAATTTCAATTAGGGAAGACAAATCGAGCCTTAAATATTACAAAAACTGCAGGTGGTAAAGGTCTAAATGTTACTCGTGTTTTAAATCAAGTTGGTAATAAAGCTGTAGCAACTGGAATTATTGGCGGAACTACTGGTAGTTTTATTAAAAGTCGCTTAAATGAACAAGAAATTAAACATCACTTTTTTGAAATAGACCAAGAGTCAAGAAATAATATTTCTATAATTACTGGTAAATTACAAACTGAAATTTTAGAAGCAGGTCCAAAATTATCATCAGAAACTTGCACGAATTTTCTTAACTTTTATCATGAGATTATTAAAGATTTTGACACAATAGTCGTTTCAGGTAGTTTACCGCAAGGATTAAATCATGATTATTATAGTAAATTAACTGAAGTTGCTGTAAACGAGGGGAAAAAACTATTACTTGATACTTCCGGTTCAGCTTTAAAAGCTAGTATTTCAAGTTCAATAAAACCAATGCTAATCAAGCCTAACGAACATGAATTGGAAAGCTTGATAAACCGAAAAGTTGAAGTTAAGGATATGGGTGTTTTAAAAAAATATTTGTCTATGCCACTCTTTAACGGAATAGAATGGATTGTTTTAACTTTAGGGTCTGAAGGTGCTCTTGTAAAACATCGTGAATGTTTTTATGAGGTTAAGGTACCAAAAATTAATGCAATTAATGCCATTGGGTCCGGTGATTCGGTAGTCGCTGGCTTGGCACTTGGTATAGATCAAAATGAATCAACCGAAAAAATTCTTTTACGGTCAATGGCATATGGCGTTTTAAATGCTCTTGATGAACATCCAGGACACTTAAAGCTTGATGAATTAGATGCGATTAAAAATAATATTACTATAAATAGAGTTTAAAAAGGAAATAAAAATGGATTTAATAACAGATAAAGCTGAAAAAAGGAAACATATTAAAGATTGGTGGCCGGCTTCAATGAAGTGGACTGAAGAGCAAATAGATAATCATTTGCCTGCGGGAATTGTCGTTCCAAAATCAGTTGATGAAATTAAACAAGCTGTTAAATATGCTTCTGAGCACAAGCTGGCAATTGTAACATATGGCGGAGCTTCTGGAGTTTTAGGTGGGATAGTTCCTGAGCAACCATCATTAACAGTAGATATGCAAGAGCTGAAGGGAATTATCAATTTTGACGAAAATAACCATTTAGTGACAGCATATGCTGGAACTTTAGGTGGCGAAATCGAAAAGTATTTAAATAAAAAGGGCTATACATTGGGACATTATCCACAATCATTGTATTTAGCTAGTATTGGTGGATTGGTTGCAACCAAATCTGCTGGAACTTTTAGTAGTAAATATGGCAATATTGAAAATATTGTACAAAGCTTGGAAGTAGTTCTTCCAAATGGTGAAATATTTGTTAATAGAAATATTCCTCGTTCAGCAACAGGCCCTTATATTCCTAATCTTTTCGTTGGCTCCGAAGGAACACTTGGAATAATTACTAAAGTTACTTTAAAGATCTGGAAAATACCTGAAACTAAAGAATTTAGAGGTATTGAGTTTGATTCTATTGAGGATGCAATTTTTACGGCGCGTGAATTTTATCGTAGGGATATAGTGCCAGCAGTAGTACGTATCTATAATCCTGCTGAAGCACAAAATTTATATTCAACAATTAACTATCAATCAAATAAAGTTTTGATGATTATAGGCTTGGTTGGTGCGAAGACAGTTGTACCAGAAGTATTAAAACAAGTTTTAATTACCGCTAAGAAAAGAACGGGTCATGATTTAGGGGCATCAATAGGAAACAATTGGGAGCGGGATCGCTATAATGCTGCATGGCTCAAAGAAGGAAATGATAGTAATACAAAGATTGCAGATGCAATTGAGGTATCAGGAAATTGGACAATGCTACCAAAAATGTTTCATCTTGTTTCAGAGAGATTGGAAAATAAGGTAGATAAATTATGGGCACATTGTTCTCACTGTTATCCAAGTGGAGCTAATATATATTTTATTATTTTTGCTACTGGTAAAGATGCAGCTGATACTTTAGCAAAATATAATGAAATTTGGAAAATTGTGATGGATTCAGTTCATGAAGTTGGTGGTTCTGGTGCCCACCATCACGGAATTGGACGTCAGAGGTTGCCATGGTTCAATGAAGAAGTGGGTCCTGTCTCTTTTGATTTATTGAAAAAAATAAAATCAAGCTTTGATCCCAAAGGGATGTTTAATCCAGGTATTTTAAATTTAAAAAATGACGAAAAAGAATAGTCATTATAAAAAGGAGAATTTTATGGTAATTAAATGCACAAATCAAATTGGTAAAGAATTGAGACTAAGTCGCTTCTTGAATCCTAAATCAAAGCGATGTGTAATGGTAGCGTATGCACATGGTATTTTAATCGGACCCAATCCAGGAATGGCTACAAAAGAAGAAATAAAAAGGCAAAATGAAACTTTAAGAGAAGCAGATGCAATTTTGATGCCAATGGGATTTCTTCCCGCATGCCAACAACTGTTTACTGGGAAAAATGCGCCTGAGATGATTGCATTATATGATTGGCAAAATGTTTCAAGATCAAAGAATCAAGTTGGTTATGACGAAGGAGTTGCTGAATCAATTACTTCGATTGAACGCGTCCTTTCAAGTGGAGCAATAGGTGTAATGACTTATCTTTACATTGGACAAGATAATCCTGAGGTTGAAGCCAGAGAAATGAAACGCAACTTTGAAGTAAATGAGCTTTGTCAAAAATACGGGCTCTTGCATATTATTGAACCTAGAACAATTAAAAATAAAGAAAAAGAAGAAGACGGGACTATGAAATTTGATTTAATGAAAATCAATACTCGTATGGCCGCAGAAATTGGTGCTGATTTTATTAAGGTCAAATATCCAGATACGCCAGAACAATTGCAAGAATTGCAAGAAATTTCTACCGTACCATTAATGGTTGCCGGCGGCTCGAAGATTGCTGAATCTGAAGCTGATAAAATGGCTGAAGCTGCTGTTAGTGCAGGAACGGCAGGAATAGTATTTGGCCGTAACATATATCAGTCAAAAGATCCTGTAGCTGCTTTAAGACGCTTTAGAAAAATTGTCCACCAACAATGTTAACTACTTAGAAATTTTATTTATTCAATACTTTTAGTATTAAACTTTAACTTTATATTTAATTAAAGAAGCTGAAGAATAACATGCATAGTTATTTTTTCAGCTTTTTTGTTGGAAATAGCTTCTATTAGGTTAATCTAGAATTTTTCAAAAAAAGTGTAGACATAAAAAGAAACTTATGCTAAATTATTAGAAGTGGTCGAGAGACAACAACAAAATGGAGGATTAGCTCAGCTGGGAGAGCATCTGCCTTACAAGCAGGAGGTCACAGGTTCGAGCCCTGTATCCTCCATAATAATGGTGGTGTGAAGGGAAGTTCGCGCCGCCATTATTTATTGATTTAACTAATAAATTGAATCCTTGCATTTTCTTTCAAAATAGGTATACTATTGAATGTGCTTTGATTCAGAACAATGACCCGTTGGTCAAGTGGTTAAGACATCGCCCTTTCACGGCGGTAACATGGGTTCAAATCCCGTACGGGTCACTTTGGAGGATTAGCTCAGCTGGGAGAGCATCTGCCTTACAAGCAGGAGGTCACAGGTTCGAGCCCTGTATCCTCCATCGTTCTATGGCTACCGAACCTGCGGTAGCTTTTTTTATTATCAAATAATGTATAAAAACATAGAACGAAAAGTAAAAATATCGGTTCAAGTCCTGAGAGGATCCTTTAACGGAGATGCCTTGTAACCGAATAGCTATTGTCTATAGGGGGACTATTATGGAAAAACGTTTATTTACTTCAGAATCAGTTTCTGAAGGTCATCCTGATAAAGTTGCTGATCAGATTTCTGATGCAATTTTGGATGCTATTATTGCCAAGGATCCGCAGGCTCATGTTGCTTGCGAGACTATTGTCAATACTGGAATTGTCTATGTTTTTGGAGAAATTTCTACAACTGCATATGTTGACATTCAAAGCATTGTTCGCAAGACTGTTTTGAGAATTGGTTATGATAAACCTGAGCTCGGTTTTGATGGCAATAATTGCGCCGTTTTAATTGATATTGATGAACAATCACCGGATATAGCTCAAGGTGTTGACCATTCACTTGAAACACGTGAAAATCAATCTGATGATGATCAGCTGGATCAAATTGGTGCAGGTGATCAAGGTTTGATGTTCGGCTTTGCAATCAACGAAACGCCTGAATTAATGCCTTTACCAATTTCACTGGCTCACCGCTTAATGCGGCAAGTTGCAAAACTCCGTAAAGATGGCACTTTAACATGGCTTAGGCCTGATGCTAAGGCTCAAGTAACGGTTGAATATGATGAAAAGCAGAAGCCTAAACGGGTTGATACTGTGGTCATTTCTACTCAAACCGATGATAAAGTTTCTAACAAGGAAATTCGTCAGGCTATGATTGATCTGGTGATAAAAAAAGTAATACCTGAGAAGTACCTGGATGAAAAGACCAAGTTTTTGATTAATCCGTCGGGTCGCTTTGTTATTGGCGGACCGAAAGGTGATTCAGGTTTAACTGGCCGCAAAATTATTGTTGATACTTACGGCGGCTATGCTCGTCACGGTGGCGGTGCATTTTCAGGCAAAGATCCAACAAAAGTTGATCGTAGTGCCAGCTATGCGGCAAGATATGTAGCCAAGAATATAGTTGCTGCAGGCCTAGCTGAACGTTGTGAAGTTCAATTAGCGTATGCAATTGGTGTTGCTCATCCTGTATCAGTTATGATCGATACGGCAGGAACAGGAAAAGTCAGCGATGACCTATTAACCAAAGCTGTCCGTAAAATTTTTGATTTACGCCCAGCCGGTATTATTAAAATGCTGGATCTTAGACGACCTATTTACGAGCAAACGGCAGCTTACGGTCATTTTGGCCGCACAGATATTGATTTACCATGGGAAAAGACCGATAAAGTTCAAGAATTGTTAGACTTTGTTAACGAAAATAAGTAATTTTTTTCATAAGTAAGGGAGTTGTAATTTTGAAGAAAACAAATGTACGAGTAGTAATGATTGCGATTTTTATGACCACATTTATGACTGCTATTGAAGGTACGATCGTTTCTACTGCAATGCCGACAATTGTTTCTGATCTAAATGGGTTGGAAATTATGAATTGGGTTGTTTCAATATTTTTGTTTATGACCGCTGTATCAACTCCTTTATATGGCAAATTAGCAGACAGTATTGGACGTAAACCAATTTTTTTGTTTGGAATAGCATTATTTGTTATTGGGTCTGCACTTTGCGGCCAAGCTCAAAATATGGTTGAATTGATTTTATTCCGTGTTATTCAAGGATTGGGTTCCGGAGCAGTTCAGCCGGTCGCTATGACAATCATTGCTGATTTATACAGTATTGAAAAAAGAACAAAAATGTTGGGCCTCAATTCAGGATTTTGGGGCGTAGCTTCAGTCATTGCTCCATTACTAGGTGGCTTTATTGTGCAAAACCTTTCGTGGCACTGGGTTTTTTATATTAATGTGCCAATAGGGATCATTGCATTACTATTAATTATCTTTTTCCTAAAGGAACCCAAAAATAAGAAAAAATCAAAACTTGATATTAAGGGAACATTTTGGTTAATAGTTTTACTTTTGACTTTGATGTTCACATTGCAAGATTTGGGAACAATCAAACCGCTTGTTTTAGCCACTCTAGTCGCTTTAATCGTTATCAGTGCTGTTATCTTCTATCATGAAGAAAAACGCGCAGAAGACCCAATAATGCCACTATCAATGCTAAAGGGCAGAGAGTTCTTAGCTGTAAATATGATTACGCTGTTAGTCGCCGGCGTAGTTATTGGCTTCGAATTTTATATTCCAACTTGGATGCAGGGAATTAATGGTACGTCTGCTACAATCGCCGGTTTTGCGGTGACCCCAAGTTCTGTAATGTGGGTCGTAGGATCATTTTTAATTGGCGGCATGTTAAGCCGTTGGGGTGTTAAGAAAACTTTCTTTGGCTTATTAGCAGTGCTGTTAGTGGCAGATTGTATGTTGCTGATTGTGCCGATACACACGCCGTTTTGGGTATTCTGTGTGATTGCTACCTTAAATGGCTTTTCCTTTGGGGGAGTTTTAACTGCTTCACAGGTGCGCTCACAAGTTTTAGTTTCTAAAGAAAATATTGGTGTAGCCACTTCTTTTAACACCTTAATGAGATATTTAGGTCAAACCATGATGGTTTCAATTTTTGGTATTACCTTTAATACCATTGTGGCAAACCAACTTACTAAACATCCCAACTTGACACAAGGTATGATGAATAAAATTGTTTCGTCAGCTAAGGCTCAAGAACTGGCTGCAAACTTAGTACCTCAATTAAGACAAGTGTTGTTTAGCGCCTTAAAAGGTGTTTATTGCGTTTCACTTGCTGCAATTATTATCTCCGTTATTTTTAACTGTATTTATCAAAAAGCAGATAGTAATAATTAATAATACAAAATTTGAATAATACCGCTGGAAGAATTGTCCAGCGGTTTTTTGCTTAAAATATCTTCCGCAGTAGAAATATCTTTTCTTAAAAATTATAATTAATACTATTAAAAATAAAATTTAACGGGAGCAGGAAAAATGGTAAGGGAAATTACAAATTGGCGTTCCTTAGGTGGAAATGTTGGCGCTGACGGAAGAAAGGTCAAAGATGGACTTTTATTTAGGTGTGGCCAGCTATATAATCTAACCGCCTACCAAAAAGAACAGGTTCAGAATAAATATCAAATTAGGAGAGTTTTTGATTTTAGGGGTGAGGAAGAAAGAAAACAATATCCGGATTACTTGTGGCCAGGATTAGATTATGTTGTAATTGATGTTTTAAAAGACGCTCAAGTTAATCAGGCAAGTGTAGATGAAATTATTTCTGGTAACAATCAAGCTGAAGAGGATATGCTTACCACCTATGAAGAATTAGCACTCCAAAATTCAGCACAAAAAGGCTATCACCAGTTTTTGATGACATTAATTAATGATCCTGTGCCGACTGCCTTTCACTGCTTTGCTGGTAAAGATCGTACGGGTGTGGCAGCGGCTTTGATTTTGAAAAGCTTGGGCGTAAGTGATGACCAAATTTTTTCAGACTACTTAAAAACAATTTCGGCTAGAAAACAAGAAAATCAAGAAATTTTGGACTACTTAAGAGACCAATTAACCAGTTCCCAATTACAAGATGTAGCTGTAGCTTTAACTGTGCAAAAATCCTATTTAGAAAGATATTTTAAGGCTATTAAGCAAAATTATGGTGATTTTGACAACTATTTGATTAAAGGGTTGGATCTGCCGCTTGATTTTAAAACTAAAATGAGACAAATTTATTTAGAATAAAAAACAAAAGAGCCCGGGAAAATATTTCTCCCAGACTCTTTTGCTCTAACTTATTCCTTTAGTCAATTTTGTCATCTGCCTTGAAAGCCATGGCCATGAAAAATTAAGGATTGTGAGCATGACAATTGAGACTATCAGAACTCTAAAGCCAAAAGCAAGATGCAGCTGCGGGTTGTTAAATTTGGTTGCTAAGTTTCCAGTTGCCACCTGAGTTGAAAGCAGGTATGTCATTGGTATGTATTGCACAACTGCGGTTTTAGTCATTCCCCCAACACCAGAGGTTGATTGTAAAATAAATGGTAAAATTGCACCACCTAACAGTATGAATAGTGCTAAGAAAAGACAACTTAATTGATTACGGGTAATTTGAGCTAAAAGAAGTAATAAAATCACGATGAAAATGCATGCCAAGATAGATAAAATAAGCGCTGGCTTTAGCCAAACAGAAAGTGGCTGATAAGTACTTTTGAAACTACCTGGCAATATAACTCCTTGAATTGGATAAGAGAGTGAGCCACTACCGAAAAGTAGACTGCAAAATCCCCAGATTAAAAGACAGATGAAAAGAGTTAGTAAAAAGGCAATTAGTAATCCTAAAATGATATCTAGAGTTACACTGTGCTTATTTGGTAACAATACGGCACGATTTAAATGATCAACATACTTTGATGAGAAAATATTACTTAATATAAAACAAAGCATGATGACGATCATTGCAGGCAAAAATCCTTCTGAAAGTTTAAATAGGAATAACCAACCCTGTTTAGGATGCTGCTCATTTTGTTCCGGTAAATTGGCTTGCTTTAGAGCATGCAAACGGGCATTTTTCTGCTTAATTTCTTGTCTGAGATCAGCCCCACCAATTTTGACTTGCTCTGCTTGCCTGTTATTTTGACGAATCATCAGTTCATATGCATGATCCCAATTTTCATTATCTAGGGCTTTTAATATCTGCCGCTCATTTCTATTTTGATTTTTAATCGGGGGCAAATTAGCTTGGGACTGTTTCTGCTTGCTTAAATCTTGGTTTATTTGGTAACGGATTGTAGTTTGATCACCTTTTAAAGCATTATAGCCTAGAATAAACCCTGCACATATTAGCACTATACTTAAAATTAACCAGGTCAAGGTATTTTTAAATACCTTTTTAAATTGTAATTCGAGATAGGCCATAGCTCTATCCTCGAACTAATTGGTGGTGCTTTAATGTCAAAGTATCATCAACAATTCCTGCTACTTCATCTTGGTAATGCGAAGCCATAATAATAAGCTTGTTTTGCTTTGCTAAATTGACCAATTCTTGATACAGAATCTGACGGCTGTCACTGTCCAGGCCATTGTTAATTTCATCCATTAGTAAGTACTGGGCATCGCTTAACTCATAAAGGGCAACTACCAATTTTTGCTTCATCCCTAATGAATACTTTCTAATTGCAGTTTTGATGTAATTATTCATTTCCCAGCGGTTTATGATATCTTGTAGATCCTGGTTTGAATGCCACTCGTTTTTAACAAATTGCATATAATCGAACCCCGAAAGATTTTTGTCAAACCAGTCAGAAGTTTCCAGGTAAAAAACCTGGCTCTTGACGTTAGCAAAAGGCTTGCCGTCAAACAAGACTTGGCCTGAACTTGGCGCCAGTAAGCTGACCATAGTTCTGAGGACACTTGTTTTACCAGTGCCATTAAGTGCATGAAGCATATATATTTTGCCATTTTGAAAGTTAAAATTGGCATTTTTGAGTATAGGTTCACGTAATGTAAGGCTTAGATCTTTAATTTCAATCATCTTGTTTTCCTCCCTTTCTGGGCTTTCTGCGCGATAAAGTAGTTTAAAAATAACAGGAGAATAATTCCTAGAGCTAAAACTAGCGTGCCGTTGGTGAAATTAACTTGCGGGTAAGTGACTAATTTGGTTTCATCTGCAAAGACATAAGCATTACTGATGCCAAACATACCATCGACTGGTTGTAAGGAGAAAAAGTAGCTCATAGGAATAAATTGAGCAAAATTTCGTGCTGCTACCACGTATTGTGGAAGAATCATACCGCCAACTAATATTAGAACGGAAATGAATAATGCCAACAGACGGTTTTTAAATACTTGTACGAAAAGCAAAACCACACTTGCAATGAACATAAAGCTAAATAATTCTAAAATTAAAGTAGGGCAAAACAACTGATACATTGGAATGAAGATATTCCGTTTAGCTACTGCATCTATACCCATTATCGGATATTTAAAGTTACCAGTACCAAAAAATATACTGGGAATAATAAAAAGCAATAGAAATGCTGCTAAGAAATAACCGAATCCAATTAATGAACCAGTGCCAAATTCAATCAGCAAATGATTTTTTTGCGGTAAAAGATTTGCTAGACGCATTCGTTCATAAAAACCGGACGAATATAACTTGATCAGAATAAAAATTACGGCTAAAACTGCTAAAGGTGGCAAGACTTCCTGCATCATTTCTAATATAAAAAATCCGCCCTTAACAGAATAGTGCTCATTTTCTTCTGGTAAGTTATTTCGTTTCAGATACTGTAATTTTTGAATATTACTTTCAATTGCCAGTATATTATCTTTACTGGCATTATTACGTTTTGCATCAGCAAGATTGTATTTTTCTTGCTTTATTATGATTTGATAAGCCTGCTGCCACTTATTCGTTTGAATTGCCTTAATTAAGGTCTTAAATTCTTTCATAGAAGACTTATTTTCTGCCAGATCCAGTTCAATTTTGCGGCGGGTTGTTTTGGTCAAATTAGCTTTTTGTAACTGTTTTTGATAATACCTGACATTTTTCTCTTCCAGAGCTATATTTTCTTTAGCTTCTATTATGCGCGGATTAATATAGCGAGAATTGTAGTTTTTTATCCAAAAATAAAAACATCCGAGTAAAATGGCTAAAAGGCTAATCCAGGTAAATTTACTTTTGAGCACCTGTTTGATTTGTAACTTAAAATATGGCATTTTTCTCACCTCTTATATAAAAATTAAAAAGATAGTTTAGACGTTTTAAGATAATATTGATAAAGTTAACTTGTTTTTATTCCTTTTTGTGCTTTTTCGGCGACAAAGTAATTTAGAAGCAAAAGAATTAATATTCCTACTAGTAAAACAATTACACCGTTAGTAAAATTTACTTGCGGATAAGTTACCAATTTCGTTTCATCTGCGATGACATAGGAATTACTGATACCAAACATGCCATTCACTGGTTGTAAAGCAAAGAAGTAGCTCATCGGAATGAACTGAGCAAAACTCCGTTCAGCTACTATGTATTGTGGGACAACCATACCTCCAACCAATACCAGTACAGAAAAAAGTAATGCAATAATAGGATTCTTAAAAAACTGAACGAAAAATAGCACCATGCCTGAGATAAAGATAAAACTTAACAATTCTAACATTAAAATTGGCAACAAGAGTTGATGCATTGGAATAAAAATATATTCTTTAGTCACAGGGTTCATGCCCGCAATTGGATAGTTAAAATTGCCAGTTCCGGTAAAAAGACTAGGTATCAAAAAAATCAACAAGAAGGTAACGAGAAAATAACAGAAACCCATTAAAGAACCAGTAGAAAATTCGCTTAATACCAATCTATTTTGCGGTAATAAGTTGCCTAACCTCATACGGTCAAAGTAATCACTTGCAAATATTTTTACCAGAACAAAAATAACGGCTAGGACTACAAGTATAGGTAAGAATTGTTCCATAACAAAAATAAGAAAAAAACCGCCTTTTACTGGATTAATAGTCTGTTCTTTTGGTAAATGTTGTTTGGCTAATGTTTGCAGTTCCAATAAATCACGTTTACTTATAGCAACGGCTTCACTATTCGAGCCATTTTTCTTAGCATCAGCAAGCCAAAATTTGGCTTCTTTAATCATGATCGGATATGCTTTTTGCCAATCTTTGGATTGGAGGGCCTTAATGAGTTTTTGTTTTTCAGCTATATCTGATTGGGAACCCTTTAGACTTTTTCTTATTTGCTTCTTATTGTCCTCATCTAATTTTTTCTGTTTGAGTTCTTTTTGAAAATATATGACGTTTTTCTTTTGAATAGCTACATTAGCTTTTGCAGTACTAAGTTCCATACTGTCAGACTTGCTAGCATAATAATTCTTTGTCCAAAAAGAGAGGCAACCTACTAGAATAGCTAACAGACTGATCCAGGTAAATTTACTTTTGAGCATTTGCTTAACTTTTAACTTCATGTACGCCATTTTCGTCACCTCTTAATCTAGGTTTAAAAAAACTGCTAGATTAAAATTATTGATCTAGCAGTTTTTATGACTTCAATATTAAAATTAATATCACGGCACTAACACGGTACCTTTTAAGTGTCAACATTTAATTACTTGATGATATAATATTATTTCCTTTTTTGCAATCAAAAATTCATATAATATTTATTATCCAAAGGGTAAATTTAATTAATAAAATTGAAAAATTAATAAGTAGTTAAACTTTTGTTTTAAAAATTACTAGCTGACTTTAAAGTGAAAATGAGTTAAATTTGTATATATAATTTGAATTTTTGTTAAGGAGAAAATATGAAACGTGACGATTATATCAAAGCACTAAATCTTGAACCTCACCAAGAAGGTGGCTGGTTCAGGCAAGTTTATGCGAGTGATAAGCAGTTTTATGATGAAGATAGTAAAGCAGAACGGTTTTATTATACGTCCATCTATTTTTTGCTTGATGACACAAGTTGTTCTCACTTTCACCGTTTGAATCATGATGAAATGTGGTATTACCATGACGGTGAAGCGATTACTATTCACTGTATTACTCCAGAAGGTAAATATTCAGCCGTTAAATTGGGTAAAAATGTTTCTGCTGGTGAAAGAATGCAATTTAGAGTTCCGAAGAATACCATTTTTGCTTCGGAAGTTGTAAAACCAGATAGTTTTTGTTTAGTAAGCTGTGTAGTTTCGCCAGGATTTGATTATCACGACTTTGAACTGCTTAAAAAGGGAGATTTACTCAAACAATATCCTGCCTACAAAAAAGTCATTGAGCGATTAGCGCTGGATTAATATAATTTTGACATAAAAAAAGGATTCAAAACTTTAAATCAGTTTGAATCCTTTTACTTAGTATAAATTGCTTTGTGCTCTTTGACTTTCTAAATAATAATGGTAAAGAAAGGAGTATCCAATTAAGAGAAATGCGATTCCCTCTAGAAAACCCCCAATTACGTCAGATGGATAATGGACATGAATGAAAATTCTGGTGTAACCAATTAATATTGGAAAACAAGCCCAAACAAGACATAATACTGTTTTAGCAGCTTTATTTTTGATTAATAAAATTGTTAGAACAATTAAAATTCCAAATAAAGTAGCACTGCCAACAGAGTGACCTGAGGGAAAACTGTAACCATGTGCTGCAACAAGATGTTCAGTAAGTGGTCTGTGCCTTGCAATAGCATGCTTGATGATCCAATTATAGCCATTAGCACCTATCATGGTTCCTGCAGTAAAAACAGCACATGCAAATCTTTTGCTAAGTGCTAAAACAATCACCAAAATTATAGTTTCAATTGTGATTACATTTGTATTTCCTAAATTAGTAAAAGTTGTCGCAAACTTGATTATAATAGGATTATTGTTGCAGATAATATTAATCATTGATTGGTCAAAATTGTGAATAAATTGATTTTCAGAAGCAACTAAAATTGCCCAGATCGCGTACAAAATCAAAAATATGGTCGCAGGTATTATTGTGTCTCTCTTTGTTTGTATCGTTTTGTTCAAAAATTTTCTCCCCTTGTTTTTTTTTGCATTTGTGGTAAATTATAATCATTATTGGTCAAAAAATAAAGATCAGGAACTAGTAGCAGTTTTATTTTTCTATAGAGAAAAGTCGGTTGGTGCAAGACTAGAAAAAAGATTGTGAACTGAGCCTGGAACAATTCTAACGTTTGCTATCCGCGTTAAGGGGCAAGAAGTGTCACGCTTTTAGCGTGGAACTTAGGTGGTACCGCGATTATTCGTCCTATGAAAGAATTTCATAGGACTTTTTTTATGAGGTAAAAATATGTACAATCACAAAGTTGTTGAAAAAAAATGGCAGGATTACTGGGAAAAAAATCAAACTTTTAAAACAGGTAACGATCCCAAAAAGAAGAATTTTTATGTTTTAGATATGTTTCCTTTTCCATCTGGTAAGGGACTTCACGTAGGACACCCCGAAGGGTACACAGCAACGGATATCATTGCAAGGATGAAACGTAGCCAAGGCTATAATGTACTGCACCCAATGGGCTGGGATGCTTTTGGCCTTCCGACTGAACAGTATGCTCTTCAGACTGGGCAAGACCCGGCAGTTGTTACTACTGAAAATATTTCCAATTTCAAACGGCAGCTTAATACTCTAGGATTCTCATACGACTGGAACAGGGAGCTTGCAACCTGTGATCCTAAATACTACAAGTGGACCCAATGGACATTTGAGCAAATGTATAAAAATGGTTTGGCCTATGAAGCGGAAGCACCGGTTAACTGGTCACCTGATTTAGGTACAGTTGTTGCTAACGAAGATATTGTTGATGGTAAGACTGAACGCGGTGGTTATCCTATCTATCGGCGCAATATGAAGCAGTGGATGCTGAGAATAACTAAATATGCAGATCGGCTGCTAGCAGGTTTGGATAATCTTGACTGGCCGGAAAATATTAAAGAAATGCAACGTAACTGGATTGGGCGATCAGTAGGTGCCCAAATTACTTTTAAGGTTAAAAATTCTAATGAAACATTTGATGTCTTTAGTACCCGACCAGATACTTTATTTGGCGCAACCTATGCTGTTTTAGCTCCTGAAAATAAATTAGTCCAGAAAATAATGACCGCTGGTCAAAAAGATGAAGTTAACGCTTATATTAAGCAAATTGAATCTAAGTCCGACCTTGAAAGAACAGATTTAAATAAAACCAAAACCGGAGTCTTTACTGGCGCTTACGCCATTAACCCTGTAAACAACAAAGAAATTCCAATTTGGATTGCTGATTATGTTCTTGCTAGCTATGGGACTGGTGCCGTAATGGCTGTACCGGCCCATGATACGCGTGATTATGAGTTCGCTCGGAAATTCAATTTGCCTATTAAACCAGTTATTAAGGGCGGAGATGTTGCACAAGAAGCATATACTGGTGACGGCCCGCATATAGATTCAGAGTTTTTAAATGGACTTAACAATGCTGACGCAAAGGATAAAATTGTTGGTTGGCTTACTGAACACCACGCTGGAGAGAAAAAGGTTAATTACAAGTTACGTGACTGGGAATTTAGTCGTCAGC
>NZ_CAMKZC010000022.1:0-22122 GCF_946477725.1 uncultured Lactobacillus sp. | reverse complement strand
AAAACCTGCCTTGTCACTACCAATGACAACCTTCATAGTCAAATCTCCTCTCAAAAACTATTTATATATAGTCGTAAACTGGCTGTAATGCTTTTCCAACTCAGGTTCAATTCCATGGTTAGTAATTAGTCCATCCACATTGCGCAAATCGTAAAATTGGTGAAAATCACTGTGATCCAACTTTGTATAATCAGCGACAACAAATTTTATTTGAGAACGGTCTAATCCAATACCTTCGGTTTGACCCTCCTCTAAGTTAGCAGTTGTCAAAGAAGTATCTTTAATGCCATTAACGCCGACAAAACCAACAGAAAAAGACATAGTTTTTAACTCATTGTTAGCTAAAGCACCCACAAAAGCTCCACTTATTCTTCTATATGAGCCGCCAACCATAATCAGTTCATAGTCATTCATATTATCTTTTGCAGCTTCAAATACTGGTAATGAATTAGTAACTATTCTCAAATGCTTAACTTTTAGGTTAGCAACAAGTAACTCTAACGTTGTTCCCGGGCCGACATAAATTGAGTCATTTTCGTGGATTAAGTTACAAGCTCTTTTAGCTACTTCATACTTTTCTTTACTATGAATTTCCCGTTTTTGCTGGTAGCTTTTTTCGGTCCGAATCTGATCAGATAATAACTGAGCACCACCATGAATACGCAAAATTTTATTTGCCTTATGCAATTCATTGAGGTCCCGTCTAATTGTCATATCCGAAACTTTTAAAGCCTGTGCCAATTCATCAACTGTAACAAATTTCTGAGTTTTTACTACTTGTAAGATAGTTTTCAGTCTTTCACTCTTTAACATTAGTAACCTACTTCTTAACTAGATTAAGCAACTAACTTAGTCCATTTTTATTATAGTTGTTAGCTTTTGTTTGTCAATGTTTGAAATTGTTCGATAGCTATAGTCTGAACTAAAAAGGTTGCAATTTACATTTAAGTTAATTAAAACAATCTGGAGCTTTTTTACAAAATTAAGATCGCAATTATTAAAAAACTTATATTTATCTGAATTTAGTTTATATTTTCTCCACAAAAAATGCATCTTTTTCACTTTTAGTTGAAAAGATGCATTTAATATTATCTAATAGTCAGATTATTTAGAAATCGACTGAGAAATTTTTTCATATTTGCGCACAGTGTCATAGTCACTATCTTTGGCTTTGACATATCCTTCATGTGAGTAAACACGTTCAATTACTTTCTTACCTTCCTTAGATTTGCCAATTGCAATAAATGCGTTAGCTAATTTTTCCCGGAAGGATTTTGACAAACTAGGAATAACTGAGATAGTGTCGTTGGGGATAGCACGAGTATAGTAAATTGGCACAACTTCGGACTTAATCTTAGGATTATCCTTGATTACATTGTTGCGGGCATCTTCAAAAACAAAAGCTGCATCAGTGTCTTTATTTAAAACATTTAGTACGGCTTGATCGTGTCCAGTGGTAGTAACTAATTTGCAGCTACGAGGAACATCGAATCCCTTTTGCTTTAACTCAGCAATTGGGAAAATATAACCAGATGTTGAGGTTGGGCTTTGAATTGAAATTTTCTTACCCTTAAGATCCTTCCAGCTCTTAATGCCAGAGTCCTTTCTAACTAAAATCTCGGAATGGAAAGTATGAACTAATTTTTTAGTCCAGTTGCCGTCTGGCCTGCTCAAGCCAAAACGCTCTGACTGTAATAAAACGTCAGCTGCATGCTGTTTATGAGCCTGCACATAGTCATCCCCTGGTAAAAAGCCAACATCTACTTTTTTAGACTTCATTGCTTCTACCAATGCATTACCACTGGTTGAAACTGAAACATGAACTGGGATTCCCAGACGCTTGGATAACATTTTTTCTAATGGCTTTGCCTTAGTTTCTAGCGTATTCGCAGAAACGCTGGGTACGAACTGTACGTTAAGAGACTTTGGTGTACCACTATCAGCTTGCTTTTTAGCTGAATTAGAACATCCGGCAAGTAAAGCTGTACCTAAAACTGCAATAGCACCAACTAAAAACTTTTTAAATTTTGGCATGATTTCCTCCTAAACTGGAAATATTGCAATCAAAAAAGACTTAGCATAATACTGACGTATCAAGCTAAGTCTATTATTGATCATATTAAAAAACAGCAGCAACAATTTATATAGATAAGAAAGCCGCACTTTCCCCATTGCAAAAGACTCACAAATTTGAGTTAATACATGCATATGAAGAAAACTACCTCTCTTTCTTATTATATAAAAATAATAGCACAATATTAAGAGTTATAACAGATGTTTTTCTTTAAAAAATTGTTCTTTTATTAATTTTAAAAAAGAAAGCGCTTTTTAATAAAAATCATTTTTAATTAAACTAGTGCTTGAAAAAATAGTGTTAATTATCATACTTTTTATCACTAATTATTTTGCCATTACCAATTGATTTAATCTTTTGACTACCATCATCACTATCTCCAGTTTGCTTAAAAAGGCCACCAGTATAGAGCAAAACCTGTTTATGTTCAAAATCATCATGTTCAAAAGTATAAGTAATCTTATAAGTAACATTGCTGCAATTATTAGGAGCTGGTGTAATCGAAACTACAGAACATTCCATATTGTAATCATTAATATCGTCATCTTTATTAAAACCGGAATTTTGAGAGTGTAATTCTTGATAGCCTTTATTTTCTGCACCACCGATAAAGTCATCTTCGTCTGGTGAATTAAAGTCATTTTCTAAAATATCCTCAGCATCATCTTTATTAATTAAGCCTGGCCATTCAGGTTTAATTACATTGCTGCTGCTGTCATCATCATCTTCAAATCCCATTTCATCATAGTCAACAGTTTTTGATTTAAGCGCTTTGCCAGCAACTTTAGTAACCAAATAAATTTTCATATCGTCAGTTATCGGATAATCCTTAAACACCTTATTTCCTCTTTTATCAAGATTACCCACATTTTTATCATTAATGTAGACCTCAGCAGTAGGAATACTTTTAATCGTAAAATTAACTGTTTTAATATTCATATCAATTTCTTTATTAGAAAAAATATTAGTACTTTTATCAGCAGTTAACTGATGACCTGATGCAATGGATTTTACTGCAATATGATATTTACCAGGAAATAATGGCATAATCTTTTTATAATAATCTTCGCCACTACCATCAACTCCACCAAACTTTTTGTTATTAACATAGATAGTAGAATTGGCGTGGTTGGTTCTTATCTGCGGTGAATAAGTTTTTAACTGCAAACAGTATTTAGGAAACAAAAGTAAATAGCGGCCATTTTGGACTAAACTGACATTCTCATATTGGTCGCCATATTTAAAGGCTTCTGCCATCTTGTCAGCTTCAACATAATGTTCAGCATAATACTCTTGGGTTGGCTTTAAAGCTGCTGTTGTTACACGTGCATTGGGATTTTCAGAGACAACATATGGGGCTAAATTGGCATGCGGGTTTTTTAAACTTGCCGCAATCTGACTAATTTGGTTATTTTTTTGATAGTGGTTAGAACCCCATGCATAAAATGCAGCAAATGCTATCACCAAAACACCTAAGCAAATCAGCAAGATTTTATTTCTTTTTTTCATGGGACGATGGACCGAATTTGTCGTAACTTGTTGTTGATTAGCAACTGGCTGCGCTAAGCTATTAGCTTGCTGGGATTGAAATTCTTTTCGGCTAAGCTTGGTTTGAGAAAGCTTATGACCACAATTAGGACAAAATTCTGCATCTAGTTTTTTTATTGGTTGACCACAATTAGGACAAAATTTAGAATCACTCATTTTACTCACACTATCTACATTGATCCATTTTGCATTGACATAATTTCGCTAATAATTGAATTAATCATAGAACTATAAATAATAGAATCTAAAATCATTAGGCACAAAAATATAATAGCAAAGGCAATTAAAAATCCGTAAATTTTATCACGAACGGCTCCTTGATCGCCAAACAAGATAACATGTTGGCTTGCTATAAATAGACCCAGCATAATCACAAGCAAAGTAATAACAAACTTAATACTATTAAGTCCTAAAACCATTAACAAAAAGAATGCAGCTGAAAGAATTAGATTTAAATTACAGGCATGTACACTGCGATTAACAAATTCCCAAAAGCTAAGTTGTCTATCATACACATACCTATAGCCAGCATAAAAGCCACCGATTACTACTACTTCAAAGATCACCATCACAAGAAATATTTCAAGCATGATATTAAAAGGAACATGAAAATTTTCCCAGCCACTAATGTTACTACCTCGATGGTTAGCCCAGCCAATTACAGTATTAATAATAGTATTGGCACAAAAATACAGTCCTAAAACTATTAAAGCGTCCTTAATCAAAATTGTTAGCCAACCATACCAGCTTGCTACATTAACACTACTTGTACCTGGATTACGCCATGAATCAATACACCACTGCCAATAACTTAAATATTGTCCTTTCGAATTATTTGTAGTATTGCCAACTGGTAATTCAGACTTAGTTTGCTCTGCCTCTTTTTTTGGAGAATTTTTTACCTCAGCAGTAGAAACGGTTTCTTCTTTTTGCACACTAATGTTGCGCAAGTCATAACCACAAGACGTGCAAAAATTGACGTCTTTATCCATGATGGCGCCACATTGAGGACATTTTTTCATTAATAACTCCTTCTTAATTCTACTAATTTCTACATTTATTTACTAAACTAATTTATACCACTATTTAAAAAGCGCAACTTAGTTTAAAATCTAGAGATCGCATATTAAAACCTTTTTATTTCAACCTAATTAATAATATTTAAGTATTACTAAAAAAGCAGAATACTCGTTAAGTTTAAATTTATTTATAAACACTGTCAAATATGGTTCCAATTACTACATTAATACTATCCATGTTTTCTAATTATCCCTGCCGTATATGTAGTAAACTTAAGAAGTACAGATATAATAATGTGAGGTTCAAATTATGAAAATTGTTAATTTAGACAGCTATGCCTTGAATCCTGGTGATTTAGATTGGTCAGCACTTGAAAAATTAGGTAAATGCAAATTTTATGACCGTACTCCAGTGGACGACGATGATGAAATTTTAAAGCGGATTGGGGATGCTGAAATTGTTTTGACTAACAAAACGCCCCTTGACGAAAAAGTCCTTAAGACTGCGCCTAACATCAAATACATTGGTGTGACTGCTACTGGTTATAACATTGTAGACACCACTGCAGCTCGTGAAGCTGGCATTCCTGTAACTAACATCCCTACTTATGGTACTGATGCGGTTGCCCAATTTACTTTTGCATTGCTACTTGAAATTACCAGCCAAGTTGGTTTACATAACAAATTAGTCCATGAAGGTCGCTGGAGCAGCAACCCTGATTTTACTTTTTGGGCAAAACCGTTAATGGAACTAAACGGTAAAACTTTAGGATTAATTGGCTTTGGCAACATAGCTAAAAAAGTGGCAGAAATCGGTCATGCTTTTTCTATGAATATAATTTTTTGGAACCATCGGCCAAAATCAGATTTACCGGATTACGTTAAGCAGGTTGAACTTGACGAACTTTATCAAAAAGCAGATATCATCAGTTTACACGTGCCACAAACTCCAGAAACTACGGAAATGATTAATCAAGGGGCAATTAGTCAAATGAAGGACGGCGTCATTTTAATTAATACTGCTCGTGGCGGTTTAATTAATGAAAAAGATGTCGCAGACGCTTTAAATGAAGGCAAGATCGCTGCAGCGGGGATTGATGTTGCCCAAAAAGAGCCCATTCCTGCTGACAGTCCACTTCTTTCTGCTAAGAACTGTTACATTACCCCTCATATTGCTTGGGCACCACGCGAAACCCGCGATCGTTTGCTGGGTATTGTCGTTGAAAATCTGCAAGCATTTCTAAAAGGTGAAAAATTAAACGTCGTAAATTAAATATCATAATCAAAAACCAGTAATCTTGATTGAGTTACTGGCTTTTTTATTCTCAAAAATCATTTTCCGTGCTTGACCTTGACGCTGCGTCAACCAATATACTTAATTTTGCAAGTGAGGAGATTTTAAACATGTCATATTCTATCAATGAACTAGCAAAACTAGCTGGCATTTCAACACGAACTTTACGCTATTACGATAAACAAGGGCTTTTAAAAGCGCGCAGGAATCCCGAAAATAATTATCGCTATTATGAGGAAAGCGAAGTTGATCAATTGCAGAAAATTCTATTTTTAAAGCTATTTGACTTGCCACTGGAACAAATAAAACAGGTAATGCAGACTTCAACGGAAACTCAATATCAAGTTTTACGAAGTCAGCGGAGCAAACTAGTTGCACAGCAGCAAAATCTAGATGATTTGATTAAGAATTTAGACAAGACACTTGCAACAATGAAGGGAGAAGCACAAATGACTGACACGGAAAAATTTGCCACATTAAAAACAGAAATGATTAATAAAAATGAAAAACAATACGGTAGGGAAATCAGGGAGAAATATGGTGATGCTCAAATAGATTTTAGTAATGACAAGTTCAGTTCTTTATCTGCAGACGAATTAGCACATTTCAAAAAATTGTCCGCTGAAATTTTAACTGAATTAAAGAACTTTAATAAGACTGATGGTGTCAAACAAGCTGCTGCCAAGCACCTTTTCGACTTGCACAAAGAATATTTATTAACAATATGGCCTAAAGGTCAGTATTCGGGAGAAGCACATAAGAAACTTGCCCAAATGTATGTGTGTGACCCACGTTTTAGCAAATATTATGAAGAAGGCACCGGCAACCCTGACGCTGCGAAAATATTGAAAGCAATTATTGATTATTACGCGTAAACTTTTTTAATCTTTAGAAGTAGAATTCCAAAATAAAACCTTTCAGATACAGGTTCATTAAGAACTGTTTTGAAAGGTTTTTGTTTAAAGTAATTTTATTTAAACGTTTTTAATAAAAAAATGTTATTTATATTTAATTTTTCCTTGCATTAGAAGCAGTCAGATTTTTAAAATCATTCCTGCTCCATAACCACAAGGGATTTTGCAGGTCGGTTGGCACAAATTCAGTGCCCTGCAGTTCTTTTGCCCAAGCACTAATCACATAGGTTTGCACTTTAGAACTTTCCATTTGTTCTTTAGTAATTAAGCCTAATTTATAACTTGCTCTGATTACATGCCTGTCTGCAGCAATATAAATATTATTAGTGTTTTTTAAGGGAATTGTAGTGTATTTACTGAGAACATAGAGCCAATAGTTACAAAGCTTATTACCAGACAAATACGGGAACTTTTTCTTAGCGTCTTTCTGCATGAAATACCTTATTTTATCAACATCATTATCTAAATTGTTAATGAATTTGATAATATTACCGTCAGAAAGCTCCATAAATGTCTGACATAATTTAAGCCAAATATCTGTTTGCTTGTTCTTTTGCAAAGCAAGCCGATACTTAGTCAAAGCTTTTTGTACTGATTTATACCCAGCAGTAATAACTCTTGCCGGTATAAAAACAAAACTAGTTTCGGGATCTTCATATGTTTTCAAGGCACTTTCCCACAAAGTATAGGAATTTCTCTGATAATTTAAAGCCATTGGCAACGTGAAATAGAGCGCATTTTCATTAGTACTTGGATCTAAGTGCGGGTTGCTATCTTCAGGTAAAGTAGTATCACCTAAATCACCATTTTGGTACATTTGATAAATTGTTTTTACTTTTTCAAGGATTACATCGGACATAAATTGATGACCTCACTTATCTTTAAAACTAATGATTTTTATTATTCACATGTCAGAGCATTGAGATACTTACTCAGATATTTTTCTTCATCTTCAGGATGATATTGGGTAATAAAACGCGGATGTTCAAGTGGAATTATTTTTTGAAACAAATGTAATTTCTTATTAATTTTGCTTAGTTCTTGATAATTTTGACCACTGCCGATGCAGTAACAAACAGAAGTATCAATTCCAAAGTTAATTTGCATTTTAAGTGCAGAAATCATAAAAGGAGTTAACATTTCTTCAACAAGCTTGTTTTCATAATAGTTGCAATTTACTTCGTTACCCTTGGAATTGGTCTTGCAAATGCCCAAGGGACAAACAAAATTGAGGTAAAAATCATGATAAAATTTGTTCCTTCCACCATATTTATCTATGACCTTATTTAAAAAATCAGAAGAGGCATTACTGACATGAAAATTTGCTATTACAATTCCTGTTTCTTTCTGGAGATTTGAGGCATCTTCAAAGGGAACTCCTGTTATTGCTGATCCTCTTCTCGCTGGAGAACTGCCCAGTATCAAGCGCCGCTTGTTGTTGTCATTGAAATACTTCTGATAGAAAATTTGGACCATTTGCAAAACTTGCTTTTTGTTTCTGCCACTATAAGGATTAATTATTTTATATGAGTCAGGTAAATCAATCTTTACATTACTCAGTTTCTGATAAAAATGAAAAATCATTTCTGAAAAAGTTTGTTTTTGTTGCATAAATGCCCGCTACCTATCAAGTTGCAAAAGCCTATAAGCGAATTATAGTACATATGTTCACATAATTACAGATATTTTTGAAGAAGTATGTCGTTTACCATAGTATTGATCTTTTTAAATACAGGGCTAAAGAAAAATAAAGGATCAGCTCACCAGTTTGGACCAATCCTTTATTTATTGCATTAATATTCCCATTGATAAGTACCTGATTTTACACTAATTCTGGTGTTTTGATTTTTGGCTTCAGGGTATTTCTTTAAAAAGCCAGCAGCATCTGGAAGATATACTATCGCTTTACAACCCTCAGGAATAGTAAATTCATATTTTCCATTCAGCAATTTTATTGTAAACAAGCCATTTTCACTCAAGTATTTCATTTGGAAATCATCAACAACACCTTTTATCTGAGGCTTAATTTCTACTTCCTTAAATCCAGGTTTAACCTCTTTTAGACCAACAACTTTTCTAATAAACCAGTCAAGAACACAGCCCATCGCATAGTGATTGAACGAAAATGTTCCTGTTTTACCATCTGGTTGAATTCCTGCCCATGATTCCCAAATAGTTGTTGCTCCATGATCAACTTCATATAACCAAGACGGATATTTATTTTGGAGAAAGACCTTTTTGGCTAAATCAGTTTCACCGTTATCAACTAAAACATCTAACAAATAAGGAACGGATAAAAACCCTGTATCTAGGCAGTCATGATTATTATGAATTAATGCCACTAATCTACTTAGTAATTTCTTTCTCGTATTAGTATCACTAATCATATCAAAAGCTAAGGCCAGAACGTAACATCCCTGATAGTCGCTGGTTAATTTCCCGTCTTTGACAAATTTTTCAGTAAAGGCTTGCTTAACTTTATTAGAATAGGCAATATATTCGTCACCATTTTCGCCTAAAACATTACTTATTTTAGCAAGAAGATCTGCAGAATGAGCTAGAAAGGCAGTAGCAACCACGTCTTTGGTTGCTGCAGCAGATTTCATTGGATTAGGATCTCCAATCATCATGCTTGGAAGCATCCAGTCACCATAATGAAATGTAGTATCCCAAATGTAGCGATCAATGCCACTCTTATGACCAGCAGCACTTTTGACGCTATAATTGTGCCACTTCTTCATGGCAGCATAATTTTCGGTCAAAATCTCTTTATGACCATATCTTTGATATAAAGTCCATGGGACCATTATAATTGCATCGCCCCAACCGGCTGAACTTAGGCTGCCTTTAAAATCCAACGTGCTTTGATAAAAGCTGGCAGGAGCTGGTGAGTAGTCAATAATTTCCCCGTCTTTTTGCTGATCAATCCGCACATTTTTTAGCCAGCGACGGATCAAATTTTCTGCGTTGTAGTAAAAAGTAGAGGCTGGTGCAAAGACTTGCATATCCCCGGTCCAACCAGCACGTTCACGCTGCGGGCAATCAGTTGGAATAGACAACATGTTTCCCTGTTGACTCCATTTAATGTTTTGTAGTAAACGATTTATTTGCCGGTTAGAAGTACTTATCTCACCAGTTCTTTTCATATCACTAAAAATAACTATCGCAGTCAAATCTTGAATATCTGCTTGCTCAAGGCCAGTGATCCTAATATATCTGAAGCCATGATATGTAAAATCAGGCTCAAAAGTTGCCAATTTACCATTGCCAATCACATGATCTTCCTGATCCTTATTACGACCAATGATATTTTTGAAGAAATGACCATCTTGATCCAAAGCTTCAGTATGTTCAATCTTAATATCGACATCCTTTCTAAAAGTAGCTGTTAGCCGAATTCGTCCCGTTATAACTTGACCGAAATCAACTACTAACTTGTTTTCTTCTTGCAAAATCTTTTTTGCTGTTAAAGTTTGCATTCGTTTTACCAGCGGACCAAATTGTGGGGCTAAGCGCTCATAATCTGCATCGATCACTTCTGCTCTTTTAGCAAAAGGAGTATTAGTAGCTAACTCATTTTTAATGCGCAGATCTTGCTTTTCACCGATAACGACATCTGCATAACGCCACTTTCCGGTACCGACCGAAAAAGACGAATCAGTACCAATTTTCAAAAAGCCGTGATCTTCATATTCAACAGTTAAGTCAGCTAGTAATGCTAACCGATCGCCAAACTGACAACTTTCTCCTGAAACAGCGATTCTACCAGCATACCAACCATCTGCTACAACCACTGTCAACACATTTTGACCACTGACTAATAGATCTTTTATATCATACGTTTGATATAGTAAATATTCTTGGTATTGCGTATAATCTGGTGTAAAGACGGCATCACCAACTTTTTGACCATTTAAATATGCTTGATACAGGCCTTGTGCAGTAATCTCTAGTTTGGCGGAATTAATAGTTTTAGCTATATTAAAAATTTTCTTAAAAACTATTGGCGCATGTAATCGTTCAGCAACAGGCTTGGGAACTGGTGCCTTTTTGCCACCAAACATGTCAGCTAAAGAAAACTCTGGTTCTTTACTAACCTCAGCAAAATCTGAACTTATCCATTTTCCTAACCATTTATCTTCACTATTTTTAATCATTTCTACTATCCCTCTTTGACAGAATTAGACAAAACTTTTTTACCAAGATTTGTCAAAATACAAATAATACCAATTACAAAGCAACTTACACACCCAAAAGTAAAGGAACTTTCACCAACTTTAATGTGAAGTAAATTTAGTAATACAGGACTAATAAAACCTCCTATGGAATTCATAAATTGGAAAAGCATCATTGATACTGCTAATTCATATTTATGTGAAAGGACAGACATATAAAACGGAATTGTGGACATAATCATAGACATGGCAAAACCTGAAAGGACACCGCCAATACCAATTAAAATAAGGTTATTGGCAATTCTTCCCAGTAAGAAGGTAACTCCCAAAGTAATGTAACCACCAGCAATTATTTTGTCCTTAAATACTTTGTTCAGATACTTTAAACTAAAGCCGGCAATAAAACCGCCCGCTGTGCCGACAGCATTGATAATACCCGTAATACTAGTACTACCTAGTTCTTTTTGTCCAATAATAATTGACAGGTTAGTCGGATAGATTGTGTAAAGTATCCCCATTAGAAGAGTAACAAATCCTATCAGCCAGACATATCCATTTAAATGTTTTAAAATCCCAAAAATATTGCCGCTAGCATTCTTTTCACTACGGTCTACTTTATCATTCGGTAAGGCAAACAACACTAGGAGAAAAACAAATATACCTAAAAGAAATACCCAATAAGAATTAACCCAATTCTTAGCTCCTAAAAGTCCACCGCCAAGCATCATTAAAATAGAGCCTAAACTATTCATCGCTGTATTCTTACCCATCATTGCATTTCTTTCTTCTCCTTCAAAAAAGATTGAAATGAGCATAGGAATTAAGGTGTTAACAAAGCCTAAGCCAAATCCCAGAATAAAAGCACATCCGATTAAAACATCAATGCTGCTATGAACTAATAGCGGTAATAAACCGCCCAACGTAGCTATTCCCAAACCAATTAACGATAACAATTTTTTTGAATATTTAACGGCCAAAGTTCCAACTACCACTGTGGCAATTAGTGTTCCTAAAGAAGGAACTGTTCCTATCATTTGAATTTTAGCGACAGGAACATTTGGGAAAGACTTTGTCATCGCCCCAAATGCGTTAGTGATTACTAAGAAGCTCATTGTTAGCAAGCTCATACTTAGAATACTTATTTTCATTTTTGTTTTATTCATAACGAATACCTCTTACATAATAACTTTCATTAATAGGCCTATCTCTTTAATCCATGGTCATATTAACAGCTTTTTGTAAGTGCTTACAATACTGTGCTATGATAAGTTTGTGTGTTTTTATGACATTGAGGATTACCAAAAATGAAATTGATTGATTCTAATAAATTGCCTAAGCTTTCAAGAAATGATTTTTTTAAAATTCCAAATTTGGTTCGTTCAAGCAATATACCAAATTCTGAAAAAATCTTTGTGGTAAGCCACGATTTAGATATTCCTGTACCCTTTCATAAACATGATTTTTATGAATTTGTTTTCATTACAAATGGTATTGCAATTAGCAATATTAATAATAAAGATATCTACCTACTTCCTGATTCGTTGTTATTAATGAATTTACATAGTGCACACTCATTAAAGGTCAAAGATCCTAAGGCACAAGTAATCAATATTTGCATTAAACCGGAAATTTTTGCAGGTGGTGTTTTTGCTGAATTTTTACAGCAAGACAATTATTTATGTAATTTTCTTTGTGATAAAGGTAATAACAGTTACCTCTATTTTTCCCCTACCAGCTTATCTAGATATTTACCTATAATTAACGGAATTTTATCTGAATATGTTACCAATAATTATCATTATAATTACGCAATGCTGGGGTTATTGCTCATCTTTTTTGACCAATTGAGCCATGAAAATTATTATTCTTACACTGGAATCGATAGCCTAAGTTTAAACGTCATATCAGCAATAAAAGATAACGTTCAAACTATCACTGTCCAACAATTAGCCCAAAATTTTGGTTATAGTACGGCTTACTTATCACGATACGTTAAAAAACATACTACACTGACTATTAAAGAAATTATTATGCAAGAAAAGATGAAACAAGCTAAAAAGTACTTATCAGAAACTAATTATTCAGTTGAAGAAATTTCAAGGCTGGTGGGCTATAAAAGTGTTAGCTATTTTTTTAAAACATTTGAAAAGCAGAATAATGTTACTCCCGACCAATTTCGCAAAACAGTTAAATAGATAATCAACTTCTCTAAATTAAAAAAATAAAAGCAATGGATTAGGTATTAAAAATACTTAACTCACTGTTTTTATAAGTCCTTAAGTGGAAAAATTTCATTTTAATCAAAATAAGCAGTATAAAATAACCAACCTGCTAAAACAATTGAAAAAGCAAAGGAAATCCAAGATACAATCTTTAAAGATAGGAACTTAATACTATATTGTCCTAAATAGCCACCGATAAATAAGCCAATTGCTAGCAATATGGCCATCATCCAGTTGACATGAGCACCAAAAATAAAAACAATTAAGGCTACCAAATTTGCTAAAGCACCTACAAGATCTTTCATAGCGTTAATAGTATAAAACTCATCATCAGATAGATAATTAATGCAAATCAAATGAATTACACCAGCAGCAGCACCAAAATAACCAGAGTAAACCCCTCCTAGAAATAAACCAATATAAGCCCCAAAAATTTTTCCTTTAGTTCTTTTTCTTGGTTGATTCTCACTACTTTTTTTACCGCTTGCCATTATTAATCCAATTGCAGATAAAAGAACAAGGAACGGGACTATTTTTTCAAAGACTTTTCCAGGAAAAGAGATTAAAAGCAGTCCTCCTGCCACCGCGCCGGATAACAAGAAAAGACAGTAGAAGCTGAACTCTTGCCAATGGCCCTTCATTTTTTTGGCAGAAGCTAAAAGTACACCAGGGCCCGTAAAAATTAAAGCGGCTGTATTTGTGATGTTTGCTGCGATTGGTGAGCAACCTGCTATTAATAAGGCTGGATAAGATACCAAAGATGCCATGCTGGCAACGGCAGAAATAATGCCTGAAATGATACCCATCAAAATTAAAAAAATAACTAATATTGGCATACTCATAATTGTTATCTCCCTTACACAAAGAAAGTCGAAGCTAACTAACTCCGACTTTCTTTTATACTCAACTCATTTTGCTTTTAATCTAAAAACCCTTCCCTGGGTGTAACATGGAAATACTTGGCAATTTCCACCAATTGCTTATCAGTTATTTCGTCTAACCTGTTACCACCCTGCGCTTGAATCGCTGTAAAGATAGTAGCCGCTTTTTCAACAGTTTCAATTAAACCGAAGCATTCATCCGGTGTGTCACCCACTGCAAATATGCCATGGTGTGGCCACATAACAACTCTAAAGCCATCCGCAACTTTAGCTGCTGTGTGCTCACCAATAACTGTAGTACCAGGTGTTTCGTAAGGAATAATTCCTATCCCCTCTGGCAAAACTGGCATTGATTCAGCTTGCATCTTCCAAATAGTTTTACTGAAATACTTTTCATCAAGTGGCTGAGTGAATGACATTGCAATCAAGTTGGTTAGGTGGCAGTGCATAACTACTCTTTGCCTGGGATCGAGCTTTAAACGAGCATAGTGATTCATTAAGTGAGTTGGAAATTCACTTGTGGGCAAAGCGCCATCAGTGTAACCCCAAACAATTTCACCTTTTTGGCCATCAGCACTAATACGAACTAAACCCAAATCTTTTTCGGTATTTTGGAAAACATTCCTAAAATAGCGTCCTGTGCCTGTGACTAGAAAATACTGCCCCTTCAAACCACTAGCGTCAAAGCCAAGATCAAAAACTCTTTTTACTTCTTTAACGTCTTCATATTCCTTTAGTTCTTCAGGAATAATACGGATACTCATATTACCGCCATTGCGCTCATCCCAACCATTGTCATAGCTTTGACGATTGATATTACACATATCTTTAACAAATGTTGAATTGATAAACTTAGTCATTATTTAATCTCCAGAAACTTTCTTATTAATTTCTCTTAAATTGAACGTTCTTTTCATAATCCTTAAGTTCTTGATACCAATCCATCCCTACGGGAACATTATTTCTTAAGCAGAATTCATCCCATACAGCACCAAATGGGAATGACTTTAATTCTTCAGTTTCTGCTAAGCGTAGGGTATAGTCATAGTGATTTTCTGCATCTTTTAATTGGTCGATTGGAGCCAGCAATGCCAAAAGCAGAGCTTTTTGTGCTGAACGAGTACCAATCACCCAGGCAGAAACGCGATTAATTGAGGCATCAAAGAAGTCTAAGCCAATAACTGTCTTGGATAATAAATCATCTCTGACCAAAGCCCGCATCATTTTAATTAACATGTCATTCATTGCAGGTACGTGATCACTGTCCCAATGAACTGGACGAGATAAGTGTAAGAACATGCCTTTGCCAAATGCTAAGAATGATGACAAGTAGTCAGAAGGATCTTCAGCTTCATGGAAGTGGCCAATATCCATACACCAATCTTTACCTCTTGTTAAAGCATAGTTGTTGTAAAAGAGGTGAGAGCCAACCGTATAACTTTCAACACCGGTACCAAACAACTTGCCTTCATATGATTCCATGGTGTTCTTTTCATCATATTTCTCTTCGTTAATTTGATCTAATGAATCAATCAAACGCTCACGTGGATCCAATCTACTGATAGGTTCATCCTTCATACCATCCATAATCCAGAAGTTGTCGATCGATTGTGCTTTTTGCTCTTCGCCAAAGTAATTAGAAATTGCACGTGCATTTTTACCAACTTGAATCCAGTAATCGCGAACGCTTTTTTCAGGACTTGCTAAAGTCATATTTTCTTTTACTTTAGGACTTGAGAAAAATGTCGGATTGAAATCAAGGTAAATATCATTCTTCTTTGCCCAGTCAACCCAGAACTTAAAGTCTTCTGGTCCAACTTCAGACACATCCTTCTTTTTACCGTCAGTCACAGCGTAAATTTGGTGCAGTTGCAATCTTT
Source organism: uncultured Lactobacillus sp. (assembly GCF_946477725.1). GTDB lineage: Bacteria > Bacillota > Bacilli > Lactobacillales > Lactobacillaceae > Lactobacillus. Next base: position 6,115 of record NZ_CAMKZC010000022.1, on the reverse strand, counting down.
GCTTGGCTGGAATTAACTTAAAGGCTTCATCCAAGTCATTAGTTAATTCTTCAGGTGTTCTTGCAATGCCAGGGTAATTACCCGACACGCCAATTCCTCCAGACAAAGCAGCATCTGGCGTTAAGAAGCCGTGGATATCATCTCCTTGCCAGCAAGGAAGAGATACACGAATATTTTGTAACTTCTTTAAAACCTTTTCTGTATCAACACCGACTTCTGCGTAGCGTTCTTTAGCAACTTGATATGCTGTTTCAACTGCTTTTTCACTAACCATCATTATTCTCCTTTTATTAAAAAACTTCTAAACATAAATAACTAGACTATCGCTTGAGCTTGCATGCATAGGTCTACTGTAAGGTTTGCTTACTGCACAAATTTTCGTTCAAATATCGTGGACAATTGCATATGATTTTTATGATGCATTCTGACACTGATTTTATTTTTTATTTTAACTGGGCCCACTGTTATATTGCTCCACCCCGTTTAGCTGTGTGCAAAAAGTTAATGTAGTCATCAAGGGTTCCTAAATACTTACCCTGTTCAGGTTTAAAATGCTTAATTGCAAATGAATCTTTAATAATTTGTCGCGCCGCTGAAACATTTGCAACATCGTTTCTGGTAATCATTTGAACTGCTAAATTACCGATTGCTGTAGCTTCGCTTGGTCCAGCGTAAGCATCAATGCCAGCAACTGTGCTCGTCAACTGATTTAGCAAGGCAACGTTTGATCCACCACCAACAATATTCAAAGTATCAATTTGGTATCCTATAATATGATTTAACTTTTGTATTTCATAAGCATAAAATAAAGCTAAATTGGAGTAAATCGCCATCGCTATTTCACCAGGTGTTTTTGGAACTCTTTGGCCTGTTTCTTGACAATAAGCTTGAATTTCTTGGATCATATTTTCGGGATTGACAAAATGTTCATCGTTAATATTGATAAATTGACTAAACGGTTTAGTTTTGCTTGCTAATTGCGCTAATTCACTGAAGGAATACTTGTCATTAAAATCACGTTTTACACATTGAACCATCCACAGCCCCATGATATTTTTTAAAAATCTATAGGTGCCATAAGCTCCCCATTCATTAGTGTAATTTTCTTTATATGCATCTGGACCATTTTCTGGAACATTGAGTTCTGTTCCCAAAAGCGACCATGTGCCTGAAGAAATATATGCCCAGTGATGTCCTATTCCAGGAGTGCCGACTACAGCTGAAGCTGTATCATGGGTTGCGACTGTAATCACGTCAGTATCAGGCAAATCATAACTTTGAAATTCTTCTCGCTTCAGTTTACCAAGCGGGGTACCAGCATCAACTAATTTAGGAAATTGATCCTGTCTCACATTAACTTCTTTTAGCAGATTCTGATCAAACAAGCCTTCTCTGAGACTCAACATCTGCGTAGTTGAAGCATTTGTTGTCTCTAAAACAGCTTCTCCGGTGAGAACATATCCGATATAATCAGGAATCATCATGATCTTATCTGTTTGAGCCAGAAGTTCCTTGTTTTCCTCAAACAACTGGTATAGAGTATTGAAATCCAGAAATTGGATTCCTGTTTTTTGATAAATCTGTCCCTTAGATACTTTAGCTGTTAATTCCTTAATTGCATTCGTGGTTCTCTTATCACGATAGCTAATCGGATCATCAAGCTTATTTCCATCTTTTCCTACTAGAACATAGTCAACTGCCCAAGTATCAATTCCTAAAGAAATTTTACTAAAGCCAGCTCTTTTTATTTTTTGAAGACCTAATAAAATCTCTTTGATAATATGGTCAATATCCCAGCGGTCATGTCCGTTTTTTAAGGTAAAACCATTTTTAAAACGATGCATTTCTGTTAAGACCATTTTGCCATTTTTTAATTGACTTAGCATCAGACGGCCGCTTGAAGCACCAATGTCTACCGCCACATAGGTCTTTGTCAATTGTAATCACCTCACTTTCAAACCTTACAGTTATATTTATACGTTAAAATGTCACCGCTTACAATGACATATAAGGTTGCGTATTGTATCATATTGGTAGGTTGATTTTTATTTGAATTATTTATTTATTAGTTTTATAGCACCATAACATAAGTATTAATTGCATTTTTGATAAACTTATCTATTCTGAAGATAATATCAAATAACAATATGATAGGTAGTTATATTTGAGGTAGTAAATGGATGAACAATGAATTACTAAGCAAACTAAAAGAACTAAATCCGGTGGAAAAAAAGCAATATAATGAACAACTTTTTATTAATGATTTTAACGATAAAACCTTGCTACATGCTTCAGACAAAAAATTTGTGCCTATTTTTACGGAGGAATTTTTTAAAGGTAAAAATATATATGTCAGTAAGCACAACCGCTTTGCGCCCTATCCTAAACATACCCATACATTCTTGGAAATGAATTATATGGTATCAGGAAGTGCCAAGGAAAAAGTGAATGGTCATACCATTTATTTAAACCAAGGCGATATTTTATTATTAGGTGTCGGCACTACCCATTCAATTGCTACTCTGGGTAAAGATGACATTTTGATAAATATTATTTTCAGAAATAACATCAAGTTCTCTTTAGAAAATTTAAGAACCATTGGCAAGACCAAGAATGTTCTGTCCAGCTTTATTTTGGCCAATGACAACTCACATGATTTTATGATTTATAGAAAAAAGCATACTGAATCATCAATTCGCCAAATAGCCAATTTAATAATTGAAGAATATTACTTTGACAAGAATTTTTCTGATAAGCTAATTGACAGTTACCTCAATTCGTTATTGATATTGTTATCAAGAAATACCAACATCCATTCTGACAAGATTTTAAAAGAAAATACTCCCGATATTATTCTTTATATTTTGAAAGAAATATCTGCTAACAGTGCCAACATTTCTCTATCTTATATTGCAAAAAAGACCAATTATAGTCGCTCTTACTTAGGCAATTTATTTAAGAAAACTGTGGGTAAATCTTTTTCAGATGCACTAACTGAACAACGGCTACTAGATGCATACAACCTACTTAATTCAACTAATTTGTCAATTTCTGATATTATTCAAAAGGTAGGAATTTCAAACAAAACTTTCTTTTACCAAAAGTTTAAGAATAAATTTAACTGCCTTCCTAGTGAAATTCGCTATTTTTAAATAAAAAAATCATTCATTTAACCTCAATTAGGTCATGAATGATCTTTTACTTTTAAGCCAATTAATATATTGATAAATCTGTTTACGAAAAGCTATATCTTCCTGTAAATTAAAAAAATACTTGTTACTCACGCCAAATACTCTTCCTAATCTAATAGAAGTATCGACTGTTATTCCAACTCTATCATGCAATATATTTTGAATTTTTGAAGTTGGCACACCTATTAATTTTGCTAGCCTATATGCTGAATTTTGTAGCGGCTTCATAAATTCTTCCTTTAATATTTCTCCAATTGTGGGTGTTGGAATTTTACTCATTTTATTAACCTCTCAATTAGTGATAATCAACAATTTATATATTTATAAAAATATTTTGTTTTTATACTAAATTTATATGCGCAAAAGGTTTTCAGTTTATTCTGAAGTTTTACCTAATTATCTAAATCTTGCTAATACAGCTGCAATATAAAAACCTTTCAAGTGCTGTCCCATTAGGACTTCTTGAAAGGTTTTGAGCTATCTAAAATTTCTGAATGCTGATTGCCAGAATCGAACTGGCGACCTTTTCTTTACGAGGGAAACGCTCTACCAACTGAGCTAAATCAGCAACTTTCACAACGTTTAAATTATACCAAAACAAAAAAAGTCGTGCAATCAAATGTACGACTTTTATTTTATTTCCAATCTAGGCAAAGTTCTTGCTTGTGCAGTAATTCCGGCAACTCATCACGGTCAATTCTTTTATCATTTAATTTATCACCGGCTATTTGTTTGGTAAAGGAATCAATGCGTCTATTAGCATCCCGCAAGTCATAGTAAGTGGTAACTACTTGATCATAGTCTTTCAAGTCTCCCACTTTAAAATCACGCGGATACTCATTTTCAAAAGTAGTAAATGCTAGTGGCAAACGCGGCTTCAATTGCGGCTCTTGGTCGGGAATACCTACCTGCATTCCTAAAGCTGGAAATGTCAGTTTAGGCAAGTTCAACACTTCCAACATTTTTAACGGGTGATCATTAATAGTGCCTAGTGGCACATAGCCTAAAGCCATGCTTTCAACCGCATTAGCCACATTTTGCCAAGCAAGTAATGTGTCTTCCAGTCCTTGAAAGAAAATATCAGTGGTATGAACGCGGCCGTCATCTTTACCTAACTGGCGGCGAATTTGCTGGTTGCGGTATAAATCTACCACAAAGATAAACAAATCTCCTTCTGCCCCGACATATTTTTGGCCGCACAATTTCCTGATTTTAGCTCTTTTACCTTCATCAGTAATATGAAGCATTGTTGCATTTTGCATAAACATGCTCGTCGCGGTGTGTTGAAAAACTGTGTACAAAGTATTTAATTGTTCTGCATCTAGTGTTTGATCTTTAAACTTACGGATAGAACGGTGATTAATTTGCTGGTTAATGGTTGAATTATGAATCATTTTGATACTTCTTTCTTACTATCTTACTAAAAGTAACTCTATTGCAAATTTATTTTACTGTCAATAAATTATCTTTTAAACGGCCAGAATGTGCTAAAATTTAGACGGAATACAAAATTACTAATCCAGTGGAGGAAATTATGCGCGTTTTAGTTATCGGCGGTGCTGGTTATATTGGCTCAGTAGCTGTTAAAAAATTAATCGAACAAAATAATGAAGTTGTTGTCCTGGATGCTTTATATACAGGACACAGAATGGCAGTTAATCCTAAAGCCAAGTTTTACCAAGGAGATATTGAAAACAAGTTTTTAGTCAGTCAAATTTTGCGTAAAGAAAAGATTGAGGCAGTCATGCACTTTGCTGCTTATTCTTTAGTACCAGAATCTGTGCAAAAGCCACTTAAATATTATGATAATAATGTTTCTGGCATGATTTCCTTATTGGAAGCAATGAAAGATGCGGGTGTGAATTATTTGGTCTTTTCTTCCAGCGCTGCCACATATGGCATCCCTAAGAAGTTGCCAATTACTGAAGATTCACCGCTTAATCCAATCAGTCCTTATGGCGAAACCAAAGTAATAATGGAAAAAATTATGCACTGGGCAGACAAAGCTGATGGTATCAAGTCAATTGCATTGCGCTACTTTAACGTAGCTGGGGCCGCAAGTGATGGGTCAATCGGAGAAGATCACTCTCCGGAAACGCACTTAATCCCCAACATTCTAAAAAGTGCTGTCAGTGGCGATGGCAAATTTACCATTTTTGGTAACGACTATAACACTAAAGATGGTACTAACGTCAGAGATTACGTTCAAATCGAAGATCTAATTGACGCACACCTATTAGCATTAAAACACTTAGTTACAACTAATAAATCTGATGTTTTCAACCTCGGGACTGCTCACGGCTACTCCAACTTGGAAATCTTACAAGCGGCTCGTAAAGTTACCAATGTTGAAATTCCATATACTATGGGGCCACGCCGTGCAGGTGATCCTGACAGCTTAGTTGCAGATTCTGCTAAGGCCAGAACTATTTTAGGCTGGGAGCCGCAACATGAGAACGCTGAAGATATGATGACCAGTGCATGGAAATGGCACCAAAGTCATCCTCAAGGATATGCAGACAAATAACAAAATTGCTGGTAAATTTTACCAGCAATTTTTTTGACTAATTTTTAGGGTTAAATGTGATGTATAATTCCATATCACAGAACTTGCCATGATACTTGACTTCATCTTTAAGCCTGGCCACATGTTCAAAGTGCAGTCTTTCTGCAATGGCTCTACTAGGTTTATTATTATGATCTGCCAGTAATTTAATGCTGTGTAATCCAAATTGGTTGAATGATACGTCTACTAACTTTTTAACGGCCTGGGTCATGATTCCGTTACCCTGATATTTTTGTCCCAGCCAATAGCCTATTTCGCCGCTTTCATTTTTCAGCTTAATATTGTGCAGGTCAACCATTCCCACTGGTTTGCCATTGACAAGAACAACTAGTACCAGTTTCTTATAATTAGCGGTGTC
>NZ_CAMKZC010000021.1:0-23433 GCF_946477725.1 uncultured Lactobacillus sp. | reverse complement strand
GACTGCTTTTTGCAATTGACTTAATTATTCAGGATCAATTTCAGGAGCTTTGTTAATTTCGCCTGACATCATCCAAATACGTTTTTCAACATCTGAGTGGAAGCCAGTCAGCATATCATTAGTTGAGTAGTCTCCCTCTTCATCACTAACCTTGATTCCTTCTTCATATAGTTGATCAAGATAATGGTAATCAGCAATAATTTTTGCATAGCGCTCATCAATAGTTTCATCCCAATTACCCTTTTCATCAGGAATTTTTGTTTTAGCTGCTATTTCACTTAAAGTTGAAACTGGAGAACCATCAAGGGTAATTAAACGTTCAGACACTTCATCCAGTTGGTCAGCTAGTTCATCCATTACCTTGTCTAAGTATGGGTGTAATTTCAAAAAGCGGTTACCACGCATATACCAATGATGTTGGTGAACAACCATATGTAATTGGGTCAAATCAGCGACCAATTGGTTTAAAACTTCTTTGGTTTTTGGATATTTCATAAAAAATTCCTCCACAATCAGATAATACGACTACACTTTTATTATAACGAGTAAGCGCTCTTAATACTAAAATATTGTTTAGTATTTTGTTAATCATACATGAACAATTAACAAAAAAATCTGCCTTTTGCAAGACAGATTTTTAAAGACTAACTATTATTTATGCGGCATCTGGAGTTGCGTTCTTCCTTTCATTCTTGAGAGTAACGTTATCATAATGCTTAATGAACGGGTACCAAATCAAAAAGGCTACTATTGCACAAATAATTGAAACTAAGCCACCTTGCCAGCTGGTAGTGGCAAGATAACCACCTAAACCAACAGGTGTTGGCCAAGGCTGTTGTACTATGATGACCGGAACAATCTTTGCGGCAATTGCTAAATAAGCTACCAGACCTGAAGCCATCGGGGCACAAATAAATGGGATAAACAAATCAATATTATACACAATTGGCAGGCCGAAAAGAATTGGTTCGTTGATATTGAAAACAGCTGGCACAATTTCAACTTTACCTAGTTCTTTTAATTGTGTTGAACGTGCCCGTAATACCAGCCAAATAGCGACACCCAAGGTAGCACCAGAACCACCAATTGTAACAAAGGCATTTAAGATTTCACCCGCAAAAACGTGGTGAGCACCTTGATTAACATTGGCTTGCATATTAGCTAAGACAATTGGGGAATAGAAGGAACTGATAATCGTTGCACCATGAATTCCAAACCACCATAAGAAGTGAATAAGGAACAGAATGATTAAAAAGCCCCACCAAGTATCAGCAATATCGCTAATAAATGAGAATGGAATAAATAACACATTGAATAAATCGGTCCCAGCCATAACTAAAGCCATATTTATTGCTGACATAACTACAGCAACGCAAAAGCCTGGAATCATCGCACTAAAGGAATTGGCAACACCTGATGGTACTGAATCCGGCATTTTTATTTGCCAGTTATGTTTAATAGTAAAGCGGTATATTTGTACCGTTATCCAAGCTACAACCAGACCGATAAAAATACCGACAGCACCGATACGGTAAATACCAGCTAATGGAGAAGCTTGGTAACCTCCAGCAATCATTTTATCTTTAGTAAATAAAGTTATAAATTCAACTCTACCGTTTTTCCATACTAATTCAGCTACAGTAATGAAGAAACCCATTAAAAACATCATTAAGCCATCAATAGGAATTAAACTTAAGTGTTCTTCATCACGATAAATCTTGGTATAGGAATAAGCAAAAGTACCTGAGAAAACTAGCGCAATAATACCCATCGTGGCGTTGTAAACGGACTGAAACAGGTTAGTAAAACGTCCTATTGTCCCCACATACCAAGCAGCAAATCCGGGAACAGGTATAGCTTTCGGCAACACTGTCAAAATTAAGAAAATGGACCCAATAATGGAAAATGAAATCACACTATAACCAGCGTCCATAATAGCCCTGACGAACCGCGTTGCAGCAAACTTACCCGCCACTTCAGCAATTCGATCTTTTATTGGTTTTTTATTTGATTCAGCCATAAAAACTACTCCCTCTATATAATTATTAATCAACTATATTTAATTGATTATAATAGTTATTGTAAGCGTATTCAATAAAAATGCAAACATTAATTATTTTTAAATGCTTTAATTGCCTTTAAATATTTATCTTTTCCGATATTAATATTATGTATTCTGCGCTCACAAAAATAAGCCAGCAAAATACCCGCTAACAGAAACGCAACCATAAAATAGACTGAATTCTGATCAGTAATAAAGGGCAGAATTTGTTTTTTGAAAGGTAGAAATAGGCTGCAAGCCAACAAAATATTACCGATAATTTGAAGCCATAAATAAATTCTGGTAATTGGTACGTCGCTCTTGCGGTTATGCATTTTAGTCAGCTGTTCGATGGCAGCAATCCCAGACAAAATAGTCATTAGACCGGCTAAAATTATTCCTGGTAATTTTTGGTATTCAACTAAAATTAACAACCAAAACAAATTAGCAAAAAGAAAGATGACTACGCTATAACGAACCATTAAATAGCGGCTAAAATAAAGATATTTGATACTATCTTCATGTTTTTTACGTTCCACATCACTTTGATTAGAAGATTTGCTTGTCATATGTTTCAGTCCTTTACGATATTATATTAACAATTATAGCCTTACTTTTTGCAATAAAGCTAGTGTTAATGTTACTTGAAGATTAAGTAGCAATTGTATAAAATATAACTGTTAACGCTATCACAAAAATATTAAAAAGGAGATAAAAATGTATTCAGCAAAAATGCCAGAGGGATTTTTATGGGGCGGTGCCGTTGCTGCTCATCAATTGGAAGGTGCCTGGAACGAAGATGGCAAAGGAATGTCAGTTGCCGATGTCATGACTGTTGGCTCTGCCACTAAACCTCGCGAAATTACTGATGGGGTTATTCCCGGCAAGAACTACCCTAACCACAGTGCTATTGATTTTTATCACCACTATAAAGATGATATAAAATTAATGGCCGAAATGGGTTTTAAAGCCTTTAGAACTTCAATTGCCTGGACCAGAATTTTTCCTAACGGCGATGATGAAAAGCCTAACGAAGCAGGTTTAAAATTTTATGATGACTTGTTTGATACCTGCCACCAATATGGTATTGAACCGGTAATTACTTTATCTCACTTTGAAATTCCCTTTAATTTAGTGAAAAAATATCATGGTTTTACCAATCGCAAATTAATAGATTTCTTTGTCCGCTTTGCAACAGTTTGCTTTAAGCGCTACAAGAATAAAGTAAAGTACTGGATGACCTTCAATGAAATTGATAATCAGTCTGCTTATAACGAAGACTTTTTAATGGCAACAAATTCAGGAATAATTTTTAATGGCATGACTGACAAAGAAAAAGAAGCCGCTATGTATCAAGCAGCCCACTATGAGTTAGTAGCGTCTGCTTTAGCTGTTAAAGTTGGACATAAAATTAATCCTGATTTTCAAATTGGTTGTATGATTAATTACTCACCTGTTAGACCACTGACTCCTTCTTCAGACGATGTGTTGTTAGCTGATAAGTTTGAACAGCGTCGTGACTGGTTCTCTGATGTTCATGTCTTTGGTGAGTATCCTAAAGAAGTTGAAGCACATATTAAACGAAATGGTTATCGTCCTGACATTACTGATGAAGACAGAATTGTTTTGAAGGAAGGCACTGTTGACTATGTAGCTTTCAGTTACTACCAAACAACTACTGTTTCTGCTAAAAACGTTAAACCGGACGAATTAAACGACTTATCTAAGGCAATAACCCAAAACCCAACTTTAGAAAGAAGTGATTGGGGTTGGGAAATTGATCCCGCTGGATTAAGGATTGCTCTAAATCACTTAACTGATCGTTATCACAAACCTTTATTTATCGTTGAAAATGGCTTAGGAGCTTATGATAAAGTTGAAGCAGATGGCTCCATTCATGATGATTACAGAGTTGATTATTTGAGAAAGCATATTTCTGAAATGGAAAAAGCAGTTGCAATTGATGGCGTGGACTTAATGGGCTATCTGCCATGGGGACCAATCGATCTCGTATCTGCTGGAACTGGCCAAATGGACAAACGGTACGGCTTTATCTATGTTGATAAGAACGATGCTGGTGAAGGTACTTTGAAACGTTCACGTAAAGATTCATTCGACTGGTATAAAAAAGTCATCAATTCAAACGGTCTAGATTTGGATTAAACTCATAGTAAAACATAAAAAATACACGATACCAATTTATTGGAAATCGTGTATTTTTTTATTTTAACATTTAAAAATTAAACTATATTCTTAATTCTTATCAAAAGCTACTGAATAAGTGATCAATTAGCTGATATTCACTTGAAGACAATTCAACCTTCAGAGCTGCAGCGTTACTTCTAACTTGAGCAGCATTACGAGCTCCAGGAATCACAACACTTATTGCAGGATTTGCCATGTACCAAGCCAATACAATTTGCGTAACAGTTGCTTGATGATCTTCAGCGATCTTTCTAATCCCATCAATTCCTGTAATTGCTTCATCATATTGTTTCTTGTCGAAATTACCCAGTAGTTTACCACCATCACTATTTTTAAACTTATCCCAGTCTGCTAATGCATATTTACCTGTTAACAGTCCTGATGCCAGTGGGAAAAATGGCACAAAGGAAATATTATTTTCCTGTAAATACTTTAATTCTTCTTTAACAGGTGCTTGGTGAACCAAACTGAATTGATCTTCAACAATATCAACTTTACCGTTTTTGTTAGCTTCTTTAATTTGATCCAATGAAAAATTAGAAACACCAATTGCTCTTATTTTTCCAGCTTTTCTTAAATCAGACAAAGTTTCAACTGCCTCGTCTTTGGGCGTTTCTTTATCCGGAAAATGCAAATAAAAAATATCAATGTAATCGGTCTTCAACCGTAATAATGCTTCGTCAACTGCCTTTTTAATAAACTCGGCACTGTTATTGATGGCCATATCCTGCGACTTATCTTGGGCAGCTTTAGTGGCAATTATAACTTTTGAACGATCATAATCTTGCAAAACATCACCAATAATTTCTTCTGATCTACCAAGACCATAGACATAGGCTGTGTCCAAGAAATTAATTCCTAGATTTAGGGCTTCTCGCAGGAGGTCATATCCATCTTTTTCGTTTAAATTATTAAACAGATTATGTCCTCCGACCTTATTCGTCCCTAAACCTAACTTACTGGTATAAACGTCACTTTTGCCTATTTTTACTTGTTTCATATTTCACTCCAAATAATAGATCTAAAATGCGCAATGTAAAAAAGTACAATTATAAAACCTACCTAATAAAGACAATGATGCAAAAATTGATCATGATTAACCAATTGCGCCTTGTTTTTCAAAAACAGTATCGTTTACAAATTCATCAATTTGCTTTTGTTCATTAAGTTTATTCGTCTGCTTCTTTCTTTAATACATTCGCATTAAAGAGCTTTTCATAAAGATCAACCATTTCTCCAGCTAAATCTCTAAATGTAATAGCATTCATCAAATGGTCTTGTGAATGAACAACAAGCAGAGTAACTTTTGTATGGTCTCCTTGAGCTTCTTTGGTCAGCATTCCAGTTTGAGAATTATGTGCTTCGTTAAGAGATTTATCTGATTCTGCTAGCTTAGCTCTAGCACCTGCAATGTCGCCTTTTTTAGCCAGTCTGATAGCTTCAAATGCAAGACTTTTAGCATTACCACCATTGGCAATAAGGCCCATAGCTGCTTCTAAAGTTTCTTGTTCTTTCTGTTCTGGTGTTTGTTTTTCTGCCATCGTTATCCCCTTATCCGTTAATCAAGTCTTCAGCTTGTTGCAATACTTTTTTACCGTCCATCATGCCGTATGAACGCATATCAATAACTCCAAGAGGAATATCGTTACCATCTTTTCCTTGACCTTTTACTTTATTCTTAAAGTCATCTTCCATGTACCGAATTTGTGGTCCAAGTAAAATGCAGTCTGGATGATCTTGCTCAATATGTTGAGAAGCTTCTGAAGCAGGGCATGCAAAAATATTTGCATCAATACCTTGATCCTTTGCAGCTTGCTGCATTTTGGTAACCAATAAAGATGTACTCATTCCGGCGCTGCAATTAAGCATGATAGTTTGTTCTGCCATAATAATAATTTCCTCCTAAAATGTATCCTAATATTTATTTCTTCTATTATAGCACTTTTAAAATAGCGCTTACTAATAAGTCTATTAATTTTTCCACTATTTTCAGAAAATTTAATAGCGGCTTACTTTTTGTCTGAAAATAAAATATACGTGGTCGGTATATCTTACCGACTACGTATATTACATAATATAGTTCAATTGTATCTATTCAATTTCACAATGATAACTGTTATAGCCTTACTTAAAAACCTTTAAAAGCTAAAACAATTGCAGCGATACCAACAATTAACAATGATAAACCAATAACTAAAGAAGTCCACATTGCCAGAGGCATAAAGCCATTATTAGTACCCTTATGTAAAATTCCGTGGATATAAACGACACTATTAACTACTTGATAAGACCCTAAAGCCATCATAATCGCAGCGATAATCATTAAAAATGCTGCACTTGTTAAAAAGCTTGCCATTTTAACACCCTCTTTTAAACTAATAACTATACTATACAATGATTTTACCACGTTTTTAAATTAAAGTGGATAATAACTTATAATTTTTTTCTATGCAAAATTTAAAAATGATAGAACAAACAAATAATTCCACCACAAAATAAAACAAGCCCAAAATAGAAAGCAAAAGCAATTGCCAAAATTGAAAAGCCATTACTAGTCCCATTTTGGAGAATACTTCTAGTATATTTATAACTAGATACTAGTTCAAAACCAGCTAGCAAAAGCAAAACGACACCCATAATTTTCTGGAATATTATGCCGTTGAAAAAGTTACTCATTACTATCGCCTTCTTTAATTTTAAAGCCCTTTCACTTTTATTTGGCCTAATTATAAATCCTTTAATAAAAAAAGTATAGCAAAATTGCTATACCTCTTTATTTTAGAATTCATCATCTTGGATAGAAGATTTTATTCTTTGATAGCGATAAACACCACTTTTACCGGCTTCAATTAGTGCGGAAAGTAATTGTTCCTTTTCTAATTGATCACGATTGATAAACAATTCAAGTAGCATTGGAATATTCACACCAGTAATGATTTCTATTTCTGGATATTTCTTTAGTAAGCCAACTAAAGTATTAAACGGTGTGCCTCCTTTTAAATCTGTTAGGCAAATAATTAGCCCTCTCAGCTGATCAATTTCCTGAACCAGCTCTTTTTTTAGCTGGTCTAAAGACTCTCCGTTTTCAAAATTCACAGTCAGACAGTTTTCCTGTTTACCACAAATCATTTCTGCTGATTTTAAAATTTCTGGGGCAGAACTGCCATGCGTACAAATAATTACTCCAACCATTAGTTTACGCTATCTAATTAATAATCTAAGCAGCGGTAGTAACGCCGAATATCCATTGGATGACGGTTAAGGTGCTCTATATGAACATCAATTCTATTATTAATTGCATGGAAAACAAATGGTGACAAAGTGCCACGATATTTTTCTGAAAATCCCGGTAAATCATAGTCTTTAGAATCTATAATGGTATAGTTGCCACAGATTTCTGGCAAAAACTTTGCAACTCGTGCACTAAGTTGCCTTTGACTGTCTTCGCCAACATAAACTGTAACAGGAGTGTCACGATCAACCACTTCAAACATACCGTGGAAAAATTCTGCTGCTTCAACAGCTCTAGTTCTAATCCAGTGCTGTTCTTCCCAATAACACATAGCATATGAATAAGTGGCGCCCCATTGATTACCAGCTCCGACAAAATAATGAATTTCATCATCATGATGTTTTTCAGCAAATTTTTGAGCAAATTCATCTGCATTTTCCTCAATGTCTGCGATGTCTTGAGCAAAATGAGCATCCATTTCCTGATAAAATTCGTCATAATCAGAGAATTCACCATTTAAATACATTAAACGGTCTCCTACCATGAAAAATTTTAGCTGTTCGTTTTCAGGATAAGAAATACAATATGTTAACATTGAAGCTAACTTAGCCTTAGGATCATCCATAAAGCCCAGAATTGTAGCACCAGTTTTATTCAACTTTTTTACTGCATCAACCATCTCTTTAGTGTTGCCAGTAACGGAAGAAATGATTACTAAAGTTTTTGTGGTAATTCTTTTATTACCTGTAACAACATATTCAGCTGCATTTTGATAAAAGGTTTCTAAAGCACTCCTTTCTTTCATGTGAATGTTAGCCTGCATTCCAGAAGCATAAGTGCCTCCAATTCCCAGCCAACATATATTATCTATTCCTTTTTTAAATAATGGATCAATAACATCGTTAATTTGGCTTCTTAATTTAAGAGCTCCGGTCATACTGTTAACTAATTTTTGCTTGTTAAATTTACGCATTCTTTAAATCTCTTTCTTGCTCAACAATTTTAATTCCTGCACTTGCACCCATTATTGATGCACCAGCGTTTAAAAAGCCCATTGCTTCATCGTAAGTATGTATACCACCCGCAGCTTTTATTTTTATTGCAGGATCTAGAACTCTTTTCATAAGTTTTACATCTTCAATCTTAGCTCCGCCAAAGCTTCTTCCTGTTGAAGTTTTTAAAAAAGCCGGTTTAACCCGATTTGCAATTTCACAAATTTTTTCCTTGGCGGCATCATCACCATCTAATTTACACATCTCAACGATTACTTTGTCGCGAATATTGTGTTGCTTACAAAATTGGGAAATTGTCGACATTTCCTTTTCTATAGCGTCAAAATCTTTATTTTCAACATTTTTTTGGTTTAATGGATAATCTACTTCTTCATAATTTTTGGCAGCATAATCTTCAAACCGCTTCATTTTCTCATCAAGTTCCATTTTGCCTTCAGGAAAATCTATCGCACCAGCAATAATGATGTCAGTATCTTTTAACGATTCTTTAGCGATATCATATTCATTTTCCGGTTTGGCAAAGATTGCTCTAAAATTATATTTCTTTGCTTTCTCCAAGTATTGTTCAAAAGTATCATTTGGATCATCAATATAGTCAATTTTCTTATTAATCATTTTCATACCTCAATTTTTAAATTAATTTAAACACCTAATACTCCCCAAACAGTGAGTAAAACTCCAATGATGGTAGCACCCAATAATTGCCACAAAACATTAATTTTCTTTTTGTTCAGGACATAAAATATATAAAGAACTAATAACGAAAGCACGCCTGGTAATATGCCATCTAAAACACTTTGCAAAGAAGTTGCTGTTTTTCCCGTACCAAATTTTGCTACGACTTTAACAACTACCATGTTTTGAGTCATTGCTCCTATGACCATAACCCCGAGAATACCAGCAGCCTCCTTAAACTTATCCATCAAGCCTGATTTTTGAATTTTATCAAGATAGCTGGTTCCCATATTGTATCCAGCCTTGACTCCAAAATACCTAACGAGGTATGCAGGAATGTTGTATATCAGCAAAAATAAAATTGGTCCGAGAATACTGCCTTTCATCGAAAGAGATGCAGCCACACCAACAGCTAGAACTCTCAAAGTGCCCAGAAACAGAGAGTCTCCTATTCCTGACAATGGACCCATCAATGCAGTTTTAATAGCACTAATAGTAGAAACATCAAAATCTTTATCTTCGGAATTCTTTTCTTCCATTGAAGCCACTATGCCGCCAATAAAAGGAACTAATTGTGGAGTACAATTAAAAAATTCCATCTGCCTTTCAAGTGACTCGGTGTATTCTTTTTGATTTTTATGATAAAGCTTTTTCATTAAAGGAGCCATCATATAAGCAAAAGCCAAGTGCATTTGTCTCTCATAGTTCCAACCAAATTCCATTGGTAAGGAACGCCACATTATCTGTCTTAAATCTTTATTAGTTATCTTATTTTCTTTAGAAATCGTCATCATAGTCCGTATCCTCTTTTGCTGAAGTAGATGTGTTTAAAACAGTCTGTTTTTTATCTGAATGAAATTTAACAATAACAATAATTAGCCCGAATAAAGCAACACCTAATACAGGTACTTTCAGATATGCTGAAAGCAAAAATCCTAGAAAGAAATATGGCAATATGGTTTTATTAATAATCATTTCTAACAAGATAGCAAAACCAATAGCGGGCAACATATTTGCTGCTACTTGTAAACCGTCAATAATATTTTGCGGAATGGCGTTTAATAATGCCTTCATTCCTGCACTTCCAGCATAATAGCCTAAAAAGCACAAAATTCCACGACGCGTACACTCAATCAAGCCAATTCCCCACATAGAAGCTGTTATACCGCCAGGTTTCCCTACTTTTGCATATCTATCACCAATATGGGCAATTGCTGGAAAAATTACACTTGTTAAATTCCCTATAGCTAATGAAAGCATTGCAATGGGCATGGCAATGGCGATTGCTGCACCAACGCCCTTTCCCAAAGTAATTGCAAAAGCTGTACCTAAAACTCCACCTACAATTACATCTGGAGGTAAATATGCGCCAACTGAAATAGCTCCCATAAATACCAGTTCTAGGGATGCTCCAATAATAATACCTTGAGTTAAATTTCCTAATACCAGACCCACCAAAGGGCCTAAAATAATTGGTCTATTTAACATGTTAGAACCGATTGCAAAATCCAAAGGACCAATAAAACCTACTAGTCCAATCAGTAATGCAGTACCTAAATTACTCATTTTTTCTCCCATCTTTTACTTTAAAAAAGGACTTAGAAATGCTAGTGACTTTCTTTCCACTGCTGCAGGGTTCAAAAAGTATTCAGATTGTCCAAATTCAAACGTAAAATTACCCTGATAATTATTTGAATTAAAAACCTGAAAATCGTCACCAGGATTTCTTTCACCCTCACCCCAACAACGATGACCAACTGGGTTGCCGTCAACAAAATGGCAGTGGATGACTTTAGAGCCAAAAGCAGTAAAATACTGTAAAATAGTTTCACTATTTCTAGCCATTGCTCCCAAATCGATGTTTACTCCAACATTACTTTCAGCAACATCGTCTAAATAGGTTTTCAGATCAACGATTGAATTAACCAAATGAGATTCATCGGGCTGCAAAGCTTCAACAGCAATTTTAATTTGGCAACTGGCAGCATATTCAGCTACTGTTTTCATCATTTCCACCGATCGCTCCCAGGCTTTTTTAGGGTCTTCATCATAAAAGTCCCAACCAGAATTTAATGCAATCATATGAACATCTAACTCTGCAGCAGCATCGATTAAGTTCTTAAAATATGCAATAGATCCATCCCTTAGGTGCTTGCTTTTAGCAGCCAAATTATATAAATTTGGATTACTCTGTTGTGGTGTTAAGCAAATTATTTTTAAATTATGTTCGGCAACATTCTTTTTTATTTGAGAAACATTTTGATGTCCTGTCTCCTCAATCCAAAAGTGTTGTGGGCTTGTCCATAGTTCTATCTGAGTTAAACCGTTTCGGCTAACCGAATCTAAAAAATATTCAAAAGAATAATTTCTATAATAATAATTCATGGCTGCCAAACGACTCTTTGAAATTTTATTATTCATTATTTAGAACCTACATCATTTCCTTGTATAATTCTTTTTTATCATTTGGCACTTGCCTAATCTCAATTTCACAACCTCGATCTACCAGCTCCTTTAATTTACTCTCATCCTCATTTGTGACATTGATAGCTTTACTTATTTGCTTTGTACCATCTGCTGGTTTTGTTCCTCCTAAATTGATATGATCAATTTGAGGATAGGCAGTAGCTAAAGAATAAGCATCTGCCACAGATTCAACAACAATAAATAATTTGTATTTATCGGTCACTCCACTTTTTAGGGCTTTAATTGAATCAGAAATATTTTTAATTACCAACTTAACTCCTTGTGGTTTAGCAAGTTTCATGGCTGTCTTTCGAATCTCGTTATTCGGGACATCGTCATTAGCAATCAGAATACAATCAACTCCTAGTTCCTGAGTCCAAGAAAATGCTACTTGCCCATGTAGCAACCGGTGATCGACTCGCAATAATTTAATCAAATTAATTCCTCCTTATCTGAATCTTGTCCTTACACCAAATAATTAGCAATTATTGTGCCAACTAAGTGTCAAAAAAAAAGCAACCTCATTTGGTCGCTTTTCTGCTTAATTTTGGAGTATTCTTTGACAGTATTTTTAATAATTTATTCTGTCAAAAATCTTCCGTATTTGTAATCTCCAAGTTACTGTTTTGGGTATCAAAAATTAAATCATAAATGTATTTAATTTCAGTAATCGGGATTTTGATATTATATATCCTTTCTAATAGTCGCAGTGACCTTCTAATATTTTTAATAGCTTCCAAGCTTTGAACTGTTTCCTTAAAATTATTGGGTGGTGTTTCTAATATTTGGTTACGAATAATTCTTTCAATCATACAACTAATGTGAACGAATAAAGCCATCATCGTTGTATTAGAAAGTGTTACGTTTAGATATTTCTCCATTAACTTAATACATGAATCAATATTTTTGATGACCTCTTTTGTATCTAAAATTGTTAATGAATTAATAACGCGTTCAATAGTAAAGTTTCTTAGAATAGATTCATTAAAACGATCAAGATCTTTATCAGACAATATTCCATTCAATATTCGTTTTAAAGTTGATAGTTTTGATCCACTTACTAATTCTTCCAAGGAAATGTAAGGAATATTGCAGTATTTAGGATCCGCTGTTCCAATTACGACTAAAACGTTATATTTTCTTTTGAGGGCATTTTCTTGATCCTCTAATTTTAGCCAATTATAGGAGCACGACATTACTTGAACTTTACTTCTTAAAGGTAGACTTTCCTCAACCATTTTTTTAATTTTGTTTGCAGTGCCTACACCCGTTGTACAGCATACTAAAATTACATTTTGTTTAACCATCTTAGGATAAATAATCCGGTAATCATTATGAATTGTCTCATCCATTTTATTGATGATGGATTCAATAGGCTTTCTCTCTTTTATATAATTAGCTACAAACAATGCTAACTGTGTGGAGACATTATTTAATATGACTACCGGAAAATTCAAGTCCATTTGCAATAGTTCAGGAATTTTTTCTAAGGAACCCATATCTACCATTAAAATTAAGCCATTTACCACATGTCTGACATGGATATAGTTGGATACCTTTTTTGCTATCTCCTCCGGTAAAATATCAATTGGCATATCAAAAGAATCAAGTAACGGCTCACCTGCAATTTTATTAACAGTATCGGCAATACTGCTTGCTGTCGAATAACCATGAGCTAGAAGAATACAATGAACTAAGTTTGAACTCTTTTTTCTCTGTGCCCCACTTAGGTAAATAGCTAAAAATAATTTGTCGACATCATCGGTATACAAGTTAAGCATATTATTTACGACATTTAAAATTGTATCTACAACTTCACTTGTATAATTTACTTCATTAATTTCATTAATAATTCTTTTTATTGTTTTACTTTGGTCCTGTGATAATTGCCAATGTTTTTCCTGGCGAAAATAAAAATAATAAGAAATAGCTACAATAATATTGCCATTAAAATCATTTCTTAAATCGTCTTGAAGATAACCAACTTCTTGATTAAGCATTTTTTTAATTAGATTAAGAGGCAATTCACCTTTGTCCATAGTTTTTTTCTTAAAAATAAGATAATCACATAAGTTATTTAATTTTGCAAAAGCCTTTGAGATAAAAGAATTATAAGAAACTTTGTCATATAAAGACAAAATTTCATTCATTGCCTTCTCTATGTAGTTTTTGCTTTCGTAATTATCAACAAAATCTTGAATCTTACTATTTGGTTTAATCAATATATTTTTTTTACTTCGAGACCATATTTCTTTTGAGAAGGAAATACCAGATAATAAAATTCCCTGCGGCAAGTCAGCAAGCTTAACATAAATATTATTTTGATCATTTTTTTCTGCTTTACTAAGAGCACTTGCAACAGAAAGCAAGACATCATTTTTTAATTGACCGATATTACTTTCATATTTAGTATTGGCCAAAGTTAAAAGCACGTGGTTATTAACATTGATATTTTTCTTTATTTTTTTTGCATGTAATATAAAGAAATATATTATTAAAGACCTAATCTCATTAGTTGTTCGATCAGAAAGTGGCGGCATTGTAATTTGAACTGGAATTCGACGAATAAAAGTGGCTAAGAAGCTACTCTTAATATCTTCTGTAGTAGCACAAATTAGTCTTACATTTAGCGACTTCTTTTTAGCTGCTTCACCTAATGGTGCTATTTTTCCGCTATCTAAATAAGAAAATAGTTTTTCCTGTCCTTTAGGATCCAATCTATGAACTTCATCAAGAAATAGCATGCCATTATTTGCTTCATCAAAAAGACCATTGTGGGCAGTTTCAGCACCCGTAAATGAACCTTTAGCATAGCCAAAAAGCGTACTAGTCAATAACTCTGGATTATCAGCATATTCTGCGCAATTAAAACTAACAAATTTACCATTTGAAGGTATATATCCTTCAGCTACGCAGTAATCAAAGAACTTTCTTGCTATGTAGCTTTTACCTGTTCCTGTTTGACCATTAATCAAAACGGGAAGTCTGCCTGGGTAGGATGCAGCTGCTTTTAGTTTCCTAATCTGACCATATAATGATTGATCATGTCCTATGACACTGGAAAATGTATCAGTTTTTCTTAAGCTTTTAGTTAAGTCCTCTATACTGTCATATTCTTGCTTTAATACTTTATTTGTAGACTTTTTAAGGTTTTCTCGATCTAAAAAAATCACAGGTCTTGTTTTAATCTTAATAATTTTATTTTCACTAACTAACAGGTTAAGGTAATGACTAACTGTGTTCCTTTTAACTCCTAACTTATCAGCCAACTTAGAAGTTGAAAATTGTTTGATATCTTCATATTTTGCCTGATGTATTAAGTTAAACAGCTCTTGTTTTAAATTCATGACAACCCTCCTCCTTTACTATTAAAAGTTATGGTAACGGTTTTACAAAGTCCGTTCAAGAGGAAAAAATAAGTCTTTAAAACTATGATGAAAACTAAAAGGACTAACTCCGATTGAATATCGAAAGTTAGTCCTTAGCTAATAACTTATGAAGTATCCTAATTTTATGGTTCACATCAAACTATTGGCTGCTTTTATTTATCTTTTTTATTGCTCTTTCGCAGCTAAAACTAATTTATTTTGAAATTTAACTAGTAAACAAATTAAGGCTAGTAATAGTGCAAGTATTCCGCTTAGCGAAAAGACATTAAAACCTAAATGACTGACTAAATTAGTCAAAGGATTAATTATCAGTGGACTGACGACCCCACCTACGGAATAAATCGCAACATAAATCCCCAAAGCCATAGAAACACTGTTATCATCAACAATTAGGGAGATCAAGTAAGGAAATTGTCCCATTGCGATACTCATCGCTGCTCCTACTATAAAACTGCCAATAAAGACAATTAGTAATGAATGAAACAGACCTATCAATAAGTATGCAATGCCATATAAACATAATGAAAGAGCAATCGAAGAGTAGCGAAGCCTTTTGCCAATTTTACCCACGAATAAG
Organism: uncultured Lactobacillus sp.; assembly: GCF_946477725.1. Lineage (GTDB taxonomy): Bacteria > Bacillota > Bacilli > Lactobacillales > Lactobacillaceae > Lactobacillus. The sequence continues at coordinate 7,835 of NZ_CAMKZC010000021.1, read as the reverse complement.
CCGCAGATCATCCCACCAACAAGAGAAATAGTAGATGTTAGTGCTGCTTGTGTAGTGGCACCAAGCTTTTCTCGCACTATAAACAAAGAGATATTATTATTTAAAACATTATTAAGTAACATTATCAAAAACGCCCAGAAGGCACTATAAAACACGAATTTGTTTAAATGAATTCTAGTATTAGCTGCTTCAGTGTCATTCTGAGAAGCTGTTCCAGTTTCAAATGGCAGAAGAAGAAATACAATTAGAAGTATTAGCAGCGAAAACAGGAATATCCAGTAATTATTAACCCAGCTGCTTGAGGCTGCCAGTTGGCCTCCGCCCATGATAAAAACCATGCCGCCGATATTAATAAAAGTTGTAGATAGACCCATAGTAGATTCACGTTCACTTTGAGGCAGCAATTGTGCGATTAAAACTTGAGTTAAATTGGTGCAGGCTCCTTGACCTAAACCCACTAAACATGAACAAAGAAGTAAAAACGTAAAATTAGTGTGCAGTACTAGTGGCAATAACCCACCAATTGTGACCAAAAAAATTGAAACAAGAGTTAACGCTTTTAAATTAACTTTATTTGCTGTTAATTTACCAATGATTATTCCCGCAAGCATCATAAATAAATTTGGTAAAGATGTCAGCATTTGTACACTAGTATTGTTAAGGCTAAAAAATTTAGCAATGGCAGCGTAAGATGGAGTAATAGCTAAAGATGCCATGCCAATCATACTAACCGCTAAGATACCTATACGAATTTTTGAATTGGAAACTCTTTTAGCACTATTCATTGATATTTACCGGGTTTTAGTAATACTTTGAACGGCATTTCTACCTGAAAATACGGCATACCCTGCTGTACTTCCTGGTAAAGTGACAGCGTAAGTATCACCAACAAGCATCCCTGCAGCATCATTGCCAACAGCATAAATTCCGGTAAGTGGATAACCGTATGAATTTAAAACAGCATTGTTATTATCAACGCGAATACCACCAATTGCGCATGCCATACCAATACCCAATTCTACTGCATAATATGGACCATCTTTTAAAGCTGTCATATATGCGGGAGCTTTACCAAAGTCGGTATCGGTTCCTTTAGCCACTAAGTCGTTATAACGCCCAATTGTTTGCGGCAAATTGGGCAAATTCAATTTCTCTGCTAATTCAGCCAGAGTATCTGCTTTAGTCAGGTACTTATCACCATTCTGTAAGTCACGCGTAATTTCTTCTTGTAAATGCTCCAATTTTTCAGGTGAAACTGGTGAATTGCCTACTTCCTTGTAAAGACCGACATTAGTTAAATGGTCAACCGTTTCTTGATTAAGGATTGAAAAGGTTCTTGATTGGGTTAAAAGAGCGCTGCCGGCATGACACATGTTGTCATTGACATCTTCATTAACAAAGCGTTCACCTTGCTCATTCACCCATAAAATTGCCTCTTGAGTCGCTGCTGCTGCCAATTGTTCAGGCATATGAACAAAAGGTGGACGTGTTTTATCCAAAATAGCACCACCACCATATTGAATGGCGCCCATCTGATAGTGTTCAGCTCCAGCCTGCCATGCTAGTTTCATGCCGTCCCCGGTAGATTTGCCATCACTAACTGACAGCAAACGTTCAGTTGCAGGAGTCCGTTTCTTAATCAAATCCGGATTATCCACATAGCCACCTGTAGCTAAAATCACTTTAGTTGCAGTTAATTCTCTAAACTGTCCTGTAGCCTCATTTTTAATAACTAGACCACTGACATGACCATTATGTTGTAAAATTTTTTGCGCACTAATGCTAGTCACAATTTCCACGCCAAAAGCTTTAGCCTGAGGTATTAACTTTGCTATCACAGCATGACCACCACCGGCAAAAGTATGAATCGTAGGCCAGCTTTTACCTTGAGGACCAACTTTACTATACTCAACTCCAAGGGAATGAAGCCAGTCAATTACTGAACCACTTTGACTAATATATTTTCTCAAATGAGGGGCACTAGCTTCATAGTGGGAATAGTTCAGTTCATCTTGGAGCAATTTGGTAGGATCAATCTTAATACCTTTTTCTTTTTGCAAAAAGCTGTCGACTCCCATTGCGCCTTCAATATAGTTGCCGTCACCGCCAAGTGTCCTGCCTTTTTCAATTACCAAGGTCTTAATACCCTGCTCGCCAGCACTGACAGCTGCTGCCAAACCGCTAAGCCCGCCACCAACAATTACTAGGTTATATTCGGAATTTTTAGGAAACATAAATTTTCTCCCCTACTTCAGGCCGACAGAAACGCCACCGTCGCTTAAAATTGTCTGACCGGTCATAAATGTGGCTTCACTAGCTACAAAAACAAAGACTTTAGCAACTTCGGCAGCGGTTTCTGCCCTCTTCATTGGTACAGTCGGTAAAACTTTCTCCAAAAAGCCGCCTTCGTTAAGTGGGGTTTTAGTTAGGCCGGGAGCAACACTATTAACACGAATATTTTTGTCAGCATAATCAATCGCCGCAGCTTGAGTCATACCAATAATGCCATTTTTGGCTGCATTATAAGCGCCCATACCACCAGGATTATAAATGCTGCCTAAAGCACTGGTATTGACGATTGAACCATAGCCTTGTTTTAAGAACAGTTTGATTTCCTCACGCATACATAAGAAGGTCCCACGCAAGTCCAAATTAATCGTATTATCAAAATCTTCATCAGTCAGTTCGGCAAATGGCTTCAAAACGCCGCCGCCAGCGTTATTCATTACATAATCAATCTTACCGTAATCGGAAACGATAGTTTGTAACCCATTCTTAATGCTGTCTTTATCCATGACGTTCAAAATCAAGCCGGTAATCTTACCGTTATATTTTTCATTCATTTCAGCAGCAACGTCCAGCACTTTCTTGTTATAGTCAGTTAAAATGACATCGCTACCTTGCTTGGCAAATTCTTCACTAATAGCATAGCCAATACCTTGAGCAGCTCCAGTAACAACAGCAACTTTTCCTTCTAACATTTTTCTTTTTCTCCTAATTTAAACTCTTAATTGCTTCTTCTGCAGCAATCCAGCCGGAAACAAAGGCAAAGCCGTTAGCAATACCTTCATAGCTCGGGTAGCCATCAGAATATAAGCCGTTAACATTATTACCAACAATATATAAATCTTTAAGTGGGGTGCCATCTTCTTTTACCGGCTGACAGTTACGATCAACATTGACACCGTCTAATGTTCCTAAAATTGCGCAGTGCTCAATTATCGCGTAAAACGGTCCTTCTTGAACGTCAAACAATAATTCAGCAGCCGGCTTTAAGAAAGTGTCGTCCTCTTTCTGCTTAACGGCCTGGTTATAAGAATTGACACTTCTTTCAAGGGAAATATAAGGCAATTGCAGCTTTTGGGCCAGTTCCTTTAAGCTGTCTGCTTTTACAACTTCACCCGTTTTAGCCGTGTTATCAAAGTCTGTTTGAATATTAGGTAAAGGCCCCACAGTTGTTCTTGGGGTTTGCCCCACGTCACAGAACTGTCTTTCAAAAGTGTCTTCAAGATTAACCTCTTTTTGCTTAAAAGTGTCTAAAGTCTTTTGGTCCAGTAAAACGTAGTACATACCGTTAACGTTATGGGCGGCATTGCCCCACATAGCAAAATCATAAACTACATCCTCGTTTACAAAACGATTAGCGGTTTGATCCAGCCACAGCAATGGTAAATTGGTTAGAGTTTCAACCGCACTGTCTCTTTTCATAGGATTAATACTCATGCTTGGTGCACAGCCATGGGCAAAAAGAACTGGGCGGTGACGACAATCTGCACCTAATTTATGCGTTAATCTAATTCCCGTACCCGTAGATTTGCGCTCTCCCAGGTTCAAAAGTGCGTTAGTATCTGAAAAATTGGCTGTCATCATTTCCTGACTGCCGCAATAGCCGCCATCAGCAAATATTACTTTTTTAGCAGCAATTCTAATCTCTTCACCATCTTTATTTTTAGCAATAACTGCTTTTAAGCCATTATCATATTCCAGATCGACAGCTGCAGTTTCCAACATTACCTTATTGCCAGCTGCGGTAAACTTATCCGGTAATTTATCCCAATTAGTCATTTTCTCTTTAAAATTATTAAATTTATGGTAGACCAGTGGATCATTTAAGTGTGCTTTTTGTTCGCTTTGTTCCACAGTTACCGGTAAACCCATTTCTGCTAAGCGAGCAATATTAGCCCCTGACTTTTTTAAAAATCGCGCCAATAATTCACCATTAACAAAGAAGTGATTGTAATCTGTTAATCCGTTAAAAGCTTCACGATAGCCATAATTTACGTGCCGCTTTTTTTGTTCAGTGGAATTAATAGCAAAAACTCCATGAGCACCAAATTTGCCGGCACCTCCGACTTTGTTACCTTTTTCTAAAAGTACAAATGGCACATGCTTTTGATAAAGCTCAAAGCAAGCTGAAATTCCAGCCGATCCTGAGCCAACAACTACGACATCAGTTGAAAAAGAATTCAATGTAACTTCACCCTTTCTGATATTTTGTGATTCTTATTACAATTGAATTCTATGTCATTTTTAATAAAAGCGCTAACACATAAAAGTTATTAGCGATAAGTTAAAGTTGTCACATGCTTAAGCATTTTGCTAAATTTAGTTGAAACCATCGGATTCATTGCTATTACCACATTAAAAGCTTTTTGCAATTGGACTGGTGCTAAGCGCTCAATATTATTGCAGTTTTGCGGTAAACTAAATGATTCCGGTACGATTGTGATACCACCATTAAAGTTTACATTTAAGCATCCAGCGGCAAAGCTGTTGACCTCTGCCACTTCTTTATATTTCCAACCATTTTGACAGTAGATTTTAAGCATAGCAAGCTGAATATCAGTAATACCAGTTGATTTCCAGTTTTGCATAAAAAGCATACTGTTTTCAGCAAGCTGCTGCTCATCCCCGTGATATTGTCTTAGTTCATCTTTATTTAGCAGTAAGTCAAAACTGGTTTTCCTAAAAGGTAGACAGTCTATTTTATTATTACCGGCAAAAGCTAAGTCAAAGCCAACCAGTATGTCATAATTACCATTAATCAATCTTTTGATGCAAGAATCAAAATTTTCTTCGTCAAAATTTGGCTGACAAATATCTGGTATTTTTGAAGCAAATAATGCAGCGTCATTTTCAAAGCCTTGCAAAAAATGGACACGTAACAGCTTCTCCGGGTTAGGATCCGGGTGGTGCCAAATTTCACTGTACAAATTAATAATTTCTACGCTGCGTTTATAAAAAACTTCTCCTACTGGCGTTAATGAAAACTTACCAGCAGAACGGTTAAGCAATTTTTGGCCCAATTCATCTTCTAATTTCTTAATAGCTGAACTGACTGCTGTTTCTGAAACATAGTTTCTCCTTGCTGCTGAAATAAAGCCATGCGTTTGAACGACATCAACGAAATATTTTACCGGCATTAAATTATAATTCATTTTGCACCTATGCTATTTAACACAAATTACTTTTTTCACATTTATCATATAAAAAATAAAGTCAATTTTAAACCGTATTCTATAGAAAAAAAGTATTAATTATCAAATACACCTTAACTGTTGGTAATTATGACAAAAGTAAAGTAAAATGTTTAAGGATTAAAAAAGGAGTGGCATAATGTCTAGACTTGAAAAGCCCGTAGTGATTGGTATTACCGGTGGTTCAGGCAGCGGGAAAACTACCATTGCGCAAAAAATTGTTGCCCAAATGCAAGAGAATGAACACGTTTTGATTATGACTCAGGATTCATATTACAAAGATAATACCGGGATTCCTATGAGTGAAAGAAAGAACATCAACTATGATCACCCAGATGCTTTTGATGTCCCTTTGCTTAGAAAACAGTTGCAAGACTTATTAAATTATCGGTCAGTCGAGATGCCGGTTTACGATTTTAAAGAACATACCCGTAGTCAAAAGACCATTCATACTGAGCCTGCCGATATCATTATTCTTGAAGGAATTTTAGTTTTAGCAAACCCAAAAATTCGTGAATTGATGGATATCAAAGTTTACGTTGACACAGATGACGATATTCGCTTTATTAGACGTTTAGAACGTGATCTAAATGAGAGAGGCCGGTCCATTGACTCTGTGATTGAACAATATTTAAGCACAGTTAAGCCAATGTATCATCAATTTATTGAGCCAACCAAGCGCTATGCGGATATTATTGTTCCAGAAGGTGGTAAAAATGATGTCGCCATTGATATGCTTACAACTAAGGTACACTCAATTTTAAGTAAAAAAGAAAAATAAAAAAGGAGTAATTGCTTCAAGTGATATGACCCCCCAAATTTGTCCTAATTTTAGGGTTCACATCAAAGAGCAATGCTCCTTTTTAAATAATTAAGCTATTTTTGGCTTTAATGCTTTATCAAATAAATTCGTAATCAACTTAACTAAAACACCATCAAAAACCAAAGCAGAAATGATATTGGTAATAAGCATTACGATTTGCACTTGCATACTAAATTTGCTCCAGCCATATAAAATATATGAGGGAATAAAACAGCCAAATGAAGCAAAAAACGCACCAGTTAAGACGCTTTTCCAAGTGAAATTTTGATAACGTTCTTTTTTAGGGAAAAAGCCGATTTCATTAGTAGCGCCTTGAATAATTCCGGAAAGAATCGTAGTAGCACCCCACTGACCACCTATGGCCATTTCAACCACAGAAGCTAATAATTCACCAATCGTACCGGATCCTGCAGTAGGAACAAAATACATCGCTAAAGGTCCAGCCATAAGCCATAAACCTGTAAAAACAGTATCAGTCACCGGTGCGAAACCTGTCGGCACCAACAACATTTTGATTAAATTAAAAGCCCAGTTAAAGCCATATGTATAAATGACTCCCATAATAATTCCAATTAACGCAATTAAAATAATTGACTTTACATTCCATTTTGAAGTTCTAGTAAACATAAAAAATACTCCTAACTTTACATGTCAGTAGGAGTATCATTATTACCTAATTTTACACTTCCCTAACGCAGGTATTGTCCCGATCAGGTTCAGAGGGTATTTCTCAGCTTTTTGGCACCCCTAGTGACTGCTATTCAACTTTTACTATTGTATCATACTTTAACTAAATTTGTTGCTTATTTTAGACAATTACTGTAGTTAATGCCATTAAAATTGACTAAAACTTGCCAGTTTTTCTTTAGTTAAATCACGAATAATAGCAAGCGTCAAAGCAACAGATGCTTTAAAATCTGAATAAGCACTAAAACAATATGGAGAATGTTCATAACGAACAGGAATACCAATCACAATGGTTGGCGCGCCATTTTCATAATAAATTGCTGCGCCATCTTGGCCACCACCAGTGCGAACAGAACGAGTGTACGGAATATTATTCTTATCAGCCAAATCGCAGGCATACTGTTGAAATTTAGGATTAGGCAAAAACGACGTATCCATGTCACGTAACATCGGTCCCCTTTTCAGCCCAGTTTGCGATAACCATTCTGGAGTAAAAGTATCATCTGCTGGACAAGACTCAAGCACGATTGCTACATCAGGCTTTACGGCTCTTGCTGTAACATATGCTCCGCGCAGACCGACTTCTTCCTGGCTGGAAAGTGCTGCAACAACGTTAAATGCAGTTTGTTCATCTTTTAAATTGTCTAAAACGTCAGCCATAGCAGCAGCGCCAAAGCGGTCATCAAAATCTTTGCCGAAAAACAAACCAGATTTTTCATTGTATTCACATTTAACATCCACAAAAATAGGACAACCAGTATCAATTTGATAATCATTAATTGTTTCGGCACGTGAACTGGAACCAACGTCAATTGACATATCGGCTACGTCCGGTACATTATTTTTTT
>NZ_CAMKZC010000020.1:0-24078 GCF_946477725.1 uncultured Lactobacillus sp. | reverse complement strand
GCCACCGATAAGGCACTGACCCTGATGTATCACAATATGCGCCAGCAAATGTTCTACGACGGTAACAAGCGAACCGCCACAATTGCAGCTAACAAGATAATGATTGATAACGGAGCCGGTCTGATTAACGTACCGCTTGACAAGTGGCCCACGTGGCAGCAAAAGCTGGCAGATTATTACTTTTCCAATGACATGACCGACCTTAAGGACTGGACGTATCAAAATGGTATTTTTGGTATGGAGCCAAACTTGCAGGCGCGGGCGGAACATAAAAGTCAGGAATTATCCGAAAGCGATGAAAAAGAAACTATTGCCGAATTTAAAAAGATGCTCAAATCAGCTAAGAAGAGTAAACAGAATAAAAAGCAGCGGGGGCTTGATCGTGACGATGGACTTGAGCTTTAGTTGGCCCAAAATATTAACTTAAATTAAGAAGGTGTTACAATGGAATACGGACAAAAATTAGCTGTGATTACAAACCTAAAAAATAAGATGGATACCTATAGACCATTATCTCCGCTTGAAGTAAAGCAGCTCGAGCAAAATATCAGAATTGAGCATGTATGGTCTTCTGCTGCAATTGAGGGCAACACGATGACCGAAGCTGAAACTGCCGAGATTCTTAACGGCGGGCTAGGCGCAACTATTCACGGTAAGACCATTAAGGAAACACTGGAAATCATTAACTTAAATGAAGCTTATGACTATATGCAAAATTTAGCAATTAAAAAACAGCCAATTCGCAATGAGGATATTAGAAACTTGAACCGAATTGCAACTTTGACAACAATTCAACCGCAAGAAGAAGCCGGTAAGTATCGCAATATTGATGTTTACCCTTATGGTTCAGAATCACGTCCTTACGCCCACTTTTATGAAATACCCGAGAAAATGCAACAATTACAAGCTTGGAGTAATGAAGCACAAGACAAGTTGCACCCGGTGCAGTATGCGACCGACTTGCACCAAAAATTCGTTACTATTCACCCGTTTAAAGATGGCAACGGACGTACAGCACGGCTTTTAATGAACTTAGTCTTAACTGAAAATGGTTATCCAGTGGTTAATGTTAATCCATCTAAACCCGCACGAGAGCAATACATGAAAGCATTAGCTGTTTCCCAGCAGCCCAATAATGATCCTCAACCATTTAGAAATTTGATCGCTGATTATGTAGAAACAGAACTTAAAAATCGGATTTTAAGTCTGCAATATGCTAAAAAAAATGAAGAGGAAGCTCAAAAAGATCTCAAAAACAGTCAACTTGATTGGGACAAGCTACAGAAAGAATATAAGGCCTCTAAGAAAAAGCAGCAGGAGTTTGATCGTGACGATGGACTTGAGCTTTAATTAGCTCCTAAAACTTTATTATAGGATCCAGCAATGGTTGGGTCTTTTTTAACTCTTTGTCAAATCTAGGTGATAAAGAATAAATGAATACAATCAAGCAGCTAATCAACAGTTGCAGGAATTAAAAGTGGCTCGTTTGCTTCTACTATATTGCTAAGCAAAATTGCTCAAACTGCTATAAACTGCTATATAGAAAAGGAAAATCGAATTCACACATGCTTAATTTCGTATCAAGACCATAAAAAAGATATTCAGAAGGATTTACTTTGAAAATCACTGGTATATTTGTGGGAAAAAGTAGTAAAAAGTATATTATCCCTAATGATATTTGTGCTGCCAAAAATAATTTTACTAACATGCTGCTAGTCGTGGCCAAGTGATCGACCATCCGAGAAAAAATGAGGAAATGATCAAAGCCTGCATTAATTCCAAATCAATTTTGAATTAATAAAAATAAATTAAAAATATTGTTGACTTTTTATTAAGTACATATTACATTGTAATTAATCATATATGATTAAGAAAAGTATATAATAATGCTTTTGCTGTCACAAATACTGTATCAGCAGCTTCTGTTGATAATTCTGCTTACGCTCAACCATCTAATGTCTTAAGTCAAGACGTCGTAGACAAAATTGACCCATATGTAGAAGTGAAAAATAATAAATATGTTCTTAATGACGATGTTAAAAAGTTATTACTTAGGCTGAATATTTTTCTGCTCAAGAAGTAATAGCCCATACCAATCAACTTATTAATGGATCATCTTTTGTAATAAATAAAAGCACAAAAACTGCAACTTTAGAATTTGAAATTAATAATTCTGGAAAATCAGTTAGAGTTTTACCATCAACAGAAGATTCCAAAATTCAACCCCGCGCAAAGCATCATTTTGGTGTAAATAAGGTTGAATTTGGATGCAATTACATTAGAGTTTTTATAGATCAACGCACTGCTAAAGCTGTTGCTTCAGGCGGTCTTGCAGGTCTCACAGCTATTATCACCGCTGCTGTTGACCCTGATTGAGGCCCTATAGTAGCTGCAATTGGTGCTTTTCTAAGTTCGACAATTGGTGACAATATTAAAGGTGGCGTTTGGTTTGATGTTAATTGGATACTTACTGGCATCAATCACTATCCAGTAATTACTCAGTGGGGCTGGCAATAATTCAATTTATAAGAGACAAAATGAATAGAAAGAAAAAGACTGAATCTGATTATTATGAATCGGTGAAATATCGTAACGCATTAGCGTACGGAATATCGACTGGAATTATAGTTTTCATATATCAAATATATTTATCACCTTACATAACTAATAGGTGGACAAATATTTTTGTACAATTTTGCATTATACTTTTGGATATTTTTATAGTTAATTGTGTGCTTCATTGGTATGACCGCAACAAAAAATAATTTAAATCAAATATTTTGTAGTCAATAAATGTGACGTATAACTAGAACTTAGACATCCAATTATTATGCAAAAGCCAATGTACGATTTTGATATTGATACGACCTCTGAAATTAAGATAATTTTTGAGGTCGTATTTTTATGGTTAAATTATCTTAATTTTGGTGGTTAACATTAATTACTAAACGATTTTTCGTATACTTTTTAATTTTAAGTTAGCACCAGTTGTTCATTAGATTACACCCCTTTTGGTCTTCAAAATAAACAGGATTTAACTAAGATTATGAGCGCAATTAAGCATAGGTGAGTTACACTGCATTTTTTCGTCTTTGCGAGGCTTTTTGAAGATTCTAACCTGTAGAGTTGATGAATAACATCATTTTAGAGCTTTACAAGTACCAAACTGAGAGCGAACGTAAGAGAATTAAGGAGCGGAAACGGCAGGACACATCCAATTGCTAAATCTGAGAACCGCTATCATGGCCGCAAGCCCAAATTCAATAAGAACAGTCTCCAATTGCAACACGCCTTTAAACTTTACCAAAGTGGTATGACTGATATTGCTGTCAGCAAGGTAACTGGAATCAATCGGATAACATTCAAACGATATAGAGAAAAATTAGGGATTACCCAGATAAGTTAATCAGGTTCTTGTGCAAGATCAGTTTAATCATGCTAGAATATAACTATAGAGAAAAAGAAGCCTTGCAAAAACAAGACTTCCTCTCTGAATTTCAAGCAGCCGCTTTAAAGGCGGTTAGCTAGATTATAGTTTGGTTAAAGACCAATCCCATAACGTGCTAAAGTTATTGTTGGGACGGTCTTTTTTTATTTGTGTTTGTCGATATAGGTCAACAAGACAATAATAAACGAGGCAAATGTCAGCGCTAATTCTAGCGCATGGTACACACTCAATAGCTGGACACCTTTCTAAAAGATTTCGTGCCATAGGCACCCTCTTCCTTCAAGTGAAACAGCCAGCCGCCCTCAAAACAATTTGCTATCAATTCAAATTTAATTATAGCAAGTATTGCCTTATTCCTAAAAATGATGTGAACCCCAAATTAATTTTTAAAGTAATCGAATATTTAGTCATGAAAAAAGTGCTCCTAATAGTCGGATTAATGTCTAACTATTATGGAGCACTTCACTTTTTGGGTTTTTATTTTAGGTTAAGTAATATTTTGATGAAAATTAGCGCTTATCTAAAATTTGATATGCTTTAGATAGCAAGTTATCCAAATCTTTATCATTAACATGTCCGACAATTTTACCATTTCGACCGGAAAAATCATAATTAGGCATTTGAAAAGTAACTACACTACCAGATATCCCACTGCTGATATCAGCAAGACGATAGTATAGACCACGATTATCTTTTTTAAGATCATGCGTAAGAGGCATGCAGATAACGAGTCCTGTTTTTTGATTATATGCATTATTTGATATCACTATCGCTGGTCTTTGAATATTGCCAGATTGGGGATCATGGCCGCCTTCTTCTCGTCCTGCATGTGGTTCAGCATCTATTTAAATAATATCTCCTTGTTTGGGTGCTACCACGAAATATTCTCCTTACCAACCTGCATAGTATCGGGATTACCTACTTTTGCAATTTCTTTTTTAAAATCAATATCATCATATTCTCCATTAAACCACGGATTAGAGTCAATAGCCTTATAGATTAAAGTGCCATTATCTTCCTGAATCAATTCAAATCGTTGTCCAGGTTTAACTCCAGCCTTACTTGGAACCGTGAGAACTATAGAATTACCAACTTTTCTAGCAATAAACATACCCAGTTTCTTTTTCATTAATATTAGCTCCCTAATTTATGTTAGTACAAGTATACACCGCACCCAAGGTCATCTTGATTTTAATCAGCAATATAGTCTTAACAGTTATTTTGCATAATTAATAGAAACCATAATCATATTTTCAATGCGATAAAGCCTTAAAACAAAAATACATAGACAAATCATGAGTCAAAAGCCTAATTAAATGTCTAATATAATTTTTAAATAAAAGAGCTCCAAATTTAGGACAACTTTTAGGAGCTCAGTACATATTAATTTCGTGTTTTTCTTATATTTAGTTATCTTTTTGCCCTGAAAAAGATAATTTCTCTTGCTGCAACAATTGGACCGGATGATTGATAAATCGTCAAATGCACTTTTTTAGCGCGCACATCCCGCAAGCCTACTACCTTGTTTTTAGTATCAGCCTTCCACTGTAAGTGGTCTGCGTAAGTAGTGTAGTTTTCACCATCTGTTGAAACAGCAATTGAAACAACAAGAGGATCACCATTATGATCAATATTCCGGGGCACAAAAACCATTCTGCTTAGCTTTTCAACCTTTTCAAAGCTAAAAGTTAATTCCAGTGGTTGCTCAGGTGAAACAGTTTGGCTAGTTTGCCATTCGCTCGCCAATTTCAGGTCAGTCAAATAGGACAGGGGATGGTTTTCTTTACTATCACAGTTGCTGGTTACCTCAATGTTTTCAATCGCATAGTCTTTGGCGGCGTGTTTCGTAATAACGCCGAAAAGGTCAGACCATTCAGAAACTTTATTTCTAATTGCATAACGCATCCTAATAATATAGCGGGTATTAGGCGTTAACTCATGAAAAGTAAAACTTTTGCCGGTTATGCCAACATAAAGAAGATTATTAATTTCAATCTGGACGGCACTCTCATGAGGCCAGGCAAGTTCAAATGAATGAGCCGAGATCTTACTTGAATCTACTGCCGGTAGTTTTGGTGACGGTAAGACGCCACTGGTAATTTCGTGTACTAACACGTTTTTGCCATAGTTGAAGTTACGGACTGTGATTTCTATTTCAGTGGCGGTAATATCTCTGGCGGCTAATTTTATTTGCAGCGCAGTCTGCGTGTTCTTATGGTATTTTTTAAATTCATCTAGGCCGTAATTAGTATTATAAAAAATACCTTCATGAGCATGATTGAAAGCATCCAGCGAGCCGTATTCTTCTACGGGGACAACTTGATCATTAATTTTAATAGTTACAGTATCAGGGTAAAAATCGCACATGATTGTCAGACTGGTAGGTTGTTCAACGGATTGCTTTGTCAAATTACCTTCAGTCGGTGCAATAGTGACCAGCAGCTTTTCCTGTTCAACTTTACTGCAGATTTTAGTAGTGTAACTGTTACTTGCAGCAATTGTCCCATCATCGTCATAGCTAATGGCTTCACTCTGCTCTTGGGGATAAAGTAGAAAATCACGCTTATTCCAGTCAAAAATACTGCCACCCCGAACAAAGACCGGCAGATGCCATAGTGGGAAAGTTAAGTTATTGTAGACCTTGCCGCCTGCATATTTTTTACCGGTAAAAAGATCAATCCACAGCGTTTTTTTGCCTGGCAAATATAAATTGTCTTTACGAGAATCACCGTTTTTGTCTTCACGACCGTTCGTAATAGGAGCAATTAAAAGATTGGGTCCCAACATAAACTCGTTGCCAAACTGAGCTGTATAATTAGCACGCTCATCAGGAAACTCGCTGAATAGTGGCCGCATAATCAGTTCGCCATTTTTTGCCCGTTCATTTAACGTATAAATGTAACTGGCTAAATGCTGGCGCAATTTAAGATAAGCCAGATTAATTTCAGTTATTTTCTTATTATAAGCAAACGGGTTTTTACTGAAATTACCTTGATCGTCAAAGTTAAATAGTAAAGCGGTAAAACTTTTCCATTCAAAGTCACGGACATTGATTTGAGCGTTGCCGCCGCCTTGCAGGCCATCGACCGCTGCCCCAACTAAAGGCTGACCGGAAAGATTTGCTCCCAGTAATCCCGCAACTTGATTAGTAATATTGTCCCAGTTACCACCGACGTCGCCAAAAATAAGTGCGGCATTTTTTTGCATGCCAGCGGTGCCGCTGTCAGCCAGCACTAGAGGCCGCTCTTTTTGCGATTCACTTTGGAGTTTTGCCGTATCTTTAGCTGCTTCGCCAGCTGCAGTATAAGTAAAGTCAGTTTTTTCAGGCAGATCCACTTCACCCTGATGCCAAAATCCGGGATGAACACCCTGAGTTTGCGCGTATTCATTAAAGAAACTAAGAGCCTGCTCATTTTCGGGTTGCTCACCATAGTTAGGGACAAACCAGCTTATTGGAAAATGCATGGCGTGATAGCGATCAATTAGCGCCCTTGCTGAAAACTGGTAATTTTCTTCCCCATTAAGTGAGGCCTTACCCGAAGCAGCATTTTCATCTTTGGTACGGGTATAATAATTGTTGCCAATTTTGCTGGCATTTCGCTCTTGGGCATGGCTTGGCTGCCATAAGGTCGTGCAGAAATTGCCGATATGGCCGAGACCTAAAGCATATTTAGGCAGTAACATCGGCTTGCCCGTTAAAGTGAAATAGCGCTGTAAAATTTCCTGTGGGGTAGTGCCAAGGAGGTAAAAAGTGTCAAAAACAGCATCTTGATGAGCGAGGACGGTAACTCCCCGCTGGGTTTTACCAAAATCATAGCTTCCCGCTGCAGTGGTATTTCTTAATTCACCATAACCGGCATTCGACCAGAAAAAGGGGACAGGCATAATTACACCGCCTTTTCCCGTTATTTGATCATGCTTAATTGCGATTTTATGGCCTTTATGACTAAAATAACCATTTTGCAGTCCACCACCGTAGAAAAATTCGTTTTGGTTTTCTGCTAAAAATTCTCGCGTTTCGTTTTCACTAAATTCGAGCGGTTGCGACTGACGCATCCTATTATGATGCAGCGATTCATCAAAAATACTGAGCACAGCCGGATTTTGACCGAAGATAATTTGATAGTTGCCGGTATGAATGATTAAGGAATCGTTGGTAGCTCTGACCTGAGAATTGGTAAAAGCAGTATTATCAAATTGCGCCAGCTGAACGTTTGCGGTCCGATTTTCACTAAAATTTTGCTCTGGATCAATTAAAAGGCGAAAAATACCGTCAGCTAAGACGTAAAAGTGCGCAATTTCGCCAGTGGCAAAGTGTAATTCATAATAATGGTCACACTTGCTGGCACCAGTAAGTGCTCCCAATGAGTGTTTATTTGTTTGCGTATTTTGAATCATGATTTTTGCTTCCTAATTAGTTACCTACACCACTATTATAACTAAAAAATTAAAACTTTCCGTACTATTTGAAATTGAACTGGTAAAGACCAGTTGATTAAGCTAAAATGAAACTATAAGTAAGAGGTTTATTTTATAAAAGAAAGGCCAAAATATTATGACTTATTATATTCATGCAGATAAATTCTTTCTTGAAAATGTAACTGAACAAGGTGGTTACTTAGAAGTACAAGATGATGGCAAATTCGGCTTTTATTATACTGAAGACCAAAAGCCGGAAGGTAAAATTATCGATTATAAAGGTAAGTGGATAGCACCGGGACTTGTTGATACTCACGTTCACGGTTCACTAAAAGAAGACGTAATGAAAAGTGACTGGGCGGGAATTAACCACTTGTCAGAAGGCTTTTTGCGTTCAGGTGTTACCAGCTGGTTGCCAACGACTTACACTGCCGGTGCTGATACATTAAGCAAAATTTGTCAGATGTTTGGTGCCCATAAGGGTGAAGAAACTGGTGCTAAAATTCAGGGACTTCACTTTGAGGGCCCATACTTTACTGCGGAACATGCTGGTGCGGAAAACCCTAAATACTTGCTTGACCCTGATATTAACCAGTTTAATCAATGGCGCGAAGAATCAAAAGGACTTTTAAATAAAATTTCTCTTGCTCCTGAAAGAAAAGGCGCTAAAGAATTCATTCGTGCAGCTGTTAAAGAGGGTGTAGTTGTAGCTTTAGGACACTCAAGCGCTACTTTTGCAGAAGCTAAAGCCGGTGTTGAAGCTGGTGCCACTATGTTTACTCATACTTTTAATGGTATGCCTGATCCATCACATCACGATACATCAATTTCTAACGCGGCAATGGCGCTGCATAATGTGACAGATGAGTTGATCTGTGACGGTCACCATGTTCAAAAAGAAATGGTACGGGCATTAGTTCAGCTTAAAGGTGCCGAACATATTTGCTTGATCACAGACTGTATGGAAGCCGGCATGATGCCTGATGGTGACTACATGTTAGGTGAGTTGCCTGTTTATGTTAAGGAAGGCATGGCTCGCTTAAAGGGTGGCAATAATTTAGCTGGTAGCATTTTACAATTGAAGACTGCTGTTAAAAACGTTGTTGATTGGAATGTTGCTACACCTGAAGAAGCAATCATGATGGCCTCTTACGTACCGGCTAAGAGCGCTCATGTTTTGGATAAATGCGGCTCAATTGCTCCTGATAAGGACGCTGATTTCTTAGTATTAAACCCAGATATGACCTTAAGTGAAACTTACTTAAATGGTGAGTCACGTTACAAAGCATAAGATAATTGTTTGCTTAAATTTCAAAAAAAGCCAATTCATCAAGTTGAATTGGCTTTTTGCTTGTTATAATTAACTATATTTAACTCTTTATTATACACTATACGCTTTTACTATAAGTTAAATTAATTGCACTTTTTTCACCCCGGATATAGTCTAAGAATATAGTACGTGCTATTAATAATTAAATAGACGGAGAGTGAGAAAATGGCTAAAACAGGACAAGATAGGTTGAATGACCCATTTTTGAATAAAGGGACTGCTTTTACAGAAGAGCAGCGAGAACAATATCATTTAGTAGGGATGTTACCGCCAAAGGTGCAGACTCTTGAAGAACAAGCTCGAGAAGTTTATTTACAATACCAGGAAAAATCAACGAATCTAGAAAAACGGATTTTTCTAATGACGATTTTTAATACTAACCGCGTGCTGTTCTTTAAAATTTTTAGTGAACATGTCACTGAATTTATGCCTATTGTGTATGACCCGACAATAGCTGAAACTATTGAAAATTACAGTCATTTGTTTGTAAATCCGCAATATGCCGCATTTTTGTCAATTAATGAACCTGATCAAATCGAAGATAGTTTGAAAAATGCGGCTGATGGCCGTGATATAAAACTAATAGTGGTTACTGACGGTGAAGAAATTTTAGGAATTGGTGACTGGGGCACTCAAGGCGTCGACATTTCTGTTGGCAAGTTGATGGTTTATACTGCTGCAGCTGGTGTCGATCCAGCATGTGTATTACCCGTAGTTCTTGATGTTGGCACTAACAATGACAAATTACTTAATGATTCGCTCTACTTAGGCAACCATCAGCGTCGGGTGAATGGAGATCCTTATTACCAGTTTGTTGATCGCTTTGTGCAAACTGTAGAAAAGCTGTTTCCGGGACTATATTTACATTTTGAGGATTTTGGCCGGGATAATGCTGATAATATTTTAAAACATTATCGTGATCATATTCTAACCTTTAATGATGATATTCAGGGTACTGGAGTCATTGTTTTGGCTGGTATTTTGGGAGCATTGAAGATTAGCGGACAAAAGTTAACAGACCAAAAGTACGTTTGCTTCGGTGCCGGAACTGCTGGTACCGGAATTGTTGAACAGGTCTACGCTGAGATGTTGCAAGCAGGTTTACAGCCTGATGAAGCACGCAAGCACTTTTACTTGGTGGATAAACAAGGATTGCTTTTTGAGGATACTCCTGATTTAACACCAGCGCAGAAGCCTTTTGCAAGAAAACGCTCTGAATTCACTAACGCCGACCAGCTTAAAGATTTGAAGAGTGCTGTGCAGGCAATTCACCCCGACATTTTAGTAGGAACTTCAACCCGTTCAGGCGCTTTCACCCAGGATATTGTGACAGAAATGGCTGCCCATACCGACCGGCCAATTATTTTCCCATTATCAAACCCAACTCAATTAGCTGAGGCAAAAGCAGAAGATTTAATTCACTGGACTAAGGGCAAAGCCTTGGTAGCAACTGGTATTCCTGCTGATCCAGTTGAATATAATGGCGTCAAGTATGAAATAGGCCAGGCCAATAATGCCTTGGTCTACCCTGGACTTGGTCTGGGCGCCTTGGCAGTTAATGCCAAGATTTTAAGCGATGAGATGATCAGTGTAGCGGCCCACTCGCTTGGCGGAATCGTTGATTCCACTAAACCAGGTGCAGCAGTTTTGCCACCAGTCGAAAAATTGAATGTCTTTTCCCAAACTGTAGCAAAAGCTGTGTCTAACAAGGCTATTGCCGACCATCTTAACCAGAACGATTTTCAAGATGGTGAAAAAGCTGTGGCAGCACTTCGCTGGGCGCCTGAATATAAAGATGAGCAGGAGTGAGAATAAATGCAAGCCTTTATTACTTCATTAACTAGCGTTGTTGAACTGTTGCTTGTAATTGCTTTAGGATATTGGCTGCGCACCAGTGGCAAACTAGGCGATCAGTTTAAGGGCAATATTTCTTATTTGATTATGAATATTGCTCTGCCTGCTTCAATTTTTGTTTCTGTTTTAAAATATTTGAATCGACAAAAATTATTTGGCTTAACAGGTGGTCTGATCTATGCCATTATCTGCTTTGCCCTCAGTTATTTGTTTGCCTGGTTATTATGCAAGGTTTTGCGAATTCGCAAGGGTCGTCGTGGTACTTTTATTAATGCCATTACGAACGCCAATACCATTTTTATTGGCCTACCATTAAATATCGCCTTATTTGGGCAAAAAAGTATGCCATACTTTTTAATTTATTATGTTTTAAATACTGTTTCTACTTGGGCAATTGGTGTCTTCTTCATTTCTAGTGATGATCCGACCGCACAAAAGAATAAGCAGCAAAAATTTAACTGGAAAAAATTGTTGCCAGCGCCACTAGTGGGATTTTTAATAGCTTTGATTTGCTTACTGGTTGAAGTTCCAATTCCTGGCTGGATTACAGCCGTGTTGAGCATGGTCGGTGGTATCGTTACCCCAATGTCGCTCATCTATATTGGTATTATATTGGCAGATGCCGGCTTAAAATCAATTCACCTTGACCGTGATACTATTTGGGCATTACTAGGTCGTTTTATTCTAGTACCAGCTTTAATGATTATTTTAATTGTTGTTGGTGCTAATTGGTTACCAGCTTTGACTGGTTTAGCTAAACAAACATTAGTTGTGCAATCAGCTACTCCTGCTTTGGCAGTTTTGCCAATATTAGTTGGTGAATCACATGGGGATGTGCAATACGCTACCAACGTTGTGACCACCTCAACGGTCTTATTCGTAATTGTTGTTCCACTAGTTTTGGAAATTACCCAAATACTAATATAATTAATAAAAATTTTGTAATATAAAACCCGTCTTTGATCGTATAAATAAGGCGGGTTTTTATTGTGTTATTTCTGCTTTTATTAATTTTAATATGATCTGCTTTTCGCAGTGGATCCCACAGAAAAGGGAAAAATTTATTATGCAAGTTGTTAGCAATCACTTTGCTCATATGGCTAGCAAAAACTAGTTGCACTGCTTAAATTAAAATATAATTATGTTATGCAAAAGAATATAGTAATGAGTACTTAGCTGTGGAACATAGAGAATTAGTCAAATCAAAGGGTATTTTTGAAAAGGGATTAAAAGCAATGGATGAATCTGTTGCTAATTTAAAAAAAGGAAAGGTGTCCGCACCAATAGATTTATCAGACTTTTAGATGAATAGTATATTTAAAAAAATTGCTAGTTTTGTGAATGTAAAGATTTATACAGATAAAAATCCTCTTAGTTAAATTGAAATCTAACTAAGAGAATTTTTAGCTTTAATTATAGTGAGTTTTGCAAGCTATAATAATTAATCGCTCATTTTTAACTGTGTAAACTAATCTATCTACATTATTTATTCTTCTTGACCAACCAATTTGATATTTTAATTTTTCCGACTTGCCAATTAACATATTCATTCCAAGCTTCATCTAAAAATTCTACTGTCATTCTTTCTTCTGCTCACTACTTAAAAGATGATGTGAATGGATATCCTGATTATTGTTAATCTTTTTGAAACGCTGATTTAGTTCAGCTTGATTTTCCTCACTATAAAATGGATCCCTAACTTCAAACGGTAAACCACCTTCAGCAATACTTTTCTTTATAAATATATTAATGGCAGTCGAAAGATTAAGGCCTAGTCCGTTAAATATTTCTGTAACTCGGTTTTTATCTTCTGAATTAACTTTAACTGAAATCGAAATTTTGCTTTTTTCTGGACTTAGCATTATTGATCACCTCATATGCATAGTAGCACTTTAGATGTATTATGAAGTATAGTTAATTGCTTTAAATTTACATATTATGTGGTACCTTAATCTTGGAATTATTGTGAATTATTACAAAAAATTAACTAAAAAAGGTAAAGATCAATTCCGTTCTAAGTATTAGTCATATCGAAAAATATATAATGGTTGGTTCTTGACTTGTTTGATATCATTTGTATAGAGTGTTTTGTTAAACTATAATTTAGTTTACTTATATATGTATATATAAGTAAACTGCAATATATAAAATGTAATACTATTAACTATTATTCTTTATTTTAAGAGGCTTTATGGAAAATAATCAATGGAAAATTGCTCAAATTGATACTGGAAATTGGGCAAAAAAATTTGCTGATTTATTGTTAAACAATGGTAATAAAACATATTTCTTACAAGGTAAGTGGGGTAGCGGTAAATCAGAATACCTTGAAACTGTTGAAAAGAAAGTAGAAGAACTTGAAAAGAATAAAAAAACGAGGCTTAAATTTATTTATTTAAAATTATGGAAGCCAAAAAATAATGAGAGTTTACCAAGACAATTATTTTCCACCATACATCCAGTATGGGATATGATTGCAACTTTTTTAGGATGGGTTTTCGTAATTTTAATGATTTGTAGTAGTGTCATTTTAGCTATTAGAAGCATTTTTCAAATGGATCCCAAAAACCATATTGTTTTTGCTACAATTACGATCGCTGTGATAATAACTACTTTATTTGACTTATCTAAAAATAACTTAATAAATGTTGATAAATTTCTTTTATGGTGTTGTTTGAAGACTTTAAGAAATCATGCAATTCCTAAAGTTTTAGTTATTGATGATTTTGATCGAATAAATATTAATATTCAGAAAGAACTGTATAAAATTTTTAATGCAATTCATGAAAGAGGAGGCACTGCTAGAATAATATTTGTTGGTGACTGGGAAAATATAGACAAAGTTAAAAATAATTTTTTAGATAAAGTAATTGATCAAATAATTTCTTTACCCATAGTATTAAAACCACAGAGCTTTGGTCCTAAAATTGAACAAATTATTTCAAATAACTTGGGTACAAATTCTATAGAAGATACAGTTAGTGATTTGTTTATAAATGAGCATCGAACGTTACGTGAAGCAAATCATTTTTTAACATATGTAAAAAATGAATTTTGCGGACAGGATAAAAAAGGAAGGGTACAAATTGATCAACAACTAGTTATAATATATCTATATTTGTTTCATAAAGATGTTTATAAACTATTAGTTGAAAACTGGGATAAAATTAAGTGGAGTGAATCAATTGATGTAACTGATAATATTTTGAAGACAAATAAAGACAACAGAGAGATTATGTTTTCAGTTTGTTCTATTCTCAATCGTAAAAAAGATAATGATAGTTTCCCTGAAGTTTTCATAAAAGCTCCTACTAATTACTTTATAAATGATTTTTCAAATAGCCATTCATATAAAGAGTTGAAAGAACTGATACATAACCCTAAAAAAATTACTAATTTAGCATATGCTAAAGATTTAGACGAAATTGACTGTAGTGACGAGCTATTATTGTTTATTAACTCGTGTGATGATAAAGGAGATTTTAAAAAATTACTCTTAGCTGCACTCTTTGCAATAAACACGGAACCTCGTCATACACCAAACGAATTAGTTAAATTAATACTAAGACAGACTGAGAAAAAAATAGAAACTTTTGAAAATAAAACTAATCTTGATTATGCAAATTTTGAAAACAAAGTTATTTATAAAATGTCTTCTATAGTCAAAAAAGTAATTGAAAAATTAGGCTTTAATGCTCCACTAACTAAGTTGATATATATTTATCGTTCTTGCTTGCTTTTATATCCTATTGGAAGCTATATTCCTGCTAATTCTAAACCTTTAAGTACTATAAACATTTATTCACTCACACAATGTTTTGCTGAAAAAGCAAAGACTATAGAAAATAAGTTAGATTTTGGTAAAAACGTTTATGATGCTGAAGCACTACTAGTCGAATTATGTTTTTCTGAAACCTTTGGCAACGTAGAGATTAAGAATGATCCTAAATTCTATTTACCATCTATTCAGTCTAAATCACAAAAAATAGAACAACTTGCGGATTTTGAATATGTTGCTTTTTGGGAAGGCTATCTTGGTTCTGGTTTAAATGCAAACGAAGAAAAAGTTCTGAATTTTGAATATGATGGTCAAAAATATGGAGATTATGTGCATAACAGATATAAATCTATTCGACAAGCTTGTGCTAATTGTTTTATATCAGAAAAAAATTCAAAACTAAATAGATTTTTAGAATCTGGTCAATGGTCTAATTTTGTCTTAAAATTAGCAGCTTCAATTGGTTTAAATAATTTATGTACTAATAAAGCAAAACAAATCATAATAAATAAAATTAATCAATTGTTAAATTCATATCATGAAAAAGTAGCAAAAATACCAATTAAATCAGAAAAAATAGAAATTAATGATGAAGAACTCCTGAAGATTTTACAAATTTTACTTGATAAAGTAGGAAATGATCCTTATTGGACCAGAAAATTGGATGGCTAATTTAATAGTGACCAAAAGTCTCGAAAAGGTTTTACACTTTCGAGACTTACTTTTTTATTAAATTGTTTTTGCATATTATTTTATACTATGCAATAATGTTTTTTTATGTTCAAATCTTTCCTGTGCGTTTTCAATCAATAATGAAATTAAATCTGAATAAGAGATGCCCTCCTCTTCAAAAAGTCTCGGGTACATGCTCATATTAGTGAAACCCGGTAGTGCGTTTAGTTCAGTGAATACTATTTCGTTATCGTCTTTACGCAAAGTAGCGTCAATTCTGGCTAAACCGCTGCATTCTGTTATTTGGTATACCTTTAAGGCCATTGCTCTTGCTTTCTCAACAATAGAACCTGGTAATTTTGCCGGTATTTGTAATATTGACGTGGAATTTTCACCATATTTATTCTCATAGCTGTAAAAAGTTCCCTCAGCATTAATAATTTGCCCAACACCAGAAACTTGTGGATTATCATTACCCAGAACAGCAGTTTCTACTTCTGTACCATGAATTGTTTCTTCTACTAATATCTTGTCATCATATTTAAAAGCATCTTCTAATGCCTCTTCATACTCACGCTTATTAGTTACATGATGAACTCCAACGGATGAACCTTGATTAGAAGGCTTAACAAACAAATCATTACCTAATTTTTGACTTATTTTTGTATAGTCATTTTTTCCATTGCTCTTATCATTATATTCTATACGCTTTATTGAAACCCATTTTGCTACAGGAATACCAATTCTTTGCGTCAAAATTTTAGTGAATTCTTTGTCCATCGTAACTGCAGCAGCTAAAACATCGTCGCCCACAAATGGTTTGTTCAAAATTCTAAAAAGACCTTGCAGGCAACCATCTTCGCCTAAATTTCCATGAATGATGGGGAAGAAAACGTCTATTTCCGGTAAATTTGCAAGCTGTGCTATGTTTGATATATTTGCAGTTTTATCTGAATTTTTAATTGTATATTTAGGATTTGCTAGAACTTTATAGGAGTCTTTTTCATCAGCCAGATATCCCTCTTTTGTGACCCATATTGGATGAACCTCAAATTTATTTTTATCAATAGCATCATAAATGTTATTAACTGACATGATCGAAACTTCATATTCTGATGAATTGCCACCAAAAAGTAATCCAACATGAATTTTTTTATTCATAAATTTAACCTCTATTAATTTTGATGGATATCAAAACAACAAGAATCATACTTTGTAGTTTAAATAAAAATTATTTGAGTGTTTTACCAAATCTTTTTTGCATTTTATTGCTGGTATAGCCCAGCTTTTCATAAAATTTATGAGCACCTAAACGTGATTCTCCTGAATTTAACCTAATTTCTTTCATGCCTAAATTTTTAGCCTGCTTTTCCAAAGTTTGCATAAGTTGACTGCCTATGCCTTTCTTTTGGGCAGAAGAATCTACTGCTAAAGCTAAAACGTTGAACATGGGGTCAAAATAGGTTTCTTCAAAAACTTCTGCATGCAAATAGCCTTCAACTTTTTTGGTATTATCATCTTCAAAAACCCAGAGATAATGATGTTCAGGATCATTTAGCAGCCTTTTAATGTTGGCAGTCGTTTTTTCTACAGAATAATCATAACCTAGTTCAACTTGATTGATTTTTTGAATAGCTGGACTGTCAGCAACTTGGCATTTTCTAATCATACAAATTCCTTTCCTATATTTATTGTATTACGAGTTAAAGTTATTTTAGCGCTCCCAACATTGATTAAAAAGTCTTATTTACATACCTTAAAAATGCGCTCATTTTAAACTTGGATTGGCTTAATATAATGGTAGTAAAGCCGTTTTTTACCATTGTCAAAAATGTATTTTAGTTTTTAAAGAGGGAAACAAAATACTATATAGTGGAAATAGTCAAAATAAGCCATTGATTTGGCAATAATGCTTTATAGTTATTCAATATGCAAACAGTATTTGCTATAATTAATTTAGAATTCAAGCAAATTGTTTTGAGGGCGGTTGGCTGTTGATCCGGAAAGGAGATGGTGCCTATGGCACGAAATCTTTTAGAAAGAGAAGCAGTCAATGAGCGTTTACCAGGCATTACAAATAATGTTGGCATTCGCCACGTTTATTATTGTGTTGTTGGATTATATCAATAATCACAAGAAATAAAAAAGACCGTCCCGATCATACTTTAGCTAGTTAGGGATAGTCTTCTATTTCTCACATAGCTAACCGCCTTTAGAGCGGCTGCTTGTTTTCAAAGAGGTCTTGTTAGTGCAAGGCCTCTTTTCTTTACAATTACATTATATCATGACTGAATTAATTTAGCACGGTGAACTGAGTAATGATTGCGACTAGCATAGCTAGAAAGAGAAGCAGTCAATGAGCGTTTACCAGGCATTACAAATAATGTTGGCATTCGCCACGTTTATTATTGTGTTGTTGGATTATATCAATAATCACAAGAAATAAAAAAGACCGTCCCAATCATACTTTAGCAAGTTGGGGAAGTCTTCTATTACCTAGACAGCTAACCGCCTTTAGAGCGGCTGCTTGTTTTCAAAGAGGTCTTGTTAGCGCAAGGCCTCTTTTCTTTACAATTACATTATATCATGACTGAATTAATTTTGCACAAGTTGACTGAGTCAGGGATTGCATGTTGCCATTTATAATCGTTTTTTTACAGTTACAAAATAGGATTAAGGAAAAAATTAGTGCTAACGGGAAATTGTTCAGTATAAATATTAAAAGAAAATAAAATTATCTTATTGACTTTTAAAGATTAAAACCTTATTATTTTGGTTATCTAATATTTATTTTTTATTAATTTAAAAGCCTGAGTTTTAATAATTAAGCTAAAAATTTCTTCACATGGCTTATTGGGCAAGCTTAAGAGCAATATTGAATTTAAAAATGAGTATACATACTATAAGTTAAGAACTAGACTAACAAAATGCTATTTAAAAAATATTGAAAGGAAAATCAATGATTATAAAATATTCAAACCCGTGGAGACTCGCCTTGTATGTCTTTTTTGCTCTTTTAAAATCACTTCAGGTTGTTTTTGTTGCCTTCATTTTTCAAAAATTTATTGATTTCGCCCAAAAGCCTCAAGGCAGCTTAATCAAGCTGACTGTCTTTGCTGTTTGTGGTCTGCTAATATTTGGAATAGTCGGCGTTATATATCAGTATTTATATTATAAAATTATCGAAGAAATTAATCTTGCCCTGAAAAGTGCGTCTGCTAATTATTTAGTGAATAGCTATGCTGGTCATGACGAAATTGACAGTTCATTTATGACTAATGACCTCAAGCAAATTGAAACTAATAGTATTGAGGCAGAGCTTTCAATTATTTCTGATTTAATTCAATTTCTGGCGGCTGTAATCTCTGCATTTGTTAGTTCTTGGATTATTGCATTGGTATTTTTAATAGCTTCATTTACTCCTGCCGTTATCCAATCTGTTTTTGGTCCTAAGATCGAAAAAAATTCTGAAAAGTGGGAAAAATATAATAGCAACTATACCAATACCGTTAATGAAACTCATTCCGGAGCGGAAATGGCTAATATCTATGATGTTCAATTTTCAATGGTTAACAGGCTGATTAAAGCGGCGAAGCTGATGGAAACGGCTCTTTTCAAAACCAATTGGACTAAAGGCATGTCTAATGAGATGACTATGATAGTAGCATATATTTTCAGTATGTTCCTTCCTTTTGCCATTGGTATTAGTTTCATTGTTAGCGGTCGGCTGACTTTAGGCACTTTTATGATGATTTCACAACTGGCTAATAATTTTATTAATCCTGTAGTTGGTATTTTTGGCTCAGTTAACGATATTAAAACGGCAAAACCGATTTTGCAAAAAATCAAAAAAATCGACTTGCTAATAAAGCCGCAGGGTAGCAATACTGCAACTGCTTCAGATACGTTCCAATCATTACAATTGACTGATGCTGGAGTTAGTCAGGGTAAACAGAAAATTTTTGCCAATGTTAATCTAAAAATTGATTCCGGGGAAAAAGTTCTCCTGCAAGCTCCATCAGGTTGGGGGAAATCAACTTTACTGAATGTATTAATTGGTATTCAACAACTTGATTCTGGATCCTATGAAGTTAATCATTCTGAAGTAAATGGTGATTGGGGAAAATTACATGAGTACTTCTCTTTTATTCAGCAAAAGCCTTTTATTTTAGATGATACTTTAAAATACAATATTACTTTAGGTCGCCATGTGTCTGAAGAAGACTTAAATTATGCTGTTGAACAAGCCGGTTTAACTGATCTCGTAAACGAAAAGGGCTTAGACTACCAACTTGGAAAGAGTGGCAGTAATTTATCTGGTGGTCAAAATCAACGAGTTGAAATTGCACGAGCATTAGTATCAAAAAGACCAATATTATTGGCTGATGAAGCAACTTCATCTCTTGATCAGAACTTATCTTTGCAAATACATCAAACTATTCTAAGTGAGTTTAAAGGAACTGTGATCGAAGTAGCACACCACATATCAGAAAAAGAGCAAGAAATGTTTGATCAAATAATTGATTTATCAAAGCAATCTTGATCTTGAGCTATCGATAAAGCATAGAAAGTAAGAGAGAAAAATAAGTAAAAAGGGATATGACCTTCGAAATTGAAGTGTTCCATAATAGTTAGACAATAATCTGACTATAAGGAGCACTTTTTTTCATGAATAAATGTTCCATTGCTTTGAAAAGCTGTATATGAATCTCACCGAGCTGGGAGATGCAGTAAGAAACTATTGAGTATTACAGTCAGAAAAGAATTAAAATCAAACTAAAAGGACTAACTCCGATCGAATATCGGCAGTTAGTCCTCAGTAAAGCTAATAAAGTGTCCTAATTTTAGGGTTCACATCATAATAGCTAACCTTTTTTATTAAAATGCCCTAGAAAGTTAATCAGTTGATTAATGCCTGGAGCATTTTTGCTTTAATTAAAGGAATTTAATATTTTAATTCTACTGATCGTATTTTTTAAATTCTGAACAAGTGGTATCATTAGTGTAAGCTTTTTCATTTTTGACTAGTGCGAGTGTGAACAAATAAGGAGAGAACAATTGCATTCTAAAGCGGTAGACTCAAAAGCATCTCTTGTAAATTTATTTTGGAATCAATTTTTATTTTTGTGGCAACTAATAAAATCGCGCTTTCTTTTTTGGTTAGGGTTAATATGCTTTGTAATACTGATGTTGAAACTAATGCCTAATTCCGCTATAGTTCCTCTTTTTTTCATGGGAGTTGATTTTAACGCTGTTAAATCACGCCAAGTTATTTTGCCTGTTTTTTGGTTTGTTTATTTTGTAGTACCGCTACTGATAGTCTTAAGCGGTTTTAAACAATTGTGGCAAGCAAGGGGAATGCAATTGCGAGGGCTGCGATATTCACCATTAAGTTTCGCTGTAGTTAATGTTGGGTTAATGGGGTTGATCACCATCATTTATGTGGTACTAACAGAGGGAATCATGACTTTAATGACTGACTTTTCTTGGCTAAGAAATTTTAAGCTATTACAATTTCACGGATTACCAGCTTTATTAGTATTGTTTATTATCAATTTTTTAGGAATATTTCTGTTGTTGATAATTCAAACCACTATCGGTCGCTTCAATGCTCCATTGGGTATAATTATTCCTTTTAGCCTGTGTATTATCACGATTTATACCACTTGGAAATATAATCCGCTCAATAGTTTAATGTTGCTGCGTGTCAATAAGAACAATATTCTGTTGTTACTAGTTACAACGCTATTAATGCTAATCGTCTATTTAATTACTAATCGTTATAGTGAGCTGGATTATTAAAAGTTTAATTCTACTATTTTTAACAATACTAAAATGATACTATTAATGTATAGAATTAAACGATAATTAAAAAATAAGAAATAAAAATTGGCTATCTATAAAAGTCGAATTAAATTGTACTTATTATGTGGCTATCCTCACTTTTAAAAAGAAGGTCTTTATGAAACGTCTATTTTGGAATCAATTATTATATTTATGGCAAATAATCCGCTTCCGTTTAATTTGTTGGCTAAGTTTGATTTGCTTTTCAATTATTTTTCTCAGTGCGCAGCTAATTAACAGTCCACATACTTCTATATTTAATCTTTTCTTTGCCGATACCAGTCAAGATACATCTTTTAATTTTATTTTGTGGCTGGTCTATTTCTTAATACCGCTACTTATTATGCTAAATAGCTTTAAACTGCTTTGGCAAACTACCGTTATGCACCTAAGAGGATTACAAATTCCACCGAAAAATTTTACTGTTGTCACTATGTTATTAATGGGAGTAATAGCTTTGGCCTACGTGTTTGTTACACTTTTAGTTATGTCGCTTGTTACGGCTTTATTTAAATTGCCCTCTTTGTCTTTTTTTAATTTAGCTGACTGGCAGGCGATCCCACTACTTTTCATCAACAATTTTTTAGGAATATATCTGACGCTTCTTTTGCAAGGTACAATTGGAAAGTTTAATTCGGCATTGGGTCTGATTATTCCAGCTTCACTTTTGATAATGACATCTCTTTTAAAATGGCAATTAAATCCTTTGAATTGCTTGATAATTATGAGATTTAATTTCCCTGGCTTTTTATTTTTATTGCTGGCAACTTTGATTATGGTGATTGTTTATGGGATTATTGACCATTTCTTTAGTGTAGAGTAAGGAGTAAAAAATGAGTTTTATTGAATTAAATGAAGTAGGAAAAATAGTGAAAAGACGGCCACTATTGCATGATGTTAGTGCAGATATTCCAGAAGGCAGTATCACTGTTTTAGAAGGAATAAACGGTTCCGGTAAAACGTTAATCTTAAAAACGATTTTAGGTCTAATAAATACCAGTGGGGAAGTCATAGTTAATGGTAAGGAGATGAAGGTCCAAGAGCCTTATCCTATTAAAGCGGGAATTTTAATTGAAAATCCCAGTTTAATAGAAGAATTTACTGCTCATAAAAATTTAGAACTACTAGCGAAATTAGATCCAGATATTCAAGAAAAGCAGATTAATGATTTATTGGCATACTTTGATTTAACTAGGTTCCCTAAACAAAAAGTTAAGAAATTTTCACTGGGGATGAAGCAGAAATTAGGAATCGCACAGGCTTTTCTCGGAGCCTATCCGTTAATTGTTCTGGATGAACCCACCAATGCACTGGATCATGAAAGTATTGGTAAATTAATCAGATTGATTGATGGGTATAACCATAAAGGTTCAACCTTTGTTATTGCTTCGCATGATCATGAATTTGTAAACAAAGTCGCCACGCAAAAGCTATATGTACAAGAAGGAACAATTAATCATGAAAAATAAAAAATTATTATGGAGCTTCTTCGTGGTAATAATAATTGTAGTTGGCTGCGTGGGCTTTTATCGCTACCGCCAGGTAAACGCCCATCCTCAGCAGTATGGTGTGACTAAAGAACAGCTTTTTCACAAAAATGAATTGGTAAAAGCCTATCACGTTGACTTTATTGTTCATAAAGCTGCAGTTAAGAAAAGTAAGGACGCTGTACAAGCCAAAGTCAAATTTAATATACGTCAAACTGGTCAGTCATTCTATGGCGAGAAAAAGAACAATCCTAATTTTAGAGAAAATATGTATCTAAATAATCCTTATGGTATAAGCAATCCCTCAATAAAATTGTATGATAAAAGTCACCACAGTATTAATCCTGATAAAGCATTAGCGCACGGCAATCAGCCTTTTACAATATTTTTTATCATTCCGCGTTATTCATATGACATGCGCAATCAAAAATTACGTTTCAGTTTCTTGGTACCAACTAAGAAGCACTATGTCAAATATTCGCTTCTGCTAGAATAGGGAGAATAAAATGAAATTTTTGTGGTCACGTTTAAATAAATTATGGTTGTTTTTAGCATTGGCAATAGGGTTAAGTATTAGCGTTGTACAATGTGCTGTTTCTGCGTCTAAAAATATTCCTGCGACAAACTCACCTTATACTATGTGGATATCAATAGATGGATTTACTTTTGTTCCTACTATATTTTTTATCTTGTTACCTTTAATAGCGAGTTTACCTGCCAGTACATTATTAAAAGAAGATTTTACCAACGGCTATTTTTATAAATTAAAGATGGAGAAGTCCATTAAACAAATCTTGTTAGGATACCTAGAAATCGCATTTATGACTGGCTTTATTGTGATTGCTGTTCCTTTACTGTTTAACTTCTTATCTTGGTTTATGATATTACCTAATGTTAAGCCCGATAATTTACTTAATATTAATATTGGTGCTAGAAATTTTACTATGCTGTTTGTCTCCCTTTATTATTCCCATCCATTTGTCCACGCTATTTTGTCAATTATATTTTCTTCTCTTTGGGGAGGATTATTTTCTGTATTCGCAATGATTACTTCTTTGTGGATTAAAAATAAGTTTGCTGCCATGTGTACAGGTTTAGTTTTGCAAATAGTTTTATTATTAATGAATGCAACTATCCATTTGCCATATTTCATAAGTTATTCGCCGGCTGATTTCTTACGTGAACTCCCTGGAACTACTAACATCTATGTGGTGGTGTTTATGACTGCAATATTATTACTTTATTG
>NZ_CAMKZC010000019.1:0-24370 GCF_946477725.1 uncultured Lactobacillus sp. | reverse complement strand
AAATATTGGTTTTAAAGGAAATAGACAGTAAAAAATTTAGAGATATGGTTCGCGTTGCCACACACAGACTTGGACGCAATGCAGAGTTTATTAACTCTTTGAACGTTTTCCCGGTTCCTGATGGAGACACTGGAACAAATATGAATTTAACTATTGAAAGTGGTGCAAAGGCTGTTGCCCAAAATAATAGTGATAGCGTAGGGGACTTGACAGAAAGCCTCGCAAAAGGAATGTTAATGGGAGCTCGGGGCAACAGTGGAGTTATTTCTTCTCAGCTATTTAGAGGAGTCTATAAAGCCACTCAGGGCATGAAAACACTTAATGCACAGGAATTAGCCAATGCTTTTTCTAATGGAGTTGCCACTGCATATAAAGGTGTCATGAAACCCGTTGAAGGAACAATTTTGACTGTTGCCCGAATTGGTGCACAGGAAGGTGCTAATAAAGCCAATGAAACCGATGATGTTGCAGAAGTTATGAAAGCGATTGTTGAAGGCGCCAAAAGAGCGTTAAAATCAACTCCTGACCTATTGCCGGTTTTGAAGCAAGTTGGAGTAGTCGACTCAGGAGGACAAGGACTTTTATTTATTTATGAAGGATTTCTTGAAGGACTTCTAGGCGAAGAATTTGCTGATCGTTACCAGCCGGACGAAGGCGAAATGGATGAAATGATTAATGCAATGCATCATCAATCCGTTCAATCTCAGCTTTCCACTAAAGATATTGCTAATGGTTACTGTACTGAAATTATGGTTGATTTAACTGCTGACGTTCCGGCAAAGAAAACCTTTAATTTAGATGAATTTAGAGAACATTTGTCTAAACTTGGTGATTCTCTTTTAGCTGTTTCAGATGAAGAAGTAGCAAAGGTTCATATTCATACGGAACAACCTGGAGCTGTTTTTGCATATGGCAGTCAGTTTGGTCAGTTAGGAAAAATAAAGATTGATAATATGCGAATTCAACATGAAACTATTGTCAATAACAATGAAGAGAATCAGGAAAGCGTTGATTTTGCTGTTATTGCCGTAGCTTCAGGTAATGGTATTCGTAAGCTGTTTGAAAGTGAAGGGGTTAACCGGATAATTTCTGGTGGACAAACTATGAACCCTTCAACGCAAGATATTATTGATTCAATCAAAAAATCTGGTGCCAAAAAAGCAATTGTAATGCCAAATAACGGTAATATTATTATGGCAGCTAAGCAAGCAGCAGAAGTTAGTGATATTCCTGTTGGTATAGTTCCTACTAAAACTATTTCACAGGGTTTAACGGCGATGCTTTCGTTTGATCCGGATGATTCTCTTGCCGATAATATTGCTAACATGACTGACGCACTTGATACAGTCGTTTCAGGAGAAGTTACTAAAGCTAACCGTGATACAACGATTAACGATATAGCAATTCATCAAGGTGACTTTTTAGGAATAGTTGATGGAGATATTAAAGTAGCGGCTTCTGATCTAATTGTTGCTGCCTCCTCTATGATAGAAAAAATGCTGGATGAAGATTCAGAAATTATCACAGTAATGTATGGGCGTGATTCTAATAAAAACGAAGCACAAAGGCTCGTTGATGAATTAAAGAAAAAGCATGATGACCTTGAATTTGAGCTTCATGATGGTGGTCAGCCAGTATATAATTTCCTGATTTCCGTTGAGTAATTATGATAGCAAAAGAACTTTTTGCTCCAGTAACCGATTTGAAAGGTGTGGGAACAAAGACTGCTGCTGCTCTTGGAAGTTTGGGAATTTATAGCGTTTATGATTTGTTGTATTATTTTCCATTTCGTTATGATGAACTTCAAACGATTCCTCTTGATCAGATCATGGATGGTCAAAAGGTAATGCTAAAGGGAATTGTTGCAACAGATGCTTTTGTAACCAGGTTTGGATATAAAAAAAGCCGCCTTAGTTTTAAGTTAAGAATTGACCATGATGTCATCATGGTCAATTTTTTTAATCAACCATGGTTAAAAGAAAAAATTGAAATTGGCAAAGAAGTAGCAATTTACGGTAAGTATAATGCTGCTAGACAAAGCCTGGCTGCCTTTAAGTTTGTTGCAGCAAAAGAAAATGACAGTGGTATGGCACCCATTTATTCAGTAAATCGGCAAATTAAGCAAAAAAAACTAATAGATTTAATCAATCTTGCCTTAGATGATTATTTAGCTGAAGTTGATAATGTAGTCCCTACTAAGATAAGGCAAAAATATCGTTTGCTACCCGAAAGTAGTATAGTGCAAGAAATGCATCATCCACAAAATGCTACAGAATCTCAGATTGCCAAGAGAAGTGCCATTTTTAGAGAGTTTTTTATATTTCAAACTGAACTAGCTCAGTTAACTGAATACAATCCGCGTAACAAGGGGATTGCTAAAAAGTATAACTTAGATGAAATTGCCAAGCTTACTAAGTCACTACCATTTGAACTATCTGCAGATCAAAAACATGTAATTAACGAAATTTTTACGGATTTGTTTTCTTCAGTTCAGATGCAGCGACTGTTGCAAGGGGATGTGGGTTCTGGAAAAACAATAGTGGCCGTATATGCACTTTTTGCAGCGGTGACAGCCGGCTTTCAAGCTGCCCTGATGGTTCCAACGGAAATATTGGCAACCCAACATTTTAAAAAGATTGATGAGCTGCTGAAACCTATGGGAGTTCGCTGTGCTCTTTTAACAGGTTCTACTAAAACACTGGAGCGCAGAGAAATTTATAATGAACTAACTGATGGCACTATTAATGTTGTGATAGGTACTCACGCTTTAATTCAATCTAGTGTGATTTTTAAAAAATTGGGATTAGTTATTATTGATGAGCAGCATCGTTTTGGTGTCAATCAAAGACAAGCCTTAGTCAATAAGGGAAATTTGCCTGACGTTTTAGCAATGACGGCCACACCAATTCCGCGAACTTTAGCTTTAACAGTGTATGGCAACATGACTATTTCTGAAATACACCACCTTCCAGCAGGACGAAAAAAGATAGTTTCCTGGTGGAAAACGAGCACTCAAATGGATCAAGTATATCAACTGATGCATGAGCAATTAGAACAGGGATTCCAAATATATGCTGTCACTCCTTTGATTTCAGAATCGGAAGCCTTGGATTTAAAAAATGCTGAACAGCTTTACGACAAGCTTAGTCATGACTTTCCTAATGAAAAGGTTGCTTTACTTCATGGGCAAATGCCAGGAAATAAAAAAGACGACATTATGGCTGCTTTTGCCGCAGGTAATATTAATATCTTGGTTACTACTAGCGTAATTGAAGTAGGAGTAGATGTTGCTAATGCTAATATGATGGTTATTTATAATGCTGATCGTTTTGGCATTAGTCAATTGCACCAGTTGCGTGGAAGAATTGGTCGCGGAAAAACTCAGAGTTACTGTATTTTTTTAGCTGATCCCAATACCCAAGCAGGTAAATCCCGCATGAAAATTGTAGCATCCACTACTGACGGATTTAAGTTAGCTGAAGAAGATTTGAAGATGCGCGGTGAAGGTGATCTTTTTGGTAAGGCACAATCTGGTTTACCTGAATTTCAGGTAGGAGACGTTGTTAACAATTACAATACCATGGTAGTGGCACAAAAAGAGGCTAAAAAGTTAATAAAAGCTGATCCTCTCTTGCAAAAATCAGAAAATAAAACTTTAAAACAAGTGTTAGAATATAAGCAATTACAACAAAAAAGAACTTAGTAAAGGTTGAGGATAATATGAGAACTATTGCTATTGATGCAATGGGCGGAGAAAATGCTCCTGAAGCAATTATTCAAGCAGTATTGCAGGCAAAAAAAGAACTGCCGCAGACAAAATTTATACTTTTTGGCGATGAAGCGAAAATAACGCAGTTATTGGGTGAAGATAAAAGTCAAACAGAGGTTATTAATACCACTCAGATAATTAATGATGAAGATGAACCAGTTAAGGCAATCAGGTCTAAAAAGGATTCATCACTTGTCGTGGCGGCGCAATTTGTGAAGCAGGGCAAGGCAGATGCACTTTTTTCGCTAGGAAATACGGGTGCTATTCTAGCTTGTGGTATATTTATAATAGGACGAATTAAAGGAGTAACTCGTCCGGGTTTTATGCCGACCCTACCAGTAAAAAATTCTGATGACGGTTTCAATATGATTGATGTTGGTGCGAATGCCAAAAGCAGACCGGAATATTTGCTGGCTTGGGCCAAAATGGCCTCATATTATGCTGAAAAAGTCAGAGGAATAAAAAATCCTCGTGTTGGTCTGCTTAATAACGGGGCTGAAAATGATAAAGGTGATGATGTTCATCAACAAGCCTATCAATTATTGCTGAATAGCAAGCTTAATTTTATAGGTAACATTGAGGGCAACGAATTATTGGACGGTAAAGCTGATGTAATTGCGACAGACGGTTTTACAGGCAATGCAGTTTTAAAAAATATTGAAGGAACTTCTGGTGTTTTAATCCATCTGTTAAAAGATAGTTTGCTCAATAATGGACCTTTTGTTAAATTAGGTGCATTGATGATTAAAAAGGCACTAAAAAGTTTAATTTCAAAATTTGATGTAGCTAAATATGGTGGTGCTGTTTTACTCGGAGTTAATGCTCCTGTAGTTAAAACACACGGTCGTTCAGATCAGCGTGCTGTATATTTTACAATTAAGCAAATTGATAAAATTTTACAGGAAAAAATAATTGATAATTTTAAAGCAGAATTTGCTAACGAAAGCAAGTAACAACAAGGAGTAGCAACATGAGTAAAGAAGAAATTTTTAATAAAATCAGGGATATTTTAGCAGATAATTTTGAAGTTGATAAAGACAAAATAACTGATGAAACTAATTTCACTAGTGATTTGGACGCTGATTCCATTGACTTAGTGGAATTCATTTTACAATTAGAAGATGAATTCGGCGCCGAGATTTCTGATGAAGATGCAGAAAAAATTAAAACTGTTGGTGATGCTGTAAATTATGTAGCGAATCATCAAAACTAATTTAAAAAAATTCAATTATTAGTTTGCATACAATTTGTTTCACGGTTATAATTAGAAATTAAATAAATTTATTAAATATCTTTAATAAATTCATTGAAGATTTGAGAGGGGAAATGACCTTTGGAAAAACAAAGTGATCTCTTGCTAGATATCCAGCATTTACATACAGCATATCGTTTAAATGGGAAATTTTATGATGCTGCAGATGATATTAATTTAACTTTGAAAAGGAATGAAATTTTATCAATTGTAGGTGAATCTGGTTGTGGTAAGAGTACAATCGCATCTAGTATTATCGGTTTGTATGACCATAAAAACACAAAAGTAACTGGCGATATTCTTTATAATGAATTGAACTTAGTAGGCCTAAATGAATCATTGTTCGATAAAATTCGTGGGAATAAAATCGGAATGATTTTTCAGGATCCTTTAGCCAGTTTAAATCCACTAATGAGAGTTGGTGATCAAGTAGCAGAAACTTTGTATTACCATACGGATATGGATGAGAAAGAACGTCATGCACGTGTAATTGAGCTTTTTAATCAAGTGGGTATGCCGAAACCTGAAGAAACATACGCCATGTATCCGTTTGAACTATCTGGTGGATTAAGGCAACGTGTTGTTATTGCCATGGCTGTTGCATGTAAACCCGAAATTATCATTGCTGATGAGCCGACCACTGCCCTTGATGTTACTATTCAAGCACAAATTTTGGACTTGCTGGAAGACATCCAAAAGCAGTCTCAATCTGGTATTATTTTAATAACTCATGACTTGGGAGTAGTTGCTGAAACAGCTGATGAAGTTGCTGTTATGTATGGTGGTCAAATAGTTGAAAAAGCTGATGTCAAGACAATTTTTGAACATCCACTTCATCCTTATACCCGATCTTTGTTAAATTCAATGCCTCAATCTGAAGATGAAGAAGAAGATTTACATGTTATTCAAGGAACAGTTCCATCATTGCAAAATATGCCTAGAAAAGGTGACAGGTTTGCTGCTAGAATACCGTGGATACCTGCAAGTGCCCATGAGGAAAATCCAGTAATGCATGAAGTTGAACCAGGGCATTGGGTTAGATGTACTTGCTGGAAGACGTTCCACTTTCAAGATGAAGTGAGTGGGGAGTAGTTTATGGCTAAAGAAATTATTGAAGTAAAAAACTTAAAAGTTCATTATCCTATCAGATCTGGTTTTTGGAATCGTATTACCGATTATGTTCGTGCCGTTGATGATATTAGTATTACTATTAACGAAGGAGAAACGTACGGACTTATAGGTGAATCTGGTTCAGGCAAGTCGACTACTGGCAAGGCAATTGTTGGAGTTGAACCTGTTACCAGCGGCAGTATTATGTATAAGGGTGTCGATATTACTAAGTCTAAAAATCGCCACAGACTCAATTACAATAAAGACGTCCAAATGATTTTTCAGGACTCTCTGTCAAGTTTAAACCCGAGAAAACGAATTGAGGATATTATTGCAGAGCCAATACGCAATTTTGAGAATTTAACAACTGATCAAGAACGTGACCGTGTGCAAGAATTACTTGACATCGTTGGTATGCCGAGTGACTCAATATATAAATATCCGCACGAATTTTCCGGTGGTCAAAGACAAAGAATTGGCGTAGCCAGAGCGGTTGCTACTAATCCACGTCTGGTTGTCGCTGATGAGCCAACAAGTGCCTTAGATCTATCAGTTCAAGCACAGGTGCTAAACTTTATGAAGCATATTCAGCAGCAGTACAATATTGCTTATCTCTTTATTTCTCATGACTTAGGTGTCGTTAAACATATGTCTGAGAATTTGGCTATTATGCACCGTGGTCGTTTGGTTGAAATTGGTTCAAGAGAAGATATTTATCAGCATCCAATGCACATCTATACGAAAAGGCTGCTTTCTGCTATTCCGCAAGTCGATGTTGAACACCGAGATGAACATAAGAAGCATCGTCAAGAAGTTGAACAAGAATTTCAGAATGATCAAAGTAAGTGGTATGACAAAGATGGCCGTGTTTTTCCACTTAAGCATGTATCAGATAATCATTTAGTTGCTTTACCTGAAAAAGAAATAGTCGAAGAAGAAACAAATGATAAGGAGGGAGCATAATCATGTGGAAAACTGTTTTAAGACGTGTTTTAATTATGATCCCACAATTGATCATTTTAAGCATCTTAGTCTTTTTCTTGGCAAAAATGATGCCGGGAGACCCATTCACGGGACAAATTAATCCTAATACTGACCCTAGGCAACTAGAAGCTCTGAAAAGAGCTGCCGGACTATATGATCCGGCCCCTGTTCAATATGCTCGTTGGGTAGGTAATATTTTTAAAGGCGATTTAGGTACCAGTTATATACAGCACGTTCCGGTGACCTCTTTAATTGCCGATAGAGCTGTAAATACATTTTGGCTTTCGCTGTTAACAACAATAATTAGTTACAGTATTTCAATACCTCTTGGTGTGATTGCTGGTAAACACCAGGATGAATGGCAAGACCAAGCTGTACAAATTTTTAATTATGTTACTTTTGCTATTCCTGCTTTTGTATTTTACATTTTAGGTATATGGCTGTTTGGCTTTCTCCTAGGCTGGTTTCCTATTTCAGGTTCGGTTTCTCCTAATGCTTCTGGTTTCTGGGGTACATTGGGTAGTCAGCTTTACCATATCATTTTTCCAGCTATCTTGAGTGCGTTGATAACAACTACTGGAATCGTACAATATTTAAGAACGGGAATTGTTGATAATAAAGTTGAAGATTATGTTAGAACGGCTCACAGTAAAGGGGTTCCTGAAAAGGTTGTGTTTAATAAACACATTTTGCGTAATTCATTGTTACCAATAGCTTCTTCATTTGGTACAGTTATAACTGGTCTGTTAAGTGGTTCAATGATTATTGAAACTGTCTTCAGTTATCCTGGTATGGGAAAATTGTTCTTAGACTCAATACAACAGCGTGACTATACTACGCTAACTGCATTAATTTTAATCTTTGGTTTTCTTACTCTACTCGGTAATTTATTATCAGATATTATAATGAGTATAGTAGATCCAAGAATTAGGATAAAATAAAGAAGGGGAGACAAATGTTGAAAAAAAATAAAACCACTTCGACTGATAAAGCCAAGAAAGTGCAAGTTTCTCCTCCTGCTTCAAGTTTTAGAGTAGTTGTACGAGAAGTTGTAAAGGACAAGAAAGCTTTAACTGCCTTCATAGTGATAGTCTTAATTTTGTTATTAACTTTTGGCGGTTCATTATTTCTGAATTCTGATAAAGTCACTGAGGCAAACATAATTGAAGCTTATACAGGCTGGTTCACTGATGGTCATATTCTGGGAACGGATGATGGTGGACGAGATGTTCTCAATCTATTAATTATGGGTGGTCGTAATTCTATCCTTATTGGATTAGGGGTTACTGCTGTTTGTGAGACAGTTGGTTTAATTGTCGGTCTCGTTTCAGGATATTATGGTGGCTATATTGATGCAGTCATTATGAGAATAGTGGACTTTGTGCAGGTTTTGCCTGCAACGCCTATAGAAATTGT
The DNA here is from genome assembly GCF_946477725.1 of uncultured Lactobacillus sp. Classification (GTDB taxonomy): domain Bacteria; phylum Bacillota; class Bacilli; order Lactobacillales; family Lactobacillaceae; genus Lactobacillus. The sequence goes on along the minus strand of NZ_CAMKZC010000019.1, from coordinate 15,839 downwards.
CTTGGTAACTGTTGTACCGCATTACAGTCCTATTACTTTAGTTTGGATTATTTCGATTTTTGGCTGGACAGGTACGGCAAGGTACTTTAGAGCATTTGTTCTTTCTCAAAGAGAAAGAGACTATGTTCTGGCATCAAAAACTTCTGGTTCATCAGACTTGAAAATAATGTTTAGAGAAGTCCTACCAAACATTGGCTCTATGCTGATTATCGATGTCGTACTAACAATTGCCGGTAACATCGGTATTGAAACCAGCTTGTCGTTTATTGGCTACGGCTTACCGCCTACAGTTCCTTCCTTAGGTACTTTAATTGGTTTTGCCAATGATCCGGTTAACGTTGTCAACAGGCCTTGGTTATGGCTGCCAGCTACAATATTGTTACTAGCTATTTCCTTAAGTATCAATTATGTTGGTCGTGCTTTACAAAGAGCTGGTGACGCCCGGCAAAGGGAAAATTAAAACTGAATTTTTAACAATTATATTTTAAAATCTCTGCTAATAGATAATATCGTGAGTTTGCTATATTATTTATTAGCAGTTTTTTCTCTAATTTCTCTATCACTAATTTTTATAGCAAAATTTTCAACATTAAACTGTTTAATTTTTACCCCATAAAGACTGAAAAAAGTAAGTATTAGGTATTTACGGCAACAATTAATATCAGAAATTGCTCTTTTTGAAATAAATATCTATTAAATAAAAATGAATAAACCGTTGCTTTTTTAATTTTATGTGGTAATATTTAATTATTAACTTGTTTTGAAAATTAAATTTTCCTGATAATAAAAAGGAGTTATGTAGAGATGAAAAAATCTAATTTATATAAATCATTGGGGGTAGTAACAGCAGCTGCTTTAACGCTGGTAGCTTGTGGTAAATCTAATAATACGGCCAATGACAATTCTAATGCTAAAACAGCTAAGAAGTTCCCAGAAGCAGTGCCTAAGAAGGAAGCTAAGCAGGGTGGAACTGTTAAAGTTGCCTTGGAAACTGATACGCCATTCACAGGAATTTTTTCTGATGAGTTAGCTATGAGTGCAATTGACAGTTCAGTTGCTTCTCCTGGTGAAGAATCACTTTTTGATACTGATGACAACTACAAGATTAACGATAAGGGTCCAGCTACCATGAAGTTGGATAAAAAGAATAAGACTGTCACCATCACTATCAAGAAGGGTGTTAAGTGGTCAGACGGTAAGCAGGTTAATGCTAAAGACATGGAATATTCCTATGAAATATTCGCTAACAAGGCCACACAATCAGAAAGATATACTAGCCAGTTAGCCACTATTAAAGGTTTACAAGCATATCATGATGGCAAGGCTAAAACAATTTCAGGTATTGAAATGCCTGATGGCCCTAATGGTAGAACAATTGTAATTCACTATCCTGAATTAAAACCAGGTATGAGCAACAGTGGTAACGGTTATTTCTGGGAATCTGCGGCTCCATATCATTACTTAAAGAATGTTCCTTTTAGTAAGCTAAAGGAATCTGATCAGATTAGGAAAAAGCCTTTGTACTTTGGCCCATTTAAGGTTAGCAAACTTGTTCGTGGTCAATCAGTAACGTGGACACCAAATAAATATTACTGGCGTGGTAAGCCAAAACTAGATAAGGTCATTTACCAGGTTATTAATCCTAATTCAGCCAGTCAGGCCATTAAGAGTCACAAATTTGATATCATTGGAGTTATAAATTCACAATGGGATCAAGTTAAAAAGACTAAGAATGTTAATTTTATTGCCAATATTCCTTTGTCATATAGTTATTTAGCATTTAAAGTTGGTAAATGGGATGCCAAAAAGGGCAAAAACGTTATGGATCCAAATGCCAAGATGAATCATAAGCCATTGCGGCAAGCTATTGCATATGCGATGAATATTGCAGAAGTTGATAAGCACTATACTAAAGGACTTTCTTTCCAAGTACCTACCCTGATTCCAGCGCAATTTGGTGATTATTATAATAAGGATCTTAAGGGTTATACCTACAATCTGAAAAAGGCGAACGAGATTTTGGATAAAGCCGGCTATAAGAAGAAGGGTAAATGGCGTACTCAACCAAATGGTAAGCCATTGAAGATTCATTATATGGCAATGTCTGGAAATGCTACGGCTGAGCCTATTGCACAGAATTATTTACAACAATGGCATAAAATTGGTTTAAATGTTTCTTTGGTTGGTGGCCGTCTGACAGAATTCAATTCATTCTATGATAAAGTGCAACACGATGATCCTTCTGTTGATATGTTTACAGCAGGTTGGAACCTTTCAAGTGAACCATCTCCAGCTAACCTTTACAAAGAAGCAACACCATCCAATTACTCACGCTTTGTCACTCCAGAAAACAGTAAATTACTTGATGAAATTGATTCTCAAAAGGCTTTTGATCATAAATACCGTGTTCAAAAGTTCCACGAATGGCAAAAATACATGTTTGATCAAGCTTATGTAGTTCCAACATCAAATGCTTATGGTATCGATGCTGTAAATGATAAGATTACTGGATACTCCTTGAAACCATCACAAAATAACAATGGTCACCAGTTATGGTACCAAGTTGGTTATGTTAAATAATTGAATTTAAATAAAAATATCAAGCTAGCAAAATAGTTTGGTATTTTTTAGTTTCTTTAAGAACCACTTTTTATGATTTTCTACAAAATAATTTTTGATAACACATTATTAAAGCTAATCATTTTAAGCTTTTAAATCTAAATTCTTTCTGGTATTGGCTGACTTATACATTTGAAAGAATTTCTATTATTTAAATAATATGTATTTTGATTACTTTACTATTTATAAATAGTATAATTTCTGAATTTGCCTTGCTTTTTTAATGATTAATGTTAACATTTATCTGTTAGCTTGTTTCCAAAATACTATTAACTTTGCATATAAAGGAGACATGTATGATGAGAACAAGAAAAATTTTAGGCTCAGTCGGAGTTGTAACCGCAGCTGCGTTAACTTTGGTAGCTTGTGGCAAGAGCAATAAGACCGCCAGCAATGAGGGAGCTAAGACTGCCAGCAAGTTCCCAGTTGAAACCCCAGTTAAGTCTGCCAAGAAGGGTGGAACAATTAAAGTTGCTGAAATAACTGATACACCATTTACCGGCGTCTTTAATGAAGAACTGCAAATGGATCAACCGAGTGCTGATGTCGCAAGTCCTGGTCAAGAATCATTATTTGAAACAGATGATGAATACAAGATAAACGATAAGGGTCCAGCTACTCTTAAACTTGATCGTAAAGCAAAAACTGCAACTATTACAGTTAAAAAGGGTGTTAAATGGTCTGACGGCAAACAGGTTACTGCCAAGGATATAGAATTCGCATATGAGATTATTGCAAACAAAGCAACTAAATCTCAAAGATATGCCAATCAACTCAATATTATCAATGGCTTGAAGGAATATCATGAAGGCAAGGTCAAAACAATTTCAGGAATAGAAATGCCTGACGGTCCAGATGGACGAGTTGTAGTGCTGCACTGCAAAGAATTAAAGCCTGGTATGTATTATAGTGGTAACGGCTATATTTGGGAAGCAGCTGCACCATATCACTATTTAAAAGATGTGCCGTTTGACAAACTGGAATCATCAGATAAGTTGAGAAAGAATCCTTTGTTCTTTGGTCCTTACAAGCTCGATAAAATTGTACGTGGTCAATCTGTTACCTGGGTACCAAATAAGTATTATTGGCGTGGTCAGCCAAAATTAGACAAAATTGTTTACCAAGTTGTTTCTCCAAACTCTGCTTCACAAGCAATTAAAAATCATAAATTTGATATTATCAGGGTTACTAACAGTCAGTGGAAACAAGTTAAGGATACCAAGGATGTCACATTTGTTGCTAAAATTCCTCTATATTACAGTTATTTAGCTTTTAAGGTTGGTAAATGGGATAGTAAAAAATCAAAGAATGTGATGAATCCGAATGCCAAAATGAATAACAAGGCATTACGCCAAGCTATAGCTTATGCAATGAATACTGATGCTGTCTATAAACATTATACTGACGGCCTAAGCTTCCAAGTTCCAACTTTGATTCCAGCACAATTTGGTGATTATTTTGATAAAAGTGTAAAAGGCTATACTTATAACATTAAGAAGGCCAATCAAATCCTAGATAAAGCTGGCTACAAGAAAAAAGGTAAATGGCGTGTACAACCTAATGGCAAGCCATTAACTATTCACTTCATGGCTATGTCTGGCAATTCCGTTCAACAACCAATCATGCAAAACTTCATTCAACAATGGAATAAGATTGGCTTAAATGTTAAATTAGTTGGTGGTCGCTTAACAGAATTTAATTCATTCTATGATAAAGTGCAACATGATTCACCTGATGTGGATATGTTTATGGCTGCATGGGGTCTTTCATCTGAACCGTCTCAAGAACAAATGTATAGTGAAGGGACAATGTCCAACTATTCACGGTTTGTCACTCCAGAAAATACGAAACTAATCAAAGAGATGGATTCTCAAAAGGCGTTTAACCATAAGTATCGTGTAGAAAAATTCCATGAATGGCAAAAATACATGTTTGATCAGGCTTATGTTGTTCCGCTTTACAATGCATATCAAATAGATGCCGTTAACAGCAAACTTACCGGTTATTCACAAAAACCATCCAAGCAAAATAACGGGCATCCACTTTGGTACAAGGTTGCTTATACAAAATAAAAGTTAATATAGAATAAAAATTAGAAGGCTATTGTTATTTGGAAACAATAGTTTTCTTTTTTACGCTTAAAAACTGGTATAATTTAGGTTATTAAGGAGATGATAGAATGGTTAGTACCAAGTTTATTAGTCGATTAGATAAGAAATATAAAATTAAATTTAACGATCAGAAGTTATTAGAAGAAGCCTTTACCCACTCTTCATATGCCAACGAGCATCCTGGGGATGGCATTCGTGATTATGAAAAGTTGGAATTTTTGGGGGATGCAGTTTTAGAATTAGCAATATCTGATTACCTTTATCGTAATTTCTCGAGTCTCAATGAGGGTGAATTAACCAGAATGCGTTCTAATATTGTTGATACTGAAGGCTTTGCGGAATTTGCCCAAAAATTTGGTTTTCCGGCTGAAATTAATCTAGGTCATGGTGAGGAAAAAGCTGGTGCGCGTTCTCGTAAGACACTGCTAGAGGACGTTTTTGAAGCATTTAACGGAGCGCTTTTTCTTGATCAGGGCATGGAAGCAGTCGAACATTTTTTGAGCTTAACAGTGTATCCGTTAATTGATGCCGGAAAATTTGATGCTTCACGTGATTATAAGACTGATTTACAAGAATTACTGCAAAAAAATGGGCCTGTAAAGATTGAATACGAAGTTCTGAAAGAGGAGCAGCTGCCTTCTAGTTTTACTGTACAGTTAGTTGTCAATGGCAAAGTATTGTCTCAAGGACAAGGCCATAATAAAAAAGCTGCAGAGCAAGAGGCTGCAAAAACTGCTTTAAATAAGCTTAATTAGGAGATGAGTGTGTGCCACTAACTGAACTAATAATTGACGGCTTTAAATCTTTTGCCGAAAAAACAAAAATAGAATTCGATACTGGTATTACTGGCATAGTTGGTCCTAATGGTAGTGGTAAAAGCAATATTACCGAAGCAATAAGATGGGTCATGGGAGAGTCAAGCGCCAAGTCTTTGCGGGGCTCAAACATGAAAGACGTGATATTTGCGGGCAGTGAATTTCGTAAACCTGCTAATCACGCTGAAGTTTCCCTTATTTTTGACAATAAGAAAGGCGAACTTAATTTTAAAGATGACCAGGTAATTGTAACTCGGCGAATTTTACGGTCGGGAGACAACGAATATTTAATAAATCAAAAAAGTGTTAGACAACGAGATATCCGAGCTTTGTTTCTGGATTCTGGCATTTCACAAGAAAGCTTAGCCATCATTTCACAGGGACGGGTTGATCAAGTATTAAATTCTCGTCCTGAAGAGCGGCGCTCACTATTTGAGGAAGCAGCTGGAGTACTACATTTTAAAAAGCAAAAAGAAGAAGCAAAAGTTCAATTACAACAAACAACCGATAACTTAGTGCGCATCAATGATTTAGTCCAAGAACTGGAGCAGAGAATTGAACCTCTTCACGAACAAAGCTCTCTCGCAAAGGAATATCAATTTCAGAAAAAAGGTCTGGATCATGAACTAAAAACTTTGTTAGCTTTTGAAATTCAAGATTTAGATAAACAAAAACAAACAGTACAAGAAAAAGCTGACCAAAATCAAAATCTGTTAACAAAATTGGATCAAGAAGTTAAAGCATCCCAGAGTGCCGTAACTGACAAAAGAAAAGAATTTCAAACTTTAAATACTCAAAAAGATCAAATTCAAAATGATTTATTTTCGTTAACAAAAAAGCTTTCAGAAATAAATACGCATTTGCAAGTTTTCGAACAGAGCAAACAGTATAATGAAGCTACTAAAAAAGAATATCAGTCCGAATTAAGCGACTTAAAAGAGCAAATAGTGAGTACTAAAAAGGAAACGACTGATCTGCTTGAAGAAGAAGGCCATCTTAAAAAAGAACAAGAGGAACTGAATAATAAGAGAATAGGGTTAACGGCACAGCTTAAAGAAAATCCGGAACAACTGAACCAAAATTTAGAGCAGCTGCGGACAAATTATATTCAGTTGTTACAAGATCAAACTTCTAATAATAATGAAATTGTTTATCTTAATTCTGAATTGAAAAAGCTTAGCGATAATACCCAACTGCAAACAGAAAATGTTTCTGAAGAACTAAAAAAAGAAAAAGCTGAACTTAATAGACTTCAGGTCGAAGGTAAAAAGCTTAAACAAGATTATCAAAATAAGAAACAACAGGTAGAGAAGCTATCTGAAGAACAAAGGTTAACGCAAAATAATTTGTTGACTTTGCAAAATTCTCTTTCTACAGCAAATCAGAAGTTCAGTCAATTAAAAGCACGCCATGATGCACTGGAAAATATCCGTAAACGTCACGAAGGGTATTTTTATGGTGTTAAAAATGTGCTAAATAATTTAGCAGATTACCATGGTGTTATAGGTGCTGTGGGTGAACTGATTACTTTTCCTGCAAAATATGAAGTTGCCATGGCTACGGCCTTGGGTAATGGGGTTCAGGATTTAGTAACTGCAACAAAGCTGGATGCTCGGGATGCCATTAACCAGTTAAAAGAAAATCGTGCTGGACGAGCTACTTTTTTACCCCTTGATGGCTTGCGGGAGTTCTCGATTCCACCATCAACGATCAATACTATTTCTTCTTTTCCCGGCTTTCAAGGTATTGCAAGTGAAATAGTTAAAAGTTTGCCTGGTCAAAATATTACGCCCGCGATTAACTATTTGCTTGGTAACACCATAATAGTTGATACCATTAACGATGCGCTGAAAATCAGGCAACGCGTTTCTCGTTATCGTATTGTTACACTTGACGGTGATGTTATTTCACCGGGTGGTTCAATGACAGGAGGAGAACGTAATCAAAAAAGTAATTCTCCGCTTCAAACTACGGCAGAACTTGGTGAACTAAAGAAAAAAATTAATAAATTAAAGCAGCAAATAGAAATTGAAGAAGCAGATTTAGCTGTTGCCAATGACAAAAACAATGTTCTAAGTAAAAAAGTGAAAGATGCACAAGCAAAGCTCCAAAATCTGAAACAGAATTTAGGTGAGACAGCACTTTCGTATCAAAATCAGGAAAAAGAAGTTAACAGGTTAAAAGCTGCTAATAATTTATTTGAACAGCAAAAAGAAGAACGCAATCAGGAAATTGATTCGACTAAGCAAAAGATTAAGCTTGTGGAAAAAGAAAAGAAGAGATTTCAAACAGAAATTTTTCAGCAAAAGCAAAAAATTAATGATCTGCAACTGCGAATTAAAAACTTTACTGAACTAAATCATGATATTCAAACTAAGTTGAACGAGCTTGATCCGCAGATTGCTGTTTATGCCAACAAGTTGGAAAATATTACAAAACAAAAAACTGAAAAAAAGCGGGACTTGAAACAGAAGCAAAAACAAATTGCTACTTTAGAGCAAAAATTAATGGAACTTAAACAGAATGATCTTCTTGATCATAAAAAACAGACAGCTTTTGAGCAGGAAAAAAATGATGGCGCCGTTAAGAAGCAGAAATTACAAAAGCAGCTTAATAGTCTAAGTTCTAAACTGGGCCAGTATGATGCACAAATTAACCAGCTTGATCAGGTGGCAAGCCGAAATTATGATCTGCGTAAAGATGCGGCTGCCGAGCAAAAAGAATATTCTGTCAAAATAGCGCAATTAAATAGCCAGATAGACCAGCGTTTAGATACCCTGAGTTCTGATTACTCGTTAACATATGAAGCAGCTTTGAATCAAGCAGAAAAGGAAAATACCGAAGCAAATCGTGCCCAACTGCAAAAAGATGTGAAATTGCATCGTATGTCTATTGCTGATATCGGGCCAGTTAATTTAAAAGCAATTGAAGAGTATGATAACGTTAAAAAACGGTACGATTTTCTTAATGCTCAACAAAATGACTTGCTAAAAGGTCGAGATAACTTAGAAGAATCGATGTCGGAACTTGATCAAGAAGTTTGTAATCGGTTTAAATCAACTTTCACTGCTGTAGCTAAAAGCTTCAGTGAATTATTCCCAGTTGTTTTTGGGGGCGGTAGTGCCAAGCTAGTCTTAACTGACCCAGATCATTTATTAGCTACTGGTATCGAAATTATAGCTCAACCACCAGGAAAGAAACTGCAAAGACTCAGTTTACTTTCTGGTGGGGAACGGGCATTGACCGCAATCACTCTTCTTTTTGCCATGCTGAAAGTTAAGCCAGTGCCCTTTTGCGTGTTAGATGAAGTCGAGGCTGCGTTGGATGACTCTAACGTCACTCGTTTTGCCAACTTTTTAGAAGAATATGACATGCATACCCAGTTTATTGTAATCACACATAGAAGGGGCACAATGGAAAGAGCAGACCAGCTTTATGGTGTTGTAATGCAAGAATCAGGAGTTTCACAAGTATTATCCGTTTCTTTAAAAGAATTAAAAAATGAGGTGAAATAAAATTGGGTTTATTTGATAAAATAAAAAAATCATTGTTTGGTGAAAATGACGAAACCAAAAATAACAAAAATAATGCTCAACCTAAAAACGAAAGTCCTAAAGAGGATCAAGACGTTTCCGCTGAACAAGCAGAAGATGAAAAAGCTAAGATTGCTACAGAGAGTGATAATGGTTTAACGTCAGTAGGAAAAGATTCTGCTGAGACAGATGAATCTGAAAAGCAAAATGAAGGTTCTACTATTTCATCGCTGGAGCAGACTCCAAATCAAGAAGCTGAGGACGAAACAGCTAGCGAAGATCAGGATGAAACTGAGTTATATGAAAAAGGCCTGGAGAAAACGAATCAAGGTTTTGGTGCTAGATTAAATCGCTTTTTCGCACAGTTTAGAACAGTTGACGAAGACTTCTTTGACGATTTGGAGGAGCTACTAATTGAGTCTGATGTTGGCTATGAAACAGCTGAAGAACTGACAGACGAACTGCGTGATGAAGCTAAATTGCAAAAAGCCAAATCTCGAGACGATTTAAAAAAGGTGATAGTAGAAAAATTAGTTGACCTTTATGATGAAAGTGGTAATTCAGAAAATGAAAAGCTAACTGTTCATAATGACGGTAGACCAAATATCTATCTTTTTGTTGGAGTCAATGGCGCTGGTAAAACCACTACAATTGGCAAATTGGCAAAACGCTTTAAGGATGAAGGTAAGTCAGTTCTTTTAGCTGCAGCTGATACATTTAGAGCTGGTGCAGTTGAACAACTGTCTGAATGGGGAGAAAGAGTTGGTGTTCCTGTTGTAACTGGCAAGGAACAAGCCGATCCGGCTTCTGTTGTTTATGACGCTACGACAAAGGCTCTGCAAGAAAATTATGATTTTTTACTTGTGGATACAGCTGGTAGATTGCAAAATAAAAAGAATTTAATGAATGAGCTGGAAAAGATTGAAAGAACGATAAAAAAGCAAGCTCCCCAAGAACCTACTGAAACTCTTTTAGTACTTGATGGCTCAACGGGGCAAAATGCATTATTGCAGGCCAAAGATTTTGATAAAACTACCAAACTAACAGGTTTGGTGCTCACTAAGTTAGATGGTTCCTCAAAAGGTGGGGTAGTCTTAGCAATTAGAAATGAAATGAAGTTGCCGGTAAAATTAGTTGGTCTGGGTGAAAAGGCAAGTGATTTGGCAGATTTTGATGCTGCAAATTATGCAGTTGGACTATTTCATGATTTAATTTAAGAATAAAATTTGTGCAAAAGGAAGATACTTAATGAAAGAATACAGTGCGTGTACAACAATTTTAGTAGGTAAAAATGCGTCGGTTGATGGTTCAACTATGATTGCTCGTAATGATGATACTTTTCGTCCTATTACGCCGCAAAAGTTCATTATCAGACCTGCAGCTAAAAATGAAAGTGGCCGTCAAATTAAATCTTGGTTAAACAATTTTAAGTTAGACTTACCGGAAAACGCTCAGGCGGTTCCAGCTGTACCTAACGTTGACTATAAAAATCGCGGCTATTACGATGAGAGCGGCATTAATCAAAAAAATGTTGCTATGTCCTGTACTGAATCGACATATGGCAATGAACGTGCACTAGCTTTCGATCCCCTGGTAAAGGACGGGCTTGACGAAGATTGCATGCAATCTGTTGTGCTGCCATATATTGATTCTGCTAGAAACGGAGTTGAATATTTAGGAAAACTGATTGCCAAATTTGGTTCGCCAGCTGGTAACTCAGTTCTCTTTAGTGATAAAGATGAAATATGGTACATGGAAATAGTTACCGGCCATCACTGGGTAGCACAGCGTATTCCAGATGATGCCTATGCGATAGCAGCCAATCGAGTTTCAATTGAACAAGTTGATTTTGATGATACTGCAAACTTTATGTGGAGTGATGGAATCCAAGAATTTGTTTCGCAGCATCATTTAAATGTTGATCATCAAGGTTGGAATTTCCGCCACATTTTTGGCACTTATAGTGAGCAAGATCGTTTCTATAACACTAATAGAGTTTGGTACGGTCAAAAATATTTTAACCCTGAAATTGAACAAGAACCGACCGATGGAGACTTACCTTTTATTCGTCATGCAGCAAAGAAAATAACTAGGGAAGACATTGAATATGTACTCGGCAGTCACTACCAAAACACACCTTATGATCCTTTCGGTAAAGGAACAGAGGAACAAAAACACCGTTTTCGACCGATTGGACTAAACAGAACCCAAAATTCTCATATCTTGCAAATTAGAAATGATGTTGATCAAGATAAAGCTGCAATTATGTGGTTGTGTATTGGTGGTCCAACTTTCACACCGTTTGTACCATTTTTTGCTAATATGAATGACACTGATCCTTCATACAATAATACCTCAATGGAATATAATCTCACTGATGCATGGTGGTACTATAAATCGCTTGCAGCCTTGGTTGAAACCCACTATCCGCAATTTGTTCAATTAGATACAGATTACCTAAACGAATTGAACCAATATTATCGTCGCCGGGTTTATGATGTTATTAAAGCAGCAGGAGCTAAAAAAGGCAGTGAGTTGACTTCATATTTAACCAAAGCAAACCAAGAAACAGTTGCTTATACCAGAAAACGGTCTGAAAAACTTTGGGCACAAATGATGATAGACTCCATCAACATGTCAAAATTAACTTTTAATATGGATGAAAACCTGTAACTGTTATTTGGACAGTTAAAAAGTCTGGAAAAACTTTCCAGACTTTTTTGTTAGCTATAAGTTAAATAATTTTAATTCTTTGAGTTTTTGTTCATAGCTGAATGACGAATACCATAAATAAAATAAATGAAAATCCCTATTAGTGACCAGATTAGCATGTATTTCTTTGCTTGCAGATCTAATCCCCAAAAAACAGCAAAAGAACCAAGGAAAGCTAGGAAAGGCAAAACTGGGTACCAGGGCATTTTAAAAGCCGGATCGGCAATATCTTTTCCTTCACGTGGTCTCAAACGGTAAATACCGATTGAAACAAACATGAAAGCTATTAAAGTACCAGCAGAAACCAATTGTGTTAAAAATGAAAAAGGAATAAAAGCTGAAATAACAATCGCAATTAGCGCCACAGTCCATAATGAGTTTGCAGGACGGTGATTGTTATTCAACTTGCCAAGCTTTTGGGGAATCATACCATCACGGCCAAATGAATACACTAAGCGGGAACTTGCCATACATAAGCCGATCAAAGCTGTAAACATCCCTAAAATGGCAACAGACTGTACTATGGTGGCTATGTGAGTAAAACCAGCTGTTCTCAAGGCATATCCGACTGGTTCAGCAGAATTTAAATATTGCTGGTAAGGAACCATTCCCACTAAAACCAGGCTCACGGCAACAAAAAGCACCACTGCAATTAATAATGAGCCGATAATTCCACGCGGCATAGTCTTTTGGGGATTAACAGCTTCAGCCGAGTTTGAAGCGATTGTATCAAAGCCTAAAAAGGAGATATAAATCATTGAAACTCCGGCATAGATTCCTTGCCAACCTCCAAAAGGACCGTGACTTGTGGCACGATAATGAGGTATGAAAGGGATAAAATTAGCTTTTTTGATAACTGTTAAGCCAACAACGACAAAAAGTAAAATAGCGAGCACCTTGACAACTACTAGAATATTTTCAACTCTAGAGGCTTTAGAAACGCCAAAACTAACTAGAAAGGCTGCTAATAAAATGGCTAATAGAGCGACTAAATCTAATAAACCGCCATCGACACCTAATGGATTAGCTAAGCTAGCAGGTAGTTTCCAGCCGAGTGGAGCAATTAGTGCACGCAAATTGGCTGACAAACCGGAGCTAATGAAGGCCATTCCTATCAAATACTCTGCCAGTAAAGCCCAGCCTGAAAACCAGCCCCAAAATTCACCGAAAATGACATTAATCCAAGAATAAACTGAACCTGCAAAAGGCATAGCTGCAGCCATTTCTGCATAAGCAAAAGCTACCAGACCAGCGACAACAGATGCTATCACACATGATATGGCTACGGCCGGACCGGTGTGTAAAGCCGCAACCTCTCCAGGCAAGGTAAAAATTGAAGTAGAAACAATTGTGCCCACACCAAGTGCCAGGAAGTCACGCACCTTGAGCGTTCTAACTAAATGACCGTCTTTTTCTTGATAAATGCCTGGATCTTCTTTGCGATTCATTAATTGCCATAAATTCACATTAAACTACCCCTTAACTTTAGTTTATAATTTGTTTGAAAATACACTGCGTTTTTAAAAGCACTTGCTAATATTTAAATGCGAACGGGTTAAACAGTTGTTACTAACTTACCTCATTCAGATATTTTGGCAGAGATTCCAAATAAAAAACGGTACGAAATTATATAATAATATGTACCGTTTTTAGAATTTTAAGGGATAGTTTACTCAAAATTGACATAGGTATCCCCAAAACCAAATTAAAAATAATGATACAGATTTACATTTCAGAAAGCAAGAATTTATATTTTTCATTTACTTAAATTTCGGCTTTCAAGATCGTCAACTTCTGACATTTTTGCTATACTGGTTCAAGGTGAGAGTAATGGACGAACTTGAAAAAAATGAAATGCTAGGCGATCTATACGCATACTATGGTAGTCTTTTAACCAAGAGTCAACAAGATTATTTTGAAGATTATTATTATAATGACCTATCTTTAGGAGAAATAGCTATAAACCATCAAGTTTCTCGTCAAGCCGTATACGATAATTTGCGTCGTTGCCGGCGCCTGCTTAAAAAATACGAAGATAAATTGCACATGCAAAGAGATTACAACATGATAGAAGACAAATTGCTTAAAGTTACGACTGCACTTCGGAAAGACAAGTCAGACCTAGCTTTGCAAATAACTACTGATTTATTAAACCAACTGAGGGGAGAATAATTCTATGGCATTTGAAAATTTAAGTGAGAGAATTCAAAAAGCTTTAAAAAATTTAACCGGTAAAGGGAAAATATCTGAAGAAGATATCAATAGCGCCAGTCGAGAAATCAGACTGGCCTTACTTGAAGCCGACGTTAACTTTAAGGTTGTTAAAGATTTTATCAAAAAGATTAAACAAGAAGCTTTAGGAAAAGAGGTTCAGGAAAGCCTTAATCCGGGTCAACAAGTCATTAAGATTGTTAACGATGAATTAACCAAGATGATGGGGGAAAGTGCCGCCACTTTAAACAAGTCTAAGCACATTCCTACTATTATTATGATGGTAGGATTGCAAGGTACGGGTAAAACTACCACAGTGGGCAAGTTGGCTAGCAGATTGATGCAAAAAGAAAAAGCGCGGCCGCTGTTAATTGCAGGTGATATTTATCGTCCAGCTGCCATTGACCAGCTTGAGCAAATTGGTGATCAATTAAAAGTTCCTGTTTATAGTGAAAGAAACGAAAAAGACGTTGCTCAAATTGTCCAAAATGGGTTAAACCAAGCTGATAAAAATAAAAATGACTATGTCATCATTGATACTGCTGGCCGTTTGGAAATTGATGAGCCGTTAATGGCAGAACTTGAACGTGTCAAAGATGTTGCCCAGCCCGACAATATCTTGCTGGTAGTGGATGCCATGACAGGTCAAGCAGCAACTGATGTGGCCAAAGGCTTTGACAGTCGCTTGGATATTACGGGAGTGATTTTAACCAAACTTGACGGTGATACCCGTGGTGGTGCTGCTCTGTCAATCAGGGCGGTTACTGGGAAACCGATCATTTATACTGGACAGGGTGAAAAATTAACTGACTTAGAGCCGTTTTATCCTGACCGGATGGCATCAAGAATCTTGGGCATGGGCGATATGCTGACTTTAATTGAAAAAGCCCAGCAGGATTATGATGCTAAAAAGGCTGAAGAAGTTGCTGAAAAGATGAAGGAAAATACCTTCGATTTCAACGATTTTGTCGATCAGATTGAACAAGTTGAAAAAATGGGTCCTCTTGATCAATTGATGAAGATGATTCCCGGAATGGCTAACAATCCACAGCTTAAAAATGTTAATTTTGATAAAAAACAAATTGTCTATATTAAAGCGATCATCTCATCTATGACTAAAGAAGAACGAGAAAATCCCGAATTGCTCAATCCAAGTCGCAGAAGGAGAATCGCAGCTGGTTCCGGTCGGCCAATTGTTGAAGTCAATAGAATGATTAAGCAATTTAAACAAGCCCGGGATATGATGAGTAAAATTACCAAGGGTAATTTTAAGGGAATGGATAACCTGCCCGGAATGAATTCACCAATGGGGCGGATGGCTATGCGTCACATGGGGAAAAAATTCAAGAAGAACAAGAAAAAGCGCATGAAAGTGAAAAGATATCATTCTTAATTTTTACCTGTTAAGTAAAAACACTTTACACCTTTTAAATTACGTGCTATATTATTTAACGTAACTTTTAGGAGGAAATAATTTTATGTCAGTAAAAATTCGTATGCGCCGTATGGGTGCCAAGAGAAAACCATTTTACAGAATTGTTGTAGCTGATTCCAGAATGCCACGTGATGGTCGTTTTATTGAAGAAGTTGGCTACTATAATCCAGTTTCTGTTCCTAAGGAATTGAAATTAGATGAAGATAAAATTTTTGAATGGCTAAAGAAGGGTGCACAACCTTCAGATACTGTACGTTCACTACTTTCAGGTGCAGGCTTAATGAAGAAGCTGCATGATTCAAAGTTCAATAAATAGTGAATCGTTTATTAAAAGTTTGAAGTCAACTGCTTCAAGCTTTTTTCTTTGAGTAGGAGAAACTATGCAATTTTATGATGTTGCGCG
>NZ_CAMKZC010000018.1:0-27046 GCF_946477725.1 uncultured Lactobacillus sp. | reverse complement strand
AACATTATATCATGTACGCACACAATATGTTAGAATAGCACGTAAGAAATGAGGTTACCCCATGAAAAAAAGTCATGTCATACTTGTTTTTACATTCTTACTGTTAATTCCTTATCTGTGCAGTCTGACCATTATTGGTATTGGCTACGATGCATTAGTTTTGCATTCAGCTGATCTTTTCCGTACCACCATTGGCGCTATTGTTGGTGCTTTAATTATGTCTGCCATCAAAGCTACAATTCAAAGACCAGTTGATTTATTAGCGGTTGAAATAGACGACGGTTTATTAAAGCAGTTATTGCGTTTTTTCAGTATTAGAAGACGCTATTTTTTACAAATTGCTAATGTCATCTTAGATTTTATTCTTTGTTTTGCTGCCACTTTTGTGGTTCGTGAATTTCTAACACTTGATCAAATTGTGGGTAAATCTGTTGGAATTGTGATGCTGGTTATGCTTTTATCAACTTGCCTTGGCGCTTACGTTGAGTATGACAACCTGTCAATTGATCCCAAACAACATTAATTATTAATGACTGTCCTCAAGATATAACTCTTGGGTCAGTTTTTTTGTGTCAAAATTTAAGGTTTGCACAATATAAGGTGTTAAACTATCACCAGGATTTTGGTAAATTTTAATCCCTTCATCTGCAACTGCAGCTAAAAACTGCGATATAGCGATGTTTAATGGCTGACTAAAAAAGGAAATATTTTGATTGTCTTTTTCTTTAATTGCCACTTGGGCTTCAGGCAAAACAAATTTCATTAAGCCTTTTGGAACATCAATATCATTTGCTGCAATTACGCCGTACCAATACATAAAATTTTCCGGACCAAAAACAACCATATTGCTCCGAGAATCAGTTAAATTATTCTTAGTGATAAAATCCTGAAAAACCTGATTTTGTTCCATTTCCATGTTTGATTCATTAAAGGTTTTCTGTTCGTCCATCAATTGATCAGGAAAAGGACGACCAACAAAAGTTACTTTTTTCTGTAGTTTTTTCATAATTGCTCCTAATATTCTGCCAACTCATCTAAAGGAATTATCTCACCAGCTAGAAAAGCATCAATTTCATTACTGGCAAATCCGTGTGTAAATAAGTAATTACGTATTTTTTGCTGTCTCTCATTTTCTGATAAGCGGCGAAACCGCTTATAGGCTTTGATCCCCTGTTTTTTTAATGCTGCGATTTGGTCTTCATCGTTTTGCGGTAAATCAATTTGAGCGGCTATCGTACTGGCAAGTGTGCTGGAAAAGCCATGACTCAATAATTTACTAGTCTTTTTGCGTTCCAGTTCGCGCCGCGCCAATTTGCCCACTTTACTTTTCATTGATTTAAGCACTCTCTTACCTGCATCCAGCCAGTCATCATCAGCTATTGCCATTAATGCATTATCAATTATTTCAGGATCAATTCCTTTTTGTCTCAACTTATTGCTGACACTAAGTGGACCATCAGTACCAATACGCAAGTTTTGTGTAATCACTAACTGTGCATACTTAGTATCATCTAAAAACCCCATTTCTGTCAGTTGACTGACAGCGGCTTGTGCAGAGTCATTATCAATGCCATGTTTATTAAGATATTGTAAAACTTCATAAACAGTTCTGGGTTCATAACTTAAATAATTAGATGCAATATTGGTAGCCTTGGCGTCTTGATCAAATTGCTTAATTTCAGTAATTTGTTCTTCAGTCAGTTCTTGCCCTTTTAAAAGCATGAATTCAGCCACAGTTTGCTCAGCAGCAGAAAAAGAATACTTACCATCTAAAAAGATATTAAATCTTCCGGGTCTTTTTTGACTGCTTACTTTAGTAATAATTGGCATAACAATTTTCACCTTTCTAGTGCTTAACTCCATGCTAGCAAATTTTGTTTAATCTTGCTAAATACTTTTTTCAGGGAGTACAATAAATTGTTAACATTTACTATTTTATTGTAGAAAGAAAACTATGTACAAGAAATTTAATCAAAATAAACCAAAAGACAAGGATATTATTATCACAATTAAAAGACTGGGCATTAATGGCGAAGGAATCGGCTATTATCGCAAAAAAATAATTTTTATTCCAGGTGCCTTGCCCAAAGAAGTGGTCGTTGCCAAAATCATCAAAGAATATCCCCGTTACATTGATGCAGAACTAGTCCGCATTAAAGAAAAAAGTCCAGACAGAGTAGCATTCCCGTCTAAAGTTAATCCGGCAATAGGTGGGCTGGAACTTGCTCATTTAGCTTATCCCAAGCAACTTGAATTCAAACGGGACAACGTTCTTGAAGCTTTGAAAAAATTTCATCCTCGGGGATACAGTAAGTATAAGGTTAAAAAAACCATTGCGGCTCCAGAGGAATGGCATTATCGTAATAAAGCGCAATACCAAATTGAACAGTCTCATGGTCAGATCAGTTTGGGTCTTTTTGCACCTAACTCGCACGAGCTGTTTGATTTACCTGTTATGCCAACGCAAAACCAAGCCACTCAAGATACTGAACGCAAAATCAAAAGCTTAGTAGAAAAATTGCACGTTAAAATTGCGGATCCTTACCGCCATTTTGATGGTCTAAAAACAATTGTGGTGCGTCAAGCATATGCTACTCATGAAATACAAGTAACTTTAATTACAATTGGCCGCAACATCAAAAATTTAGAGCAGCTTGCCGAACAAGTTTTACGCCTGCCAGACGTGGTCAGTGTCTATCAAAATGAAACTGACTGGCGTAACCCCCAGGTTTGGGGGAACAAAACAGTTAGGCTGGCTGGAAAAAATCAGATAACTGATGAAATTTTGGGCAAAAAGTTTGCATTATCACCGCGAGCATTTTTCCAATTGAACCCAGTTCAAACTATTACGTTATATTCAAAAGCACTTAAATTTTTAGATTTAACACCAACTGAAACTCTAATAGATGCATATAGTGGCGTAGGTACGCTCGGAATCTTAGCCGCTGATCAGGTTAAACAAGTTATTGGCATTGAAACTATCCCCGAAGCAGTCGAAGATGCTAATCATAACGTAGAACTGAATCATATTAAAAATGCTAATTACATTCAGGGAAGCGTGGAAAAGATTCTACCAGAATTAGTCCAAAATGGTATTCCCATTGATGCTTTGATTGTTGACCCACCGCGAACGGGACTTGCAAAAAGCTTAATCAAAACCATACTAAGAGTAAAACCTAAAACTTTTGTATACATTTCTTGCAACCCCTCTACTTTGGCACAAGACTTAGTTCTTCTGAGCGAAGCATATAATGTCAGACTAATTGAGAATGTAGATATGTTGCCTCAAACTCCAAGGTGTGAATGCGTTGTAAAATTAACTTTAAGGTAAAAAATAGTTGTCACTTGCTGTGACAACTATTTTTTTGTGGGTCAGGTGTAGATTAAAAACTTTTCAGTTTAGATGAAAAATTTCACAGATATAAACATACAAAAATCGAATTTTTTCGCGATAAACTTGTTTTTAAAGATTCAATAACAAACATATTATGGAGATAGAAATTTTGTCAACCTTAACCACAATTCTATAATATCAGACTTATGTAAGCGCTAGCAAATATAATGCACGACCTACCTAACATATTTAGCTAAAAATGCTGCAACACGTCTTTTGTATTCTTGGGGATGCTTTGCAAAAGACTTGGCATGTTTAGCTTTAGGAGCAACCCATATTTCCTTTGGCCCTTTGGTAGCTTTATAATTAGGGTAGACCATCTTGGTTGGAACAAAATTATCTTGACTACCGTGAATAAAGAGCATGGGCTTGTGATTCTTATGCAATTGCTGCACGCTGGACGCATTACCCATAAAATAGCCAACTTTGATCTTATTAATGCCGCTCAGAATTTCAACTAAAGGAAAGCGCAGAAAAGCGGGCATATTGTACAGAACCCCTGCTTCGCGTTCGATTTCGTCTTTAACACTAGTATAGCCGCAGTCTTCAATAAATGCTTTAACTTGGTGAGGCAATTTCAGCCCACTAGTCATCATGGCAGTTGCTGCACCCATACTCAAGCCATAAACCACAATTTGCTGCTGATTACCTTTTGTCTGTAATAAGTAAGAAATCCACTTTTTCACATCATTTTTTTCCGGCCAGCCATAGCCAATATAATGCCCTTCACTGTGTCCCTGTGCTCTTGGATCCGGCGTCAGAGTATTGTAGCCTAATTCGTGAAACAAGGCATCATATTCTCCCATGTCCTCTTTAGTATCCATGTATCCTGGTAAAACTACGGCAGTTTTGTGCGAATTTTTATAAGGAATAAAGTTTGCTTCTAATTTAAACTTTTCATCAGCTGATTCAATGTGCCATTTTTGTTTAGCCGCAGCTTTAAACCACTTTTTTTCATGGTAAAGGGGATCAGATTTTTTGAGAACCTTACTTGAAGAGCTTAAAAAACTCTTTTTGCCAGGAACACAAGCCACTCTAAAGAAATAGTAACCTGCCCCGGTAAATATTAAAAATACTAATAAAATAATAATAATTGATGAAAGCCACAACTTTTTATGCTTTAATTTTTTCAATTAGTTAAGCCATCCTCACTAAAAATAATATCTTATAGTATAACATTTTTAATTTGTATAGGAAAAAGAAAAATGAGATTAACAGATTTTTTACAATTAACTAATGACTTAAACAATCAAACCAGCTTTTATTTAACTATTGCTCATAAAAATGTTCCGTTGGCAAAAGTAAAAATTACCAGTACGGCTTGCCTATTTTTTCCCGGCAAAAAACCATTAATCAAAAGCAAATTCAGCAGTTTAGTAAAAAATATTCATGGTCGCAGTATTCCACTATATATTAGTTATCAAAAAGAAAAAATTGCCGTTTACGGTATTCAAATTTTACCTGACCAAAATGCAGTCAGATTAACCTAAAAAATGCCGCTTTTAGCGGCATTTTTATTTGTTTAGCTATTTTTTGCGATATTGACGGATATGGTTTTCAGTTCCGGCGAAGTACCAAGTGCCACTCTGTTCATCACTTGTAAGTTTTAAACCATCTTGCGGGTTTTGCAAAGCTTGATTGAAGATTTGCTCATATTCTGAAATAGTTAACTTTTGTCTTCGAGCAATCATTTCTTGATCTGCTGTTTGGTTTAAAGCTTTACCATAGTCCTCGCATATTTGACCAGAATAAAATTCTGCCATAGCACCTGAACCATATGAAAACAAACCCACCTTTGCATTCGCAGGCAACTGAGCATTTTCCAACAAGCTCAAAAAGCTTAAGTATAAAGATGCAGTATAAATATTACCAATTTGTTTACTATAACAAGCACTTGCAGCAAAATTATCGGCTAGACGCTTTTTAGTTTCATCATCTTGCTTCTCAATTGCCAACTGGTTGGCCTTAAAGCCCATTTTGACAAAGGGCAAGTGATAAAGAAGAGCGGTGAAATCACTGGCTTTTAAACCCGTTTGTTTCTGATAATCAGTAAATGTGTGCCTGAAAAAGTCGAGGTAAACATCTTTGGAATATTTACCATCAACCAGGGCGACTGCAGAATCGTTGGGACGCCAAAAATCATTGATATCAGCACTATAGGCGCTGTGACCAGCACTTAAAGTCATTATTTGCGGGGCAGCTTTAACTAATACACTGATGCTGCCTGCACCCTGAGTTACTTCACCACCAGTATTAATACCATAACGAGCAATATCCGCTCCAATCACAATCGCGCTGTGATTGGGGTGCAAGCGTACATAATCACGAGCAATCATAATGCCTGCTGTCATGCCAAAACATGCTTCTTTTACTTCAAAAGTTCGCACATTTGGAGGCAAGTTTAATGCTGTTTTGATGAAAAGCGAAGCAGATTTGGATTGATCGACTCCGCTTTCTGTTCCCACTATTAATAAACCGACATTTTTACGTTCAATATGATCCAAATACCTTAATGTCGCGTTAATTCCCATTGACACAGCATCCTGGGTTTGATCAGCTACACTCATTTTTTGCTGTCCAATTCCAATCAGAAATTTATTGGGATCTTCATTACGAGCATAGGCTAAATCCACCATATCGACATATTTGTTAGGCGTATAAAAACCAATTTGATCAATTCCGACTTGCATTGTTTTCCTTCCTAATTTCCTTTAAAAAATCTTGTGCTGCTGTTTGACTATAAATTTTGCTATTAATTAGCATCTGCAATACTTTTTTCTTTTCAGGAGAAGTTGCATCCAAATTAGCAACAATATTTCTGGCCTGCAGCTTCATATGCCCCTTTTGAATTCCTTTAGTGGCAATTGCCAACAAGGCGGCAAGATTGTTAGCCAATCCAATCGCAGCAATAATGTTCGCGAGTTCTTGACTAGTGATCTTTTCTCCTAATATCCGATAGTTTTGTTTGACATCTTTTCTGGATTTAATCGATCCACCGACAACACCAATTGGTAAAGGAAGACTGAGCTTTCCTAGCAGTTTTTCATCTTGCACAAACCATTCACTAAGACTGGTGTACGAACCACTTTTTGCTGACCAAACGCTGCAGGCAGCTTCAACTGCGCGAGTATCATTACCGGTAGCAAGCAATACTGCCTCAACACCGTTCATAATCCCCTTGTTATTCGTAACAGCTCTCATAGGATCAGTTTGACCAATCTTACTAAGCAACGCAATTTTTCGTGCAGTTTCTATTCCACCAATTATCTTTACTGGTATTTCTGCTTTTACCTTAGTTATTTGACTGGGATAGTTTGATAAAATAGCAAATAATTTTTGCTTGATGCCCGAAAAAACAGCTAACTGCCCAGCCATATACTCTAAAATAGAATTTACCCTATTGGCGCCCATCGACTCTGCAGGATCAACCAGCACTTTCAAAAAAATTAAATCTTTTTCTTGGTTAGCAGTAATAGTTTTTACCCCACCACCACGCTTGACTAAACTAGCATATTCATTATTTGCTTGTTCGATTAATTCAGGAAAGAAATCTTGTAATTTAGCTATTTTAAAATCAGCAGCAGCTTGTAAAACAATTTGACCCCATATGCCATTGCGTTGACTAAAAGCGGTAAAACCGCCAGCTTCTGTCACAATCTTTGCGCCATTATTTGCAGCAGCAACCACTGATGGTTCTTCCGTAGACAGTGGCACTTGGTAATCTTGGCCATTAACCAGCACATTCTGCACCAAACCAACTGGAAGTCGCAATTGACCTATTACATTTTCACTCAATAAGTCAAGTTCACGCAAAACCTGGTCATCAATTTCATCCAGTTTAATGCCATGTTCCTGCAGTAATGCCCTTCTTTTTGCAGGCGTTAATTCATAAAACTTCATTTAAATTCTCTCAATCTCACATGCAATTGCCTGACCTCCTCCGATGCAAAGAGTAACCAAAGCGTTTTGGCCATTAATATGATTCATAATGTTAATTGCCGTTCCGACCAAGCGAGTACCTGTAGCTGCCAGAGGGTGGCCTAAAGCAATGGCACCACCAAAAATATTTAACTTTGCTGGTGGAATCTGTAATTTCTGCGTTAAAACCACACTGGGTGCAGCAAAAGCTTCATTGACTTCAATTACATCATAATCATTAATTGTCTTGTTAGTTTTTTGCAATAGCTTTTCTACAGCATAGTATGGTGCTATTCCCATATAAGCGGGATCATTTCCTGATTCTGCAAATGCACCTAATCGTGCAAGAGGACGCAAATTCAGCTCTGCTACTTTTTCTTTTGTTGCTAAAATAATCATGCTGGCGCCGTCACTTAGAGGAGAAGAATTACCGGCAGTAACATTACCATTCTCTTTAAAGACCGGCTTTAGTTTACTAAGCGCTGCTAAATTAGTATCCGGGCGAATATTTTCATCCTGCTGAATAATCTTGCCATTTATTTCAACGTTAATCATTTCATCTTTAAAAAAATCCTGTTGGACAATTTCCGTTGCCTTACGGTGTGAAGCTAAACTGTACTCATCCATTTCTTGGCGGGTTACACCGTATTTTTCAGCTACATTTTCTGCTGTAAGTCCCATATGTGTGCCTGAAAAAGCATCAGTCAGACCATTTTGCAGCATTTCACTTTCAAAATCGGGCTTTTCTTTGCTTTCGGTCAGGTAAACAGCATTAGACATACTCTCGGCACCGCCAACTGCGACCAGATCAAAATCACCCATTTCCATCTGTCCTTGTGCCAGGCGAAGAGCTTTCAAACTCGAGCCACAAACTTCATTAATTGTTACGCTGCTACTTTGGGGACTCATACCAGTATTCAAGGCAACTTGGCGAGCCATGTTTTGTCCTAAACTTGCACCTAATACGTTGCCCATGAACAGGGCATCAAGGCTATCTGCATTTAAATTAATACTTTTCAACGTTTCCCTTAATACAATTTCACCTAGATCGATAGCACTTTTTTCAGCCCATAAACCATGATAACGACCAAAAGGTGTTCTTTTAGCTGCAACAATATATATCTCTTTCATTTTATCTATCCTCCAGCAAAAAGTTCCAAGCAGCATGATACAAAAATTTTCTACCCGAAGACAGTGATTAGCCCGACATTAAGAAAAATTTTATATAAAAAAAGCCATTAGTTAATGGCTTTTATAATTATTAAAAATGTTAATTGGCTATTTTTGTGATTGTTCTCCCAATTTTTTACCTAAGTTAATAATATATTTACGCAGAGCGTCTTTAGTTTCGGGATGTTTAAGACCGTAAATAATCGAAGTTTCAAGGTAACTTAGCTTGTTACCAACATCATAGCGATCGCCGTTAAAAACATGGGCAAGTACACGCTGAGTTTTATTCATAGTATTAATAGCATCTGTTAACTGAATTTCGCCACTCTTATCAGGTTTTTGCTCCGCCAGTATCGGAAAAATTTCAGGAGTTAACAGATAGCGGCCAATGATTGCATAGTCACTTGGTGCCTGATCAATTGCCGGCTTTTCCACAAAAGACTTAACGTTAATCAAGCCAGGCTTAATCTCAGTATCAGGCTCTATTATGCCATACTTATAAACCTCTTTATGAGGAACTGGCATAACAGCGATGGTAGAAGCACTAGTTTCATTATAGCGATCAATCAGTTGTTTAGTTAAGGGTACTTTATCCATCATCAAGTCATCACCAAGCATTACCACAAAAGGTTCATTACCCACAAAACTGCGGCCACGAGCAATCGCGTCACCCAAGCCAGCAGGATATGGCTGACGCGTGTAGTAAATGTTAATACCCAAATGTGTAATTTCCTGCGACATTTTGAGCAGACCCGTTTTACCCTTTTCTTGTAAATTCTGTTCAAGTTCAGGATTTGAATCAAAATGATCTTCAATAGACCGCTTATTTTTACCAGTGACAATTAAGATGTCCTCAATACCGGACTTTTTGGCTTCTTCAACAATGAATTGAATTGTAGGTTTGTCTACGATAGGCAACATTTCCTTCGGCATTGCTTTAGTTACCGGCATAAACCTCGTACCAAGACCTGCTGCAGGAATAATTGCTTTTCTAACTTTCATACCTTTTACACTTTCTATAAAAACATAAAACTAATATACCAAAATAAAGTCCGTTGTGCCAATTTTTACCGGTTACGCTTTCTTTGAATATATTCTGCTAAGCGCCCTACCGAGTAATGAACTTCTCCGTATTTTATGGTCGCAATTGCAGCATTCACACAAGTCCCCAGTAAAAAGAGAATTGATGAGATATTAAGCCACAGCATAAAGATGATGAAAGTACCAATAATACCGTAGTTTTCCCAGCTGATACGAAAATGATGCAAATAAAAGCCAAAAAGCCAAGACAATACAATCCAACCAAATAAGGTAGTAAAAACGCCAGGCCAAATAACCTTTTTCTTCAATCTAATATTGGGTAAAAAAGAATTCAGATAATACAAAGAGCCGATCATGGTAATAATTATGACGGGATAACGGTAACTAAAGATTTTTTCAATTTCACCAACAGAAAAAGAGAAAATTGGTCGTAAAAATTCTAAAACTTGCTGGCCAAAAATAAGCGTCAAATTGAGTAAAGCAAAAACAATAATCATTATGTTAGTTAACATAATAGTAATTGAGCGTGTCCAGACGGTAATTTGCCATTTTTGTTTCAATTCAACAGCGCGTACACCATATATCCGGTTCATTCCGATTCTAATTGCGTTTACCAAAGAAGACACCGACCATAACGCCAAGATAATACCAAATGAAATGTAACCTGTTGACTTACTTTTCAATAATGAGTTAATTATCGGCATGATAAATTTAGCAATTTTATCTGGGAAAATTAACTTCAAGTAACTGGCTATGGGATCAGTGTCAATATGAAATAAAGGCAAAATATTTCCGATAATGATTATAAAAGGAAATATGGAAAACAAAATGTAGTATGCAATCGCAATCGCACTGGTCAAAACTTCTCCCTGAGAAAATTTTACGGAGACCGTTTTATAAAATAAAAAAGAGCGTTTCCTGATTGCCTCAGCTTTTTTACTCATGCACTTTAATCATCCATTTCGTCAAAATGTGGCAAATATTTTTCATAACCATCATATGGCTTTTGCAAAGTCAAAATTTTAGGACCATCTTTAGTAATGGCAAATGTATGTTCAAACTGTGCCGATTTTGAACCATCAGGAGTAGCATAAAATACCCAATCATCCTTTGGATCAGGAACGCTTTTTTCAATAATCCGCCAATCTCCACCAGCTTCAACCATCGGTTCACAGGTAATAGTCATCCCTTCGCGCAAACGCAAACCATGACCGGCTTTTCCCCAATGTGGTACTTCGGGATCTTCGTGAATACTTGGTTGAATACCATGGCCTACTAATTCTTTAACATCACCATAATGATGCTCATCCTCTACAAAATGTTGAATAGCGGCTCCGATATCTCCAATCCTGTTTCCTAAGACAGCCTGATCGATCCCTAAATACATAGCCTTTTTGGTAGTTTCCATCAAATCTTGATCTGCTTGAGAAATTTTTCCTACTGGATAAGTCGTGCAAGAATCTGTTTCAAAGCCGTTTAAATTGCAGGTAACATCAACCTTGACCAGGTCACCCTCTTTTAAAACGGTATCTTTGCGTGGAGTAGCATGGGCAATCTGATCGTTAACAGAAATACACGTACCGTATTTATAGCCTTCAAATCCCTGCTCTGACAAGCGACCGCCACGGCTGTTGACAAAATCTTGGCAAAATTCTTCAATTACCCAGGTAGTAATTCCAGGCTTAATCACGTCACGCAAGCCTTCAAACATAGACGCTAATAAGCGACCTGAGGCTTGCATGCCTTTAAGTTCTCTAACAGATTTAATCGTAATCAAATTTAAATTCCCCTCTGTAAAATGTTATTTGATTACATTATAGCGTTTTTTAAAACTTTACTAAAGAATTTCATTAAGTGCACAAAATTAGGTATAATGTTTTGGTGAATCAGTTTTGTGTGAAAGGTATGAGCAAAATGAAGGCTAGAATTGTCTATGCAAGTATGACAGGGAATGATGCTGATATGGCAGATATACTGGAAGAAGATCTCCAAGATTATGGTTTTGAGGTTGAAACCAGCGAAGCCGAATTTACCGATGCGAGTGACTATTTGGCGGCTGATTTGTGTATTTTTGTCACCTATACTTATGGTGAAGGCACCATGACCGATGAAATTGCTGATTTTTACGACCAATTGAAAGAATTAGATTTATCTGGAAAATATTTTGCGGTGATGGGAAGCGGCGATAAAGTATATACCGGTCATTTTTGCGAAAATGTTTTTGATTTTGAAAAAATATTCAAGCAGGTGGGTGCTAAAGAACTTACTAAGCCTGTAACAATCGAAAATGCGCCAGACGATGATGACATCACCGCAATTGATAATGCAGCTAAGGAAATGGCTGATCAACTAAATGGTTAAGAACAAAAAATTGGATTCGCAAAAATTTGACTCAATGTCTGACCCCAAAATTCATCATTTAGCACAAAACCTAGTTAAAAGACACCGCAACCTATTTGTTTATATGGTTTTTGGCTTTATTGCTGCTCTTATCAATACTGTTGTATTCATGGTTTTACATAAGTGGTGGCATAGCGTTGTTTTAGTCTCTAATACAATTGCGTTTATTATTTCTAACCTTGCTTCTTTTGTATTTAACCAAAAAGCGGTATTCATTAATAATGTTGATGAAGAACATTCAACCTGGCAAAAATTAATTGTCTTTTTTACTTACAGAATCATTAGCCTTATCCCTGACAGCTTAATAATGCTTGTTGGACTATCGTGGCTTCATTTAGATGCCCTCTTAGTAAAAATCGTTGACCAAATTTTAGTTGGTGTTTTCAATTACCTCACTACCAGATCAGTTTTTCAAGCACAAGAAACAACTATGATTACGCGGGCTAAAGAAAAAATCAAAGCACGTAAAGAAAAAAATAATAAATAAAGCCAAGAAAATTATTTCTTGGCTTTTTTAATTAGCTTATTTAAAATCTACTGGTCTTGCACCTTTATTTTGCGAAAAGTAATAGGCAATATCGTCCATTATTCTTTCAGAAGCATGGCCATCACCATAAGGATTTTTTGCTTTGGCCATTTGCTCATAAACTTCTTTATTTTCAAGTAATTCCAGCATTGCCTTTTTGACCTGGTCGACTTGCGTTCCTACTAATTTAAGTGTTCCTGCCTCGACACCCTCGGGCCGTTCCGTAGTATCCCGCAAAACCAGAACTGGCTTGTTTAATGCAGGTGCTTCTTCTTGGACCCCACCGGAATCTGTCATAATAAAGTAGCTCAATTTAGCTAAATTGTGAAAATCGACAACGTCTAAAGGTGCAATCAAATGAATTCTGGAGTCATTGCCTAAAATTTCGTGGGCCACTTTTTGTACTCTCGGAGAAAGGTGTACCGGATAAATAATTTCAACGTTATCGTGACTGTCAACGACTTGTTTCATAACTTTGAAAACTCGTCTCATTGGCTCGCCTTGGTTTTCCCGTCTGTGCATGGTTACCAAAATTATTTTATTACCAGGTTTGATTAAATCCAATACTTCATGATGATAATCATCCTGTACAGTTTCAGCTAAAGCATCAATTGCAGTATTGCCGGTAATAAAGATATTTTCTGAATGATGGCTCTCCTTTAATAGATTTTGCTTACTTACTTTAGTTGGGGCAAAATAAAGATCAGTCAAATCGTCGGTCATTTGCCGGTTCATTTCTTCTGGAAACGGTGAATACTTATTCCAAGTTCTTAAACCAGCCTCAACATGGCCCAAAGGACACTGAAGGTAAAAACTGGCCAAACTAGCAGCAAAAGTAGTAGTTGTATCTCCATGAACTAAAACAATATCTGGTTTGACCTCTTTCAACACCTTAGTCATATCAACCAAAACTTTAGCTGTTATACCTTCTAAAGATTGGTTTTTCTTCATAATATTAAAGTCATAGTCGGGCTGAATTTTAAAAATGTTAAGCACCTGATCCAGCATCTCCCTGTGCTGCGCCGTTACGACCGTGACTTCTTCAAATCGCTCATCTTGCTTTAGTTTCTGGACCAAAGGCGCCATCTTTATAGCTTCTGGTCTGGTACCAAAAACAGTCATCACTTTAATTGTTTTCATAAAGTCCTCCATGTTCTATCTTATATTAATATATTAACTACATAAAAACAAGTTAATTATGGTTTAATAAATAACAAGTAACTAAGGCTGGTGAAAAAATGGCACATGGATTTAAACTATTACTAATTACTGGGCTGCTAATTGTTGTGGCAACTTTTTGCTTTGTCTTCAGTTTTGATAAGAGAAATAAATCTAAAACCAGAAAAATTTTATTAGGGGTATCTCTTTTGCTATTTTTAATAATTGGATTACTCATCGTTAAAATTTGGAACTGGCCCCTAGATTAAGAAATAAAATTTGCAAGAATTGTAATTAAATTAATGATTTCTATAATGGCTTTTAAGCATAATAAGTAGCTGATTAATAGCTTTATTACCTAACGAATTCAAGTAGAAGTTGAAAAGTCAACTATATATTAAATAACATATAATTGTATAATATGATTATATTGCCGAAATTGATAATAGAGCTTGACAAACCAATAATTATTTTTTAGAATTCATCTTGTAAACGTTTACGAAAAAATATAGGATTGACGAATCTGCTATTTTAAAATTAGGAGATTACTTTGCTAATTTCACAAGTATTGAATAATAATGTGATACTCGTGGAAGATGGAGGTAAACAGAAGATAATATGGGGTCGCGGTATTGGCTTTAAGGCTCACGCAGGAGAAAATTACAAATTAAAATCTCAAGATAAAGTCTTTTCTGCCATATCTGATGACGATAAGTGGTTAGCTTCCTTCAAAAAACTTTCTGAGGAAGTACCACGAAAATATTTTGAACTAACTGAAAAAATAATTCAGCTTGCTAGGGAAGAAATTGATGCTAATTTTGATGAACACCTTTTAATTCCTTTAACAGACCACATCTTCTTTGCAGTAAAGCGTTACGATATGGGTTTGGAACTTTCTAATCCTATGTTGTTCGATATTAAGCGCTTTTTTTCACAAGAATACAGGGTTGGTAAACAAGCTGTCAGTCTAATCGAGCAAGTTTCAGGTGTCTCCTTATCTGATGATGAAGCTGGATTTATTGCAATTCATCTTGTTGAATACAAAATTCAACAATCAGATAGCTCCATTAAAAATTTTTCCAATTTTATGGAAATCTCGAATGGAGTAAATAATATAATTGAAGCAAAGTTTGGTCGGAAATTTTCTGAAAATAGTATTGCTGTTAGTCGCTTGATGAACCATCTACACTATTTGATTCTCAGAACTAATAGTAAAAATAATAAAAGTGAAAATGAAAACCAGAATGATTCGGATCTACTGAAAATGCTTTGCCAGCATAATCGTAAAGCAGCAAGTTGTTTAAATGAAGTTGTTTACTATTTACAAGACAAGCTTAATTACAACTTTTCCGATTCGGATCGCTTATATTTACTAATTCATATTATTCATGTTACTTCTTAATTAAATACGGGCTTGTTACTTTAAATAGGCAATACCCAATAACTAGTACATTTTTGTGTACAGTTGTTGGGTATTTTTTTATCAAATATTGAGAAAGGAAATTATATGGAACAACCTATCAAAAAGGAAAGCATGAAAACCAGAGTTTATGCTTTCTTACAAGATTTAGGAAAATCGTTTATGTTCCCAATTGCTACATTATCTGCAATGGGGATTCTAGTGGGAATTGGTAGTGCCTTTACGGCTCCGCCAATGATGGCAAGATTTTCGTTTTTACAAAATCATATTGTTAACGTCATTTTTACTTTTATAAATACTGTGGGCAGCTTTGGTTTCACCTATCTTCCAGTAATGTTTGCTATGGCTTTGCCTTTTGGCTTGGCCAAAAGAAATAAAGGGGTCGGTGCCATAGCAGCTCTAGCTGGATATATTTCCATGAACATGGGAATTAATTTTATGCTGGGTCAGCAACATAAACTTGCTCCAGCTAGCAAGATGCAGGCAATGGGCCAATCTAGCGTTTTAGGAATCCAAAGTCTGGAAATGGGTGTCCTAGGTGGTATCTTGGTTGGTTTGATCACTTATTATTTACTTGAAAAATATCAGGAGATCAAATTACCCGATGCCTTCTCGTTCTTCGGCGGAATCAGATTTGTACCAATTATCTCAGTAATAGTCGAGTCTTTTGTTGGTTTAATCATCCCTTTTATCTGGCCGACTTTTCAAAGTGGAATTGTCGCTTTGGGACACTTAATTCAAAATGCAGGAGTCTTTGGTCCATTTCTATACGGTATCGCCCTTTCCATTTTAAAACTAATGGGTTTACACCACATTTTACTTGCAATGATTAGATTTACGGATGCCGGTGGTACAGCAATTGTTAAAGGTAAAGTTGTAACAGGGGCATTAAACATCTTTTATGCACAACTAAATGCAGGAGTACCAATTTCTCACAAAGCTACAGCCTTCCTTTCACAAGGATTCATGCCAACATTCATGTTTGGTTTACCAGCTATTTGTCTGGCAATTTATGTCACTGCCAAACCAGAAAATCGCAATAGAATCAAAGGCCTACTTCTTTCAGCTACCCTAATAGCCTTTGTTTCTGGAATTTCTGAACCGACGGAATACCTGTTTCTATTTATAGCACCAATGCTATATGTATTTCACACTATTTTACAAGGCTTATCACTTTCAGTAATGATGATTGCCGGAGCATGTATGGGTAACACTGATGGTGGTGTATTAGACTGGATTCTGTTTGGCTGGCTTCAACCTAACTCCAAATGGTGGGTTTTAATTCCAATTGGACTAATCTGGTTTGCAATATACTTCTTCTTCTTCCGCTGGTACATTTTAAAATACAACGTTAAGACCCCAGGTCGTGAAGGCGAAGGTGACGTTGTAATGACCCAGAATAATGGTATTTATGATCCCCAAGTCATCTTAGAGGCCCTTGGTGGTCAAAGCAATATTGTTTCTCTTGATAATTGCGTCACCCGGCTCAGACTAGAAGTAAATGATCCGTCTAAAATAGATGAAGATAAACTTAAACAATCTGGTGCACTTGCAGTTATGAAGGCAGAAAAATCTGTCCAAGTAGTTTACGGGGCTCAAGTACAAAGTGTTAAAGACGGTGTAGAAAAATTAATGAATAACGGCATAACGGCTTAATGAGGAGAAAAATGGAAAAATATGATTTTGATTCGTTAGCAGACAGAACTATTGATAATGCACGAAAATGGGATAATAAAATTGTTCACAGCAAGTTCCCCAAAGTCAGGGATGATTTTATTCCACTTTGGATTGCAGACATGGATTTTAAAGCAGCACCTGAAATTAGAAATTCTTTAGCTAAAGTCGCAAATAATGGGGCCTATGGTTATACCTACTCTACGGAGCGCTGGTACCAAAGTGTAATTAATTGGCAACTTAAAAAGCATAATAATCATGTAGAACATGATTGGATTAGCTTAGGCTACGGCACTGTACCAAATATGCATATTATTGTTCAAGCTTTACTCAAACCGACTGACTCCATTTTATTAAATACCCCAGTCTATGGCCCGTTTGCCTACGCTGCAGAACACAATGATAGAAAGGTAATTTGTGTTCCTTTAAAAAACATTAATAACAGATATTACCTTGATTGGGAAAAAATTGAGTACGAAATGAAAGAAAAGCACCCAAAACTAACCTTTTTCTGTAATCCTCATAACCCTTCAGGCAGAGTCTGGAGTAAAGATGAAATTACTCATATGGCACAACTTTGCCAGAAATACAATGTTTTATTAGTTTCAGACGAAGTTCACTCTGAACAAATAATGAAGGGCCCATTTACCAGCTCTTTACAATTAGACAAGCAGTATCTTGATAATTTGGTAATGTTTACATCACCTAATAAAGCATTTAATTTGGGCGGTTTAAAACTGTCATATTCCATAATTCCCAATCCTAAGATCCGTGAGCAATTTCGGCAACAATATGCGCGAAATTCAGTAACATCGCCAAATGTACCAGGTCAAGTAGCTATGATAACTGCTTATGAAGAGTGTGATGAATGGTTAAAGCAATGTACCGCTTATATCAAGGAAAATCTTAAAATTACTCAAGAAGCGATTGCCAGTTCTTTTCCTGGCTGGAAAATGATGGATATGGAATCTTCGTACTTACCTTGGGTTGACATTTCCGCAAGTGGAATAAATATGCATACAATTGCGCAAGTAATGGCGGAAAAAGCCGGGGTTGTAGTAGGCATTGGTGATGATTATGTTGCTAATGCAGACAACTTTTTGAGATTAAATTTAGGAACTTCACACGCTGTTATCGAAGAAGCCATGACAAGAATGGCTGATGTATGGGAAACAATGTATCAGTAAAGGTTTAAAAATGGTAAGTTTATTTAAAAAATTATTTACAAAAAAAATTAATATTCAAGCTCCTGTGACGGGTAAGGTAATTCCACTATCTTCTGTTCCTGACGAAGTCTTTTCAACAAAAGTAATGGGTGACGGTTTTGCTATTAAGCCCACTGAGAATAAACTTTATTCCCCTATCAGTGGAACCGTACTTTCTGTCTTTCCCACTAAACATGCAATCACATTTAACACCGATGACGGAATTCAGGTTCTTTTACATTTAGGAATTGATACGGTTGAGCTAAAAGGTGCTCCTTTCAATATCTTAGTGCATGAGGGAGAACACATATCTGCTGGTGATGAAATAGGAACAATGGATATTGATCAAATAATTAAAGCTGGAAAGTCTACCGAAATAATAATAGTTATTACAGATATGAAAAAACTTAAAGACATAGACAGAACATCTTACACCAATGTCAGTCACGGTGATAAAATAGGTGCTTTAAATTTAAATTGATTTAATATTTAGGTCTTTTAAAAAGTTAAAAAAGCTGATAGCTCAATCATGTAATTCATGATTTCACTTTATCAGCTTTTTTATGTCCTAATTTTTAGACTAGCAAAATGATACTTAATAAATGATATAAATTAAAATGTGTATTCTTTCACATCTACCTTTAATTCGCTGTATAATTATTTTGAAAAGAGGTGAATAAATTATGAGTAAAGAAGAAGTCACTAAAAATGTTTGGGTTACTACTCACGGTGATAAATGGGCTGTCAAAATTGCCGGGAGTGACAAAGTTTCTAAAGTCTTTGAGCGCAAGGCTGATGCTTTAGAATATGCTAAAAATTTGGCTAAAAAAGAAAAAACCGAACTAATTAGTCAAAAAAGAAATGGCCGCATTAATCTAAAAAATTCTTATGGTCATGATAATCCCAACACTCCAGGTTAGATTTTATTATCATCATTTATCTTAAATCATTTGCATATTTTATCTAGATCTGACATTATAATTTATCTTTATTTCTCAAACAAAAATATAAATTTTCATATTTACTTAAATAACAAATTTTTCAAACTTTAGTCTGATTGTCTTCTTGATAGTCAGACTTTTTATATGTTGTTGATTACAGTTAATAGTAGCCTCTATTACCGTGATACTATTTTCACTACTTGTGATATAAAAAAATAACTTTGATAAGTCAGTTAACAACTGAACTCAAAGTTATACAACAAATATCAGTAATCACTGATGTATCTATGACCCCGGTGAGATTCGAACTCACCTCTACGGTTTAGGAGACCATTGTTCTATCCAGATAAACTACAGGGTCGCAATAAATTAACTTTACCAAATTTGAGCGCTAAAAGCCAATTTTTTTAGTAATTAATATTGACGAGTAAAATATGGTTGTGGCGTGTTAGAATCAGCGATTTTATCAGCCGCAAAAACAAATGGCGTCCAAATTGCCAAAGCTATTAACATGTTAATAATAGATAGTACAATTGCACGCCAATCATAATTGCATGCTAAAAATGGCCCAATAATTGGTGGTACCACTGTCGGTACCGCCACTTGCACAGGATTAACTAAGTTCATCATACTTACACCATAGGCAAAAGCTACGTTAACTAGCGGTGCAAGCACAAACGGGATAAAGTACACAGGATTGAGCACAACGGGTAACCCAAAAATAATTGGCTCGTTAATATTAAAAATTCCTGGAGCCAATGCAACTTTGGCAATCGTACGATAATCACTGCGTTTTGAAAAAAGCAGAATAGCTACAATCAACATCAACGTGCCACCTGCTCCACCGAACCAGGCAAAGGCATCAAATGATCCCCGAACCCAAATAAAAGGCGCTTCTTTTCCCGCGCGAGCAGCGGTAACATTGACATTCTGTGCAGTCAGCCAGATTGAGTCTAAAATCGGTGCCCAAACGCTTAGGCCATTGAAACCAAAAAAGCTGAAAATTTGCACTAATAAGGTTACAAGCATTACCATGCCAAAACCTTGGCCTAATTTTACCAGTGGAGTTTGAATTGAATTAAGGAGCCAATTACCAAAGAAAGTGCCCGTAATTGTCTGAAAAACAAAGTTAATCATACCAACACAGAAAATGGCAACGATAGCTGGAACAAGCGAATCAAAAGCCATCTGTTCCGCATAAGGCAAATTGGCTGACAGGTGAAGCTTAATTCGCGCTCTAAAGCAAATTGCAAAAATTGTTACGCCAATTGTTCCAAATAAAATGGCGGTACAAATTCCCGTAGTGGAAAATTGAGAGATATTAAAAGCTTTGTGAACAGGGATAATTTTGCCGTTAACTTTAAGTTTGGTTAAATTGGCGATACTCATTGCTAAGGATGATAATGAAACAATTGCTCCAGCAACTGGGTCGACCTCCATGCTTTTTGCTAAGTGATAACCTAAAGACATCGACAAAAAGAGTGCAAATAAGGCAAATGTCCCCCGCCAGACAACGTTGCAGACTAAAGAAAGAGGCTGCATTACCCACGCAAAAGTTTTCCAGCCTAATTCGGTTTTGGCGGCAGCTATTAAACTCTTAATCAGGACGGCCACTGAACCAGCAATAGTGATCGGCATTACGGAAACAAATGCATCCCTTAATGCTACCAGCCAGTGAGTTTGCCCTAATTTATTTGCTAAAGGCAAAATATAGTCTTCCAGCCAAGCAACTAATCGACTCATTTTTACTCCTTTCTTTTTAAATAATGAGGATGATACCCCTTATTTTTATTTTTACGCTTTTTATGTTTTTCTTTTGGAGCTGCATTTTGCTTTTTTTCATTTAAGACCCGCTTTTTATTTTCCTTTTTAAGTGGCATTTTGGTAGACAAATGAAAACCGGCAAAATATACCCGCTCAATTTTAACACTCCGAGCAAGTAACTTCTTCAGATCGCGAAAATCGTGGTCGTCACCTATGCTTACAACGAATCCCTTTGCGCCCATGCGACCAGTTCGACCGGCCCGGTGCATATAAGTGTTAAACTCACTGGGAATATCATAATTAACCACATAAGTAACACCAGGAATATCTAAACCACGAGCCGCTAAATCCGTTGCTAACAGTAACTTGATTTTCCCGATTTTAAAATCATTCAGAGTTGCTGCTCTGTTTTGCTTGCCAAAATCATTAGCCAAGATACCAAATTTAGTTTTAGTATGTGCTAAAATGCCTGCAAAGTGCATCATTGTATGGTTGGAGTCAAAAAACAAAATACCTTTGAAGCCATCAAGACGCATTAAACGCTGAATAAAATCAATTTTATGGGCATTATCTATTTGTAAAAAATAATTTGCTACGGTTGATTTCTGCTCCGGTCTGACATCAATTGTAATAAACTTACGGGCAAAAATATCTTCTGCTTGCTTGGTTATTTCAGATTCTGTAGCCCCAAAAAGCAAGATTTGCGCATCTGCGGCCAAGTTTTGTCCTAAAGAACTTAATAATTCCATTTTATTAAACTCTAAAACATCGTCAGCTTCGTCGATAATTAAAATTTTTATCTGATTAACTTTAATACGATTAGCCGAAAAGAAATCGAAAAAACGTCCTGGTGTGGCAACTACTACTTCAGGGTGTTTTTTCTTCAAGTTGTCTTCCTGCCGCTTGCGATTACCAGCACCTACAAGCGTTATGCCCGTTAAATCAAGGGCATTAATAAATGGGTTAATAGCGTGGCGAATTTGTACCGCCAGCTCTGTTGTAGGAGCAATAATCACTAAACTATTGGGTTTGCCTTTTTCCAGCTTTTCTAATGATGGCAATGCATAAGCCAAGGTCTTTCCCGTACCCGTCTTAGCAAGAGCTATACAACTTGCACCATTTAAAATAGGAGTGCGTGTTTCTTGCTGAATCAAAGTTGGTTCAGTCATTTTTAATCTGGTTAAAACTGCTTGAATTTCTTTTTTCATTATTGTGTTAACTGTCCGTATTTTTCTTTATATTGAGTAACCGTACCATTGTATGTTAACATAACTACCCCATCTTCTAAGTTCTTAACTGATTTTACCCGTCCGTTATTGGTATAGCGCCAAAATGCATACTGCATTTTATCTGGTGCTTTTCTACCACCAGTAATAAATTGCACATCATATGGAAAATACTTTTTGTACTTCACAGCAACATCTACTATAACGCGCTTATTCAATCTTAAAAGCATACTGGTAAATTGCGCCATTTGCTTGATATATGCAATATCATAGTTATCAATTGCTGGTTCAATCCAGATTGGCAAACTACCGGTATCAGTGCCTACTTTTTTCAAAAAATATTGATAATGCTGCGTGGGTGTAGATTCATTACTGTATGCAATAACTGTCCCAAAAGCTAATTTTGTTCCTAATACTTGATCCCGATATAATAAATAATCATCGTCAAAGTATGACCGCCCCTGTGTGCTTCTCAAATAGACAAATGAAATGCCGTTGGCTTGCAACTCATGTAAATCAATATAGCCATAATCCTGATTTAATTCCACACCGATCGCACTCGCATTACCATTTGGCGGCAAAGTAGTTTGATTGCGCATATTCGCTATACCCGTGAGAAGAAGGACGATTGCAACGATGAGCAAAATTAAAATTGCGGGTAACGTAAACTTATGATGAAACCTTTTCATCTTTTTCTCCGATAATTTTTCTACACCTGTACATTATAGCAATTTTTTTGCTATACTTGCCAACTACAATCTTAACAATAAAAAAGTGACCGGCTTTACGGTCGGTCAACTTTTAAACTAAAAATAAACTATGAGCTATTCTTCAACTAAGTAAACTGGTTTTTGACCATTTAATACTCGTTTAACGTCTGTCATACTGTGTTCAATCATGTTTTTGACGGAAGTCTTCGTGTAGTACGCGGAGTGAGGCGTAAAGACTACGTTAGGCATTTTAGCTAATTCCTGGTAATCTGCAGGCAATTCAGAAACATCATTGAATTTCTTCATCACAATTGCTTCTTCACCAGTCATCACATCCAATGAAGCTCCAGCAATCTCTTTATTCTTGAGTGCTGCAATTAGATCCTGTGTGTTAACCAAAGGCCCTCTAGCCGCATTAATCAAATATGCAGTATCCTTCATTTCCTTAAATTGCTTGGCACTAATCATATCTGCCATTGAAGGTTCCAAAGGTGTATGCAAGGTCAAAATATCAGCATTTTTAACCACAGTATCAAAGTCTGTATACTCTAAAAATGCCTCATTAGCAGGATTTTCAACCACGTCATAGCCAATCACTTTAGCGCCCAAGGCATGAAACATTTCTGCCACACAAGAACCGATACGACCAACACCAATGATACCTATAGTCTGGTTATAGATTTCGTCACTCATTAAATTCTCTTCACGAACAAAGTTAAGGTGTTCCTTTTCATTATCTAAAATAGGACCCCATTTTCTTAACAAGTACATTGCAGATGTCAGAGTGTTCTCAGCCACTGCACGGGGAGAATATGCCGGTGTATTCGTTACAATCATATGATATTTATGAACAAAGTCAAAATTGATAATATTATAACCCACAGACCTTAAAGCGATTTGCTTAATTCCATATGAGCTCAATTTACGATAGACCTCTTCTTCATCTATGTCAAAGACCTGCAAAACGCTGACAACATCATAACCTTGTGCCATCTCCACAGTCTTAGCATCAAGCTTGTCATCAGTTGTTACTAAATCATCTTCTGGATGATTTTGGTTCCACTTATCTACATAGACCTGCTGCTCCGGGGTCATATTGTAAAGTAAAGCTTTCATTATTAATCCTCCTTTTGGATAAAAAATTATATCTCTTATTGTATCTAAAATTAGGATAAAATTAAAGATAAATTTTAAAAAAGAGCGATTAATAATTTTTATTTAAAAATAAGCTGGAATATATAGCCAGTACTTTTTCCTGTCGATTTTAACGTAGGGCATCCAACTGTTCACTACGCTGGCAGGTTTTGCATTAATAGTAACAATGGTGACTGGTCCTTTATCATTCATGACGTCTAAAAATTTTTGATTCATTTTTCTGCTCCAAAAATAAAAAGAAGCCGCTTTTACAGTAGCTTCTTTTATTGTAGAACGGTTGTTCAGAATTAAAAATAATTTGCTGATGTTTAGTAAGCTCTCTTACCCTTTTTATAAACAGCCTTATCCTTTTGGACAACCGCGCTGATCTTTTCTAACGGATTTTCATCCAATACCAAAAAGTCAGCGTATTTGCCTTCTTCTAAAGAACCATATTCTTTATCTATTTTTAGTAGCTTAGCAGAATTATAGCTAGTTTCTAAAGCTTCAAAATTAGTGAAACCTTGTTCTACCAGTAAAGGTAATTCTTGCGGAGTCATCGTGAAGTCATTAAATGGTGTGCCGGCATCAGTACCCAGAGTAATTTTGACACCAGCATTTTTGGCCTTGGTAATATTACCGCGCAAATCTTTCCAAGCTGCCGCAATTTTATTCATTTCCCAGTCTGGAATTTTACCCGGTGCGTATTCGATAAATGCCCAAGCTCCAACTATCGTTGGCGTCAAATATGTTCCTTTTTCAATCATCAGCTTAATTTCTTCATCATTAACGTAGAAGCCGTGCTCAATGCTGTCAACGCCGGCCTTAATCGCATTCAAAATTCCCGGATTGCCTTCCGCATGTGCGGCCACAGTTAAACCCTTGTGGTGAGCTTCTTCGACTGCAACGTGCATTTCAGCTTCACTTAATTGGGGATCATCAAGAGAATCGTTTTCCGTCATTACGCCACCTGTGGCCATCACTTTAATTGCTTTGGCGCCGGCTTTAATTCCCTGACGAACTGCTTTACGCATTTCATCTGGTGAATCAACCAACACACCAAAATTAGGCAAATCACCGTGACCACCAGTCATAGAGAATGGGTGACCTGCTGGCACGATTTCCGGCACCTTGGTTAACTTATTTTTCTTAATTAAATTATTAAGGGCAATATCGATATTATAAGTGCTGCCACATTCACGAATATAGGTAACACCAGATTTTAATAAATCATGCAAATGTTTTACTGCACGCACAGTTGAAGAAACTACATCACTTTCACTACCACCATCAGGGGTTAAGGGATCCATAATAATATGTGTATGGCAATTGATTAGACCAGGAATCACATATTTATTGTGTAAATCGACGGTCTGATCAGCTTCAGGTGCTATACCCTCACCTATTTTGGTAATCTTGCCACTTTCATCATCAACCACCACCGTGGTATTAGATTGAATTTTGTCATCAATCCCGTTAAACAAATTAACGTTAGTATAAGCAGTTTTAGTCATCTAAAAACCTCCATATTTTTGTATAAAAAAAGCACTCATCCTTTTCTACTTAAGGACGAGTGCTCGCGTTACCACCTTTTATTCATTTATTACTCACGTAATAAACCTCATTAACTATCAAACAATAGCTTGCAAAGATAACGGATGCAACTCCGCTATTGGCTGATTATCACCAATAGACATCAATTAGAAGCCCATGTTCACTACATATCGCTAGCTGACTTTCACCCAAATATCAGCTCTCTTTATTAGTAATAAAATAGTTACTCTGCTTTGCAAGATGTTTGCTATTTAATTGACTTTTAATCTATCATTTTTTCTTAATTATGTCAACTCCATAAAACAAAAATAAAGATTAGGCAGTACTCTTCCGGGGGTATAGCATAAATAACTTCACTAAAGAGCAGTAAAAATTATTCGCTAAAACGACTTTTTCGTTTTAGTCATGCTTTACTGATGCTTTTAAAATCATAGTCTCGTTTAACATGATGATATTGCTTTTATTTAGTTTATTGCTAAGTAATTAATAACTCCTTTACTACTCGCACCTCCAAATACGATTTTAAAATTAGTTATTAATACTCCTATTTTGATGTTCAGTCAGAATGCTAATAATTAATCTATCCCTACTCATATGCGTTTTTTATAAAATTAGTTCCAAACCTGCTTTTCCCGAGTGATTAACTAACAATCCTTTTTCCTGAAAGGGGATAAAATATAGCCTCAACTTTTTGCTATAATCAATTGCTATTTTATTTCAACGGTAATGAGATATTAGCAGATTTATCTATAAATGACTTAAAATTTATATTAAAAATCA
This sequence comes from uncultured Lactobacillus sp., assembly GCF_946477725.1. Lineage (GTDB taxonomy): Bacteria > Bacillota > Bacilli > Lactobacillales > Lactobacillaceae > Lactobacillus. Next base: position 1,031 of record NZ_CAMKZC010000018.1, on the reverse strand, counting down.
TTGACTAAATAAATATCTTTTATTCCAACTTAAACAACAGTTTTTGAGAATTTAGGTTTATACACAAGAAAGAAAGATACTATAAATAATACAAGATAAAGTTACATATTTTGAATCATTATCACAGTTAAACGTATAACTACTTTTTTAACATCAGCTTTGTTACCATCATTAGCTGCGTTCAGGTCTTTAATTCTTTGTGCATTTAAAGCAATATCATAGTCCTGATCAGAGATTAACGGCAACGAAAAAGATTTTACAATGAAAGAGTAAATAATTTAACCAATTAAATTCACAAATAAAAATATTTACCTTTTGTTAATAATTTAATGGTATTTATTTAATAAATATATACAAACAAATAACTCGTATGTCTTTAATATAAAAAAGACGCAAATTGCTAATTTGCGTCTTAATATTCACAGTTATTGGTTAGGCTACATTTTCACTACTTTGACGGGATTGCCCAAGTCCTTTATGACTTTAAGCAAATCTTGCGGATCTAGCCAAATAGTAGCTGTATTATCGTTGGGATGAATAGCGATTCTAGGCTGGTCACTAAAATATGAATCTAAGTAAAAGGGGATTTCGTGGTGAGAGTCATTTAACAACCCCAAAGGTGTGACGGAGCCTGGTACCAAATCCAATTTTTCTTTTAGGTCTTGCGGTGAGGCAAAACTAAGTCTGCGTGTGCCATTTTCCTCACGAAATTGCTGTAAGTTGACTCTTTTATCGCCCTTAATCGTCAAAAGGTAGTAGTCACGTTTCTTGTCATCCCTCACAAACAGATTTTTTGCATCTGCTTCAGGGTGTGGCAGAACAATTTTTTCCATTTCTGCCATATTGTAGACAGCTGGATGCTCCACTATCTCATATTTAATTCCATGTTGATTAAGGTAATGTAATGTTTCGTTTTTGTTCATTTGGTGTTATTTTCTTAAAAGATGCTATTTTGAATCTTACTTCATAACTTACTAGTAGAAAGTTCCTTATGATTGGTGATAGTTACCATCCTTAAACGCTTTTTGGCA
>NZ_CAMKZC010000017.1:0-29376 GCF_946477725.1 uncultured Lactobacillus sp. | reverse complement strand
TTGATCCATCAGAAGGTGTTGATCCATCAGAAGGTGTTGATCCATCAGAAGGTGTTGATCCATTTTTTGTGTATATGAGATTAACGGTTTGAGGCTTGCTTGTGAACAAAAAGCTATCTATATCCGTTGTTGATCCATTGAATTCCGCGTGGTCAAACTTATATCCCTTAATTTCTTTAGGTTTAAAAGCAGTGAATGAGCCGTCGTTGACAAGTTTAGTATCTATATCACCAAATTGCTGTTCTGCATCAGCGATATCTTTATTATCACTTTGATAATGAACTGTAATTGGTCCTCCAAGATCAGCAAAACATACATAGGTATCATGTTGAGTCGAAGGATTAAATTCATCTAAGAATGCCTGCGGATAGTAAAATTTGCATGTACCTTTTTTAGGAGAACCTTTTCCTAAACCCATGTTTACCCAGGTGCCTTGAACATTGAGATTAGAATTTGAAATATTGCATTTAGGTCCTAAAACTAATTTTCGTAGATTAGAGTCCTTTTCAAACATTGAAGTAGCGGACTTAGCAGATGGAATATTAAAGTTTTCGATATTTAGTTCTTCAAGATTGGTACAATTTTCAAACATAGAACCTAACCCATTAAAATCATCTATCTCGTCGGTATTGAAATTTTGTAAGTTTAAGCTTTTTAGACTGGTACAGTTATTGAACATATTATACATACTAGTTACTTGAGAAGTATCAAAATATGACAAATCTAAAGTTTTTAGAGCAGTACAGTTCCAAAACATTCCTCCCATATGAGTTACTTTACTTGTATTAAAACTTTTAGGAAGTGACAGGGAAGTTAGTGATGAACAACCATCGAACATATTATCCATCCGTGTTACTTTATCTGTTTTTAAATTTTCCAAGCCCTTAAAAGTTTGTAAATTAGAAAGCCCCGAGAATAGGTTTTGAGCATACCCTTCGATTTCTATGTTTCCTACTATATCTATTTCTTTGATTTTTGATGTGTCTACAAAAGATATATTGTTCTTGATGCCAATATTGGTAGATAAACTATCACCTTTAACGGTATAAGTATTTTTAGGATTACCTATTTTTAATTTACCAGAATCAGTATAGAAGATAACAGGCACACCTTCCCAAGTACTTGAAACAGAAGGACCAGAATCACTAGGGTCAGAGCCGTTAGAAGTATCAGAACCGTTAGAAGAGTCAGAGCCGTTGCTATCGGAACCATTGCTGTCAGAACCGTTAGAAGAGTCTGAGCCGTTAGAAGTGTCTGAATCATTGGAAGGGTCAGAATTATTAGCTTTTTTAGTATAGAAGAAAGTAATAGTCTGGTCATTAGGGGTAAACTTCACAGCATTATAATTTACCGTACTATCATTCATCTTAGCTAAATTATCAAAATCATACTCGTTTCCTGAACTATCAGTAAACTTTTCTTGTGGTTTAAAGGCAGTATAGGGATCGTTGTTTACGAGAAAATCATCAATATTACCAAACTGAATATCATCGTCAACACCAGGAATCTTGTTGCCGTCTTTGTCACGGTATTGAATTGTAATTCCTTTACCGAGGTTCCTAAAGTTAATATAAGTGTCTTGGTAAAGATCTTCGTTAAAGACACTATTATCATACTTCTGGGCAAGGTCAGCAGAACTTAGTTGGATTGAACCTTTTTGGGGAACTGGCCAACTCCCTTGAGGAATACCCATGTTTACCCATATCCCTTCAGTATTAAATTCGGACTGTTTTATATGGGTAAAGCGGCCTAATACTATTACTTTTAGTTTAGGAAGATCTTTAAGCATAGAGTAGCAAGTAGCTCTAGTAAAGTGTTCTCCATGATCAACTTCATCAATTGTAGTAAGGTTAATTAAATTTAAATATTCAAGATTATCGCAACCCTCAAACATATGACTCGCGTCATCAGTACAAGAAGAACTAGATAAATCTAATTTGGTAAAAGATTTGCAATCTTTAAACATATAGGACGTGTCTGTTCCGCTTGCTATTTTAAACGTAGACATATCAATATTTGGTAGTTTTTGGCAGCCATTGAACATATAGGACATGTCAGTTGTTTGATCTGTCTTAAATTTATTAGAGAAGGTAATAGATGCTAGTGATGAACATTTATCAAACATACGAGACATATTAGTAACATTAGAAGTGTCAAAATGAGATAAATCTAAACTGGTTAAAGAATTGCAACCATCAAACCAACCGTACATGCTAGTTACATTCTTAGTATCTAAATTAGGCAGTCCCTTAATTGTAGTTAAGTTAGTTAAACCACCAAAAAAATTTATTACCCCACCTGAAATTTTGATAGGGGCATTAAAATCAATTTCTGTAATAGTAGATAAATCATCAATTTTTAAGTTTTTCTTATTGTCACTAAATGAAAGTCCCTGATAGTCGGAGTTTATGTTACCAAACGAGTAATTGTTTCCTTGTTCTCCAATAGACAATACACCATCAGAAAAAGTGGTAGGTATATTATTCCAACTACCTGAAATTGCGCCATCTCGAGTAACTTTAGCAGGGTCAAATTGAGCATTATCTGCTTCTTGCTTATTAGTTTTTGTATTGTCTGTGGTGCTTGGATCGCTGGTATTGCCTGTAGCTGGGTCTTGATTACTTCCACTTGCTGGATTGCTATTAGTATTAGTTTGCTCCTGCCCAGTTATTGTGCTGTCTACTGTATTCACTCTAGTTTGATTGCCACTATCTTGGTCAGCGGGATCAGCGGTTGCCGTTTCGCCTGCTGTCTCTGAATCTGTCTCGGTTTGATAGTTCAACTTGGTCTTAACCGTTCTTCTAGTCGTTTTCTTGGTAGCACGATTGCCATTCAAGGTGGCTGCCTTTACCGCCCGGGGTTTGGCATTAATTAAGCCTAAAGCAGCTGCGGCTACGCCACTGAGTAATATTTTTTCTCCTTGTTTATTAGTGTTCTTATGCATATTCATATAATTCCTCTTCTAAACTGCATGTTAATATAAGCTTAGTATATGGCTGGCTTTAGTAAAAGTCAAACGTGGTCTATTTAACCCAAAAAAGCGCTCTACATTTTGTAATATAGAACGCTTTGATTATTTAAAAATTAGCTAGTCTTTTTTGCGACCAAACCAGGCTGCACCTAAGGCGGTTGCTAGTGCAAGTCCACCCAAAGCCAGCATTGCTAAACTGTTATGCTTGTCGTTACCAGTTTGCGGCAAGGTATTGCTTGCATTATTTTGTGCATTTGAGCTCGAACCATTGTTCTTCAAACTGTTTGCCAGTTGCTGGTTATGAATTGCATTTTGGTCCTTGATATTAAACCCTTTATTAATAGTCTTGTGAGGTCTAACAGTCTTGGGCTTGCGGTTCACAGGTGATGGAATGTTATTTGGTTCATTGTTAGGCAAGTTGCTGCCGTTATTTTGGCCATTACTTGCGGAACTGGAATTGTTGTTAGAATTGCCGGTGTTGCTGCCTTGACTATTGGAACCTTGACTATTAGAAGATGAAGGATTATTGACTGACCCGTTATTTCCAGAAGGGTTGTTATTTGGTACTGAAGTATTAGGAGTGCTGTTGCCGGAGCCGTTGCTGCTGGAGCCATTGCTACCAGACCCATTACTGCCGGAACCTTGGCTGCCTTGAGAGCCTTGACTACCTGTATCAGTTTTCTTAGTGTAGACCAAAGTAATATCTTGCGGGTCAGAAGTAAATGCTTTTACATTAGAATTTTTATTTTCTTTGAAGGTGTAACCAGCAAATTCTTTGCTAGTGTCAACAGTTACTGGATCGGAAATGTTGCCGAAGAGTTTTTCATCAGGAATTTCTTTACCATCTTGATCAACTAGTTGCTTGCCATCTTGATCTTGGCGATGAACAGTTACGATGCCACCAAGGTTAGTAAAGAGCTTATAAGTATCATGATCAGTAGAGCCCTGATATTTAGTCATTAAATCAGCCGAAGACCACTGATTAGTACCTTTAGTCAAGGAACCGTTTCCTTCACCCATATTTACCCAGGTACCTGGTTGCTTGAGTGAATTATTTGGCTGATTATCCGGTGTAGTAAACTTAAAGCCTGTGCCTAAATTCAACTTAGTTAAGTTTGAACAAGAATCAAACATACTAAACGTTAAGGCATTGTCTGTAACTTTAAAACTGGATAGGTCTACACTAATTAAAGCTGTGTCGCCACTAAACATCTGACTAAAGTCAGTTACTTGTGATGTATCTAAATTACTTAAGCCTTTTATAGTAGCTAAATTCTTCAGGTTCTTAAATACTCCGTTGGCGCTGCCTATAATTGCAATAGGGGCATTAAGATCAATTTCTTTAATCTCATTAACATTTACGCCCTTAATATTTTGGCTAATGCTAATATCTCGAGTGTCAAGTGCGTAGCTCTTTTCTTTGTTTCCTGAGTTATCAATTGTATAGTTTATGCCTTTTACGCCCAGTGATAAGACGCCATTATTAAAGGTGTAAGGAACGCCTTCCCAAGTGTTGTCACTAGTATTATCAGTTTTACTCTTAGAATAGACCAAAGTAATATTTTGCGGATCAGAGATAAATGCTTTTACATTAGAATTTTTATTTTCTTTGAACTTGTAGCCAGCAAATTCCTTGCTGGTGTCAACAGTTACTGGGTCTGAAATGTTGCCGAAAAGTTTTTCATCAGGAATTTCCTTACCATCTTGATCAACTAGCTGCTTGCCTTCTTCGTCTTGGCGATGAACAGTAACGATGCCACCAGTATATCTAACGTAAGTGTCGTGGTCTCTATCACCTTGGTACTTAGTCATGAAATCAGCTGAGGACCACTGATTAGTACCCTTGGCCAGAGAACCATCGCCTTCACCCATGTTTACCCAGGTACCTGGCTGTTGAAGTGAATTGTTTTTAGTATCTTTATAATTTGTAAATTTAAAATCCTTTCCTAAATTCAACTTAGTTAAGTTTGAACAAGAATCAAACATACTAAATGTTAAGGCATCGTCTGTAACTGTAAAGCTTGAAAGGTCTACACTAGTTAGAGCTGAGTCTCCACTAAACATTGAAGAATATGAAGTGGCTTTGGCAGTTTCAAAAGTTGAAAGATCCAACGTAGTTAATTTAGGGCAGTCAGCAAACATATAGCTGAAATTTGTTATTTGAGAAGTCTGTAGGTTATTTAATCCCTTAATAGATACTAAATTGCTTAATTTAGAAAAGAGACGCTGAGCAGAACCCGAGATTGCAATAGGTGCATTAAGATCAATTTCTTTAATCTCATCAACATTTACACCACTAATATTTTGGCTAATGCTAATATTTTTATTAGTCAAATTGTCGATAGGATAGTTTTTGCCTTTTTCACCTAGAGATAGAACACCATTATTAAAGGTGTAAGGAACTCCTTCCCAAGTGTTATCGGTTTTACTCTTAGAGTAGACTAGAGTGATAGTTTGTGGATCAGAGATAAAAGCTGTGATAGTAGGATTTTGATTTTCCTTGAAGGTATAACCAGCAAATTCTTTACTGGTGTCAACAGTTACTGAGTCTGAAATGTTGCCGAAAAGTTTTTCATCAGGAATTTCCTTACCATCTTGATCAACTAGCTGCTTGCCTTCTTCGTCTTGGCGATGAACAGTAACGATGCCACCAGTATATCTAACGTAAGTGTCGTGGTCTCTATCACCTTGGTACTTAGTCATGAAATCAGCTGAAGACCACTGATTAGTACCCTTGGCCAGAGAACCATCGCCTTCCCCCATGTTTACCCAAGTTCCTGGCTGTTGAAGTGAATTGTTGGGTCTACCATTTCTTGTAGTGAATTTAAAACCTTTACCTAAAATTAATTTGGACAAACTGGGAGTATCATCATCGCTTATTACAAACATTCCCATAGTTGTAGCGCCATCTCTAACAGTAAAACTAGATAGATCTACGCTAGTTAGGCTGGGGTCAAAGGCAAACATTGTACTAAAATTGGTTACATTAGTAGTATCGAAACTGGATAAATCTAAAGAAGTCATTTTTGTACAGTCCATAAACATTTGTAGCATACTCGTTACTTTAGAAGTGTCTAGTTTATCTAAACCATTTATTGATGTAAGGTTCAAGAGGTGGTAGAAAAGTGTTTCAGCTGATCCAATGATGGCAATGTGAGCATTAATATCAATTTCTGTAATGTCATCTCCAGAAACATTATCGATGTTGCTACCAATGCTAATATCTTTATTGTCTGAATTATTTATTGTATAGGTTTTACCTTTTTCACCAATTGATAGTACGCCATTATTAAACGTGACAGGTATATTTTCCCAAGTACTTGAGATAGTAGTATTGCTGTCACGAATTTCGTTAGCATGATCAAATTGTGCTGAGTCTGCTTCTTGCTTATCAGTTTTTGCATTGTCTGTAGTGCTTGGATCGCTAGTATTGCCTGCAGCTGCATCTTGATTACTGCCACTTGCTGGATTGCTATTAGCACCGGCTTGCCCCTGTCCACTTTCAGGTTTGCTGCTTGCTGTTCCTACATTAGCCTCACTGCCGGCAGTTTGACTGCTGCTGGTTTGGCCAGTGGAGTCATCATTAGTAGCTGTTTCGCCTTCCGTTTCTGAATCAGTTTCGTTTTGGTAGGTCAATTTAGTCTTGACTGCTCTGCTAGCAGTCTTCTTGGTGGCACGAGTGCCATTTTGATTAGCTGCCTTCACCGTCTGGGGCTTGGCATTAATTAAGCCTAAAGCAACTGCGGCTACGCCGCCAAGCAATATTTTTTCTCCTTGCTTATTAGCATTCTTATGTGTATTCATATAATTCCTCTTCTAAACTGCATGTTAATATAAGTTTAGTATATGACTGAGCTAAATCAAAGTCAAATAATCATCGATAGACAAAAAATACTCATTAGTATTTTACTAATGAGTATTTTTAGAGATTTATATAAATATTGTATTTTAATTAAACTTAATTCATATCCTTATGACGATATTTACCATAATCGGTACTACCATTATAATTAGCCATTAGCTCATTTGATGTCCACAAATCTCCATTATCACTTATCCATTTTCCTGGTGTATCAAGACCAGTATTAGCCATAACACATTTCTTTCCAAGTACAAGATTGTGTAAATTAGGTAAGCTTGCAAACATATTAAAATTAAAATTAGCATGTGTCATATCAAAACTGCTAATGTTTAAATTCAGTAAATTAGTACATCTATAAAACATAAAATAGAATTGAGCTACTTTAGAAGTGTTAAAGTTACTTAGATCTAACTCATTCAAAGAAGAACAATAAGCAAACATTTGTCCCATTGAAGTTACTTTCGAAGTATCAAACTTGTCTAATCCCTTTATTGAGGTCAGTTTTGGACAATCACTGAACATAGCATTCATATTCGTTACTTTAGAAGTATTAAATTTGCTTAAATCAAGTTGGGTTAAATTAACGTCACCATTGAACATACCTGACATGTCAACAACATTTGAAGTATCAAAATTAGAGAAGTCCAGATTTGTTATTTTCTTGCAGCCCTCAAACATATGCGCAACATTAGTTACGGCATATGTTTTATTTGGCTGAAATAACTTGTTTAAGTCTATATTCTCTAAAGCAGTACAATTAATAAACATAGAGTTCATATCAGTAGCGTGGGTTAGGTCAACATTTTCAAAGCCGTTAATGGTCGTTAAATTATTATAAAATCTAAACCATTCAGCAGCAGAACCATTGATAACTAATTTTTTAGTAAAGTTGATAGTCTTAACTTCTAGTGTGTCATAGGTATACGATGGGTCATTCCAGTCAATGCGTAAAAGTTGTAAAGTATTTGGCACATTTGGCACATGCATGGTGTTATTAATGGTGCCACCACCAATTGTGAGTGTATGGGTAACAGTATCATATTCTACAGGTATTCCATCCCAAGTACCTGTTTCGATAGTATCACTCTTAGCAGCTTTGGCAGAATCAAATTTGGCACTATCATTTTTAACCGTAGGTGCATTATTTTTAGCTTGATAGTTTACTTCAGCTTCTTTTGTATTAACACTATTGGTTGAAGGATAGTCACCATTCACGGTAGCAGCTTGAACTGGCTTTGTGGTTACACAAATCATGCCTAAAACTGCAGCTGCTATGCCACTAAATAGCAACTTTTTACTTTGCTTGATAATCTTGTGTTTATTCATTTTTTCTCATTCTTTCTATAATAACTTACACAATTCAATTTTAGTATATGACTATATATGAGCAAAATCAAGACTAAATAAATATATATTTATTGTTATTTATAATAAAAACTCACCAGTATTTTTGCTGATGAGTCTTTTAATTTATTTAATTTTCTTACGACTAAACCATGCTGCACCTAATGCACCAACTAAAGTTAAGCTTCCTAATGCTAGCATAGCTAGACTAGAACGCTTATTAGTACCTGTTTGTGGTAAAGTGGCGTTTTTTTGACTTTCAGCAACGCTAGAACTGCCATGCTTTTGTGGTAGATTATTGTTTGTTATTTGCTTAATAGGCTTTTTCTTCTTGGGCTGTTGAGGCAAGTTAGTAGGGATATTAGGTTCATTAATATTTGGTGTATTGTTTGTACTTGTCTTGGTATAAATATAAGTTACATCTTGCGGGAAAGTGCTAAAGAACCCTGTAGCATTATCTGGTCTCGTCTTTAATGTGTAGCCAAAAATATTTTTAGCTTCAGTAGTATAGTTATCACCAACATAGCCGCTAAGTATCTGATCTGAGGAAATGGTATTGCCAAATTCGTCTTTATAGTGAACAGTTACATCTGCTGCTTTAACTTTATCAGTGTCTGGGTTACCAGTACTTGGGTTACCAGTACTTGGGTTATTGGTACTTGGGTTATTGGTACTTGGGTTATTGGTACTTGGGTTATTGGTATCTGGATTAGGATTGTTTTTAGCATAAATAAAGTCAACAATTTGCTGCTCCTTATCGGAGTAGCCAACTGTTGCTTTATCGGTTCCAGTCTGTTTAACATTATCAATGTTAATTTGCTTAATGGTGTAACCAGGTATTGATTTTGGAATAATATCTTTTTGATCACCATAAAGTACACCGGGAACCTCTTCCGTCATCGGCTTGTTGTCTTTATCAAGAAAGGGCTTGGTATTACCTTTATCATCCACAAAGTATAAATAATTAACCTTAATAGATTTACCTGTTGCCCTGTCATAAACGAAGTAAACATCTTGTTCGTGATCAGTAAATGTGACTGTGACTTTGTCTTTACTAGTTTTCGAAATAGTATAACCGTATATATTTTTAGGCTCAATAGAACTAGTATCACCTTTCTTGCCAGCAATTGCATAGTCATAGGACTTGCCATCTTTGTCTAAAATTGGGTGTTGTTTTTCTTCTTTATCAAGGTATACGTAATGAATTTTTACAGGGTAGCCGTCATAAAACCTGATATAAATATCGTGATCAGTTTCACCATTATAATTATTCATTAAATCGGTGGAAGACCATTTTTTACTCATTTCTGGGTACTTTTCGGTACCGTTACCAACATTAACCCATGTCCCTGGAGTATCAAGACCGACGTTAGTGTTAGTATCATTTCTGTAAAATCTGCAATTCTTACCCAGTACTAATTTTCTCAGATCAGGTAAATTATTGAGAGGATTCTTAATCCCATTAGTTTGTATAGCTTTCGACATATCAAAGCTAGCAATATTCAACGCTGTTAATTTAGTACATCCGCTAAACATATAATCCATATATTGCAGGCTATTAGTATTAAATTTGGATAAGTCTACTGTTGGATTTGCTGGATCTCCTGAATTTTCAGAATTTGGATAACTTACAGAAACTAAATCTGAGCAGCCATAAAACATACCTGTCATATCGGTAACCTGAGAAGTATCAATTTTATCTGGTAAAATTAAGCTTTTAAGTTTAGAACAGCCCCTAAACATCTCTTTCATGGTAATAGTATCATTCTTATTAATATTTAAACCGATATTTAAACCACTTAAATCTAAGCTAGTTAAATTTCCGCAGTTTTCAAACATATAGGACATATCAGTTACTTTGGAAGCATTTAATTTATTTATTCCTTCAATTGAACTTAGGCTTGAACAACCGGCGAACATGCCATACATGCTATATACATTAGATGTATTCAGGTTTTCTAACCCAGTAACGGTGGTTAAATTTGGTAAAGTGTCGAACATACTTTGGACTGTGCCGTTAATGGTCAAAGGCCCTTCAAAACGTACTTCTCTAACTTGATTTCTATCTACAATAAGAGGGTCAGCAAGAAGATCACGACTATTTTTTGCTTGTAAGATACTAGTAGAACGATCGTTAACGGTATTAATAGGTTGTGTGCTACCTTTAACAGTAAATATTCCGAGTCCAGGTTGATAAGTTACATCGACACCAAGCCAAACACCAGTTAGTATGGTAGGATTTTCGTTATCTCTTTTGACAGCTTTTCCAAGTTCTTTAGTTTTTGTATTGTCTGTGGTGCTTGGATTGCTGGTATTGCCTGTGATTGCATCTTGACTACTGCCACTTGCTGGATTGCTATTAGCACCAGTTTGTTCCTGTCCACTTTCAGGTTTGCTGCTTGCTGTTCCTACATTAGCCTCACTGCCAGCAGTTTGACTGCTGCTGGTTTGGTTAGTAGGGCCGTCAGTAGCTGTTTCACCTTCAGTTTCTGAAGCAGTTTCACTTTGATAGTTTAATTTAGTCTTGACCGCTCTTCTCGCAGTCTTCTTGGTGGCACGAGTGCCATTTTGATTAGCTGCTTTCACCGTCTGGGGCTTGGCATTAATTAAGCCTAAAGCAGCAGCGGCCACGCCACCGAGCAATATTTTTTCTCCTTGCTTGTTAGCATTCTTATGTGTATTCATATAATTCCTCTTCTAAACAGCATGTTAATATAAGTTTAGTATATGGCTGAGCCTATTAAAAGTCAAATTCATTGTGATACTTAGCACATTGATCACAAAAAAATAATGCTCTAATTCATTTATAAATTAGAACACTACTTTTTTATATTAAATTATATTGATCATCAAAAATAATTAAATTAATCATATACGATGAATGGGATAATGAACCATCCGCCTTCACCGTGAGAGCCTTTATAATTAATTGTCATGTAATGAGTAGCCTGAGGATCTGGACTAATTCCAGTGATATCCCAAGTAACTGATTTGCCATCATCCGAAACTACACCAGCATTTTTCTTCCAATTGCTGAGGTAATATTTAACATAATGATCGTGTAGGACATCATCTGTATCGGCCACCCGAATCTTCATTGGTTTACCGTCAATACCAATTAAATTATTATAACGGAATGTATAGAATGGTGTGCTTGATGAAAGGTAGTATCCATTTGAGCTAACGTCTTGATAATAAGCCTGTGTTAGGTTTAATTTTAAATTAGTATCTGAACCTAATGGGGAGAAGTCAGTAATACCATTATAAGAAATAGAAACTCGTGTTAACGAAGGTTTATTTGCTAATGCAGATATATCAGAAATAGAGCATTGTTGGAAGTTGACATAATCTAAGTTCTTTAGTCCCTTTATTGCATTGATGTTGGATAGAGTGCTGTGCAATAATGCATATGCAGGCCCAAAGTGATCAATACTATAGTTAATATTTGGTGCTAAATCAATTGATACTAGATTAGTAGCGTACTCTAGACCAGTTAGTGATTTAATGCTGATTGCAGCTGCATAATAATTGGCATCATTTTCTGCAAGCTCACTGGTAACGCTTAGGTTCGTTAATTTAGCCAAATCATCTTTGGTAATTTTATCTACGCTATTTGGATTACCATATAAATTATAGGCAACTACTTGTTGCAAATTCTTATCAGGCATCCAAGCGTCAATAGAATCATCAGATTTGGTGGTTACCTTATTTTTAACACCAGTAGTTTTTGCTGAAGCTGGTAAAGTAGGCCACAAAGATTTCGATGGAAATGTTTTAGCAGTTTTTGTATTCAAGCTTTGTGCAGCCAGTGTGCTTCCAGATACGCTGTCAGCTTTAACTGCATGGGGGCCACCAACAACTAGTGCTAGTGCAGCAGCAGTAATTCCACTAAATAACAATTTTTTACTTTGTTTACTTAGTTTTATGTGTTTATTCATATTTTTTACCTCTCAAATTTTAACAAATAACAGTTTGCACTATTATTGTATATCTATAATATAATGATTGCAATATAAAACGACTATATCTTATCTAAAATGTATATAAAAAGCACCCAGTAAATATACTTATTAGGTGCTTTTTTATTTTGTTCTTTTTCTTTTATAGTGCATCAGCACTAGGCCTAACACATTGAATAATACTATCAAAATTAGTGTTGGTACTACTAAATGCGAGAGCTTATTAATTTTGGAGCTGGGTTGCTGTTTCCTTGTCTTTTTATAATTTGATGGGTGTATCATGCCGCTAAATCGCTGATGTTTACTGTGCTTATAGTTAGTCGTATTATCAGTATTAACTAGGCTTTTGCTTTCTGCTATGCTTTTAGTATAGACATAGATTAGCTTTTGCGCCTGTTCCTTAAGAGTAATTACGGTTGTATCTAAATTATTTGTAATATGTGAACCGTTAAAATCTTTAAATTTAATAGTGTAACCTGGTAGTTTTAATGCTGGAACAGATTGTTGATCATTAATAAAGCCACTTAAAACTTTATTAGGAGCGATCTTGTTGCCGTCTGTGTCTTCAAAGCGAACAATCACATTAGATACTTTTTCTTTTCTTTTTTTATCATAATAGAAAGTAATATCTTGCGGCTGACTATTGAGCAGAATAGCTATGCTTCCCAAATGATAAGAGTTGCCATTGTGGTCAATTTCATAATAAATAGGAGTATAACCAGGAACATCTTTAGGCGCAATTATTTTATGCTTATTAAAATCACCACTAGTTATACTTTCAGGTGCGATTGTGTTGCCATTTTCATCTTGATAATGAATAGTAATATTTTTGGGCTTGTCGCGGTTATAAAGCAAGGTAATATCTTGTACTTGGGCGCTAATAGTGGTCGTGACAAAGTCCTGGCTGATTGGAGTCTTAATACCGTCAACTAATTTTGCCGCAATTGAATAGCCAGTAAAGCTCGGAATAGAGATATTGCTGCTGGTATTAATATCGCCATACAGTTTCTGTTCACAGGCAATTGTGTTGCCGTCATCGTCTTTAAAATGAAAAGTAATCGGTTGTCCTGTAACTATTCTAAAAGGAATAATATACCAACCAGTAATTAGCGGCTCTTGCACACGATTCATACTGTGGAATTTTACGGTCATTGCTGCCCCGTCACCGGGCTTCAATCCCAGAAGGTTCCAAGTTACAGTCTGTTCATCAGTAATTTGACCGACATGGTTACTCCAATTGCTGCAAAATTGTTTAATGAAGCAGTTGGAATTAAGATGCTTACCTGTTTCAATTTTAAATGGCATATTTGAGCCATTAAAATCAAGCAGTTTGTAAGGGTCAGGTGTGTAAAAAGTACTTTCTGCAGGGATGTGAATAGATTTAACGCGAATTATTTGCTTTTTTAAGTTTACACTACCATTTTCAAGCAACCGTTTATTTGTCTTTAATGGTGAAAAATCGGCAATTGCATTGTATGAAAGGTTAAGTTGAATTAGTTGCGGTTTATTTGCTAAAGCAGCAATATCATGCACGCTGCACATCTCTAGGTTAACAGAGGTCAATTTATTCAAATGATGCAAAGCCGAAATATCCGTTAAAGTTGAATTAACAATAGTATGGTGTAGCCATTTATGATTAAATTCGCGACTAGGGGCAAGGTCTATTTTAGCTAAATTAGTTGCGTATTCTAAGCCATCAAGTGACGTAAGCTTTAAGCGTAACCTATATTCACCTGCAGAAACATCACATTGCCGTTCGCCATGGACAACATGTCTTTCACTAGGTGCTATTAATTTAAGTTCAGTTAAGTTAGCTAAGCTTTCCTTGGTAATCTGGCTAATATTTTGATTCAAATTCGCTGCCACAATTTTTTGCAAGACCTTGTCAGGCATCCAACTGGCAATTGAATTGGAATTTTCGACAGAATTTATCGCATCAATATCAAAATCAGAGGTAGCGATCGTTGATTCGAGTTCACTAGTTCTAGTCGACATTTAGTCATCATCTTCTTTACTAATAAAAATAACGGTAAATTCATTTTTAACGTTAAGCGCATTTGCTTTAAAAATAGCAATGGGTATATTAATCTTTTAAAAAATCGCTTGCTAAAAACTATATATTAATATTATACGCGCAAATAGCCGCAAACAAATATTACCCTCATAATACTATCTAAGTCTCAGTATAGCATGTATTATTGCAGATGACTATTTCAAAATAGTTATTTCTGATACCATTATATAATGGTTTTAAAGAAATTAACGCAAAATCCAAATGCGCACAAGTCGCCAGCCAACTGCTAAAACAAAAATAACATTAAAGACAATGATTACCGTCTTGATGAAGGCCATATTTTGGTAAAACTTAGGCCGAGCTGCAGGTCGAACCTGCTCGGACTTTTTAATCTTTTTCTGGTCTTTTTTGGCTGTTAAAGACTCCTGGCGTCTTTTTTTACTTTGCTTTGGCTTAGCGGTTAATTCTGTAGCAATTAAGTTGTGTTTCGTCGCTTTATTTTTAGCGATTAAATCGCCTTGTACAACCGTCCGGTGCTGGCCGTAGCCATACTTAGAGGTATTAAAGTCAGAACAGGTAATCAGCGTGATCATGCTTTTATCCTGCACGTTGTTTTCGACTTCAACCTGAGTAGGCTTCATAGCAAAGGAAATTGTTTTGATTTTATACGTATATATATGATGTAAGTCAGTTATGTAAATGAGGTCGCCCGGGCGTGATAAGTGCAAATTATCTAAAACGGCGGGACCATAAGACCCCATGTAGTGTCCTGCAAGTACGTAATTATTAGCACCACCCATGACACGGTCGGGCAGGCAAGTTACCACACCGTATTCTAGATTCTGATTCTGGTCTCCGTAGCCGGCAAAAAGGGGATTATGAATATTGACACTGGGAATAGCAATTCGGCCAATGGCATAAGCCCTGGCTTGCTTAGCTCTGAGAACTTCGGCTGCACTAACTGACTTAGTTTTGCTGGCATCGTAATTTGTTGTGCGTTTTTTATTTCTATCTGCTTTCTTTTGTGTTAAAGTGATATTTGCTTTTTGCGCATTTTGTTGAACGACATAGGAGTTACCGAACCCGGAACCGAAAAAGATCAGGGTTACTCCCAGGTAAAAAAGGGCTCCTATTAGTAATACACGAGTAGTAGACCATATTTGATATTTTAAAGAATGTTTTTGCTGTTTATTTGCCATTGAACTATTTCTCTTTAAACTTTTATATTAGGTTTCAGCTATTATTTAAGTATAAATTTGCGTAAAGCACAATTATTTGTTTTGTAGGAAACACTTAAAAATAATAATCAAATAAGTATTGAAATCGCTTATACACTACTTTATAATATCAGCTGTAAGTAGACGTGTTACTGATTTGATCAGGCATTAACCTATGAACAATACTTATTTTGGTACTGTTTGTAGGTTTTTTTATTGGAAAGGAAGTAAGTTGAATGAAATTTGTAAAGAATTTTAACAACAATGCTGCCTTGGTGTCTGATGAATCTGAAGTAGACTGGGTGGTGATTGGAAACGGGATTGGTTTCGGCAAAAAAGCCGGCGATCCCATTGATGAGGACAAGATTTCGCGCCGTTTTATAGCTGTTGGGGAAAACCTTAAAATGGTTGACAGCGTGCGGGATATTGATCAGAGAACTTTAGCGCTAACTACTGCTGTGATTAATTTGGCCAGCAAACAATTGCAGATAACTTTTTCGGATTATCAGTTTATGGTATTAGCAGATCATATTGACTTTATGTTAACCCGTGCTACTGAAAATATTGAATTGGGTCAGGATACACTTGGCTGGGAAATGCGAAAACTATTTCCTAAAGAATACGGCACGGCTCAGGAAGCGTTAGAACTGATGCAGGAAAAAACCAAGCTCGATTTTCCTAAAAGCGAGATCGCTTATCTGACATATCATTTTATTAACGCTGGCTCTGGTCAGACCAAACTGCAGGATACTATCAAAATTACTAAGCTTATTCGCGGAGTAGTTGATATTATCCAGTATCAATATGGGATGCAACTTGACACTGAATCATTTAATTTTAACAGGTTCATGACGCATTTACGTGCCTTCATGGTAAGGCATATATGTGGCGAATGTGAAAAGGATTCGGGTGAAGAGCTTGATAATTCTTTAATTGAACTGATGAAGGTCAAGTATCAAAAGGCGTATGACACTGTCCAAAAAATCGGCACGTACTTATATAAACAAACAGGCTGGAAAATGCAGCCTGATGATCAGGTATATTTAACTCTTCATGTCTGGCGGGTAACGCACAGACAAAATGATGAGCAATTACGGGAGAGTTAATTCTACGATATTTTAATAATTAATTAGTTTAAACGGTGTGTTACTGTTTACAGGCATTAACCCGAGAACTTTAGGTGAAAGTCTCACACTAAATTAGTGAGATGTTTTCTTGAAGTTCCCGGGTTTTGATTTTTAGGAGGAAAAATGGCTTACGAAGATTTAAGTAACGAAATTATCGCTGACGTTGGCGGTAAAGACAACGTAGTCAGTGTAGTTCACTGTACTACACGTTTACGTTTTAAATTAAAGGACATGAAGAAGGCAAATGATGACAAATTAAAAGCCACTGCTGGCGTAATATCTGTTGTCAAGTCTGGCGGTCAATACCAAGTCGTTATTGGTAATAACGTTGCTGATGTCTATGACACACTGGTTAAAGTAGGTGGCTTTTCTGGTGGCGGCAGCATTTCTGATGATGACGTTGACAATAGCAATATGAGCTTAGCTGATAAATTTATTGACTTGATTTCCGGTATTTTTAATCCGCTTCTAGGTGCAATGTGTGCTGGTGGTATGATTAAAGGCTTTAACGCAATGTTTTTGGCGTTTGGGTGGCTATCAGCAACTTCTGGAACATATGTCATTTTAAACGCCATTGGCGACAGTTTATTCTATTTCTTACCTATTATTTTAGGAATTTCTTCAGCAAAAAAATTTGGTATCAACACGTATTTAGGTGCCACAATTGGTGCTGCTCTTTGTTATCCTTCAATTGTGTCGATGGCAAGCAGTAAAACTGCGCTGTTTACTGTATTTAAGGGCACATTCTTAGAAGCACCGGTTCACATGACTTTTTTGGGCATTCCGGTAATTTCAATGAACTATACCACCTCAGTTATTCCGATTATCATTGCGGTCTGGTTTGCTTCTAAAGTGCAAAAGGTTGCTCGTAAGGTCATTCCAGATGTTGTTAAAACTTTCTTAGTACCATTTATCGTTTTATTAATTACTGTTCCAGTTACTTTCCTTGTGATTGGCCCGGTTGCAACTTGGCTAGGTAACGGAGTTGCGGAAATTGTTAGTGCAATTTATAACTTTAGCCCGGTGATTGCTGGTATTTTAATGGGTGCATTTTGGCAAGTATTTGTCATCTTTGGCGTTCATTGGGGCTTTGTGGCAGTTATGATGACTAACATTGCTGCCATGGGCTTTGACCCGATTATTGGTTTATCATTTGCTGCCTCCTTTGCTCAAACCGGTGTGGTTTTAGCTATGATTTTTCAAACTAAAGACGAAAAGACTCGCAGTCTGGCTATTCCCGCATTTGTATCAGGGATCTTCGGTGTTACCGAACCAGCTATTTATGGTTTAACATTGCCACGTAAGAAGCCATTTATTCTCAGTTGTATTGCTTCTGCTGTTGGTGGCGGCTTAATCGGACTCTTTGGCACCAAAACTTACATAATGGCCGGAATGGGTATCTTCGCAATTCCGTGTGCTATGGGTAAAAATGGCATTGACATGGGTGTATATGGCTTGATGATTGGTATGGCTGCGGCAATCATTTTAGGCTTTATATTGCAAATGCTTTTGGGTAAGAAAAGCGTTGATGAGAATTTAGCTGGACAAGCTGCCGGTTCCGCTGCAACAAATGGTGCTGCAGATTCAGCAGCTGTTAAGCCGGAAGTTTCATCTAATAAGGAAGAAAAATTGGTGGCTCCGTTAAACGGGCAGGTTGTACCATTAAGCCAAGTCAAAGATGAGGTCTTCTCCAGCGGCTCAATGGGTAAAGGCGTAGCGATTAAGCCTAAAGATGGCAAAGTTTGCTCACCTCTTGATGGTGAAGTAGTGATGGTTTTCCCTACTGGACACGCTATCGGCCTTAAATCCAATAATGGTGCAGAAGTCATGATTCACATCGGTATGGATACAGTTGAACTTGATGGCAAGGGCTTCACTACTTTAGTTAAAAAGGATCAGAAAGTTAAAAAGGGTGAACCTTTAATTAGCTTTGATCTGGAAGCCGTCAAAGAAGCTGGTTTTGAAACTACAACACCAGTGGTTGTTACTAATTCTAATAATTATCATGAAGTTAATGCAGTTGCAAATGGTACAATAACCATTGGGGATGCATTACTAGATTTAAAATAACGAAAGGAGAAAATGATGACTACAAATAATTTTCCTAAAGGATTTCTATGGGGCGGTGCTACTGCTGCTAACCAATTAGAAGGTGCCTACCAAGAAGGAGGCAAAGGCTTATCCTTGCCAGACGTTTTACCTGGTGGCAAAGACAGAATGAAGATTATTGCTTCACCTGACTTTGATTTTAAGCTAAACCCAGACTATGTTTATCCTAATCATATTGGTATTGATCACTATCATCATTACAAAGAAGACATTGAGCTTTTTGCTGAAATGGGCTTCAAGTGCTATCGCTTTTCAATTGCCTGGTCCAGAATCTTTCCTAATGGGGATGAGGAAACTCCTAATGAAGAAGGCCTTAAGTTCTACGATGCTGTAATTGACGAGTGTTTAAAGCATCACATTGAGCCTGTAATTACTATTTCACATTACGAAATGCCGCTGCATTTAATTACTGAATACGGCAGCTGGAAGAATAAGAAGCTGATCGACTTCTACGAGCGCTTTGCCCGCACTGTTTTAACCCGCTACCAAGATAAGGTTAAATACTGGATGACTTTCAACGAAATCAACAGTGCCGCTCACTTCCCAATTATGGGTCAAGGTCTCACCATCAGTAATGGCGCTCGTGACAAGAAGAATGTTTACCAGGCTTGGCATAACCAATTTGTTGCTAGTGCTAAGGCTGTTAAAATTGGTCATGAACTCAATCCTGATCTTAAAATCGGCTGCATGATTCTATATGCTACCACTTACAGCTATGATTCAAATCCTAAGAACCAATTGGCTACCTTGCAAGATAATCAGGCTAATAACTTTTTCTGCGCTGATGTTCAAGTAAGAGGACATTATCCTGCTTATACTAAGAGTTTATTGGCTCGCCAAGGTGTTAAATTATCAGACCTTGATTACACTGATGAAGAACTGGCATTGTTAGCTCAATATCCAGTTGACTATATTGGCTTTAGCTACTACATGTCATCTGTAGTTGATGTTACTCATGAAAACCAAGAAACTGCTAACGGCAACTTAATGGGCGGCGTTAAGAACCCATTCTTAAAGAGCAGCGACTGGGGCTGGCAAATTGACCCGACAGGCTTAAGAATTGCCTTAAACCAATTGTCCGATCGCTATCAAAAACCTGTATTCATTGTTGAAAATGGTCTGGGTGCGGTAGACAAGCCAGATGAAAATCATTATGTCGCAGATGATTACCGAATTGATTACTTGCGTGAACATATTGAAGCTATTTCCCAGGCAATAGACGATGGCGTTGACGTCATGGGCTACACTCCTTGGGGTTGCATCGACCTAGTTAGTGCTTCAACTGGTGAAATGTCGAAACGTTACGGTTTTATCTATGTTGATGAAGATGATGAAGGCCACGGAACCTTTAAGCGCTACAAGAAAAAGTCTTTTGACTGGTACAAGAAGGTTATTTCTACTAACGGTGCTGATTTAGGGTAAATCTTGGCGGAGATACGACTCGGCTCATGTGAGCAAAATAAACAAGAAAAAGCGTGCTTAAAAGCACGCTTTTTTGCTATGTCAATTTCTATTGCAATTTTTTCAAAACATTGATTGCTATAAACTAATTAGTCATAGTCAGGCTGCATAGATTATATAAATCACCTTTTTGCTTCATCAATTCTTTATAAGAACCTTCTTCAGTAATAGTGCCATCTTTCATAAAAATTATCGCATCATATTTTTGTAATAAGTTGGGATTCAATTTATGTGTTACCACAATTGATGTTAAATCCTTTATCTCTAAAATTGCATTTTCAATTGCAGTAGTATTTTTTTGATCTAAAGATGACGTTGCTTCATCCATTAACAAGATAGGTGTTTTTCTAATTAATGCTCGCGCTATAGAAATTCTCTGCTTTTGGCCACCAGATAAAGCTTTGCCATTTTCGCCAACATTCATAGCAACGCCCTTAGAATTGGCGTCTACTAGCTTTCTTAAACCAGCCTTATTTATAGCATAATTCAGTTCTTTATTTGTAAAAGATTTGCCTAGCATTATATTATACGCAAGAGAATTATCGAAAATATAGACATCCTGTTGGACAATATTTATTAGTTTATAAAGAGATGACAAATTAATGTTATTGATGTTTACGTTATCTATACTGATGTTGCCATCCTCAGTTAATTTGTAATATCTCATTAGTAACTTTAATAATGTTGTTTTTCCGCTGCCAGACATACCTACAAGTGCGTATTTTTTGCCTTTTTCTATTTGTAAGTTGATGTTTGAAAGTACTGTTTTTTCCGCTTCACCATGCTGGGGATAGGAAAAACTAACATTGGTCAATTTGATCTCATTTTCAAATCTGTTTAATTCCAAATAGTTGCTGTTATCTTTTACCGGATTATGCACTTTCTCCAGCAACTGATTCAGAGTTTTGCTGGCGGCTAAACCAGCCTTTTTGTTATTCATTTCCAGACCCAATTTGCTCAGTGGCAGTACAATAAAATTAACTAATTGCACAATTGCTGTAACTCCGCCAATACTGGTGTTTCCATTAATTACCATAAACATTCCTAGTCCGTATGCAACCAGAAAAACTAAATATCCAGAGAAATTCGAAATTGATACCGAAATATTATTAAGTTCTGACAGAGAAAACTCACTATCAGCCCGTTTATCGTTACCGTTCTGAAATTCTTTGCTAATTTGCTTTTCAATATTAAAGCTTTTAATTACTAAAAAGCCGGAAAATGCGTCTTTTACCTTGGAGACATAGGCATTTTGTTGTGTCAAAGCCAGATTCTGTTTTGCCTGCATTTTCCCACCCAACAAACTCATAACAATAATTGGCACTAAACTTACTATTAGCACTGCTATTGACAGCTGCCAGTTAATCATAAACATCCCTATAATCGAGAAAAGCAATAATGACGAGTTAGAAACAATATTAAAGAAAGATTTGATATATTTTTCCTCAATTGTCGAGACAGTATTGGTCATTGTTGCTAAAAAATCTCCGGTACTATTGTTGCTGAATTCATTTAGGTCACTTGCAATAATTTCATTAAAAATATGCCTGCGATATTTTTTACTAAAATTATTAACAAACCTATTTTTGGTTAGTTCACTGGTAAAAACAGCAGCTGCCAAAAATATACATACTAATAAACAAACAAATATTGCATTTTTTAATTCATAAACATTCCTGGCAATCCCTGAGTCAATTAATCTTTTTAACACCAAAGCAAGCAATAAGTTTATAAACGGATAAACTATTCCCGAAAAAAAGAGCGCAAGATAGTAATTTAACTTATCATATTTTTTGTAATTTTCCATTAATATAAACATCCTTTCTATTCTAAAAAAATATAAGTAAAAGTATCTAATTATTTTAAATTCTTCTACGTCTTCTCACTATACGCTAAACATTTTATAATCGAAAGAACTATTTTAAAATAAAGTTATATTTTTTAAAATTATAAAATAATAGTTATTTTGATAGTTCTGTGTAAAAAATTATAGAAAGTTTTTTAAAAAATAGGCAGGTCAAGTTAGTATTAATTTGAAGGATATTAAGCATAGAAAGAAGTATTTCATTACAAATACAGAAAAAAATAGTTTCTACGAATCACAAAGGATTGTTTATATTTTGTCTTAATGAGAACATCTGATCTGGAGTATTTAAACAGATACAGGAGGAAAATAATGAAGGGAAAAATTTATGCTAAGGCGCAACAGGTTGGCAAGACATTCATGTTGCCAATTTCGTTGCTTCCGATAGCGGGATTATTTCTAGGATTGGGTGCTTCTTTTACCGGTCCGACTTTTATAAAGTTGTATCATTTGGAAAGTATTTTATCGCCAGGGATGCCATTAAACAGGTTTTTAAGCATTTTAAATGACTGTGGCTCTGTAGTCTTTGACAATCTAGGCTTGCTATTTGCTGTCTCTATAGCGTTGGGAATGGCAAAAAGTGAAAAAGGGGTCGCTGCGCTTTCTGCGGTTGTAGGCTACTTTTTAATGTACGCTTCCTTAACCAGTTCAATTAAAAATCTCAGAAATTTAAATCAGCTCAAACAAGTTAATGGTTTAATTACAAATGTGTTGGGTTTTAACAACACAATGAACCTGGGAGTGTTCGGGGGGAATTATTATTGGGTTGATAGTCGTATGGCTACATAATAAATACTATAATATTAAACTGCCAGATGTAATTTCATTTTTTGGCGGGACCCACTTTCCGCCAATAGCCGCTGCGGTTTCTGGCGTAATAATAGGAATTTTGCTTTCATATATTTGGCCTTATTTTGCTGCTGGAATTTCTGCTTTAGGCTTCTTCATTGCTAAATCAGGAGTAGTTGGTTCCTTTCTATACGGACTAATTTATAGAATGTTGATACCCTTTGGTTTACACCACATTTTCTATTTGCCATTTTGGCAAACAGCGGTAGGTGGAACGGCCATTGTTGCTGGACATACCGTACAAGATGCCAAAACATCGTCTTTGCTCAATTAGCAGCTGGCGGTAAGATTTCGTATGAAGCTGCCAGATTCTTTTCATTTCAGTTCCCAGAAATGATTTTTGGCTTGCCAGCTGCTGCCCTTGCAATGTACTCTGTAGCTCGTAAAGATAAAAGGAGTGAAATTAAAGGACTTTTAGTATCCTCTGCGGTAACTTCCATTTTAACTGGAATTACCGAACCACTTGAATTTACTATTTTATTTGCTTCACCATTTTTGTATTTTGGCGTTCACTGTGTACTTTTTGCTTTTTCTGCAGTCTTTGTAACATTGCTAAAAGTAGGAGTAGGCTTTACCTTTTCCGGTGGCTTAATAGACTTTATTCTTTATGGTGTGTTACCCGGAAATGCCAGAACTAATTGGGTTCCAATCATCTTCTTAGGTATTGCTTATTTCGTTGTTTACTATTTCTTGTTTAGATTTGTAATTACTAAGTTCGATCTCAATACGCCTGGTCGTAAAGATGATACTACTTTAAAAACCAAGAAAGATTATGTTGATAATAAGAAATTTACTGCTCTAACTAAAGATGAACAAGTAGCTTATGAAATAGTAGCAGCTCTAGGTGGAACTGATAATTTAGTGAATGTTGACAACTGCGCCACAAGACTGCGGGTGACAGTTAAAGATGGCAATTTAGTAGATAAAGAAACATTAACCGCAACGGGAGCAGCGGGAACGGTAGTTAACGGTGCATCTGTTCAAGTAATTTATGGCACTACTGTCGGCAACATTAAAACAAATGTAATGGATCTGATTAATAGCGGCAAAGCACCAAAAACTGTTGCAAATTCAGTTAAGCCAGCAAAAAGTTCGAAGTTAGACTCAGCTGATAAAAAAGTTCAAAAGTCGGTTGAAACTGGTCCGAGTCAAAAAATTGCACTTTTTGCACCTGCTGATGGACAGCTGGAATCATTGCAAACCTTAAATGATGGTGTTTTTCCAAAGAGATGGTAGGTAAAGGCTTTGCGATCTTACCAGAAAATGGCAATATCTACGCTCCAGTTGATGGCACTATAACAACAATTTTTCCGACTAAACATGCAATTGGCATAAAAGGTGAAAATGGCATTGAGTATCTTTTGCATATGGGATTGGATACTGTTGAGCTTAAGGGCAAAGGCTTTAAGATTCTTTGCTCTGAAAAAGAACAAGTCCATCAGGGTGACAAGCTGGCAGAAATGAATTTAACAGAAATTAAATCTGCTGGAAAGGCAACTTATGTTATCTTTGTAGCTACTCTGTCTGCCCGATTATTAGATGTCAAAGTTGCTGATAATGATAGAGTTACTGCTAATGATCAAGTAGCCGAGTTGTTGGTTAAAAAATAAACAGCTATCATGCCAGATTTCTATGTTAAAACATCTTGCTTCAGCCAATTGTTGCAAGTAAAAAAGCCAAGCTTTGATATGACCCCCAAATTTAGGACAAATTTGGGGGTCATTTTTATGTCTAAATTATCTAAACAAGATAAAATTGAAATCTATCATCTTTGGCACGATTATCAAATCAGCCCTGCTGAGCTAAGTCAGCGTTATCGGGTTGGCAGGACTAATATTGGTTACTTGTTGGCTTTAATTGACCGTCACGGTCTAGCCATTTTAGATCAGCCTTACACTGCTTATACAAGTAATTTTAAGGAGCAAGCTCTCAAGCGAATCATAGTTGACCATGAACCCCTTTATCACGTAGCACTAGATTTAGGTTTAAAAAGTCGTGGCATGTTGTCTAATTGGCTGCGCGAATATCGTAAAAATGGGTATAATATCGTTAACAAGCAGAGAGGACGACCGCCCCATGACCAAAAGAGAACAGCTGATCAAACAGGAAAATCATCGGCTCAAGCAAGAGAACGAACGCTTACGCCAGCAGAACTTGAAGCTGAAAATCGAGAACGAATTCGTAAAAAAATTGAGCGTCTTAGTCGACCAGCGGACCAAGAACCGCAAGCCGCGGAAATAGCCCAGGCAGTTACCCAACTAAGGCGCGAGCTTAAAGTCAGCGTAACTTTTATTCTTGATACCATTAATGCCAATCCCAATCTGCCGCACTTATCCCGTAGTAATTACTACTACACTTTAAAGAAGAAGGATAAAGAGCGGGATAATCGAGAAATAATGGCTGAAATCAAAGCTATTTATGAAGAACACAAGCACCGCTATGGCTATCGCCGCATTACTGCAGAGCTTAGGCGTCGCGGTTTATTAGTCAATCATAAAAAGGTGCAGCGCTTAATGAACAAGCTGAAATTGTTTGGCATAGTCAGTAAACGCTGGCACAAATACAGCAGCTATCGCGGCACTCAGGGTCCGATTAAGCCTGACCTGATTAAACGCAGCTTCAGTGCGGTTTATCCCAATCACAAATGGTATTCAGATATAACTGAGTTTAAGCTCAAGGGGCAAAAGACCTATTTATCACCGATCATTGATGGCTGCACCCAAGAGATTGTTTCCTATACTATTTCCCGCAGCCCTAATCTTAAGCAGACCATGGATATGTTAAGAAAGGCCTGGGACAAACATCCGGCACTAAATGGTTTGATCTTTCACACAGATCAAGGCTGGCAGTACCAACACCCGCAATTTCAAGCGTGGCTGAAAAACCATGGCATTAGCCAGTCAATGTCACGCAAGGGCAATTCGCTTGATGATGGGTTAATGGAAGGCTTCTTCGGGATACTCAAACGAGAAATGTTTTATGGCTTTGAAAAGCAATATAAGAATCTCACTGAACTGGAAGATGCGATTAGAGACTACATTGAGTATTACAATCAGAAAAGAATCAAGATCAAACTAAAAGGACTAACTCCGCTTGAATATCGGCAGTTAGTCCTCAGTTAATAGCTAATATAAAGTGTCCTAATTTTAGGGTTCACATCACTTTTCGTTTAGAAAGCCTGGTTTTTGTTTTACTCAAAAATTAAATTGATGGCAAATTTGAAATAGGGTTTAGTTACCAATTTGCTTACGCTATATTTATTCACATTTTATTTTTACTGTCATAGACTCAACAAAAAATCCTGCTTTTGTGGATAATGTAATTGTGCATTATCTACTTAAGCAGGATCATTCACTAAAACTACTTTTTCATATTGCAATAGAAAATTGGATAAGTTATGCTTTTCTAGTCCTAACACAACTATAATGATGCCCATTTACCATTATGAAAATGATTAAATAAGCTTTTGTTTTCTTCCAGCAACCCAACTATCTGTTGTCTATCATAAACAGCTACTCCATGATTATTTAGTATGGCAACAATTTCTACTAAATCTTTTGCTTGAATATTTCCTAATTCTAATTGAATTACTTTATTATTCACAGTCAAGTTTAGCTTAAAAAAGTCTGGGTTAAAATCAATTGGACTAATTCTAACTTTTTTACGATATGTAATTTCAGCATTAGTGATATTCTCAAATAAATATGATTTTGTATATATTTTTTGGATATGTAACAGCTGCATAAGTTTCATTACATCATTTGAACTATAACTTACCACAGTAATTCCGTTTTTATTAATCTGCCAATATCCACTAAAACATGTTGGTAAAGTAATAAAAATTCCCACCAAAATTATGAATCCCAGCACCCACCAAGGTTGATAACCAAATCCAGTCATAAATAATGACACTAAAATGACTAAAATTAGTCCTAGGATTACATGCAGAATGTTTACTTTATGTCCAACAGTTACACTTTTATCCGAGTTACTAAATCCTGAATTATTCGCAGGATAGAGTTGTTGTCCTGCAATCATTTCTTCGTTTGACTTCATGAGATTCACACTTTCACAATTTAGCAGTAACCATTTTATTTGTATTTAATTATACTACGTCTTGTTTTTTTAGAAAGCGTTTTTCTTAGCAGTAATGAATAATTTTTGCTGTTTAGTAGGACTTAGAATATAAAAGTTCACTATTCAAATTGTAATAAAAAGCTGGTTACCAGTGAATGCTGGAACCGGCTTCTATTTATACTAAATTGCCACCGGTCTTTTCTTGCACAGTTTTTTGCAACTGCTTACTATATTCAGTCATGCCGATTAAGGCAAACTCTTCTATTTGCCTTGCGCAATTATCTAGATAAACCTGTTTAGGATCAAAATGATAGTTAATAATGTTTTCCAAGAATAATAGAGTCATCTTATTAAAGCAGGTTAGTGGCTGGGTGTGAATCTCATGGGATTTTTCCACCAACTGCTTTGCTTCCTGGTACTTGTCTTTTTCCAGACACATACTAATCATATTGATTAATATTCCCAACACTATAAATTGAAGACCGTCATTTTCGCTATCTTTAAATTGTTGAAAAATTTTGTTAGTAATGATCATATCACTGGCAAAATCATAAAAAACCATGCAGTTCAGGAAAATTTTGATAGTTTTCCAGTCAAAATTCTCTTCATTAAAGAACTTATTCTTTAGTTGCTGGATTTCTGCAGCGCTTAATTTTTCTCTATTACCATCTATAATAGCTAAGATTGAGTTCACACTTAGCATTAAATCATTTTTACTGGTAAGCTCGCTACCCGCAATGGCCTGCTTAATTTCTTTTAGGCGCTTAGTATCAAAATTATAATAAGCGTCCGTCATTTGGGCAACAATCTTCTTTTTGAGATTATCTTCACTTTCAGACTGGTAATCAAGTTGTTTAAAAAAATCAGCAATTTTAACGTGATTTTGCCGTAATAATTCAATTAGGTCTGCCGCTGAAATGCGCGTCAGATCTTTTTCTACTTTGGAGTAAAAAGAGGGGCTGATAACATCGCCAATCCATGCGCGTTGAGTTTTGCCAGCTTCTAAACGGTATTGTCTAAGTAATGCACCGATAGTCATAGTTTAACCTCATTAAATTTTTTTGTTTCATATATGACACTTTTATATTCACAATTTTAGCTTAAGTACAATTAAAAATAAAGAAAGCTAAAAAGGAGAAAAAATTATGACTATCTTTTTTAAAAATAAAGAATATCGCAAGTTTTCAATTGCCAGTATTTTATCCAGTGCTGGAGATATTTTATTCTATTTAGCGCTTATGACTTACGCCAGTCGGCTCAAAAATTATTCGCTGGCCTTATCATTAATCGCCATTTCAGAGTCAGTTCCCCGGCTGTTTTCCAGTGTTGGTGGCTATCTAGCTGACCGGACGCAGAATAAATTTCAAAAAATAGTCTGGATGGCCATGATTAGAGGAGCGCTCTATTTGCTAGTCGGCTTTCTTTTTAGCCAGAATATTGCGGGTTGGAATCTGGTAATTATGGTGATTATCATCAACTTTATTTCTGATACGGCCGGAACTTATTCTGGTGGACTTACTACACCACTAATTATTAGCCTGGTTAAAAAGGATGAGATTGCTGAAGCTGAAGGTTTTACCAGCGGTGTCTCACAGGTAATCACTTTAATTAGTCAGTTTGTTGGGTCAGGACTTTTGTTATTCATGTCATATTCTGCACTGGCTGTAATTAACGGTCTGACTTTCGTTGTGGCAGGGTTGATCTATTGCAATATTGCCAGGAGTAAACGAAAAAAGGGCATTGCAACTGTCACACAAGAAGTCGATGATCGTGGCTTTTGGTCCACCTTGGCCTTAGCATTAAAGCAAGTGAAAAAGGCTAGTGGCTTAATTACTACCTTACTGGTAATCGCCATTTTAAACGGAGTTCTCAGCACGATAGAGCCTCTGATTTCTATTGTAATTGCGGGCAATCGTCAGGTGATGGTCATTGGAACCTATAGTTTTACAATTGCATTAATCGGCGCTATGGCAGGAATAGGCGCTGCCTTAGGCAGCATTCTTGGTACTAATCTATTTAAAAATGTTAGCCTTTATATCATCATTATGTTTGCTTATATTGCTGGAGCAAGTGTCATAATTGCTATTTTAAGTAAACAAATTTGGTTCTGTTTAATAACTTATTGTATCCTAGGCTTCTTTGCAGGAACTGCTAGTCCAAAATTAACCCAATGGATGGTAGGTGCAGTTGATCGTAAAATTTTGGCGTCCTCTGTTGGTCTGATTAATACGATTTTATTAATTGCCAGTCCCTTAATGACAACTGCTTTTACTACCTTATCAGCGGTGACAAACGTACAATATTCTCTTTTAGGATTATTGATAGTCAGTATGCTGCTCTTTGCAATTACCGTATTGGTGATGAGAAAATCCGCACAAAAAGGAAAATAAACAGCCAGTTTAGCTGGTGAATTTGAAGTATCTAATTTGTTAATCATTACAAATATGATTGATTTCAATTCTATTTTGCTTGGCTAATCTTTCTGAAAAACTACTTTTACAATTTTGAGTATCTTTTCCATA
>NZ_CAMKZC010000016.1:0-30402 GCF_946477725.1 uncultured Lactobacillus sp. | reverse complement strand
ATCTGCAAAGGTAGTAATAATTGCATTATCAATGTCCTTAAATTGACCACCCCAGCTGCTTTCAGTAAAATTAAATAATTGCTTATGTAATGTCAATATATTATTAGGAGTGATCTTGATATATTTATAATTGTCATGGATTATAGCTAAAACATCACGATAGCCGGAAATTTCTTCTTCACTACGATTTTTCGGAGTCGTTTTTTGATTCATTAATTTCTTAAGCCTTACGTCACTTGTTGCAATTCCTTCAATTCGATTGGACGAGTCTGTACTCTCAATCTTTGCGACTACCAACAGCTTATCCATTATGTCTTTCGCACTTAAGGAGATATGATCCGTTTTACCTTTCAACTCATAGATCAGATTGAGTTTTTCAATTATCTTTGTGGTTAATTTCAAACCATTTAAAGTTTGGTAATCAAAAACTTTCAAAGTATTACGTCTCCTTTAGAAACTAGTTTCTTCTTACATATTTTATACCAAGTATCAGTGCATTTAAAAGATTATCGGTGCAAAATTTAATTATTTTACACCGTAAATTTGTTTATTGCACCGAAAAATATTTATTACTACACAAAAAATCAGCCTTAACTTATCTGCGTAAAATGCTGATAAATCAAGGCCAATCAGAGTAAATGATTCTTCTGAATAAGACTATTATTCAAGCTCACATTGCCATATAGTCATCTGGTTTTTATCTTTTTAAAGAAATGAAAGGCAGACATAAAAAATAAGATAAATACTAAATACGAAATTAATATTCCCCATGTTAATGAAAAAGTAGTGTTTAAGGAATGCTCATTCATATTCGTAATTATTTTCAGTCCTAATGCGGTAGTCTTGATACCTGAACTGTTAATACTAAACAGCTCTATAATATAATCAATCATAAAAGCAACCAGATATATACTACTTCCAGCATCAAAGGCTTTATAATAATTCATGATTTTTCACATCCCTTTTTTAAAACAAAGATTAAAATAATTAATAAAAAGACTGTTTATGTACAGTAATCTGATTTTTGCTATAAGCAATGTCAGAAGAACTATCACACTTGCTATAAGCTAAAAAATATACTTTCATCATACTACCTTACTCTTTCATAAAAACCCCCTAAGATTAATACATTAAAAGTCCAGTAGCAGCATTAAGTCATAAAACAAGTTACTAGTTATAAAACGTTTCTAATAAAATTGTGCAGACTATTATTTTATAAATTTTTAGTTGCTTAATAATAGCATCAAACAAATCTTAAATCAACAAAATAAAATTAATAGTATATTTTTATAAAACTGAAGTAATACTATTACTATGTCAAAATAGCCTTTAGTACTTGCTTTCAAATTACCAGTAACATCTTTCATGAATGATATAGGTATAATACAATGTATTATAAAAGAGTTTTTCTTTACTCAAATTTAGCAAAAACCTAGTTTTTTTGTAAATCAATAATTAGACTTCATACTATTATGATGCTTACATAACATTTGGAGATTTGAAAGTTCAGTTCTTCCGCCTTCGGACCAAGGCTTTATATGATCTCCTTCCATTTCCTTGTACTTCCAAATATAATCTGTATGCTTATAATTTTTATCAGTGTTACAAATTGGGCAATTAGAAGTTCCCTCTTTTTTAGCTTGATTTGTTTGAGACTTATATTTTGTTCTTTTATCATTATCCGAAAATTTTCTAATATTTAATAATTTAGGATCTTTTTCTCCACTTAAGACATACTCAAAAATTCCAGCTTTTTTTGTAACATCAGAATCTGCCATTAAATCTTGTACAAGTTTATTTATTTTATTAGGGTCATATGCATTCTTATGATACTCTTCATATAGTTCACCCCAATTAGGCTGGTTCATAGGTTTTTCTACTGTAATAAATATTCCTGAAATCCAATCAATAACAGTATTAAAGTAAGATTTTAATTCATTTATATCATAATCATAGCGATGCTTAGACATATATTCATCAATACGACCCTGGCTAACCCAATCTAATGCTGTTCTAAGGTAATCTTGTCTATTAGCTACACCTTTAATATATGCACTCCATTTTTGAATATTTGCATTTTGACTATTAGAAAACTCTTCTTTAGCCATAGTGACAAACGGCCCTGAGTAAATAGCATTTAATAATTCTTGAGAATTAAGTGGAATACCTACAATATTGATAGTTTTAAACCATTCCTTCATCTCACTCTCTGAACCCTCACAAATATAAACTAATAAACTGGAATTCATAATCTTATCTTTTTGATCTTGACTTAAACCTGAAAAATAAGTTTCATTACCATTAATATTGATAGCAAATTTGCCTTTCGTGAATCTACCAATTGAGGTTATACGTTGCTGACCATCTAAAACTTCAAACTTGTCTTCTCCAATTTTATTAAAATAAATTAGTCCCAACGGATAACCTTTTAAAAGCGAATCAATAACTGCTTCTTCACGATTTTTTTCAGCATAAATATAATTTCGTTGATACTCTGGTTGAATTGTTAATTTACCAGATAAGCCAAACAACCCTTTTCCTTCGTACTCATTGTAAACGAATCCATCTACTATTTTACTAATTTTATATTGTTTTAATGTAGTTTGCATATTATTTTATATCCTTTTTATCAAAACTCTTTGATAAACCTTTTCGAATCTTCCATCTTTGTTTATAACTCCAGAAGCATTTAAGTCATACGTCCCTTTCTTATGAAATTTAGCTTCATAAGCCTGATGACATTCTTCTGTAGTGAAAACTCTTGTTTTTAAGTGATATAAGTCTTTATTTTCACACATGCCTAATATTTCAAATTGATTAGGATTATATTTATCTAAAAAAGTTATAGGAACACCCATGATGCCATTATAATCAGCGGGAATAGAATCAGTAAACGGTACTTCGATAGCATCATAGTTATCATATTTTTGATATTGATGATCCTTAACCTGCTTATGTTTACTAAATTTTATATTGTCTGCCATAGACATCAATGATAAGGGTTCATGTCTTCTCCCATGCTCAAGATTAGTAAACCAGCAAACACCAGGAACACGATTAACCTTCTGACCATCTATTTCTTTTAAGAAATGATAAGACTTTTTATATTCAAAATTATTAGGAACATTAAAATACATTCCGGTATTAAAGTTTGTAGCCCCAAGCCATAAATTATTATTTTTTATTAAAGGAAAAATTTCTTTATAAGTAATAGCATTTAAATTGCCTATTACTAAGACACAACGTCTTAAGGGTTCAACCCAATTCATAAATTCTCTAAATAATGAAAACGGTGGATTGGTAACAATAATATCAGCTTCATCGCGGAGTTTTGTTACCTCTTTACTTCTGAAATCTCCAGGAACATAATCCTTATCACCATGTAAATAGCTAAGTACTTTTGATCCTTTAGAACTATTCAAATTTAATTTTTCAGCTTGGAGAGCCTGTTCCACATCTTCTATGTTAAAAACGCCATCATTATCAAAGTCATTTACATAGGTTAATTCTATTTTATAAGCCTTACCTGCTCTCTTTTCTTTTTCATCATCTCCAAATAAAGAAAGTTGTTGATTAACAATAGGACTAGAATCATAACTTGTAGCAATAAGCTTTTTTAGCCCGTAATCATTAAAATGAACCGCAAAATATTTAAAAAAGTTACTTTCGAATGGATCATCTGCCGGTAATAAAATAGTCTTTCCTTTAAAAACATCTTTATTATATTCAATATAGGCACTAACTTCTTTTTCTATTTCTTCCCATCTGGTATAAAATTCATCTTTTTTATCTTTTTTAGCATTGGTCAAATTTTGATTTGCCATTAAAACACCTCATAAATATCATAAATTCATTTTACAGCAAAAGTGTACGCAAAAAAACGGTTCTATAATTTATCCTATCAATGACTTATCCCTGTGATAAGCTGCTAGTAGTTTTTTATTGCATAAAAAAGAGGACATCTTACTCTTGCTCCTTATAATAAATACTAACTCTACTCAATATTTTTATAAGGTTTTTGTCCTCTTTTAGTAAATATATTAATTTGTTCTCACTATTTAAAGACCAAAAC
Source organism: uncultured Lactobacillus sp. (assembly GCF_946477725.1). GTDB lineage: Bacteria > Bacillota > Bacilli > Lactobacillales > Lactobacillaceae > Lactobacillus. The sequence continues at coordinate 26,330 of NZ_CAMKZC010000016.1, read as the reverse complement.
ATTGTTTTGAAGATGTACATCTCACAGTCTTGTTACGGCTAAAACAATAATTGAATTACTCAAGGTGTAATCTTTATTGATAATTAAATGTCAATATATTTTTTAGACCATTTATTTTAATCATAAATTTTGTCGAATAATTCTTCAATACTTATTCTTCCTATTGAGCATTGAATATGGTGTTGTAATAGTTCTAAAAATAATGCTTTTAGGTCATCTTGATTATTTTCAGAAATAGGTATCAAGATTAAGTTATCGGGTAATTCTTCATACTTTAAATTACTTAGAAATCCCATAAGCTCTTCAGTTTTTTCAACTTTCAAGTATTGTTTATCTGGCTTTTTATTATCAAAATCTTTATTTATAGCTCCATCTTTTAGAAACAGGACTCGATCCGCATAAGTTTGTAAATTCGATAATAAATGTGAAGCCATAATAATTAGCTTTTGTTTCTCTTTTAAATTAACAAGCACTTTTGAAATTAATGCTACGTTTTGGGGATCTAGTCCATTCATTACCTCATCTAATAACATAACAGGTGTATCAGCAGCCACAACCATTGCAAAACATAAACGTTGCTTCATTCCTAATGAATAAGTTTCAACTTTATGATCAACATAACTACTCATATTCAGTTCGTCGATAATTCCATTAACGGATTTTTCAGGCTTATTCCATAAGTCCGCATAAAGTTTTAAATGATCTCGTCCAGTCATAAATGGAAATAATTCACTTTGATCGGGAAAAGCACATATCTGTTTATGTAATTTAACAATATCATGCTCATTTTTATAGCGCATCCCATTATATTCAACAAAACCTTTTTGAGGTGTAAGATTATGCAAAATAATATTAATTAAAGTAGATTTACCTGTACCATTGGGTGCAACTAATCCAATGATTTGTCCCTTTTCAAAAGCAAGGGATAAATCAGTAAAAATCTTTTTTTCACCAAAATTTAGAGTTAAATGATTAATTTTTAACATTGCATTTCACCTCATTTAATTAAAGGTATTTTCTTTATCCTATAAATTAACAACATAACTAGTTCAATAGCTAAAACTGTTAGTACTAACGGCACAATTCCGGCATTGAAGCCCCATCCTGGAGTATCCATTAAATAAGATAAGTTGCCAGATAGGCTATCACCAATTGTAAAATACGTGGTTGGCAAATATTGTAAAAATGGATAAACAAAACCCATTCCCGATGAGAAATACAGTACCTTCCCAGCTACCGCAAATAAACTGGAAATAATTTCTGCAACATATTCATTTCTGCTTAATAAAGATATCAAGAGTGTTAAACGGATAAATATAAACACAATCAGTATTGCAAAAATACTCAGCTGCAAATAATACGTTCCTAACGTTAAATAAGTAAATGGCACTTTAAAATATAGTCTTCCCATATAAAAAGTAGTCCTTAAATTAAATGATCCCAGTCCATATTTGGGAGCAATACATACTACTGCTATAATAAACGCCATCAAGAAATTAAGCAGGACGCCAATCTCAACTACTGCGGTTTTTAGCCACAAGATAGTACTCTTGCTTAGGGGAATATTTTTTACTACCGTACGATATTTATAATCATTAGTAAGAATATCAGCTGCAAAAAAGATAACAATTATTATTAAAATTAAAGTTGTCCAACCAGATAAAGAGTTTTGAATTCGCTGCAGTGCTGTTCTTTCTTCCAACACGTTCTTATTTAATTTTGCTTTACTAGCTAAAAGTGCATTATAAAGGTGATAAGTTTGTTGATAGCCATAATGTCCATTTTCTTTATAAATTCCATTATGTCCATACTCAACTGGATACATATAATTTTGATTTTCTTCAACGAAGATCAAATTATCAACATACTTGTACCACTTACTAGAATATAAAGCATACTCTTTCCAGTCATTTGCTTTTAATGCTGCTAATCTTTTTTTATCATATTTAAGTATTGTAGGATATGTTGCAATCGCATCTCTTGCACCTACACTTGGATCAAACTTAAGCCCCGGCCTTTTTGTTTTTGCATATTGTTTTTTAGCACTTTTAAGAAAGGCAGTATCATTCTTATATTCTTTTTGAATAGAGTATGGATCAACACGATTAATGACATGATGATTAGGTACACTTACCAGGCCAAAATATAGAGATAACAAAGCAGTGGCAATATATAATCCGATATTTTTAGGATTAACAAAAAAGGCTTTTAATTGAGAAATAAAATAATGCCATCTCATCTTACTCTCCTCCCTTTATTGACCAAATAACTAAAACAACTCATTAATATTAGTGACCAAATCATTAATATTAGTGCACCAGTACAACAATTTAAGAAATTCAATTCGGTTGTATTAGCTACCGTTCCATTAAAAACATTAGTAATATTTAGATATGATGATGGTAGCCAAAAAAGATATTTGCTAATGGTGCCAGGAAGATAAGAAATAGCACAAACTAGCATCCCTATTAAAGTTGTTAAATAAACATTCTTAGTTAGTTGATTAAGAAATAAAGTCAATGATGTGGTAAATAATACAAGCAGAACAACATATACCAAAAATAATAAACAATAAGCCCATAATGGTATTGCGAAAATTTTATTAAAGTAAAATACATTAGGATAATTTAACGTAACAAAACCATTACGCACACCCGCAAAAATATATGCAGCTACAATTCCTATTAACACAGGGATGATAGTTAAGACAATATTGATTGTAGTTTTCCCAGAAATTTCATCTTTATTTCTATAAGGAATATTTTTCAAAAGACTGCTATGTCGTAATTTCAATATCCAAACATCATTTGAAATAAAAAGAATATAAAGGAAAATAAGGCTTCCTAACATGGACAAAATATAAACTAAATATGTTGAAGATGCTTTAGAGTTCATCACAACTGGAATGTGATGTTGATAAAGGTATTTATATGTAGCCAGTTTTTGGTAAAGCTCATATTTGGGCGGCACATTAAGAGTTTTAGCACCTTTATAATTATTCTTATAACCGTCAAGCATTGTCTCAATTAGATTTTCCGATCCTCTTAAATAAGTCTGTGGATCGGAAAACACTTCACCATTTTGCAAAACAGCAATATAAGCTGATTGTTTGCATAAATTTGCATAAGTTTGTTTATAATTTTTTTGACGAAGAGAACTACCATCAAAATAATCTTCATTTACTTGTACAGATTCATAGTAGTCCCGCCATTGACGATAGCCATCGCCAATTTTTTGAGTTTCAACTACAAAGAGGAAGAAAGTCATAGAAATTATTAATAAACAGACTAAAAGAAAGTTCTTTTTCGATTTTATTGCAATTTTAAAATTAGCTTTAAAATAGTATCGATTCATAATAACCACCTTTTAGTATAAAAACAACTAACCTGTTTGCCATTTTATTTTATGAGTCATTATATTTAGAATTGAGTTAATATAATTTACTTTCCGATTTGTAAAAAATCCCTTAGCTATTATTCCCAAGAGATTTGATTAAATTTGTAGATTTATCTAAGGTTGCAGTATGTTACAATGGACTAAAACATGACCGAGTACATATGCCAATAGTTTTTGACATAGCCTTTTTAATCTATGAAATAGCTTAACTTTCTTCAACCTTTAAATCTAACAAAGCAGATCCTATCTTTACCTATGATCTTCTAGTTTTAACTCATAAACAAATATTTTAAAATCTTAAGAATTATTAGTTCTTTAAAATTTACTATTTAATTATACTATCATAATTTAATATTTCAATAACATTTTTATAATTTTGATTAAACTTAGTGCACAAAAAAGCGGGCAAAAAGCCTGCTATATGAGCCATAATGCCTACCTAAAAGTTTTTGCGCGGAACACAGCTAAAAACTTGTTCCGTATTGTGTGCATAATTATCTTTAATAAACAAAAAATAACCTTAACTTACCAACAGAAAACATTGATATATCAAGGTCATTTTACCAATTTTATTCTTCTGAATGCTGACTAGAGGATTCGAACCTCCGACCTCATCATTACTAATGACGTGCTCTGCCAACTGAGCTAAGTCAGCATTGTCATATCTCGACAACGATATTAATTAAAACATATTCTACTAGTTTACGCAAGCATTTTTTGACTTTTTCTCAGTTTTTGTTATAACTAAGCTTTGGTAAACTTTTTAAGAGTATAATATAAAGATAGATTCAGAATGGAGTGGATGTAATGGCAAATTTAGCCTCGATTAGCGCCGAATTCCCCTGGGTACTACGAATTTTAGTTGCCTCCTTGTGTGGCGCACTGATCGGTTATGAACGCGCAATTCAAAGAAAAAGTGCTGGAGTGCGGACACATATTGTAGTTGCCTTCTCGTCTGCGCTATTTATGATAGTTTCAAAATACGGCTTTGGCGATTTACTAAAAATGTCTGATGTCGCTCTGGACCCTTCCAGAATTGCTGCGCAGATAGTTTCAGGTATTTCATTTATCGGTGCCGGCACAATTTTAATCAAAAAGCAACAGATCTCCGGCTTAACCACAGCTGCGGGTATCTGGGCTACGGCAGCCATCGGAATGGCAATTGGTTCTGGCCTTTATTTTATCGGAATTTTAGCTACTGCCTTCCTTTTCGTCATTCAGATGATGTTTCACGATGATACTATCATTGACAAAATCATCATGCATATCAGGTTTAATATTCAAATAGAAGCTGTAAATAAACCTAATATTTTGCATATCATCGAACAGGAACTGCAAACAAATCATGTTGAAAATGTTTCTGTCAAGATTCTTTTTGTCAGTGATGAAAGAATTATCTTTTTTGTAGACGGCATCATCAATAATAATATTAATGAAAATGATATTATCATGGCTCTGCGCAAATATCCTGACATCAAGCGGATCAGTATTGCTAGTATAGATAAATAAAGTTATATTTTTTAAGCAATAGTTAATTCTATTGTTTTTTTTGCATTATTTTTATCATAGGTGAACAAACTTACTACAATATTAATATCAACTTTTATTACGAAAGGAGAATTTATATGGCCGGACCCTTGGATTATTTACGCTGGCGTGGTGACTTAAGCTTTAAAGAAAAGCCATTTAATAGTGTTGATGCTTCACTGCTGTCATCTATTGCTTATTTGCCGGCCGATAGTTCTGCCACCAATCATACTCTAGGAGAAGTAGCGGAAAAATTGCGGAACTTGTCTTCTTTTCAACATCAAATGTATGCCGAGACTGCAACTGAAGTTATGTTGTTACCGGAAAGTCCTAGAATCGGCAACATCAAGATTCTAGATTGGACAGACAGACTGGAAAAGGAACCTCACCCGTTACAATTTACTGCTGCCACCTTTCTTATTGACACAAAAACCATTGCTGTCGTCTTTCGCGGAACTGATGGCACTATGATTGGTTTAAATGAAGATATGGGTATGAATTACCTGCCTGAGATTTATGGTCAGGAGGTGGCAGCTAAATATTTAACAAAAATAGCACATAAATTTAGTGACCAACAAATTTACCTTTTAGGCCACTCAAAAGGAGGTAACTTTGCTCAATTTGCTTTATGTGCAGTTGAGCCTGAAATTCAAAAGCGGGTAATCAAGGCGATTAGTTTCGACGGACCGGGCTTTTTCCATAAGGTATACACGAGTCCTGGTTTCACTGCTTCTATGTCTAAAATGAAAACCTACATCCCTCAAGGTTCAATCTTTGGTGCAATGCTTGACCATCCGGAACAAACTCTGGTTGTCAAAAGTACCGTACCAATGCGCAACCAGCATGACCCTCGCCGCTGGTCAGTAGGTCGCGACAGTTTTACTCTAGCCGATGGTCTTTCTTCCAGTAGCCGCGTGATCAGACATGCTCTAATTAATTTCAATAATTCGATTCCCGATCAAGAAAGAAACGATGCCTTTTCTGATCTTTTCGAGGCTTTTGAGAATTATGACATTGATGAATTAAACCAACTAACTAGTAACAAAATAGTAGGAACCTACCGCTTTGGTCGTGCCTTTTTATCCCTTGAACCCCAAGAACGAAAGTTATTAACTCAAGTGTTAAGCAATATCTGGAATTCCTACAAAAAGAATATGACTTTGCCCTTAATGGCCAGCAACTACGACCTTTATCCTAAAAGTAATGATTCTAATAAGGCTCCAGTGTTCTATGAATTTTATGATCCTGATCGGCCGAATCTAAAATTACCAGAGAGTATTCGCCGTAAATTGCGATAAATTGTTTCATGTGTAACCCAAAAAAGAGATTGAGCAAACCGTTAGTCTTCTCAATCTCCTTTTTATTTATTAATTAAAAAAATTAATTCTTCATTTTATCCTTAACGTCATCGACTTTGTCTTTGACGTTTTCAGTAGCTTCTTGTGCCTTATCTTTAACGTCGCCAGCAGCTTGTTGAACTTTGCCTTTGACTTCTTTAGCTTTGCCAGCTACTTTATCTTTAAAACCTTTATCAGCCATCTTAATCGATCCTTTCCCAAAAAATTAGCGAAAAATTTCTATTCACACCTTAATAGTACAATTTTGTATAATTATTGTCATTAAAAACGCCTTATTTTTTGTCAAAAGATATAAAAAAGTAAAAAGCCATAGCTTTTTACTATAAATCACCATGGCTTTTATTCTTTCTTATTCATTAGGCTGATCATGACTATAATCGAGATTAGAAAAGCGATTATAGGGTTTAGAAAACATTAATTTCACTGTTCCCCTGCTACCTGAACGGTTCTTTTCAATAATAACCTCAACTTCGCCATTATCATCTTCAGCCGATACTTCCTTATTTTCCTCGCCCTCTTCTTCATCACGGTAATAATCATCACGGTAAAGAAAAGAGACAATGTCGGCATCTTGCTCAATTGAGCCGGATTCACGAATATCAGATAAGACAGGTCTCTTGTCCTGCCTTTGTTCAACTGACCGCGACAATTGCGACAAAGCAATAACAGGTACATGAAGCTCCTTGGCTAATTTCTTCAATTGCCGTGAAATAGCTGAAACCTCCTGCTGGCGTGATTCACTGTGCGGACCTTCAATTAACTGCAAGTAATCAATTACAATTAAGCCTAAATTGCCTTTCTCTTTAGCCAAACGGCGAGACTGTGCCCTAATCTGACTCATCTTAATTCCCGGTGTGTCATCGATATAAATATTGGCTGTTGCCAAAGAGCCGGATGCAGTGACTAATTTAGGCCACTCGTCTTCATCCAGTTGGCCAGTACGCAAGTGTTGCGAATTGATTAAGCCTTCAGAAGCCAGCATTCTCTGCACTAGCTGCTCCCCACTCATTTCCAAGGAAAACATTGCGACAGTTTTATCAGTATGCAAGCCGACATACTGGGCAACATTAAGTGCAAAGGAAGTCTTTCCTACTCCGGGACGTGCTGCCACAATTACCAGTTCATCATCATGAAAACCGGTGGTCATCTTATCGAGTTCCACAAATCCTGTTGGTAGACCCGTAACCATATTACCATCTTCAGGAATGTTGTTAATTTCATCAATAGTAGAGTTAACGATATCCTTGATATTACGAAAACCATTGGCATTATTTTCCGACGAGACATTCATAATCTCACTTTCGGCATTATCTAAAATGTCGGTGACATCATCGGAATCCTGCATTGCATTCGTAATGATTTTTTGACTGGCAGAAATCAGGCGCCGCAATAAAGCTTTACGGTGAACAATTTTAGCATAATAAGTGACGTGAGCAGCCGTCGGCGTGGCCATAGCCAGCTCGGAAACATAAGCTATACCACCAATATCATCAAGCTGATTTTTCTTAGTCAGTTCATCCTGCAGCGTTAACGGATCAATTGCATCCTCATGGTCAGATAAATCAAGCATAGCCTGAAAAACCAACTGATTTGCTCTCTTATAAAAATCTTCTGGCTGAACCTCTGCACTGGCATCAGCTATTGCAGCAGGATCAATAAAAATTGCACCTAGAACGGCTTTTTCCGCTTCGTCATCATGTGGTATCTGCTGTGAGACAATATTATCCATTACTTACGCCCACTTTTTTCAGAATTCAACTACAGTTTAATCCTGTTCGGTGACATGAACGCGAATTTTGCCTTCTACGCCCTTAAATAACTTAACTGGTACATTTGTGTATCCTAAGGATTTAATTGGTTCAGGCAGGTTTAATTTGCGCTTATCTATCTTAATACCAAATTGCTTTTCTAAGCCTTCAACAATCTTTTTACCAGAAATTGAGCCAAACAGTCTGGAATCTGAACCGGCTTTAGACTTGAAATTAACTACTGTTTCATCCTTTTCTAGTTCAGACTTAATCTTTTCCGCTTCAGCTTTTTCAGCTTCATATGCCGCCTTTTCGTTAGCAGCTACTCTTGCCAAAGTATGCATATTTGCTTTAGTTGCAGCTTTAGCTAGACCTCTCTTAAATAAAAAGTTTTGGGCATAACCATCAGGAACGTTTTTAACTTCACCACGTTTGCCCCGGCCTTTAACATCTTTAGTAAAAATAACTTTCATTGTGCTCTCCTTTTATTCATTTTCTTGTTCATAAGTATCCACTGCATCCATCAATTTAGCAAGTGCCTCCTTAACAGATATCCCTTTAATTTGGGTAGCAGCATTAGACAAATGGCCGCCGCCGCCAAGTTTTTCCATAATAAGCTGAACGTTGATATCACCCATTGAACGAGCAGATATACCAATTGTATCCTTATTTCGCCTAGTAATTGCAAAACTGGCTTCAACATTTTCTAAATCAAGAGCCGTATCTGCTGCTTGAGCAGTAATAATAGGGTCAATTTCCTTATCATCGGGTCCGCATAAAACAGCCATTTTAGGCTTGATCATCTTCAAGCTGCTGACCAGTCGGGTGCGCTGCAAGAAACTAGCAATATCTTCTTTCAGCAGCTCGCTGACACCCATTGTACTTGCACCAATTGAACGCAGGTAGCTGGCAGCATCAAATGTCCGAGTGCCGGTACGCAGCGAAAACTCCTTGGAATCAACTGTAATTCCCGCCAGCATTGCTGTAGCGTCAAGGTCGGTTAAAACCCGCTTACCTGAACTTGGCTGTTGGTATTCTACCATCTCAGTCACTAGTTCACAGGCAGATGAAGCATAAGGTTCAACGTACGTCAGCATCGGGTTTTCAGGGAATTCTTCACCGCGACGGTGATGATCGATGACAATGATTCTATTTCTTAATTGTTCATATAATTCTTTGGAATAAGTAATAGAATATTTCGAGTGGTCAACCATAACCAACATAGATTTGTCAGTTAATGCTTCTAACGCATCCCCAGGTGCGATAAAAATATCATTATCTCCCTTTACTTTCTCCATTTTAGCAACTAAGCGGCTGACATCATAATTGGTCTTATTGACATCTAAGACAAAATTTGCCTTTACATGATGCAAACGGGCAATTTTAACAACGCCAATACCGCTACCGACCGAATCCATGTCAGGGCTGGCATGACCAACTACAAAAACGCGGTCTGCTTCTTTGAACAGCTCACTAATCGCCTGTGAAACCATCCTTGCTCTAACCCTGGTTCTCTTTTCCATCGGATTCGATTTACCACCATAGAAACGAGCTGCTTTACCGGGTTGACTAAGAACAACTTGGTCCCCGCCTCTACCTAACGCCAAGTCAAGGTTAGATTGCGCCTGGTCAGCTAATTCAGTAATTAAGCTGCTGCCAAAAGCAATTCCAATTGACAAAGTTAACGGTGTATTGTTACGACTTGTTTCTAACCGCATTTTATCCAAAACAGAAAACTTATCTTTTTCCATTTTAGCTAAATCTTGCATATGGAGTAATAATAAAAAGTGATCTTCATCAATGCGTTTAAGATAAGCGTTAAAGTTTTTAGCATAATCACTCAGAGTATTCTGGACATATGCACTAGTAGCAGTCAATTCCTGGTCATGCATGGTTTCGCTTAACTCATCGTAATTATCAATAAAAATCTGCCCAATAGCTAATAATTCGTTTTTATATCGTTTTTCTATTTTGGCGTAACGCGTAATATCTAGTAAGTAAACCACTCCCAGGTTGTCTTGGATAACCATCTCAAATTGATGTCCATCCCAGTTTACTACATGGTTTTCAGCAGTTTTAGCCTTTAATGATTCATTAATTAACTTATCTAGTTCAGGATCAACGGATGCAATTGTATGTCCAATCAGGTCTTCATTTTTTAAATAAAGCTGCAGGTACGGATTGGCCCATTGAATTTGATGATCCTTATCGTAAAGTAAAATGCCCAGTGGCATTTTAATCATTGCTTCTTGCTCGCTACGCTTAATCCGATAAGATAAACTAACAGCAAAATTGTTTGCATTACCAGCTAAGATATACGCACCATAACCGACGCATGCCACAGTTAATATAAAGATCAAGACCATAGCCAAGCCAAATAATGGGTTCATGATCATCGCAACGATGCTGCCCAAAAGCGATAAAGCTAAGATAATAATGACTGAAGCCGTCAGCCTAGAATCTTTAATAAAAGCAGGGAATTCAAGCTTACGTAAAAAATCTTTCATGTAAGGTCCTTCCTAAAATAATGTATAATACATCATTATTATTATACATTGTATTCACTAGATAAGAAACTCCACAATGTTCAGGTTTGAACTATCATTACTTTTTTTGTTATTTTTACTCTCTTTAACTGTCAAAATTTAACCAGTCACTTTTATTCTTGCTTAGATAATTTATGCATAATAAAAAACCTCAAAATTATCGTAATTTCAAGGTCTTTATCAATAATTCCGCTCACTGCTTTTCAAGCATTAACAGATTTTTGTTTTTTAGTCTTCAGTAACAAATGGCAACAAGCCCATAATGCGAGCTCTTTCAATTGCCTTAGCTACTTTACGTTGATTCTTAGCGCTGGTGCCAGTGACACGACGTGGTAAGATTTTACCTCTTTCAGAGATAAAACGTTTCAACAAATCAACGTCCTTATAGTCAACGTAATCAATGTGGTTGGCAGCAATGTAGTCAACCTTACGACGACGATGAGCGCCGCCGCTTCTTCTTTGTTGAGCCATATCCTAGGTCCTTTCTGTTAATTTAGAATGGTAAATCATCATCAGAAATATCAATGGTATCGCCTGAACCTGCAAATGGATCTTGAGTATTATCCGGACCATTATTAGCAGTGTTATTCTGATTTGAAGCCCCCATATTAGGAGTATTATTGGTATTCTGATTACCAAAATTGCCATTGTTATTTGGTGTGTAACCACCATTTTGACCACGGGCTTCACGATCTTTACGTGATTCAAGCAATGCAAAGTTGTCAACGACAACTTCTGTTACATATACTCTTTGCCCGTCTTTATTATCGTAACTTCTGGTTTGAATTCGGCCATCTATACCAACAAGTGAGCCTTTAGACGTAAAATTACAGAAATTCTCTGCAGATTTGCGCCAAATGACACAACTGATAAAATCTGCACCTCTCTCACCTTGAGCGTTTGTATATTGACGATCTACAGCAAGAGTAAACGTAGCAACCGAGATTCCACTCCCAGTAGTACGTAATTCAGGATCACGTGTTAAACGGCCAACAAGTACAACTCGATTAATCATACTTTAGGTCCTCCCTTTCCTAAATCACGAAAACGATAACGTTTTTGTTCTTAATTATCCAACTTTGACGGTCATTGAACGTAGAACGGCAGTATCAATCTTGGACAAACGGTCAAATTCGTTAACTGCATCAGCGTTATCAGCAGTGAAAGTCATAACGTGATATAAACCCTCACGATATTTATTAATTTCATATGCGAAATGACGCTTTTCCCAGTCTTTTGACTCAACCATCGTACCACCGTTATCGGTAATAACCTTATCATAGCTTTCAACTAATGCTTTCTTTGATTCTTCATCAATATCAGGCTTGATAATATAAGTTATTTCATACTTAGTAGTTGTCATACTAGTGCACCTCCTTCTGGACTAAATGGTTCTTGCTAAAAATCAAGAACAAGGAGTAATGAAGTTTATTACTCGCAATCTCTAATTCTAGCACATAAACAAAAAATTACCAAACTATCTTTACGTGATCCAATAAGAAATTTTCATTCCTTACTTAATATGTACGTAAAATAATCTGATAATTTTTTCAATATTTTTGTTTATTAATTAGTCTTGCTCTTCAGCATTTTCTGCAGAAGCAGCTACTTCTTGATCCTCTTCAGCCGGAACAATTGCGAGACTGGCAACTTTATTGTTGTCATTAATCTTGATCAAGCGCACGCCGAGAGTGCTGCGTCCGGTTTGAGAAACATCCTTTGTCTTAAAGCGGATCATGATACCATCATCTGTGATAACCATGATATCCTGACTGCCATCGATCACGGTCACTCCTGAAAGTGGTCCATTTTTCTGGGTAATGTTTGCGGTTTTAATTCCTTTGCCGCCACGACCCTTTGTCGGATACTCAGCAGCTGCCGTTCTCTTACCGTAACCTTTTTCAGAGATCACTAAGACTTCATCATCATTTTTAACGACACCAGAACCAACAACATAGTCATTTTCACGTAAATTAATTCCCCGAACACCGGCAGCTGTCCGTCCCATTGACCGAACAGTTTGCTCATTAAAGCGCACGGCATAACCTAAGTGGGTACCGATCAGGATATCTTGCTTGCCGTCTGTAGCCAAGACATTATTCAGCTCATCACCATCGCGCAGGGTTAATGCGATTAAGCCACTGTTGCGGATATTGCCAAATTCACTGACATGAGTACGTTTAACGGTCCCCATTTTCGTAATGAAGAATAAGTACTGGTCATCCGCATCTTCAGGAATATTAACGATAGTCTGAATCTTCTCGCCTTTTTCCAGTTGCAGTAAGTTGACTATTGGGAGACCCTTAGCAGTACGACCAAATTCTGGAATTTCATAGGCTTTCTTTGAATAAACCTTGCCCTTGTTGGTAAAGAACAGCAACATATCATGAGTACTTGAATAAATCAGGTTGGCAATAAAGTCGCCTTCTTTAACGCCCATGCCTTTGATACCTTTACCACCACGATTTTGGGTCTTAAATTCGGCAATAGGCATCCTCTTAATGTAGCCGCTGTGAGTTAAAGTCAGTAAAACGTCTTGCTTTTCAATTAAATCTTCATCTTCAATTGAGACAACTTCGCTAGCGCCAATCTTAGTCCGGCGAGCATCGCCAAAACGTTTTTGAATATCCAGCAGCTCATTATAGATTATTTCATTAATGCGCTCTGGTTTTGCCAAAATGTCTTTATAATCAGCAATCTTGGCTTGTAACTCTTTATATTCGGCTTCAACTTTGTCACGCTCAAGACCCGTTAACCGTACCAGTCGCATGTCTAAGATCGCTTGTGATTGCTTATCATCAAGACCAAAACGACTGATTAAAGCAGCCTTAGCAATATCACTTGACTGACTCTGACGAATGATATGGACAATTTCATCAATGTGGTCAAGGGCGATTTGCAGACCTTCGAGAATGTGCGCTCTGGCTTCAGCTTTTTCCAACTCAAACTTAGTTCTGCGAGTAACAACATCTTCTTGGTGCTCTAAGTAATACTGCAGCATTTGCTTAAGACTGAGAAAATGGGGTGCGCCATCGACGATTGCCACCATGTTCATACCGAAGTTGGCCTGCATTTGGGTCAATTTAAATAAATTATTTAACACAACACTCGCACTAGCATCACGGCGGATATCAATTGTGATTCTCATCCCTGTTTGATCGGATTCATCACGCACACCGGTAATACCGTCAATTGTCTTAGCACGCGCTAAATCCGCGATTTTCTTAACCAGCTCAGCTTTATTAACCAAGTATGGCAACTCAGTAACGACTATTCTTTCACGACCGCTTTTTTCGGTTTCAATATTAGTATTAGCGCGAACAACAATATTCCCCCGACCAGTTTCATAGGCCCGATAAATGCCACCGCGACCCATGATAGTACCACCTGTAGGAAAATCTGGGCCCGGAATTGCCTTCATCAATTCTTTAGTAGTGACATCAGGGTTGTTCATCAACATGTGCAGCCCCTTAATCACCTCTGACAAGTTATGAGGCGGTATGTTGGTGGTCATACCAACGGCAATACCACTTGTACCATTAACTAATAAGTTCGGTATTCTGGCAGGCAATACTACTGGCTCATTTTCAGAATCATCGTAATTACGCTGCCAATCAACAGTATTTTTATTGATATCACGCAACATTTCAACGGCAATTTTGCTCATCCGTGCCTCAGTATAACGCATTGCGGCTGGTTCATCGCCATCAACTGAACCAAAATTACCGTGGCCGTCAACTAACATATAGCGGTAACTGAAATCTTGTGCCATATGGGCCATCGCCAAATAAATTGAGGAATCACCGTGAGGGTGGAACTTACCCATAACTTCTCCCACGATTCTGGCTGACTTTTTATATGGTTTATCTGGTGTAACACCTAGTTCACTCATGCCATAAAGAATCCGGCGCTGAACCGGCTTCAAGCCATCGCGTACATCGGGTAAAGCCCGCGCCACGATAACAGACATGGCATAATCTAAGAATGAACTATTCATTACGCTTGTCAGATCAACGTTTCTTATTCTGTGATCCTGACCTTGATTGTCGTTATCCATTTAAACCTCCTATGCATCCAAATTTTCAACGTATTTAGCGTTAGTCTCGATAAAATTACGCCGCGGACCTACTTCATTGCCCATCAGTAATTCAAAGACCTCATCGGCATTTTTAGCGTATTCCGGACTGACACGGTCGAGTCTCCTATTTTCAGGATTCATGGTTGTATCCCATAATTGTTCTGGATCCATTTCACCCAGTCCCTTATAGCGCTGTACCAAAGGTTTAGGGCTTGGCTGCAGACTACCTAAATAATCATGCAGTTCTTCGTCAGTATCTAAGTATCTGACCACTTTTCCCTGGCGTACTTGGTATAGAGGTGGACGTGCAATATAAACGTAGCCTTTTTCAATCATCGGACGCATGTAATTGTAAAAGAGGGTTAAAAGCAGTGTCCGAATGTGGGCGCCATCGACATCGGCATCTGTCATAATGATTAATTTGTGGTAGCGAGCCTTAGAAACATCAAAATCTGCACCAAAGCCGGTTCCCAAAGCCGTAAAAAGTGAACGAATTTCTTGGTTAGCCAAAATACGATCCATTGACGCTTTTTCAACGTTCAGAATTTTACCACGAATTGGCAAGATAGCTTGAGTCAGCCTTGAGCGTCCCTGCTTGGCAGAGCCGCCAGCAGAATTACCCTCAACTATGAATAATTCAGAAATGCTGGGGTCATTACTGGTGTTGTCAGCTAATTTACCCGGCAAGTTAGCAATTTCGAGTCCTGATTTCTTTCGAGTTACCTCACGAGCGCGTTTAGCAGCTGTCCGAGCACGTTCAGCTAACTGAGCCTTTTCGACAATTTTGCGACCAACTTGCGGATTTTCCATTAAGAAACGGTTGAAGGTTTCAGAAAAAGCACGATCTACAGCTGTCCGCGCATCAGAGTTTCCTAATTTAGTCTTAGTCTGACCTTCAAATTGCGGGTTAGGGTGCTTTACTGATACGACAGCTGTCATCCCTTCCCGAATATCTTCCCCAGAAAGATTGTCATCACTATCTTTTAACAGCTTAGTCTTATGAGCATAATCATTAACTACCCGTGTTAAGGCTGTCTTGAACCCTGCTTCGTGCATTCCGCCTTCATAGGTATGGATATTGTTAGCAAAAGTCATTAATGTTGTTTTATAGCCTTTTGTATATTGCAAAGATACTTCAACGTTAATATCGTTGTCATTACCTTCTACATAGATCGGCTCATCAAATAATACTTCTGTATCGCGGTTTAAGAACGAAACATATTCCTGAATACCACCTTCATAGTGATAAACGTCGGTTTCCGCGCTGTCTTTGCGCTTGTCGGTAAATGTTAATTTCAAGCCCTTATTTAAAAAGGCCAGTTCACGGATACGGTTTTTGAGGATCTTGTCATCAAAAGAGGTGGTTTCAGTAAAGATATCTGGATCTGGGAAAAAGTGCACTATGGTACCATGTTCAGATAAAGGCACAGTCCCCGTTACTTTCATTTCATCAACTACGCGACCACGACTAAAGTCAATAAAGTACTTTTTACCATCACGCATTGTTGTGACATCTAGCTTAGTTGATAAAGCATTCACGACAGAAGCACCTACTCCGTGCAAACCGCCTGAAACCTTATAGCCGCCACCACCAAATTTACCACCAGCGTGTAAGACAGTAAAAACAGTTTCAAGAGCAGGCCTACCCGTCTTTTTTTCAATATCAACCGGAATACCACGCCCATCGTCTTGAACAGTTACACTGCCATCCTCATTAATTGTAACTTCAATCTTGCTGGCAAAACCGGCTAAGCTTTCGTCGATACCATTATCAATTATTTCCCACACTAAGTGGTGCAACCCCTGAGAACTGGTAGAACCAATATACATTCCTGGACGCTTACGAACTGCTTCAAGTCCGCCTAAGACCTGAATCTGACTGGCATTATATTTATCGGCTTCTTTTTCATATTGCTTAATTTGCTTAAGATTTTCTTTGTTACTATCTGCCATGCAATTTCCCCTCTTCTAAATAAATTTGTCCAGATTTAATGCGGTATATTTTCGGCTTCTTAATTATTTCCCAGGAAATACCCTCAAGATCTGTCGTCGTAATAAATGTTTGTGTTTTACCGTGAATGTAATTGAGTAAGGCACTTTGGCGGTTATGGTCAAGCTCACTCATGACATCATCAAGTAATAATAACGGATATTCATCAGTTAACTGGTGCACGAGCTGAATCTCAGCCAGTTTAATACTAAGCGCGATTGTCCTCTGCTGTCCTTGAGAGCCATATAAATGTGCGTTTTTACCATCAAGTTCAAACTCAATATCATCCCTATGAGGGCCGCTTAAGGTCGTGCCTTTGAGAATTTCAAGCCTTTGATTTTTTTGAAAATTGTCTAATACTTTATGATAAACTTCTTCGACGCTATCCTTTGCAGTTATTTCTTTTACCGATGGCTGATAAGTCACTTCCAGCTTTTCAGCACTGGCACTAATGTGAGCGTAAGCATCTCGAGCATATTGGTCTAAATAATTTAAAAATTGAAAGCGGCGGACTATTACTTCTGCCGCGACACCGGCTAGTTGATCCGACAACACTTCCAAAAACATGGTGTCATGTGCCTCTCCTTTAGCCAGTTGTTTCAAATAATTATTCTTTTGCTGCAATACCTGCTTATACTTGCCTGCAAAATAAAGGTATTCGGCACTAATTTGACCAAACTCCTGATCCATGAATCGTCGCCTTAAGTTGGGCGCCCCTTTAATCAGGTCTAAATCTTCCGGCGAAAATAAAATAGCGTTTAATTGTCCTACATATTTAGATAATTTCGCCTGTTCAACCCGATTAACCCAAACTTTCTTACCTTTAGTAGCAATTAATACCCGTAAAGATAGATCAATTTGACTTTTATAAATGTGACCAGAAACATTGGCATAGTCTTTACCAAAAGCGATTAGTTCTTTATCATTACTGGTTCTATGAGAACGAGTTAAGGCCAGAAAATAAATTGCTTCAAGTAAATTAGTTTTGCCTTGCGCATTCTGACCTATAAAAATATTGACATTGGGATCAAATTCAACCTCAAATTGCTGTAAATTGCGGTAATTTTGTGCAATAAAGTGCTTGAGATACATCCACAGCTACCGCAATTCATAAGTTTCGTGAGCAATTTCAAGCGTATCACCAGGGCGTAATTTTTTTCCACGCCGATTTTCTTTGATCCCATTCAATAAAACTGGATTTTCTCGCAGATACCATTTAGCCTGACCACCTGAAGAAACAATACTCTCTTCTTTTAAAAACTGACCCAGAGTAATATATGCGCTTGTTACTTTAAATTCTTTGATCTTAACCACCTTCACACCATTAACTACCTATAATAAGTATATTCGTTTCACAAGTAAAAAACAACTAAAAGCCCATATAGAGCCATATAAACGGATTTTTTTAAAACAAACATTTCATAGTAAATGACACTAAAAATAAACCAGCATGCTTTTTTGTTCGATTATAAAAATTTAGTCAGAAAAAAAGCCATCAGTTGATGACTTTTTCTTTTTATTAAGAATGAAAGCTTAGAAAGTTCTCACCGGTGTAATTAGCTGGACAAAATCAATGTCGGTTTTATCTGGATTGACAGTAAATGGCCGCAATGGTTGCGTGAAATCCATAATGACGGAATCAGTCACCGAAGCCTTTAATGCATCACGCAAATAATCAGGATTGAAGGAAATCTTTAAATTCTCACCTTCAAGTTTCTTAAAATTAACATCTTCTTCAACATTCCCAATTTCTGCTGATTCACCAGATAATTTGGCACTTTGTTTTTTAGTATCCAGTGTCAAATCTACTACGTTATTGCGTCCTGCATGTGTCAGTAAACTTGCCCGATCAAGCGCACTTGAAAGCTCCATTAAGTCAAATTCTACAGTTGTTGTGCTGTCAGTCGGTATCAAGCGTTCAGTATCAGGATAGCTGCCTTCAAGTAAACGTGAATAAAACAGAATGTTGCCAATTTCAAAGAGTACCTGATTTTCACCCGGACAAACTTTAATCTCCGGATCCGTTTCTCCGATAATACGTGCAAGTTCCAGCAAACTCTTTCCCGGAATGATTAAGTCTGTTTTTGTTTGTGGTCCATTTTCTAAAGTCAACGCACGACTGGACAGTCTATGTGAATCTGTGGCTACCGCATGAATTTTATCAGGACTAAAGGTGAAGTGGACACCAGTCAGAACTAAGCGACTTTCTTGAGTTGCAACCGCAAATTGGGTTTCATTGATAATTTCTCGAAAAGTTTTTCCCGAAATAACAAAAGAGGACTCGTCTGGAATTTCCGGTAATCTTGGGTAGTTATTAGCATCTAAACCATTAATAGTGAACTCACTGTTTTCAGAAATAATTTGCGTTTGGAAACTTTCTTTAACTTCCAAAGAAAATTCCTTTCCCGGTAAGCGTCTAATAATCTCGCTAAAAAATCTTGCCGGTAATACAACTGAACCAGTTGAATCAACAGTCAGGTCTTCACTAACCGGTATTTTGATTTCAATTGAAATATCAGTATCACTCCCAGTGAGAAGTAGTTCCGTTTCCGTTAAGTTAAGCTTAATTCCGCTAAGAATCGGTATTGTTGCTCTAGATGAAATGGCGTGCATTACATTGTTTAAATTATCTAAAAAAAGATTCCTGTTAACTGTAAATTTCATTTGGTGCCTCCTGTTATTTTGTCTGTTTTCTTTATATTAATTATATATTTAATTAGTAGTATTAGTAGGTCCTGTGATTTCTGTTGAAAAGACACATTAGCCTTAAAATAACGTAATTATTGCGGTTAAAAAGATGTGTACAAGTCCGTTATTTATCCACAGTTGATAACTTCTTAGCGGTCAAGCATTTGTTTTAAATCAAAAACAGCAGTTTTGATGTCAGAATTGGTCTTAATTTCACGACTAATCTTTTCGTAAGCATGCATCACAGTTGTGTGATCCTTACCGCCAAACTCCTGTCCAATTTTAGGAAGGCTGGAGTCAGTTAATTCTCGGGATAAATACATAGCAATTTGTCTTGGAACGACAATCTGTCTAACCCGCTTTTTTCCTTTTAATTCATAAGTTGAAGTTTGGAAATAATTGGCAACGACTTCTTGAATTTTAGAAATTTGCAGACCTTGGTTTTTTTGGACTAATTTGAGATCAGCCAATGCTTCACGAGCCAGATTGACATTGATATCCTCGTGCTCAATTGTTGCGTGTGCCTGTACTTTCACCAAAGCTCCTTCTAGTTCACGAATATTAGTGTCAACCTGAGAAGCAATATAATCGAGTGTATTATCATCAATTATTAAATTTTCGGCTTCGGCTTTTTTACGTAAGATTGCAATCCGTGTTTCCAGATCCGGTGGGGTAATTTCTACTTGCAGACCCCAAGTAAATCGTGATACCAGTCGTTCTGACAAATCAGGAATTTCGGTAGGCAGCCGGTCACTTGTCATGACTATTTGTTTCTGATCATTATAAAGGGTCTCAAAAGTATGGAAGAACTCCTCTTGAATACCTTCTTTTTTAGCAAAAAATTGAATATCATCAACTAGTAATAAGTCGCAGGTTCGATATTTAGCGCGAAATTGATCTTGCGTTTTGTTTTTGATTGAATTTATAAAATCATTAACGAAAGTTTCACTTTGGATGTAGACAACCTTGGCATTAGGCCGTTCTGCTAGCATTTGATGGCCGATAGCCTGCATCAAGTGTGTTTTACCTAAACCTACACCGCCAAAAATAAAAAGAGGGTTGTAAAAACTACCTGGACTGTCAGCCACTGCCAATGCTGCACCGGCTGCCAGCTTATTGCCTTCGCCTTGAACAAAATTATCAAAAGTATATTTTTCATTAAGCTTAAGATTACGGACAAAAGCATTTTCCATTTGCGGCCGTGAATTTGCGGACATTGTCTCACTTTTTGGTTTAGGAGTTACAATGCGCTCAGTACTTTGATCGCCCTCAATTTGAAAGACAGGCATAACCTCAATATTAGCGTAGCCATATGCAGATTGAATCAATTGTGAAGCTAAATTCTTTTCCCAATATCCTTTGGTTACAGGATTTTGTACGGCAATTTTTAATTCGTGAGTTTCTTTATTGTAAGAAACTGGTCTGGTATTTTTAAACCAGGCATTATATGCAACTTCATTAAAATGTTCACGCATTTCTGTATTAAAATGCTGCCAAAATTTATTAATATCAAACAAAATATTTCCCTCCGCTTACGTTACGCAAAACTTATTTTACCATCTAATAAAAATGTTTTCCACAGGTGCACAAAAAGAATTCAGAATTAACAAGCTGTGGATAGATTTTAGAAAGAAATTCACTTTAGATTAAAAAAATTGACTACAAATTATCTTATTTACATTATTGCTTGTGGAAATCTTTTACTGAAATAGCAGTATATTGCAAGTTATATTGATTATGCTATCCACATGCTGTGGATAATTTTATAAACAGGCTGTAGATTGTGGATAAGTTTGTGTAAAATGATGTGAATTTGCACTTGTGGATAATTTTGAGTTCTCATTTTTAAACAAATATGACGAAATCTATTCTTGCGGCAATGCAGAAAAGTTTGCTTTTGTCTTAACATAAAATAAAAAGTAATCTGTGCTAATGCATGGCGACACTTATTGCTTTAAAAGTTCTTACTACTAATAATTAATAACTTATAATTATTTGGCTTCGAACTGGCTTAATTTTATAAATAGAAGTTTTTTAACTTGAGCACTGAAAAAGCGCCTTACTAAATAATATTAGTAAGAACGCTTTTCTTGTTTGTCTAAAAAATTATTAATATTCTGATGAACCGGTTGTTACATCAGTTTCTGCAGGCGTAACATTGACTTCTTCTACTAGACCAGACAGGACTCTGCCGACCCTGCGGCCTGAATGCATTCCTTCAGCTAAGGCAGTACCTGATGATGGGTAATAATTTGCATTCCAACCACCGGAGTTGCAGCCGATGGCATACAGGTGAGCAATCTTTTGGTCATCTTGATCAACTACTTCATAATTAGTAGTTACTTTCAAGCCGCCAATTGCCCCAAAGTTGCTGTCCTTATGAGCGTAAGCATAGAATGGGGCATGTAATTCTTGCAGGCCTTCTTTACGGCCAAACTCTTTATCTGCACCATTTGCGGCGTTTTCATTCCAAGTCTCTAGTTGTTGCTTTAAGTTTTCAGCTGGTACATTGATTTTAGCAGCTAATTCTGTAATTGAATCTGCTTTAAACATTTGACCGGAATTAATATCTTTCTCCGTGTCTGCATCAGATTTCCAAGGTGAAAATGGGGCAGAGAAGGTTGATGAATCGAAGACTTGCCAAGTTGGCTTATCCCAAATTAGTTCTTGTTGGTAAGTGGCACGGGTTAGATAACCGTAAGTGGTATCTTCATTGACGTAACGTTTACCGTTGCCATTTACGTAAAACATTGGTGGTGTCGGCAAATTATCTGCTGCACCTACATTGCTCTTGAAATCAACATCCATAGAGCCGCCCAAGCCTTCAGTTGCGGCGTTAAGTGCTAATCCCATTAAAATGCCGTCACCGGTATCGTATTTAGAATTAGTCAAGGCATGATTTTTAATATCACGATATTGTTGCGGAGCAAATTCTTTAGCTAGTTTTTCATTATAGTCAATACCAGCAGTAGCAAGGACTACACCTTTATTAGCGCGATAATAACTAGTTTTACCTTTGCAATTAGTTACTACGCCAACAACTGATTTGTCAGTATAGCTGGTGGTTACTAAATTAATTACAGGAGTATCAAAGAAAATCTTTATTCCCAGACGGTCAGCTTCTTTTCTGACTGCGTCAATCATTACGCAGCCACTGCCTAAACCGCCGCCGTGTTCATAAACGTGAATTCTTTGCGCAAAGTAATCCTTGTTTTCATAAGGAATAACTCTGTGGCCATAGACAGAGGTCCATTTTATTCCTAAACTTGCCAGCCATTCAATGTTATTAGCAGAATCCTCGGCTAATTCTTTTATCATTTGAGGATTTACTCTGCCTTCACCGGCTTGAATTAACTCTTGAGCATGTAGTTCAGGATTGTCATTTTGATAGCTTGTAAATTCTTTTTGATATTTATCGCCAGAACCCTGAATGACACCAGCGGAATAATTACTGGTTCCGCCGACCATACCAGTTTTTTCAAAAATAACTACGCTGTTACCATGCTTTTTTGCTTCGATAGCAGCTGATAATCCGGAGATACCTGAACCAACAACAATCACGTCATAGGTATCATCAAATTGCACTTGAGATTCGATATACTTGTTATTGTTTACTTTGGCATAAACCGGATAGTTAGGTTTTTTACTTGGTTTTACTTTAGGATTAACGGCATCGTCTGCAGTTAATTTTCCTTGGGCAACTTCTAAGGCCTTGTTTACGCCATTAACAACTGCTGAGGTACTTACTGAAGCGGATGTAACAACATCAACATCAGTATTGCCGGCTTTTTCAATTCTGTTAATCATTGTTGGTATTGCGTAGGAACCAACCGTATATGGCTGAACACCGTCAACTGCAACTTTGATTATTTTACCATCCTTTAATGTAACATTACTGGTTAATAAGCTGTGAAAGCCTTGAGCAGCACCTTTAAAAACACCACTTACCATAAAAATCTCCTTTATTTATATCAAAATTGTATTAAGCACTACGGAAAGCGCTTGCCTACAAAGATAATTTTATCATCAATAAGTAATAGAATGATTAAAAAAGAGTAAAGAATGTGAAGTACTGTGTAAGCCAAATTGCTTTTAGTATGGTGTCATTGCAGCGGCGTAAAGGCACTCTCTTAAAAATATGCTCAGAATCGATACAATAACCTAATATTTATTATTTAAAGTAATTTGTGAAAGCCCATACAAAGCTTATAATCAAACTTGATTGTAAAGAAAGCACCATTATAATTGAAGGAGTAACGTTATAAGTATGCTTTTTATTTGATACTACTCCAAGTGCTGAATAGGCTGGTTAACAGCAAATAAAAATATTTATTGTGAGGTACCAATATGGATTATCAAGATTATGTTGAGTTGGGGCTGAAAGATGACGGCAATTTAAAGGTAATACTAAAAGGCGGTGTTGAAATCAGTACACATGCAACAGAAAAGGTGGGCGTTGTTAGTGTAGTTTATATTACGCAGAATGTTGAACGCGCCAGACAAAAGCCGGAAGAATTGACATCCAAGCAGGCCGAAGGCGATTATTATATGGTTTATTCTTGTCCGCTTGATACCGATTGTCAACACTTGGACATTACCCGTCAATTGAAATTGCTAAGACTGATTTGTTATAGAAAACTGCAAGAATTTTGCACGGCCAGTTTAAGCCAAGTCACAAATTATTCCTAAATTGGTAATTAATCCTGATGTTTTTTCTCTTTTTACTTGGTTTTTTACTTTAATCATGGTATCCTAAATATTAAATTGTGCAGTCTGCATACAAAAAATTGGAGGTGTAGTTTAATGACAACTAAAAGAACTTACCAACCTAAAAAGCGTCACCGTTCAAGAGTTCACGGCTTTATGAAACGGATGAGTACATCAAATGGCCGTAAGGTTTTGGCTAGACGCCGCGCAAAGGGTAGAAAAGTCTTATCTGCTTAAACCACTGAAATCCCAGTGGTTTTTTTAATTTATAAGAGTGGAATGAAACGTTTTGAGAAAGTCTTATCGTGTTAAAACAGAAAATGATTTTCAGACAGTTTTTAAGTCAGGCAATTCAGTAGCAAATCGTGCTTTTGTGATTTATCAAATGGACAAACCGGAAAACAAGCATTTTCGTGTTGGCATTTCTGTTGGTAAAAAGGTCGGACACACCGCTGTAGTGCGTAATCGCCTCAAACGTTATATTCGCGCTGTTCTTACTGAAAATAAACCTTTAATTAAACCACATATTGATTTTTTAGTCATTGCTAGACCATATGCGCGTGATTTTAAATGGGATGATGTTCGTAAGAACCTCTTGCATGCACTCTTTTTAGCCAATATAATTGAAGAGATACCGAATAAAGTTGAGGAAGATTAGAGTGAAAGACATTTTAACTAAAAAGAATGTCAAGCGTCTACTTGTACTGCTGACAGTAGTTGCATTAGCGGTTGTCTTAACAGGATGTGCATCAAACGGCAAGCCAGAACCTGTTTCACATACAAGCGGCAGCTGGTGGAACCGCTGGGTCATTTATTACATGTCCACGTTTTTGCTGTGGCTATCGAAGCTGGTAGGCAACAACTATGGTTGGGCAATTATTATCTTTACTATTATAGTACGGCTTATTTTGTATCCCCTTAGTGCTATTCAGATTAAGAGCACTACCAAGATGCAGAAAATTCAGCCGGAAATAGATGCTTTACGTAAAAAGTATCCCGGTAGTGATACAGAATCGCGAACTTTGCTTTCGCAAGAAACCAATAAGCTCTATAAAGAGGCAGGAATTAATCCTTATGCTGGTTGTTTGCCTTTAATTATTCAGTTACCGGTTATGTATGCTTTGTATGGTGCGATTTGGCAAACTCCACAACTGCAAACTGGCCACTTTATGTGGATGGATTTAGGTAAGCCGGATCCATACTTTATTATGCCAATTTTGTCTATGGTTTTGACTTTTATATCGACTTATATCAGTCAATTGTCTACACCAAAAGAATCACAAACCATGTCAACTAAGATTATGACTTATGGTATGGCAATTATGGTTGGTGTAATGGGTATATATTTCCAGTCAGCTATTGTAGTTTACTGGGTAATTTCCAACCTGTTCCAGGTGGTTCAAACTTTCATTCTGCAAAACCCAATTAAATATCGGCGTGAGCAGGAAGAAAAAGAGCGCCAGGAGCGTGAACGTAAACGGCAACTGAGAAGAACGTATAAACGGTTAAAACGCAGAAAATAATATTAATCTAAATTAATGATTTAGCTAAAGTAGTCAAAGTGCTTTATCCATCATGATTATTCATGGTGGAATAATGCGCTTTTTTTATTGAAAAAGGAGAAAATCATGGCACAAACTTTAACGGAGTTTGATACAATTGCAGCGATTTCAACGCCAATTGGTGAAGGTGGCATTTCTATTGTCAGAATGTCTGGTGAAGATGCAGTTAAAATTGCCAATCAGGTTTTTAAGGGTGCTAATTTAACTAAAGTGCCGACTCATACTATTCATTATGGACATATAGTTGATCCACTAAGCGGGCAAGTGATTGACGAAGTTATGGTATCTGTAATGCTGGCACCTAAGACTTTTACTAGGGAAGATATTGTTGAAATTAATTGTCATGGCGGTATTGTTGTCACCAACCATATTTTGCAATTATTATTAAAAAATGGTGCGCGCATGGCTGATCCCGGCGAATTTACTAAAAGGGCATTTGTTAACGGCCGCATTGACTTGACTCAGGCTGAAAGCGTGATGGATATCGTGCGCGCTAAAACCGATAAGGCCCGGCAAGTGGCAGAGAATCAGCTAGAAGGCGGTCTGCTGGAAAAAATTAGGGCAATGCGGCAGGAAATTTTGGATACGCTGGCTAACGTTGAAGTCAATATTGATTATCCAGAATATGATGCTGATACTGTCACGGCCAAGCAAATGGTGAGTGTTTCTCAGTCTGTTATTGCTAAAATAGATAAATTGCTCAAAACGGCAAGTGAAGGAACGGCGTTAC
>NZ_CAMKZC010000015.1:0-33479 GCF_946477725.1 uncultured Lactobacillus sp. | reverse complement strand
TTGGCCGTTAAATTAGGATTATTCTGAATTTTGTTAACAATGTCTTGTTTAACTGCTTCCAGCTGCTTTTTAGCAGCAGTTTTATAAGCACTCAAAACGTTCTGCTTACCGTCAGTAATATCCTGATTAATAGCGGTAAGTGAGTCATGGCTAGCAATCGTGTTGGTAGCATTAGTGGCAGCCTCATCAATATTAGCTTCTTGTTCCACTCCTAAATTGTTTTTAGCTTCAGTTGCATCTTGCTCAATTTGCTTTTTAGCAGCAGCCTTATAGGCATTTAAAACGTTCTTTTTGCCGTCAGTAATATCTTGCTTGATGTCAAGAGCAGAGCTATGACTGGCAATCGTTTTGGTAGCATTAGTGACAGCCTCATCAATATTAGACTCTTGTTCAACTCCTAAATTGCTTTTAGCTGTCTCTGCGTCTGCCTTAACTTGAGCTTTAGCATTTTCTTTAAAAGCATTTAAGATATTTTCTTTAGCTGCTGCTTCTGCTTGGACAATATTTTGACTACTTGCAGCATTATTCTCAATTTTATCAATTGCCGCTAGGGCATCTGTCATGGCGGTTTCGGCTTGGCCAACTTGACCAAGGACATTCTCGTAGCCCTTAGTATAACCAGCAATTTCAGCTTTGGCAGCTGCTTTGTTAATTAAACTTTTAGCAGCAGCTTTTCTCTTATTGATAATTTCACCGTCATCAGTGCCATAAATAGATTTGGCAGTATCACCAGTAGTAGCTGTTGCAGCAGCAACTGCTTCATCTATTTCATCAAGGTATGTTTTTTGTTCATCCGCTGTTAAATCAGAATTTTGAATCCGTTCTTTAGCTTGAGCAGCTGTCTCCTTAATATCTTTTGCTGCTTGGTCTTTTACTTTATCCGTATGTGTGCCATTAATCTTATCAATACCATTGTTAAGATCATCTTTAGGATTATTGCTGTTAATAATATCTTTGATAGCTTGATTTAAAGCAGCTTGAATTTCAGGTCGATCATCACCATACTGTGCTATTTGCTTTTTAGCAGCAGCTTCTAATGCTGCAATTGCATCAATGGTATCTTGCACACTTGGGAGTAGAGCTTTGGCTTCTTTTTGATGGTTATTAATAGCCGCTTCATTTTCGTCTTGATCAAGATCACCGTCAGGAGCAACAATTTCTTTTGGCCGCTTGAGCTTGTCTTTTATGCCGTTAATTAACTCGTCTACCGGTGGTTTAACATTTTCATCTTTAGCGGCTGCGTTAATAGCATTTTCGACTTTTGTAATTGCCTGGTTAATATCAGTTTTTACATTATCTCGGTAATCTTTTCCTGCCTGATTAATGGCGTTAATACCGTCACTAACAACCTGATCGATGTTGGTGTTATTTGTGGCAGCAGCTTGTACTTTATTAATGGCTTGGTTTTTGGCAGCAGTGATAGATTGTTCTTGTGTAGGGAACTTTTTAACTTGCTCCTCAGCTTGCTGAGTTAGTTTGTCAATTGCAGCCGCTTTAGCTTTTTCATATTCTCCTTGACTTTGGGCTGTTTGTATAGCCTTATTGACCAAGTCTAAAGCTGTCTTTTTCCTATTATTTATTTCACTGATTGCCGTCTTGGATAATTGGACGCCATAAACTGATTTTTTAGAATCATAATTGCTATTTTTATTGGTAGCAGCATACTGGGCAGCTTCATTCAGTGCATCAGAGAATGCTTTTTCCTGATCTGCAGTTAAATTAGCCGGCTTTTTAGTTTTAGCAGCATTAATAGCATCAGTAATTTCCTGAGCTGCTTCTTGCTGTACCTCGCTAAATGGTTTGATTCCAAGACTAACTGTAGTAGGGCGGTCGCCACTGGCAATGTCTAACGGACTATATTCAATGAAGTTTGCGTGAGGAGTTAGTTGAATTGTGGCGTCTTTAGCCATCCTGGTAGTAATTTCGGCAGGGATGGTAATGGTGAAGGAGCCATCAGGAGCAACTTTAGCGGCAAATTTGGTAGGTAATGCTGCCAAATCATTTGCTTCACCGCGATAAGTATCAACAGTTTCAGCGTAGGGATTAGCGATTGTTGAATCAATAACAGCTTGACCATTTCTGTATACACCACTATCTTTAAACCTGGCTAAGACATAGGCTTCGGTACCACCAGGTAAGATGTTTTTAAAAAAGCTGTCACTATCTGGGCCGTCTTTGGCAGGATCATAGTATAATACGTGACCTTTGACCAGCTTGGAGCCATCGTCTTGATTAGTTACTGTCACGTCTTCTGGGTCTATGTCTAAGAAGCCGCTTTGATTAGCCGGTGTAAATCTGATGTTATTGTAGCCTGGGTTGTCTTTATTGGAAAAAGCTGCTTCCACGATGGCTCGAAAGAGCTGGTCATAGCTTTGATGATTGTAATTTTGCAGCAATTTCTGGAAGTTTTCAGGTGCTTTACTGAGAATGGCGCTAAGCTGGGGGCTATCTTTTTTGACTTTTTCTAAGTCGAAGATCCTTTGACCGTTTAATACTTCCAGTTTGTTAACTGCGACAGTTTTAGCAGTTTTTTCGACTTGTAAAACATGAAAAGGCGGCAAGACTAAGTTGCTGCCAAGAGCAGATCCATTTAACAGTTCACCAAGGTTTAAGGACTGGCGAACATTTGTCACGGTGATTTTATTATCACCGATAATACTGGTGCGATCATTGTTATTCAGATGAGCATCTAACACAAGAGAAGTAGGGTTATTAACAATCAGTTGCCCAGTATTGGCCACATCAACCAGTTTTATTGCACCAGTACCGGCATCACCAACTAATTGAATTTCAAAGCCGCCGTTTTGCACGTTAGCTGTACCGTCAATTTGCACTAGCGAACCACTATAATTGCCCATGTTTTGCCCGGTAATTTTGAGAGCACCACCTGAGTTAATGGCAAAATCGCCCCCAATATAAATCAGGCTTTGCTTATTTTTAGTTGAAATATTACCATTCGTGTTAACGGTAATTGCACCATTTTTGCTAATATTGACCTTTGAATTGGCGTTGTTTAAATAAATGGCTCTGGCCTGGCCATTATTTTGCTTGCCCGCATACTTAATTCCTTCACTTTGCCCGATGTTAATGTTCACCTGACCGTGAACAGTTACTTGCGCATCGTCACTAATGAAAATGGCACTGACTGGATTGCCGTGTTCACTGTTATTAGCACCATTTGAGCCATCGTACGTCTTAAGTGGGGTCAGGTCAACAACTGCTCCTTGTTCAACATTAAGAGAATTGCCTTCTCCTCTCATTTCAATCAAGGTACCACCAAATGTCGAACCGTCAAAGTGGCAGCCTGCTTTAAAAGTAATGCTATTATTGCTGTTGGTAAATTCTAAAAGTTGCTGATTATTACCGTCAAACCAACCGCCAATATTGCTTGGAATTTTGACAGTTTCCGCGTGAATTTGGCCTTCAAAAATAATGTCAGTATTATTTTTGGTATATGTTAATTGTGAACCATAAAAATCAATATTTCTAAAAGTGATTTTAGCTGTTTGTCCTCTAGTCATATTGTAAGTATCAGCGACACCATAATAGTCTGTACTTTTAAGTATTAAGTTTTCATAAGTAATATCTAAAGAAGAATTACCGGTAAGAGTAGGGTGGTTGCTCTTGAAATCAAGGGTATATTTCGCATTACCTGCAGACTTAATTAATAATTTTCTACCTTGAAAAGCCTGGCGATTATGACCTGTCTCTCTGTCAGCACTAATATTATTGGTAATATCAATTTCACTTACATTACTATTGGTTAGGGCGCTAATAAAATCCTTCCAGTTACCAACGCTTACTTTTTTACCAGCGTCTTTTGCATCTTTTGCGGTGATCTTAGACTTTGCGGCGTCCTTATTTTTATCTGTTTTGCCAGTTTCCTGCTTAGCAGTATCGTCTGTATGGGGCTCTTCTTTGTCCGAGTTATCGCTGTTAATGCCTGTTTTGTCTTCAGTACCTTTGTTAATATCATTGTTGTCTACACTATTTGCATTAGGCTCTACCTTGTCTGGGTCGTCATTGGCAGCAGTTTGATCTGTTTGAGCAGTGTCATTTTGTTTACTGTTACTATTATTCTCCCTCAAAAACGAACTCAAGCCAGAAAATGCGGTTAAATTTGGTTCCCCTTCTGGCTTGTTTGTTTTGTATGTAGTAGTAGATATATCTCGTGCGGTATTTTTGTTGCTGTCTTGCGAAAAGATTTCTGCTTGAGAATAGGTATTCTTCTCAGTTAGTTGAGGCGGAACAACTGTATCAGCCTTAACTGTTTTGCTGTTTAAGCCTAAAAAAGTAAAGCCAAGCAATACAGAAGTAGTACCGATACTCAATTTACGAATTGAGAAATGGTCTTGCTTAGCCTGCCTTGCCATTTTTTTCACCCGTTCATTGTAATTATTCTTTCCTAACATAGAAATTTCCTTTCTAATTTCCATTTACTATATAATTATCAATTTAGTAGATGATGATATAAATGTCAATTATTGCGTTTTGTAAAGTATTAGTTTATAAATAACAAGTTTTGCAAAAATAAGACAGCGTAAATTAAATAAAGATAACGCTAGCATTAAATTTTAGATAACAATAATTGGCTTTTATAGGCAAAAATTAGATGATGATATTAAAAAAACTGTTCAAAATAAGGCAGCTAAAATTCATATATATATATCTAAATAATATTGTTATATAATTTATTTAATTTGCTAAAATACGAAGGAAAAATACAGTTGCCGCAATGCATGATTTGTTATGTTTCAAATTAGTTGCACCATTTTAAGTATTGAGAAAGTTCTATGATATCCTGAAGGGGAGGAGGCATTTATGATGTTTAAATGGATTTTAAAACAGCCTGATTCGAATATGCTAGTTCCTAAAGAAAAAGTGGCACAAACATACAGATGGCGGCAACTAGGAGTTTTACTAGCAACTTGTATTGGCTATATTGGGTACTACATCATTCGCCTTGTATTTACCACGGAACAAAATGATATTATGAAAGAATATCATTTCTCTACAGCTAATATTGGTCTCATTTTGTCTTGTTTTGGTATTGGCTACGGCATAGCAAAACTCTTTATGGGAGTATTGGCAGATAGGTGTGATTCCAACCGGTATTTAATGGTAGGACTGTTATTGTCTGCAATATTAAATATTTTTTTAGGTTCAACTCACAACCTTTATTTAATGATGTTGTTAATGTTTTTAATGGCAGTCACACAAGGAATGGGGGCTGCAGCTTGCCAAAAAATGATTCAGCTCTGGTGGGGACCAAGAATGAGGGGAACAATGTATTCCATTTGGTCTTCAGCACATAATGCCGGCTCATTTATTTGTGTGGCCATAGTGCAACTGGCGGTTTTCCTTTTTTCAGGTTCAATTCCAGCTGTCTTTTATACATCCTCAGCAGTTTCCTTTATCATTTGCATCTTAATTTTAGTTTTGGGTGCTGATAGACCTAAGGTGGTCGGGTTACCTGATATTTCTACTTATACAGGTGACAAAGTTATTCTGGATAATGGCCAAGTTTCTACTGCGGATCAGACTGATTTGAGTGTGGGCCAAATTTTTGTTAAGTATATCTTGCAAAATAAATTAGTTTGGGCAGTTACTCTGACTTCAATGTCACTTTATCTGGTTCGCTACGGCATTCAGAGCTGGATCCCATCTTATTTGGTCCAGAATAAAGGCTTCGATCCGGCAGCTGCTAAATGGATTATCGGCATTTTTGAATTAGCATCAGTTCCGGGAGTAATTATTATTGGAGCGATTTCAGATGCTTTAAAAGGACGTCGCGCATTAGTTTCAATCGCCTGCGTAATTGGGACATTAATTTGCTTAACGCTATATTTTTTCAGTAATAATCATGCTCTGATAATTGCCGCTTTAATCATAATGGGTAATTTGATTTACGCACCGCTGACACTTGTGGGACTAATGATTAATGAGGTTGTCCCGAAATATGCAGTAGGTGCGTCAACGGGCTTCATGGGCTTTTTCCAATACATTTTTGGTGAAACTCTAGCAACAGCTTTAATCGGGATACTAGTTGATAAATTTGGCTGGATAGCCAGCAACTCGGTTCTTTACGTTGCCTCATTTGCGGCATTAATTTTCTTAATTTATACCGCTATTAGTGAAAACAAGATGCGCCAAGAAGCAGAAAGTAACAATAATTAGATTAAAAGAATTTTGCAGACATTTTACATTGATGCAAGAGTGTTAAAAAAAGGTAAGTAATGCTTTAAGCTATTTGAATTAGCGATTTTTAAGTATACAATATTATGTACCGATATAATTTTAAAAATAACGAGGTTGGAAACAAATGAAGATTAGTCGAAAATTATTAATGGTATCTGCTGCTGCATTAATAGGTGTCAGTCCTGTGCTTAGTGCAAGTCAAGCTGTTGTGGTTCAGGCCGCTAACAAGACTACCGCTAAGAAAAAGACGACAAAGAAGAATACCATTAAGTTGAGTCATAATGCTTATGTTTATGACAAAAATGGTAAACGCTTGAAGACCTACATGGGTAGTGCTAAAAACACTAAAATTGCTAAAGGCATTACTCTATCATTTAGTAGTAAAGTAACTATTAATAAGAAGGATTATTACAGCATTGGTAATAATGCCTTCATTAAGGCTGCTAATGTTGGCTATGTTAATGGTAAAAAGGTGACTAAAAGTGCACCAGTAGCTACTGCAAAAATTAAGCATAATTCATATATTTATAATGCTAAAGGCAAAACAGACAAGAAGAAAATTAAGAAAGGTCAAACTGTTACCGTCGACCAGTTAATTTATATTGGTAAAAAGTTGTTTTACAGAATTGGTGGTCAAAGTAATCAGTTTATAAAAGCCGCAAATGTTGGTAAAACCAGTGGTGCTAAACTGAAGCCAGTAAATAAGAAGCCTGGTAAAAATGAAAATGTACCAAGCGATAATCAAAACGACCCAACTGTAATTCTTCTTAATCACAATGCTTATGTCTATGATAGTAACGGTGAAACCACCAAGACTCTGATTAGGAGTGGTGAAAAGGTCACAGTTGATAAATTACAATATATAGGTAAAAAGCTTTATTATCATATTAATGACGTTAATTACCCAGGTAATGATCAATGGGTTAAAAAGAATAATGTGGGAATTGTTACTGGCAAGCAACTTGAGCCTGCAAATTCAAAGCCTGAAAGTGACGAAAATGTGACCACTGTTACTTTGGCTCGCACAGCTAATGTCTACAACAATAAAGGAGTTCTACAATCAACTAAGACCTTTGCTAAAGGCCACACTGCACGTGTAACAGAATTGCGTTATATTTGGGTAGCAGCTGAAAACCAATCTGCACTGTTTTACAAGTTGCAAAGTGATAAAAATGGCTACCTGAGAGAATCGGATATTAGTAACGTTAATGGTGTTAAATTATCACCAGTCAACACTCCAGAAGCAGCTAAGAATGAAAATACATATGCTTCAGCAACTGATAAAAAAGCTTTGCAGGATGCTTTGAGTCAAGATACAACTGTTAAAGCCAGTGATGTTTACAAGCTTTCTGCTAAATCATTGCGCGATGCTTATGACGCGGCTATATCCAGTGGAAGTCAGGTTAACACTGCTAAGTCAACTGTTACTCAAGTAAATGATGCTTTAAGTAAAATTAATACTGCTAAGGCAGCTTTAAATGGTAAAAAGATAGTTGTTAGTGATTTAAAGAACTTGTCATTAACTGAAGCCAGTCAAATTGTTGATCTAGTTGCCAGCGTAAATGGTGTAGACAAGAGTGCTGTGCAATTTAGCAACAATAATACGATACTGACAATTATTAGTGCTAATGGTTTCCAAAAACCTGTAACTATCACTGATTACGTCACGACAAATAAATAAAGTGTAAATAAAATCAGATAAACTAAAAAGAACGCAATTCACTGAAAATGTGAACTGCGTTCTTTTTTGAATTTTATATATAGCTGTTTGACTTTAAGCTTATAATATTGATAGATTCTGAAAGTCAAAATGAAAACCGACAGGAGGGAAAATGATGCACACAACTGAGCAACTTTTCACTGAGGAAAAGATTATTAGAGAATATTTTAATTCATGGCTAGAAAGCGATTTTAGTAGACTTGATAACTGGTTTACCCAAGATGTCTATTACCGTGAATGTTATGGTGCTACTTATAAGGGATTAAATGAGTTAAAAGCCTATATCAATTCGAAGTCTAAAGAGCAGACAGTTTTAAAATGGGATATTTTGAGCATGGCTTATACTTCCTCTAACCAGTTTGTAGTTACTTGGTTTTTTGATGCTAAAGAAAAGCAGGAATATTGTTTTGACGGTGTTTCTCTAATAGCTTTTTCTGATAACAGGATAAAAAGCATAGTGGAATATTCAACCAAGCATGAGACATACCGACCATACAAGGACAAGGTGTAACCATAATTTTGTAAACATCATATATTTAACTCATTGGTGGCAATAATTTAAATTTAATAATTTCTTTTTTTATAGCATAAACAAAAAGGTTAAAAAATTTTTTAAGAAAAATATGGTATATACCATTTATATTCAAAAGCTATAAATATATTGAAATACAAGACTAATTTGGTTTATACCAAAGCTCTAAACCTTACTGCCACAACATTTTTCACCGATTTATAGTAAAACGTTTCCATTTAATGTGCTATAATACAATTGTAGTGAAATATTAGTAGGAGGAAATATTATGAATGCTATAATTAATTGGCTAAACAAGCATCTAGTACCTGTTGCAGCCAAGATTGGTTCAATTCGCTGGCTTGTAGCTTTACGTGACGCCTTTATTTCGATAATGCCAATAATGTTAGCTGGTTCTGTTGCTAGTGTATTGAATGCCATTTTTAGAGACGTTCCCACCAACTTAGGCTGGATGGGTGTTGTTAACTCAATGCAATGGCTGATCAGTATCAATGCAATGGTCTGGACAGGATCAACTGCTATTTTGGGCTTGCTGTTTGCCTTTACCTTTGGTTATCAGATGTGTGTGCAGTATAAAGTTGAACCCATTGCGGGTGGTCTTCTTACACTAGGCACATTTATTATGAGCTTGCCTCAGAGCTTTTCAGTTGATTTGAAAAATGCTCTTACTAAAGGTGATATAAAGACCTTAACTGATGCTGGTACAGCTGTTGTCGGTAAAAATGTCAGTGCCTGGGGCTGGTTTAACTTTAACAAGTACTTTGGTGCTTACGGCTTCTTTACCATAATGATTATGGGTGCTATTTCAGTTGCAGTTTATATTGCTTTAGTTAAGAGACATATTACTATTAAGATGCCTGAAAGTGTGCCACCTGCTGTTTCTAATGCCTTTACTGGTATTATTCCAGCAACTGCTGGTTTGTTTGTTGTCGGTATTATTGATTATCTATTTAGTTTAAAGAACACTACGGTTATTGACCTAATTGCTCAAACAATTCAAGAGCCATTAATGAAGATGGGTCAAGGCTATGGTTCATTATTATTAATTGTATTCTTAGTACAACTGTTCTGGTTCTTTGGTATTCATGGTACCAATGTTCTTGCTCCAGTTACTGAAAGTATTTGGACAACAGCATTAATCGCTAACGTTAATGCCCACAAGATGCAAAAAGCTTTACCATATATGTGGACTAGAAGCGACTTCGACCTTTACGTTTGGATTGGTGGTGCAGGTTCAACACTGTTACTTATTCTAGCTGTTCTTGCCTTTTCAAAACGTGAAGATGAACGTGCTGTTGCTAAGGTTTCTCTCGTACCTGGAATCTTCAACATTAACGAGCCTATGATGTTTGGTATGCCAATTGTTTTGAACCCAATTTACATTATTCCATTCATTCTTGCTCCATTAGTTATGGTATCAATTGCCTACGGTGTTCTGAGTCTCGGCTGGGTAAGTCCGGTTGCAGTACAGACTACTTGGGCAATGCCGCCATTCCTTAACGCAATAATCGCTACGATTGACTGGCGTTCAGTTATCTTACAAATTGTTAATATGGTTGTTGGCTTCCTAATCTATGTACCATTCGTTATTGCATCTAATAACATGGATCCTGAAAAAGTTAATAAAGTTTAAGGAGCAATAATTTTATGAAACAGTTAGGTATTTCCCTTTATCCCGAACAAAGTACATTTGAGCAGGATAAAGAATATATGGATTTAGCTCACAAGTATGGCTACAGCAGAATTTTTTCTTCACTCTTGCAATTAAAGAGTGCCAGCGGTGAAGATTTACTTGCCAAGTTAAAAAAAGACGTTGCTTATGCAAATGATTTAGGGTTTAAAACCGTAGTTGATATTAATCCCGTTTTATTTAAAGAATTAAAAATTGACTATAATGATTTAGTCTTTTTCCATGACTTAGGCGTTTGGGGCTTAAGGTTAGATGAGGGCTTCAGCGGTATGGAAGAAGCCGCCATGACTCATAATCAATATGGGTTAAAAATAGAACTTAATATGAGTCGTGGTACTAATTATTTGGATAGTATTATGGCTTATGACCCTGAAGTTGATAATTTGATTGGTTGTCATAACTTTTATCCTCAAGAATACACGGGATTAAGTGAGAAAATTTTTAATGAATATTCACAAAAGTATCGTGACTATGGTTTACATACCGCTGCGTTTATTTCATCTAAAAATGCTCAATTCGGTCCGTGGCCTGTTCATGAAGGTTTACCAACAATGGAAAGCGATCGTCAAAGAGACATTTTTAGTCAAGTAACACATTTGCGCTTGAGTAAAAAAATTGATGATATTATTTTTGGCAACGCGTTTGCTAGTGAAGATGAACTAGCTGCTGCTGCGAAAGCTTTTAACAGTTCATTTCCTGCTTTAGGAAGTGAATTTGAACAAGATATTTTGCCAATTGAGAAGGCAATTTGTCTTAAAAAGCCGCATTTGTATCGCGGTGATGCTTCGGAATTTTTGTTGCGTGATACCCAACCCCGTGTCGTTTATGCTAAAGAAGATATTCCTGCACATAATAACGATAAAGCCTCTTTTGAAAGAGGAGATATAGTTGTTGTCAATGATAAATATCCACGCTACAAGGGAGAATTACAAATTGTTTTAACTCCCTTTGCAAATGATGGCAGACGTAATCTTGTTGGTCATATCTGTCCAGATGATTTGGATCTGTTGAAAGACATTGAGCCTTGGAGTACATTTATATTACGAGAATCTAACTAAGTTAATTTAATTATTAAAGCCATGAGCAATTGCTCATGGCTTTTTAATATGCATTTTTCTAAATAAAAAATAGTATAATTGTACATGTAAGTGATTTCATATAAAGGAAGAGAATTAAATTACTATGCTAGGTTTTTCAATGTATCTCAACCGCGATTTTACGGCTGATGACTATAATTATCTGCTGGCAATGCGTAATGCGGGATTGACTACTGTTTTTACTTCATTGCATATACCAGAAGATGATCAAAAAGTTGTTTTGAAAAGATTAGCTGAATTAACCAAGTGGTGTCAAAATTTAGAAACAGATATCATTGCCGACGTTTCAGAGGAGGGACTAGAGCAATTAGGCATTGCACTAGATAACGAAAAGCAGATTAAAAGTCTGGGATTAACTGGCTTAAGAATAGATGATGGTGTGTCCTCAGCTACTATAGCCAAACTTTCGCAGAAAATGCCAATTGCTCTGAATGCCAGCACTATAAATGAAGATGACATCACAGCTTTACGAGAACACGGCGCCAGTTTTGAAAATTTACAAGCTTGGCATAACTTTTATCCTCGTCCGGAAACCGGCTTAGATGCAAAATGGTTGGCACAAAAAAATAATTGGTTACACCAAATGAATTTGGAGACGATGGCGTTTGTTGCGGGCGATGATATTCTGCGTGGACCTATTCATGCTGGATTGCCAACTCTTGAAAAACATAGAGGTGAGAATCCTTTAGCTGCCACACTGGAATTGAAACAGCTTGGTTGCGATCACGTCTTTATTGGGGATGGCTCTTTAACAACGAATATGATTGACTGTTTTAAAAATTACATTAAACAGCGGACTATTACACTTCACGTTGATGAAAACTTGCCTGAATTATTCAATTATGAATGGAGCAATCGTCCAGATGTTGCGCGAGATGTGATTAGGTTGACGGAGGGGCGCAGGCGTCAACTTTTTAACACAGAACCAGAGACAAAAGTAAGTTCACGTCCTAAGGGAACCATTACCTGTGATAACAAATTATATCTGCGTTATCAAGGTGAATTACAAATAACTAAGTGTGATTTACCAGCAGATAAGAAAGTCAATGTTTTAGGACGAGTGGTTCCTCAAGACTTACCGCTTTTGAATCAAATTGGTGCAGGCCAAAACATTATTTTTAGATCTATGAATGAACAAAAATAGCAGATTTTTGTTTGTTTAAATTTCTATGTTTACTTTGAAACTTATGCAATTTCCAAGATAATCTAGTATTCGGGGCTTGAATGTCACCAACTAAAGTTGAATAATAATAAAGGAAGTAACTTTTTCAGACAACTTTTGGTAAAATAATAAGTTGTTAACAAATTTAATACGGAGGAAATTATGTCTTATAAAGACAATATGATGCTGTTTGCCCTTAATTCAAATGTTCCGCTTGCCCAAAAAATTGCGGAGCGTGTGGGGGTGCCCTTAAGTAAGTCCAGTGTTCAACGCTTTAGTGATGGCGAAATTCAAATAAACATTGATGAATCAGTGCGGGGCAAAGATGTATATTTAATTCAGTCAACCAGTGTGCCGGTCAACGATAACCTAATGGAGCTGTTAATCATGATTGACGCTGTGCGCCGCGCCAGTGCGCAGACAATTAATATCGTAATTCCTTACTATGGCTATGCTCGGCAAGATCGCAAAACCAGACCCCGTGAACCAATCACTGCTAAACTAGTTGCTGATATGTTGCAAGAAGCTGGCGCAACTAGAGTTTTATCTCTTGATCTTCACGCCCCACAAATTCAAGGATTCTTTGACATTCCGGTTGATAACTTAATGGGTGCACCATTACTTGCTGATTACTTTTTAAGAAACAAATTGCATGAAAATGCTGTTGTGGTTTCTCCCGATCACGGTGGTGTAA
This sequence comes from uncultured Lactobacillus sp., assembly GCF_946477725.1. GTDB lineage: Bacteria > Bacillota > Bacilli > Lactobacillales > Lactobacillaceae > Lactobacillus. The sequence continues at coordinate 20,386 of NZ_CAMKZC010000015.1, read as the reverse complement.
CCCGTGCTCGTAAATTAGCCGAGTTTTTAAAGACTCCAATTGCAATTGTCGATAAACGTCGTCCGCGGGCTAACGTATCTGAAGTAATGAATATCATTGGTAACGTGAAAGGTAAGCGTGCAATTATTATTGACGATATGATTGATACTGCTGGTACGATTACTCTTGCTGCTCAGGCTCTGATAGATGCTGGAGCTACCGAAGTTTATGCCAGTGCTACACATGCGGTTTTATCAGGACCCGCTATTCAAAGGTTAAATGATTCTCCGATTAAAAATTTGGTGCTAACTGACTCTATTAATCAACCAGTAGAAAAGAAATTGGAAAAAACTCTTCTAGTTTCGGTTGGCCCGCTTATTGGGGATGCAATTAAATGTATTCAAAAACACGAGCCTCTTAGTCCATTGTTTAATACTCGGTATGAAAAAGATAAACATTAATAGGTTAAAAAAGATAGAAGATCTGCTTGAAATAAGGCAGATCTTTTATTTTGAAAGAATTACCACTTAGTTTACTTTATTAACCTCTTAGTAAAATTCAATTGCTTTTGAAATAAAATTAAAGTTTAATAAAAACATACAAAAGATGAAAGGATAAAGGGTAATGTCACTGAAAGAACTTTTGAAAACTAATATTCCCCGTAGTGTATTTATTCTAATTATTTTCTTAGGTTATGCCATTTGTGGAACACTAGGAACATATCTTTTTAAATATGCAATTAATGATTTAACAAAGGGGCATTGGGACAGATTTGTGTTTTGGCTGGTTGTTGATTTTGTCATATCAATCTTTTCCGTTTTGCTTTTACCAGTAGGAACATTTTTATTTAATAAACAAATTCAAGAATGCTTGCATAATATTCGGGCAGAACTTATGCACCATTATTATCAGTCAAATACTTATAAAGTTTCCAATATTCAAAACCAGTTGAACAACAATCTCAAAATTTTAACTGATGATTATGCTACTCCCTGGATTCAGGTCTGGACTAATTTGTTAAGTATAATTATGGCAATAGGTACATTGCTTACACTTCACTGGTCATTAATTTTATTCGTTGCCATAGCAGCTGTCATTGTGCTGACATTACCAAAAGTAATGACTAAAAAGTTATCGAGCTCAACAGCTGAAGCGTCAAAGAAAAATGCCGAATTTTTAAATACAATTGAAAATTGGTTTTCTGGTTTGAGTGAATTGCGTCGTTATAGTGCGGGTGCTCGCTTGGACAGAGCACTTGGTCAAGATAGCAGAAAACTGGCAGCAGCCAATGTTAATAGAAGAAAAATCCAAGGAATTTCTATTAGTATTAATGGCTTGGGTAATGCTATTGGTCAAATTGGTGCAAGTTTATGGAGTGGGCTGCTATTTTTTGCACATATTATCACCTTAGGTGATTGGTTTATAGCGGGCAGCTTTGCTTCGACAATTTTTAATGGTCTCTGGTCAGTTATTAGCGCAATGACGCAGATGAGATCTACCAAAAAATTGCGTCAGGAAATTGCTCAATTGACAAAGCCAATATCTGGGAAGAAGCAAGGCACTAAAGTTTATGGCGTTGAATGTCATAATTTGAAGGTACAATATCAAAATGGTGAAAGTATATCCTATCCTGATTTTACTATCAACAAAGGTGATAAAGTCTTACTTTCAGGTGACTCAGGTACAGGTAAATCGACTTTATTCAAAGTTTTACTGGGACAACTTAAACCTGAAACAGGTGAAGTATTCTTTACTGCTAAAGACGGCACCAAAATATCACCTCAAAAAGCTCAACTGGGTTATGTAGCTCAGGATGCAACTCTTTTTCCTGACACTATTGCTAATAATATTACAATGTTTAACCGCAAATTGACTGGCAAACTAAAAGAAGTTACACAAAGAGTTCAGTTAGTGCCGGATTTAGCCAAGTTTCCAAAACAAATTAATACAACAGTTGATTTAGATCAAGGCAATTTATCAGGTGGGCAAAGACAAAAAGTGGTTTTAGCCAGGGCTGAAATTCATGAAGAACCATTTCTGTTACTTGATGAAGCAACTAGCGCAATTGACAGTAAAACTACCAATGAAATTATTGGTAACTTGCTCGATACTGATAAAACAGTTTTGATGATTGCACATAACTTTAGTCCTGAACTAAAAGGTATGTTTGATTATCAGATCCATTTAAAATCAAACAAAAAGCTGGGTAGTAAAAATGACAATTAAAGAATTTTACAAGACCAATCCTTTGCGTTTTATTGTTTTACTATTAATCAATATTAGTTTCTATGCTCTGCTAATTATTGGCACAGTATTCAGTATTATAGAAACTACGGCAATTCAACAGGGCAATTTTAAAATTTTTTTAATTACTATTTTATGTAGTTTTGTATGTGTAATGGCAGATTATTTAATGCAAGGTCTGACAAACTACCTTTTGTCTTGTCAAGAAGAACAGTATAATATCGCCATCAGAGCGAAAACTGTTAATCACTTTTATGAAGATCAAAAAGATCACACAGTGGCACAAGTTCAAAATCGGCTAACAAATGATGTAGTCCAAAGTCAGCAAAATTATATTACTCCCTTTTTTAGTTTAATTGGCGGAGTAGTCATCATAGTTTCTGCTGTTATATTATTGATTTCATTGCATTGGAGTTTGCTTGTTACTATTGTAATAATGGTGGTAATCTCTTTACTTTTACCCAAGCTGTTAGAGAAACCCTTGCAAAAGTCAATGCTTCGAATTTCTCAAAGTAACCAAAAATATCTCGATTGTCTGGAAAAATGGCTTAATGGACTTGCAGAAATACAGCGTTATTTTAGTGGGGCAAAACTATTTAGGGTAACAGGTAGCGCAGCTAAAGAATTAGAAGATGCCAATGTTAAGCAAAATGGTGTCATGCAATTATTAACTGTTATCAACGGCTTAGTGTCTGTGGCTTTTTCACTGATTTTATTTTTATTAGCCGGATATTTGTTTCAGCAAAAATTAGTAGTGTTTGGCGTCATTACCGCAGTAGGTAATTGCTTAAGCTACTTGAAACAAGGAATTCAGTTTATAGTAACTTCTTATGGGCAAATGAAGGCAACGGCATCTCTAAATAAAGAAATTGCTAAAACCGCAAAACCAGTAAGAAAAACTCAAACTGAAAAAATTGTGACTCCAGCAGCGATTAGCACATCTAATCTTAGTTTACAGTTTCCCAATGGTGAAAGTTTGCTCTTTCCTGATGTTAATGTGAAACCCGGTGAAAAAATACTATTAACTGGAGACTCCGGAGCTGGTAAGTCAACGTTGTTTAAACTCGTCTTGGGACAGATTAAACCAAGTTCTGGACAAATCATATTTAAAGATAAAGATGGTTCAAGGATTAACCCAGATATGAGTAAAATTGGCTATATTCCGCAAGACCCTGTGCTTTTTCCGGTAACTATTGCTGATAATATGACGATGTTTTCCGATAAATTAAAAAAGACACTGCCACAATTAGTTGAAAAAGTTCAACTTGCTGGCGATATTGCCAAATTTGATGAAGGTTTAAACCAAAAAATCAATTTAAATAAATTGAATATTTCAGGTGGTCAAAGACAGAAAATTGTTCTGGTGCGAGCATTAGTTCACCAAAGTGAAATTTTTTTGATTGATGAAGGAACCAGTGCTATTGACCAGCAAGCGACAATGCAAATTTTGCGGGAAATCACATCGAGTTCTGCTACAGTAATTTTTATTGCACACAGCTTTAATGATCAGATGAAAAAAATGTTTGACAGAGAAATTCACTTAACGAAAACATAAGGCAATAAAAAGGAAGTAACATATTATGACAATTAAAGACTTTTATAAGCAAAACCCTTTACGCTTCATGATACTAATTTTGATTACCGTTTTAGAGTGGACTTTACCAATTGTAACTACACAATTAATTATGCTTTTAACCACAGCAATTCAGCAACAGAAATTCCAACAGTTTTTAATTATAAATGTCATTTCATTTATGCCTTTCCTATTTCAATATATAATACAAGGATTGCATGCGTTCCTTCTATCAAAACAACAAGAGGAATTTAATTTTCATATCAGAAAAAGATCTGTATCTCACTTTTATGCGGATCAAAAAGAGCATTCTGTTGCTCAGATTCAAAATCGATTAACAAATGACCTGAATCAGAGCCAAGAAAACTATTTTGCACCATTTTTTAGTCTAATTGGTGGTGTTATTAATTTAGTATCTGTGGTTGTTCTGCTTATTTCATTACACTGGAGTTTACTTCTCACAATTATTTTGATGGTGGCTATTTCGTTAGTGTTACCAAAATTATTAGAAAAGCCACTACAAAATTCAATGACCAAGATATCAAAGAGTAATAATCAATATCTCGATTGCTTAGAAAAGTGGCTTAATGGCCTTGAAGAACTACAACGTTATTTTGCCGGAGGAAAACTATTTAAAGTAACTAATGATGCAGCTAAAGAGCTAGAAGATGCTTATGTCAAGCAAAATGGGGTTACGCAATTACTAAGTATAATTAATGGATTGGTATCAGTTTCTTTTTCATTAATTTTATTCTTACTAGCGGGTTATTTGTTCCAAGCTAAAATAGTAGCATTTGGTGCAATCACTGGAGTAGGCAATTGTAATTTCTACTTAAGGCAAAGTATTCAAATCATAGTTAGTCGCTATGGACAAATAAAGGGCTCCAAAACTTTAAATCAGGAGATTGCTCAAACGGCTGCGCCAGTTAAAAAAGAGCAAGCTAAAGAAGTAGCAACTCCAGCCTCACTTAGTACACGTGATCTTAGTTTACAATTTCCTAATGGTGAAAGTCTGATGTTTCCTGACATTAATGTAAGGTCAGGCGAAAAAGTACTTCTGACAGGTGATTCTGGGGCTGGAAAATCAACCTTGTTTAAACTCATTCTAGGACAAATCAAACCAACTTCAGGGCAGATAGTTTTTAAGGGCAAAGATGGTGCTGTGGTTACACCCGATATGAGTAAAATTGGCTATATTCCGCAGGATCCAGTGCTTTTTCCGGTGAGCGTTGCTGACAATATGACGATGTTTGTAGACAAATTAAAAAGCGCTTTACCGTCATTGGTTGAAAAAGTACAATTAGCGGGAGACATTGCCAAATTTGACGATGGACTAAATCAAAAGATTGACCTAAATAAGTTAAATATTTCAGGCGGACAAAGACAAAAAATTGTACTGGTACGGGCTTTAGTTCACCAAAGCGAAATTATCTTAATAGATGAAGGTACCAGCGCGATCGATCAAGAAGCGACCATGCAAATATTGCATGAAGTTACTTCAACCCCTGCTACGGTAATCTTCATTGCACACAACTTTAGTGACAAAATGAAAAGCCTATTCGATAGGGAAATTCACTTAGTTAAAAATGTTAAAGTAAAAGTTAAAGATTAAGAGAAGAAATTAATAAGTAGAAGACTAATTCAAAGCCAATTTTGAATTAGTTTTTTATTTTTAGCAAAATGAATGAAAGCGATTTTAAAAAAGTGTTGATTTATTTCTAAAAACTGGTACACTTAAAAGTGAAATCGGACTTATTAAATATCCAATTTTGTTTATCTTATTTTTTTACTTGGGAGGTAAAAAATGGAAACAGAAAAAGTAGAACTAATTAATTTTAACCCAGATGCCTATCTAAAAGACGGCGAAATGGTCTATTCCAAGAGGTCAGAAATTGAAGAGTTGGCTGATAAGCTAACCCAAGAGGGATATAAAAATATCTATCTGATGGGAATAGGCGGAACTGAGTTTGAATTGTACCAGTTTGCATATGCAGCCAATAGAATGTCAGATTTACCTGTTAAAGTGATTAATGCTGCGGACTTAAATGCAGTTCATCCACGTGATTTGACTAAAGATACAATTGTTATTACTGCAAGTGACAGTGGTAATACCCCAGAGATTATTGAAGCTGCACAGTGGTTGATAAAAGATAATATTAGACTAATTGCGTTTACTAAAAAGAGCGGTGAATTAGGTGGAATGGCACCAACTGTGATCGAAGTAAATGGCTCAACAGGTTCTGGACAAAACTACTATATGGCAGAAGCTATGTTAGTTTACAGCTTGCTTTATAAACATGGTGATTTTCCAGACTACCCTCAGTTTGCTGATCAACTGAAAAATGTCTTTAAGGATTTGCTGGACATCAGAAAGAAATTCGAACCAAAGGCTGATGAGATTGCTCATAAATGTTACAAGGCTCCTTACACTATTTTCACCGGTTCAGGAGCTTTGTGGGGTGAAACTGAATTATTCGCTGAGTGTCTGCTTGAAGAAATGCAATGGGTAAGAACACGCCCAATTACTAGTGCTAAATTCTTCCATGGTACTCTGGAACTAGTTGAAAAAGGTGTACCAGTTTTCATTGTCGAAGGTGAAGACGAATTCAGAAAGCAAGACGTTCGTGTACAACGTTTCTGTGAAAAGATTGGCGCTGAACATTATGTAATTGATACAAAAGAATATAGTTTAAGTGTTGATGATAAGTTTAGACATTTGGTTATTCCATGGATTGTTAACTCTCTATTAACAGACAGATTAACAAATCACTACCAAGTTTATACAAAGCATAATAAAAACTACAGAAGATATTATCGTCAATTCGAATATTAGTATGATAAAAAGACGGGATACTTGTGTATCCCGCTTTTTGTTCAAATTTTTAGTTTGGAAGTGAATATGATGAAAATGCTGGATTATGTTAAAGCGTCACCACAAAAAGTTAAAGCTAACATTAATGATAAAGAAAGTTTAGTTACACCATTAGTAAAACTTTTTTGTGATCAAAATTTTGTAAGCGTTATCATAGTAGCGTCTGGATCCTCTATGAATGCTGCAAAAATGGCACAACCATATATGGTTAAACGTTTAGGATGTCCTGTATCGGTAATAACTCCTGAATTGTTTGAACTGATAGGACCAATTGATTTTAACAAAACATTCGTATTCTTTATATCTCAAAGTGGGGCTTCCACCAATATTCTGCATGCGATGACTTATATGAAAGAGTTTAGTCACCAAACTATTTTATTAACAGGTAATGTTCATAGTCAGGCTGCTGGTAATGCTGATTACGTAATTGATTATGGTGTAGGCGTAGAAACAGTTGGTTATGTGACTATTGGTTTGTCTACCTTAATTCTTTATTTAGCCCTTTTTGCAAATGAAGTTGCTATTAAAGGTGATCGTGAACATAACTCTGATGATGAATTTATCCAATTAGCTAATGTTATGTCTAGCACAGTAGATAAGGGAATTGATTTTGTCAATGAGCACTTCCTGGAGCTTGCTGAAATGGGTCCAACGTTTATTTGCGGTAATAATATGAACCTGGGTGTTGCCAGAGAAGCTGCTCTTAAATTCCAAGAAACTTTGAAAATTCCTACGATGCATTATGAAGTTGAAGAATTTATGCATGGACCAGATATTCAGTTAAGCCCAAAATACACGGTGTTTTTAATTGATAATCTGCAACATAGCTCACGAATTTCTAGTATTTATGAAAAACTAGCTGTAGTAACTTCAAGAAGATACTTGATCACGTTTGGCAGTGAACCAAAAGAGCAAAATGTTATTAATATTACCAAGCCGGTGATTATAGATTTGTGTTCTATGGCTGTAATACCATTTTTCCAAGTTATTGTTGCCTCTATGATGCCCGCACTGAGTACGGAAAAATCTCATCCATTGGCAGATAAATTTATGAACGCAATTACTACTAAAAATTATAGTCAAAATAACAAGGAGTAAAAATGGTTCAAGTATTGATATGTACGCATGAAGAGATGGCTGTTGGCGTGAAAAAGACAGCGGAATTCATTATGGGTCCGCAAAAAAATTTACATGCTATAGCAGCTTATACTGATGAACATTTAGATTATCAAAAAATGATTGCTGAGTTTTTAGCAAAACATTCTTCTGAGCCTGTTGTTGTGCTAACAGATATCCTTGGTGGTAGCGTTAATACAACATTAGGGAAAATGTTAGATCAATACCAGAATCTGCATATCATCTCGGGAGTCAATTTACCAATGATAGTGCAACTATTATTGTCAAATGAAAAAACCTTGGATGAAACAATCCAAAAGACAATTGCAGAAGCAAAAAATGGGATTCAGTATGTAAATCAAACACTCACTAAACAAACGAGTAGTTTAAGTGATGATTTCTAAGGGGATGTTTTAAATGATTAAAATGATCAGAGTTGATTACCGTCTATTGCATGGCCAAGTCGCTGTGTCATGGACAGGAACTCTTGGGGCTGATGCACTCTTGCTAGTTAGTGACACTTTGAAAAATGATAGGTTAAGATTGCAAATGCTTGCTTTGGCTAAGCCCAGTGGTGTCAAGGTAGTAGTAAAAGACACACAAGGTGCAATTGATGTCATCAAGAGTGGCAAAACCGATCGCTACAGTCTATTCATTATTTGTGAAACTGTTGAAATAGCGGCTAAGTTAGCTCGTGAATTTAAGATTAAATCGGTTAATTTGGGCAACATCTCATTTGGTGACGGCAAACAAAAGATTAGCAAGAGTATTTATATTAATGAAGACGAAAAACGAACAATTAAAGAATTAATTGATGAAGGGGTTGATGTCTTTATACAAATGGTACCTACAGAAAATAAGATTGAGGCTAAAAACGTAATTTAGAGCGGTAAAGGAGATGTTCTAAATGATTTTAAAAACATTTTTGATTTTCATTGTGGCTTTAATTGGCTATAGTGATGCTTTTACTGGTACAAGTTTAGTTCAACGTCCATTAGTTATGGGGATGTTAACAGGACTTGTATTGGGCGATTTAAAAGACGGCATTATGATGGGCGGTGCCATGGAACTGGCCATGGTAGGTTCAGTTTCCATTGGTGCTTATATTCCGCCTGACATGGTTTCTGGAACTATTTTAGGAACTGCTTTGGCAATTCAAGCACATGCGGATTCAGCTGCTGCTTTAACATTAGGTATTCCAATTGCCACTATAGTATTGGCCTTGATAACTGCAATTGGTCAGCCACTAAAGTTGATTTTTGTTCACAGAATTGATAAAAACGCCCAAGATGGAGATACTAAGGCAATTGCACGTAATATGATTCTTGGTGGTTATGCTGGTAAATTACCAGGCTTAGTTATTGTGCCAACAGCATTTTACTTTGGTCAACATGCGGTTACTACTTTACTCAGCAATATGCCAAAATTTATCTCGACGGGGATGACTATTGCTTCAGGGTTACTGCCAGCATTAGGATTTGCTATGTTAGCACAAATGATAATGAACAAGAAAGTTGCTGTGTTCTTTTTCATTGGTTTCTTCATGGTTGCTTACGGAAACTTGTCAACAACAGGTGTAGCTTTATTTGCTGCTTTAATCATCATTGTAATGTACATCTTTGTTGAGAGAAAAGATGATAAGAAAGGTCAAGCTACAGCCACTGAACCCGCCACAGGACAAGCAACAGAAGAACAAGGAGATGGTTTCGATGAGTTTTAAAATACAGCCTGAATATAAAGGTAAAATAACTAAAAAGGATCTACAAAAAGTATTTTGGCGCAGTATTCCAACAGAACATTTGTGGAACTACGAAAGAATGATGAATGTTGGCTATACTTTTGCCATGATTCCAATCTTAAAGAAACTTTATCCTAAAAAAGAAGATTTATCAGCTGCATTGACGCGAAGTCTAGAAGTTTATAATGTTACTCCGTATATTATTACTTTACCAGAAGGCATTGCTACTGCTATGGAAGAGCAAAATGCGAGTGATCCGAATTTTGATACGCAATCAATTTCGGCCGTAAAACTTGCTATGATGGGACCTTTATCAGGAGTTGGTGATGCTTTCTTCTGGGGAACATTAAGAATACTAGCTACTGGTGTTGGTACTTCCTTAGCAATGCAGGGAAATATATTGGGACCTTTACTTTTCTTGATAATTTTTGATGTACCACATTTTATAATCAGATATGTCATGACTTTTTTAGGATATGGTCTTGGTTCAAACGTGATTGATAAACTAAAGAAGTCCGGTATTATGGATAAGGTTATGGAATATGCTTCAATCATGGGGATCATGGTTGTTGGTGGCATGACGATGAGCATGTCAAAAATTAACTTTATTACAAAAATAGGTTCCGGTAAGGGCGCCCAGACGATCCAAGGACTACTTGATGGTATCGCCCCGGGACTAGGTGTCTTAGCACTATTTGGTGTGATGTATTGGATGCTTAAGAAGAAAATGAATCCATTACTGATTATGTTGATTGTCTTAATCGTAAGTATAGCAGGAGCTTACTTTAATATATTAGGAGTCTAACTAATATTTAATTTAAGAATCATCAAAAAGAAATGAGATTAAATAAACTCATTTCTTTTTGTTTTTTAAATAAAAAACAGGGTGAAAAAAGTGTTAAAAAAAAGACAGTCTATTTCTTTAAAGTGGCTACTTCTTGGTGTTTTAATTACTAATACTGCAATGAGTTTTATTTGGCCTTTAAACACAATTTATATCCATGAAACATTACATAAAAGCTTGGTAATTGCAGCATCCGTCCTATTTTTAAATCAGTTTGCCACTATGTTAGGTAGTTTGATTGGTGGAAAATTGTTTGATAGCTGGAGTCCATACTATTCTATTTTACTAGGGATAGCTCTAAATATATTTGCCTTAGGCGGACTTATCTTTTTTCATGCTTGGCCGGCCTATGCTTTATTGCTCATTTTGTCTGGTCTTGCAAACGGTATTTCTGTAACTTGTGAAAATTCTTTGGCGACTAGAGTCGGAAATCATCGTTCCAGCTATGTATTTAACCTCTTATACTTTGCGTCAAACTTTGGTTTAGTTTTTGGAACGCTCACAGTCGGATATATTATGCCTTTGGGAATTGGCTACGTATTTGCCATTGCAACAATAATTCAAATATTATTTTTAGTGGTAGCTGTTATTAATTATAATATTCAGTTTGACCAAACAATGGGCGACAGAAAGCAAGCAATAAAAAAGGGAAAATTAACACCCAAGATTTTAGGCGCTCTTGTCATGGTTTTAGTTTGCTGGCTCATTTATGAACAATGGCAGAGCAATCTTTCAACTTTTATGGTAGAAAAAGGCTTTAAAGTTAAAAGTTACAGCTTTCTCTGGACATTTAATGCAATTCTGATCGTCCTATTTCAACCTGTTGTTACTCATTTTGATGAATTATTGTTAAAACATATTAGAGGACGATTAAATATAGGTATTTTATTATTGCTGGCATCATTTGCACTTTTATTATTACCTTTTAAAGACAATTACGGCTTCTATGTGACATCAATGTGTTTACTCACACTAGGAGAGATATTGCTTTTTCCAGGGGTTGCCAGCTTTGTAGACATTGAATCACCCAAAAATTTAACTGGTTATTATCAGGGCAGAGTTCAAATGTTTAGCGCTCTAGGTAAAGCAATAGGCCCACTGTTTGGAGCTCTGATTATTGATAATTCCAATTACGAATTTTTATTCTTAATCTGTATATTAATGGCTTTATTTGCTTTGGTTATTTTTTCCTGGCCGGGATTTGCTATTTCAAAAAAATATAAAGTCTAATTGCTGAGGTTTACATGATAACGGATTGACCCTTCGTTTGCAATGACGTAGCTTTCAGTGTATTCAATGATATCCTGATTTTGATCGGCGGTTGAATAGCAAGATTTGAAAACAAATGAGTTGGTACTAATTTGTAATAATTTTGCTTCTTCAGGCATTAAGGTTTCGAGTTGCTGATAAGTTTGATGTGCCTTTAAAAAATGTCCCATGCTTTCAATATAATCGTATAAACCGATATTATTAAAATCAATTTGATAAAAGTTAGGGAAGAACTTTCCCGGAACAAAGGAATTTTCAAGTGCAAAGGGTTTGCCACAATGTAACTTTAACCGTTGAACCCCATAAACGGGCTCAGTTTCATTAAGAGCTAATTTTTGCCGTAAAAATTTTGAATCAATATTAGTAAAAAATTTAATTTGTTTGTTTGTGATAATAATTCCTTTAAGAGACATTGAATTGGTCAGGGAACGGGAACTGTCAAATGAAATATTAAAGCGTTGGTCAATACCACTGACGACGAAAGTTCCTTTTCCCAGTTTTCTCACTAATAACCCGTGTTCAACTAAGGAATTGATAGCACGCTTTGTGGTAGTCCTGCTTATTTTATAGTGTTCAGCTAGTTCACGCTCACTAGGTATTTTTTGCCCCGGTAAATACTCTTGAGTTCTAATTTTTTCGTATAAAAGGTGTTCAATTTGTTCGTATAAAGGAGCTTTATAAGAAATTTTATTCATTAAATGTACCAAGTTTTTCACTTATTATCTGAGACGGCATAATACTTACCGTATTTTTGGCGTCACTATATTGTTCTATAAAAAAACAAGTCTGATTGCTTGTAGTGGTAAATGTAGTTTCAACAGATAGCAAAGGATCCTGCACTTTGACGTGAAGAGCTTTAGCAATTAGCTTATCAGCAAAACAGAAGTTTAAAGTAACATCTGCATCTTGCGCCGTTTGCAGTTTTTCCTTAATTTTATTGAAGATCATTTCTTCACTACTCATTGAAAAACCGTTGTCAATTGGCAAAAAGATTCTATAAACTACATAACCGTTTGATTCTTTTTTAACAGATCTGAGAGTTATTAGTAGAATTTTTGTTCCCAATAACACCTTTAATTTTTCAGAAAGCTCTTTGTCGGTGTCGATAAATTTATGTCTCAGTATTTCATATTTGGTGTCATGTTGAGAAATATTAAGGTAATCAAGTTTATTTGAAAAAGAATTAATCAAATTTAAAAGAGGTTCATGTTTACGGTAGTTAACAAAGTAACCTGCTGCCGGTTTGCGAGAGATCAACCCCTGCTTTTCCAGTCTTTTTAAAGCCATTCTGGCAGTTCCGCGAGACACTGAATAATTTTTGGCTGTAGTACGTTCAGTCAATTTTTGTTCATATTTAATGAAGCCTTGTTCAATTTGGTATTGAATATCTTTAGCTATCAATTCTTCTTTCTTTATAGCCGACAAGATAGCCACTCCTTAGATAGATTAATTCGGAATTAATTGAAAACATTTAGTTATATTTAAAGTAATTTTATCAAATTTATTTTGATATAGATGTGACGTGTTGATAAATTATTAAAAAAATTACTTCTTTATAATGCAAAATTTATTATATCATGATTGAAAAAACTATTGTGTCAATAAGTTAGCCAGTGAACAACTTGTGTATTGTTAAAAAAGCCTTATTTCGTTTTAAAAGCGAGATAAGGCTTTTAATTGTTTGAGCCATTAAATCTATATGCATATAAGTCAGGGTTATAGTATGAAACAAATACTCCTAGAGGTACCCGCTTACCAGATATGGAAATTGTATCAACGTTAGCTAAAGTTTTTAAAAGAAAGTCAACACTCAAATGTAATTGGCTTTGTTGCTCTTTTGTTGCTTTAACTGCGTTAATTTCAGCGTAGTTCTCAATTAGTGGTAACTTACATTTTTTCAAATATTGGTATAGAGACTTGTTCAAAAGAGCCAAATCAATATTTTGCATTATATCGAAATTTAAATATTCTTCATTAATAGCTATAGGCTGATTATTACCTGTTCTAAGTCTTTTTAAATAATGAAATTTTCACCTTTTTGTTAAATTGGAAGAATAATTTATGAATATTTTTTATTTTTTAGGCTTTCTTATATATCTTAACGCACCATTTTTAACGTAGCGTTGAAATTTTTGGTATAAAGGGTCAAAAATTTGGGGTTCATCACTATTTGACATCATGATTTTTGGGAAAAAGAAACGCTCATCACCTTGAAGTGTGCCATTTAGTGATCTTACAAGTGGACTTAATTGTGACAATTCAATCAATTGTCCGTCATCCTGCATGATTTCAATTTGACTGTTGGCATTTTTGCCTGATGGCTTATAAGCATCGTATGGCTCGTCAAAAGCCGAATTGGTATCTGTATAATAGTTTGGATCAAAACCCGCTTGTTTAATCAAATCTTTCAGTTTGGGTAGTAAATTTTTGGTTTCCTGATCAATACAAATACTAGCTAAGGGTTGTCTAAAAAGATAACGTTTGGTTAGATCCGCCAAAATTGGGTCACTAACTTTAGTCCACATTGAAAAATTAGTTTCCATTACGCCATCATCTAGCTTCAAATAATCATCAAGCGTCCAGTCATTGGCTAAAAATTTGGCTAAACTTGGTGTTACTGGCAAATTACCCTGCTGGTAAATAATTTTTGCTCTTTCAAGTAAATGTTGTAAAATTACTTCCATTGAACGACCAACTCTATGAAAGTAAACTTGTTGATACATTTGATAACGGGAAACAATATAATCTTCAACAGCATGCATACCAGCCATTGTGAAGCAAATTCCTTCATTGTAGGGACGAATTTCCTGTAAAATTCTTGATAAATCGAATTTACCATAAGTAACGCCAGTAAAATAAGCATCACGCTGCAAATAGTCCATTCTGTCAGCATCTGCCTGACTGGATATCATTTTTACCACTTGCGGATTAGGATAAGTTTTGGCAATTACGCTTGCTACAAGGGATGGGAAATTGGGTGAAACGGATCTCAAAACCTGATTAATTTCGGTATCTGGATCAGTGATAATTTTTTGACCGATTTTTTCGTGATTTGTACCAAAAAGATGCTCGAAAGTATGTGAATAGGGGCCATGACCAATATCATGCAGTAGTCCCGCACATTCAACTAAAAGTCTGTTGTTATCGTCCCAGAGACCATCGCCTGAGCGTTGAGAAGGATATTTTTTGGCAAAAATATTACAAATTCTGCGTGTCAGTTCATAGACACCTAAATTATGTTCAAAGCGCGTATGAGTTGCACCAGGAAAAACATATGAGATTGGCCCGAGTTGCTTTATTCTCCGCATACGCTGAAATTCTTTGGCTTTTAAAATATCAAGTATTACTTGATCTTCAATATGGATGTATTCATGAACCGGATCTCTTAAAACTACTTCTTTTTTGAGTTTTTGGCTGTAGAAATTTGGCATATAAAATCCTCGAAAATTACTAGATTAGTCTTTAAAGGCTATTTGATACCTAAATTATAACAAACTTAAGCCTTTTAGTTTAATACAGTTGCCGTTAATATTATTTTTATTAAAATTAAATAATGAGTTTTGCCAGTTGTGGCAAAACTGTTCATAATTATAAAGGCACTAATATTATTAAATAGATAGGAGATCATATGAACTATATAGGCAATAAATTAAAAGCCTTACGTCAAGAATTAGGTTTAACTCAAACAGAAATGGCAGCGGGTGTAATTTCCGTTTCCTTTTATTCAAAAGTCGAGCGAGGCTTAAATGACATCGGTGTAAATGATTTTCTGGAAATTTTGAAAAATCATGACGTTACTCCTGTAGATTTTTTTGGTAATTATAAAAAGAATAAAAAAAACAGAAAAAAAGTAACAGTTTTAATGAATGAACTTGTAAAAGCGGCTAATGAAGACAATGACAATAAAATAAATAGCTTGATTGAAGATTTTGAAACAATAAGTCCTAAAACTCCATTCGTTAGCTCATTAATATTGCAGGCTAAAATTATTTTAAATACACATAATAGTAATGCGCTGAATAAACTTACTGATATTGAAAAAAAGAAAATAAAACAAATTGTTTTTCAAAAAGACACTGATGAAAACGATTATTTACGTTTAGTGCTTATAGCCAATGTTATACAAGTTTATAAAATTGATGATGCTTTTTTCCTAATTAAAAGTATTATCAGACGTTATAAAAATGTTGATAATTTGAGTAAAAAAATAGTAATTGCCTTAAGCTCATTAATGATTAACTATATTGATTGGTGTATAAGAAAAGGGAGATCTAGTTTTTGTTATATAGCTATAAGTTATATTAGAAGCTTGCCAAATTATGTTGAGATTAGTTTTTCAAAAATTTTATGCGAATATTATGAGGATATTTTAGAAAAGAATGATGAAAAAGCCAAAAACGTATTGAGTATTTTAGTCGCTGCAGGATATGGTGAAAATGTAAAAAGGATGGCAAAAAGTGATTTTCAAATATGACAATACAATTGTTTATTTTTTTAGTAGCGATAACATAAAGGTATGTATTTATTAATCTAAATTAAAAGGAGAGAATATAATGGATTTGTTAAGAAATGTAATCATTATAATTACTGATTTATAATAAATAAAATTAAATTTTTAAAACATATTGTAATTCTTTTGTTTTAAGTTAATTGGTTAAATAATTATAGGAGTTAAAGCTGTTATTTGTAATTGTCATTAAGTTGACCGTTTTAATAATAAGCGTTTAGCTCTTTTTATTTTATTCACATTTCTTAAGTTATTCTAATATTTTAGATTTATTTTTAAAAACTGCTGTTTCCTATGAGTACATGATTTCCAAACCTAAAAGAGTTCCAAAAGTTCATTAACTTTCGGAGCTCTTTATGTTTCCTAGCATTTTTTACAAAAATAATTTATTATTAAATTATTATGTTAAAATGAAGCGAAAGTAGTTTTTAATAAAAATATTTAATTTTTGTTTTAGACACAAGGCTTTGTGCCAGGAGAAAAATCTTATGAAAAATTTGTTTAAATACGTTAAACAAGAACCGGCAAAAGTAACTTTGGTAGTAATTCTCCAACTAATTTGCTCAGCTTTTCGGGTTCTTAATTCACTAATTAATGTTTTCATTTTAAATAGTTTGATTAAACTTGATTTTCAGGCTTTTTTTAAATATATTTTGCTCAATATCTTATTATTTTTAGTAATGACCGTATTCTTAATTAGTGAACAAGTATTGAGCGTAAAAACGGTGCAGTTTCTTAGCTTAAGGCTACGCCAGGATATTATTGAACACTTGGAAGATTATTCAGTTTCACAGTTTGAAAAGCATGATACTGGAGTATACACATCATGGCTGACTAATGACATGAATTTAATTGAAGAAAATGGTTTTACTAATCTATTCTCAATGGTACAAATTTTTGGTGATTCCATCTTTTCTCTAATTGCATTGATAAAATTTAATTGGACTTTTCTGCCTCTGGTAGCCATTTTGACCCTTTTTACTTTAGGATTACCTCAGCTTGTGCGAAAGAAAGTCGCTAGCAGCAACTTCACTACTAGTAAGGAAAATGAAAAAGTGGTTAATGTAATTAATGATTGCTTACAAGGGTTTGCTACTTATAATATTTTCACTGCGGAACAGCAAATAGAAAAGCGTATTACCGATGCTATAAAAAAATTAATTGGGGCGAAAGTACGACAAGCAAAGTATAGCTCATATAATGGCAGTATAGCTGGGGCCAGCAATGTTATCAGTCAAGTAGCTATTCAAGCTTGGACAGGTTTTCTGATTTTAGAAAAGCAGGTAACTATTGGGGTAATTAATTCATCTACTTCGCTTGCCTTTAATGTTTTTAATTCATTAGCGGTTATTGCACCGATATTGACTGAATTGCAGGCACTCAATCCGATTTTTAGCAAATATCAATTAGACGAACCACTTAAGTCTCATACTCAAGGCGGTAGTAAAATTGCTGACATTAATATTACAGCTAAAAATTTACAAATTGCTTATCATCCAGGTAAGCCAGTATTTAAAAAGCCATTCAACTTTACCATTCATGATGGTCAAAAAATTGCTGTTGATGGAGAATCAGGTAGTGGTAAGAGTACGCTATTAAAAATTTTAGCTGGTAGGTTGACCGATTACACAGGTGATCTTCAAATAGACCAAACTGAGATTAAAAACATTGATAATAATGCATTACGGTCTAACATTGTTTACATTGATCAAACAGCATATCTTTTTAATGATACAGTGCGCTATAATCTGGAACTTGGCCAGCATTTTACTGACGAAGAAATAAAATCTGCATTGGAAAAGGCTGATCTATGGGATTTTGTCAGCACTTTGCCGCAAAAATTAGATACCCCAGTTGGCGAAGGTGGCGCTAGTTTATCTGGTGGGCAAAAGCAACGTTTGGCTTTAGCTCGAGGACTATTACGTAACCGTAAGTTATTCTTATTGGATGAATCGACTAGCAGCTTAGATAAAGCAGGAGCTATCAAAGTTGAAAATGACTTTTTAAATCAACCTAAGATTACTGTTGTGTTTGTTAGTCATCAGTTACATGAAGAAAATAAAGATAAGTTTGACCAAATCATAACTGTTTAACTTATTAAAAGTAACTCTTTTGTAAATCTAACATAAAACGACTCGGAACCATTTAAAAACAAGCGATTATTTATTTTAAGCACTTAATATAAAACGATATCATTAACAAGCTAAGCTTTAGAGGAAAAATCATGTTAGAAAAAAGACCGTACTTACTTTCCCGATTAGTCAGTGGTTTAGGCAACTCACTTTTTGGTATGGTATTTATTTGGTGGATCCAAATACAATCTAAGAGTTCATCTGTTGTTGGTATTACCAATGCCATTTTCACAATAACTGCAGCCCTTTCTATTTTTTATGGGCCATTCATTGACAATCATTCTTTCAAGAAAACCAGTATTTATTCAATGGTGATCCAAGTAGTCCTACTTTTTATGTTAACAGCTGCAATGATTTACTTTAATAAATATTACGCTTTTGCCATTATTATTGCTGGGCTTCTGTCCATTTGTGATGAGTTTTTTGGTCCCGCTGATCGGGCTATTTTAAAAGAATCTGTGTTAGACGAAAGCGAAATGACCAGTATCATTTCCCAGATTAATATTGTTGATCAGCTAGTCAATGTTGGTGGTACTGCACTTTCTGGCGCATTACTGGCCTTTTTGTCAAGTGGAGATATTATTTTAGCTTGTTCATGCTTAAGTTTGCTGGGACTTTTATTATTAATTAGAGCCCTAAGAAATATTCCTGTTCATAATGTAGTTAAGGAAAAAGAAAATAAAGATGAAGGCTTAACAAAATATTGGCAAAAAATTCTCAACGCTTACCGCTACATAAAGGGAAACAGCTTTTTGTTTCACTATCTTTGGTCCAGCGTACTATATTCATTTGCACAACCTGCACTGATCCTGATTTTGCCTCGGATAGCTGCAAAGGCAGGACAACCGGCACTTTATAGCACATTTTACATTTGTATACTGGTAGGAATAATTCTTGGTGCTGTCATCGGTGGCAAAATGAAAGCCAAAATTAAAACAATTGGTTGGGCCTGGATTATTAGCGCTATACCTATCATTATTATGCTCTTTTTCTTAAAGAATATGGTTATGCTTTGTATCCTGCTTTTCCTGTTTGGCCCTGCAACCAGTATTCATAATGTCCTTGAAGAATCTATTATTCAAACTTCGACCTCTGATAATTATTTAGGACGAGTTTTGACAACTATCAGGACGTTTGCCAATATTGGTGGACCGATTTCGTCAGTTGTTGCCGGAGTAATTCTTGATCATCTTGGTGAAAAATTTATTGTTGTTATTAGTACAAGCCTGATTATAATTGGTGGTATAAATATTTTGCTGTCAGCACCTAAAAAAACTAATTAGTGGTGTTAAAAAATAATTTGTTTTATAATAATTTCTGCTAAAATTAAGAAGGATGTTAAATTATATTAGCTAATCGTGATGGTTGGCTTTTTTATTACAAAGAATCAGATAGATGACTAAAGTAAAAATTGATTTTACTAGTAGAATAACTCAAGGAAAAGAAAGCGAAACTTTTACTAAGAAATGCCAAGGAGAACTAATTGAATCAGGTGAAACTACCAGAGTTTCATACTTGGAAGATGGCCAGGTACCGGTTAAAATACTGATTAGAGAAAATAATGTGATTATTAGGCGTGGCAGTGACCAGAATAATTACTCGCAGTTACATTTTATAGTTGGCGAACGTAAAGATTGTCGCTATGTGGCACAAGGCTATCAAATGGATCTGCAAAGTACAACTGAATTTATTAAATTTTTTGCTAAAAATAATAATTCCCATGAACTTCAGATTGAATATAACCTTTACAGTGGTCTATACTTAATAGGTAATTATACCGTCACATTGATTTTTACATGAACGCCTAGTAAAATAAAAAAGACTGTTTAAAAGAGAGGAATACAATTGTGGGATTAAACGACTTTAAAGACAAAAATCGCAATGAATTATCAATGATTGAAGTTGCTCGCGCAATTTTAGAGGATAACAATAAGAGAATGGCTTTTGCAGATATTGTTAACGCTGTGCAAAAGTACTTAGGTGTGAGCGATGAAGAAATAAGGGAACGTTTGCCCCAATTCTATACTGACATGAACACCGATGGTGAATTTATTTCAATGGGTGAAAATGTGTGGGCTCTTCGTTCATGGTTCCCATATGAATCTGTAGATG
>NZ_CAMKZC010000014.1:0-36447 GCF_946477725.1 uncultured Lactobacillus sp. | reverse complement strand
GCTGGAGAGAAAAAGGTTAATTACAAGTTACGTGACTGGGAATTTAGTCGTCAGCGTTATTGGGGTGAACCAATTCCAGTAATTCACTGGGAAGATGGAGAAACTACATTGGTTCCAGAAGATGAATTACCGCTCGTTTTACCTCATGCTACTGACATCAAGCCGTCAGGAACACCTGAAAGTCCATTAGTTAATCTTAAAGACTGGGTTAACGTGATTGATAAAAATGGTCGTAAGGGTAAAAGAGAAACTAATACCATGCCTAATTGGGCCGGTTCATCATGGTATTTCTTACGCTTTGTTGATCCACATAATGACAATAAGCTGGCTGATTACGAAATGCTAAAGAAGTGGATGCCAGTTGACCTTTATATTGGTGGCGCAGAACATGCTGTCCGGCACCTGCTTTATGCCAGATTCTGGAATATGGTTCTGTATGACTTAGGCGTTGTTCCTAATGAAGAACCATTCCAAAGATTATTCAATCAAGGATTAATTCTGAAAGATCATGATAAAATGTCCAAGTCAAAAGGCAATGTAGTTAATCCTGATGATGTCATTGACGAGTATGGTGCAGACAGTCTTAGAATGTATGAAATGTTCATGGGACCTCTTGATGCATCTATTGACTGGGATGATAATGGTCCTGCTTCAACCAAAAAGTTCTTAGACAGAGTTTGGCGTCTGTTTGTTAATGATTTGGATCTTAAAGCCATACCACAAGAGAATATTGTGGCTGAAAACGATGGCACTTTAGATAAAATTTATAACGAAACTGTTAAAAAAGTAACTGAAGATTTTGATGACTTACATTTCAATACTGCAATTTCTCAATTAATGGTCTTTGTTAATGCTGCGCAAAAAGCAAAAACGATTCCAAGAAAATATGCGGAAGGTTTCATTACGCTTTTAGCTCCAATCGCTCCTCACATGATGGAAGAAATCTGGCAAATCTTTGGTCATGAGCAATCCGTAACTTTTGCCAAATGGCCAACTTATGATTCAGCAAAACTGGTTGAATCAACAGTCGAAATTATGGTGCAAGTAAATGGCAAATTGCGTGGCAATTTTAAGGCCGCTGTTGACATGGATAAAGATCAAGCTCAAAAACAAGCATTGGCACTGCCTCACGTCCAAAAATTTTTAGAAGGCAAAGATATTAAAAAAGTCATCGTCGTACCAAATAAGATTGTCAATATTGTAGCTAAATAAAGTTAATTTTTCCTAAAGTGCAAAGTATATTTGTTGTTAATTGCCCATTTTCATTCACAATAATATAGTTAGTAGACTAGATTTAGGGAACTTTAATGAAAGAAAATAATTTATCTGAACAAAATACACAAAATACCTTTATTAAGGGCAGTGCGTGGATGACTTTCGGCTCTATTACCTCACGTATTTTGGGTGCTCTCTATATTATTCCATGGTTTTATTGGATGTCGCCCTATGGAAATATTGCCAATGCCTTAACTGCCAGAAGTTATAACATTTATAGTATTTTTATTTTAATATCCACTGCTGGCATTCCTGGTGCTGTTGCTAAACAGGTAGCTAAGTACAATGCGCTTAATGAATACGGCGTTGGTCGTAAGCTTTTTCATCGCGGCTTAATCTTAATGGTATTTCTAGGAATTATTTCTGCTGCAGTGATGTATTTTGCTTCACCTTTTTTAGCTTCTAATGGTTCACAAATTGATCCAAGACAAGTAAGGGTAATGAGAAGCCTGTCCTATGCCATCTTAATTATTCCTGTATTAAGTATTATGAGGGGCTATTTTCAAGGCTACGAAGACATGATGCCCTCAGCAATGTCCCAGTTTGTAGAACAGTTGGCACGGGTAATATGGATGCTATTAACTGCTTATATTATTATGCAAGTACAGCATGGTAATTTTGTAGATGCAGTGGTGCAATCAAATTTGGCTGCTGCAATTGGAGCAGTTTTTGGCATAGCTATTTTAACGTGGTTTTTGCTGTCTAGACGTAATAAACTTAACGAGTTAGTTGAAAATTCCAATAATGAAATACAGGTTTCAACTTCTGCTCTTTTTGCGGAAATTATTGCCCAGGCAATTCCTTTTATAATTATTGATGCAGGTATTCAACTTTTTTATCTGGTAGATCAATATAGCTTTCACCCCATTATCTCGAATTTGGTTAGTGCAACTAATAATACAATTGAAACTTGGTATGCGTTATTTGCGCTTAATGCCAATAAGTTGATAATGATCATTGTCTCTTTAGCAAGTGCTATGGCTGTGACGACAATTCCGCTATTGTCTGCAGCTCACACTAAGCATGATTTTCGTGCAATTTCTGACCAAATTGGCAATACTTTAGATTTATTTTTATTTGTCATGATTCCCGCTTCTTTTGGCATGGCCGCTATTTCTACACCTATCTATACCATCTTTTACGGTTATGACAAACTGGGTTCAAATGTACTTTACCTTTCTTCCTTTACAGCTATCAGTTTGGGCTTATTTACGGTATTGATGGCTATTTTACAGGGCCTATCGGAAAATGGACTTGCAATTAAATATTTAGTATTAGGGTTAATCATTAAGATTTTAATGCA
Source organism: uncultured Lactobacillus sp. (assembly GCF_946477725.1). Classification (GTDB taxonomy): domain Bacteria; phylum Bacillota; class Bacilli; order Lactobacillales; family Lactobacillaceae; genus Lactobacillus. The sequence continues at coordinate 33,869 of NZ_CAMKZC010000014.1, read as the reverse complement.
ATACCCCATGATTTATGTCTTTAAAATTTTTGGCCCATTGATTGCAACTAATTTAGGAATGCTTGTCATTATCTTTATGGCGATAGAACACCTTAAGATTAATTACAATTTCAATCAGGATCGTACCAGACGACGTTTTATTGGCATTACTGCTTTTTCAGTTATTATGTTTTTGCTGGTTTTGGCAGTAGAAAAAGGATTGGAGTTGTTCTTAAGTCCTGCAAGCAGTTTACAGTCACTTGTCATTGTTTTTGTCGCGGTAGTTGTAGGTTGCTTGTTTTATGGCTTTGCGGCTATCAAGACTAATTTAGCGCAGAAAATTTTAGGAAATAAAATCATTCCAATATTGGAAAAACTGCACATTCGTGCTTAAACAAACCCCAATATAATTAAATTTGATACCGATATTCTTTCGGTATCACTTTTTTATTTTATTTAACTAAAAAACTTAAGATTAATTATGAAGTACGTAAAATGTGAGAAAAAATGAAAAAGCTCCTAGGCTGCTAGAATGAACTCTGGCGCTTGCTGAGCTTTTTTTAATATAATAATCTTTAAATTATTCTTGTAATTTTATACGTGCTACTTATTATAATTCAAAGTGTAATCTACGCAATCAATAATTTTTTGTACACCTTTTACTAAAATTCCTTTTTCGGTTGAAAGAGAAATTCTGAAGTATCTGTCTGAATATTGGAAATCACTTCCCTTGGCCACAATTACATGAAAGTGTTTTTCCAGCAATTTATAGTATAGGTCAATGTCCTTGATGGTTTCTGGTACTTCAATAAACATGTATAAGCCACCCATGTATGAGGAGCAAGGAAAATATTTACTCCTAGTAAAAAGTTTGGTTAATTCTGCACCGGTCTGTTTAATTTCCTCAATATGGTGGGTATATTTCTCTGGTTCTTCCAAAATTATTTCCCCGATGAACTGACTAATAGTTGGAGCACTAAAAGTGATACCTTCATTATAAAAGCCATCCCGTTCAATAATATTGGCCGGTGCAATGACGTAGCCAAGACGTATTCCTGGTATAGCAAAACTTTTGGAAAAGCTGCTGACTAAAATTTGATGAGAAATATCAGTTGAAATTGGTTGGTATTGGTAATTGCTAGGATAATCGCTGTAAACGTGATCGTCAACCACGAAAATATTTTTTTCTTCACAGAGATTATTCAGGAATTCACGGTCCGTTGGCGATAAACTGGCTCCAGTAGGATTGTTAGGATAATTAATAATAATGGCCTTGGTATTTGCATTGACGGCTTTTTTAATGTGCTCAACTGGAAGTGCAAAAGTAGGAGCCTCTGATTTAACAATTACTGGAGTTGCGCCTACTCCCGCAATTAAATTTAAGTATGAAGGGAAAAAAGGAGCAATAACAATAATTTCATCAGATTTATTTTTGATGATAGATCTTAATGATAAAAAAGCACCGTGCAGACATGAAACGGTGATTTGAATATTATTGATGTCAATATCCTTGATACCGTAAGTCTCACTATAGTATGACACAATTTTTTCTCTCAGTTTAGGTAGTCCCAAACCCGGAGTATATCCATTTCCAGCATGTTCAATTCTTTTTACCAATTTATCAATTATTCTTTTGTTTATTCCAGAACGAAAATCTCCAATAGATAAGTCAATGTAATCGGATGGAAGTATATTAACGTCTAAGCTCATAATACGCTAACCTTTCTTTAAGTAAATTATTGTCTAAATCATATTCTTTAATTAAAAAAAGGTCAACTTGTCAAAAAATAAATCCAAGTATAATTGAGCAGTTTTGCTCATATATACTTGGATTTTTAGCTAATCTCACATTAATTTAGTTTAGAAAGGCTTAAATAACTTGTTGAAATTCAATTTATATTTTTACAATCAGTTTAAGGCTTATGAAATTCACCATCAAGAGTATCATCATGACGATTTTTTTCAGGCATCACAATAGCAGCAATAATATATAAAAGCAGTCCGGGAAAGGTTGTACATAGTATTAATGCTGCACCACCAATTCTGGTCCACGCTTTATCCCAACCAAAATATTCTGCCACACCGCCAAATACGCCGGATATAACTTTATCCTGGGATTTTGTTAATCGTTTTTGCATGACTGTGCCTCCTTTTGTATTAATTTTAATACAAAATAATCATTAAAGTATATAATTAAAATATTTTTTATTATAAAAATACTAGTTACAATATCAATATGGGAAAAATCAAATTCAAAGCATGCCACACAAAAAAATATATTATTGTTTGCAACATATGAGGATTATCTGGTTGTCGTAATCAAAGGCGAATAATTCAGTGGAAGGCAGGATCTTTGAAGTTTCTGCTTGCATTAATTGTGCATCACAAAAGTACTAAACAGCAAAAGAGCTAATCTCTAGAGATTAGCTCTTGCTGCACAAATGCCCCGAAAAAGATTCGAACTTTCACTTAGTTACCTAAACAGCGACCTGAACGCTGCGCGTCTGCCAATTCCGCCATCGGGGCTTATTATTTTTAGCACAGTAATAATCATACCAAAAATTTGGTAAAATGTAATCATAAAACGTAAAATAATTTAAAAAAATCGGGGAAGGGTGATTTGTACTTGAAAAAGAAAGCTAAAGCGATCTTTTTAATTCTTATCAGTTTATTACTTTTAGTGGTTCCTGTGGATGTAAAAGCTGCCCCAGAGTTACCTGCTAACTATAATAAAAATGAAGTCAACATTGATGCCAAGGCGGCAATTGCTATAGACAGTAAAACAGGACAGTTGCTATATGGTAAAAACATTAACAAGCAATTACCTATAGCTTCGATGACCAAATTGGTGACTGTTTACTTGACATTAAAGGCGATTGCTCAAAATAAAATAAATTGGGATACTAAAGTAACGCCAACTCAGCAGATTTTTGCTGTTGCAAGTAACAGAGAATATTCCAACGTTCCGCTTCGTATGAAACATACCTATACGATCAGGCAGTTGTATCAGGCAACATTAATTGAATCGGCTAATGGAGCCGCAATGATGTTAGCACAGGCAGTTAGTGGTTCCCAAGTAGCTTTTGTCAAACAAATGAAAAAGCAGCTAAATAAATGGGGTATTAAGAGCGATCAGATATATACGACTTGTGGTTTACCTAACAAGAGTGTGGGTAACGATGGCTATCCGGATGCAGATAAAAATGCCGAAAATATGTTGTCGGCTAAAGAGATGGCAATCATAGGGCAGCATTTAATTCAAGATTTTCCGGAAGTGCTCAAAACTACTAACATTGCTAAAATGAATTTTATTGACCAAAAAATGGCGATACCAATGAGCAATTTTAATTGGATGCTAAAAGGGATGCCGCAGTACCATAAACGGTTTAAGATTGATGGCTTAAAGACAGGAACAACTGATGCTGCTGGTGCTTGTTTTATTGCAACCGCACGCCATCAAGGTGGCAGAATCATCACGGTGATAATGGGAGCAAAACATTTAACCAATACAGACCCAGCGCGTTTTATTCAGACTGGCAAGCTACTTGACTATGTCTATCAGAACTATCAGCCTCTAGTTTTTCAGCGTAATGAGGTAATTATAGGTCATACTAATGTAGAAGTTCACAACGGAGAAGCCAGACAAATAAATATTGGTATGAAGAATAAAAGTCTGATTTGGGTACCTCAAAATGGTTCAAAATTTAAAGTGGGTTTAATGGCAAAAGTTGTTGAAGCTCCCATTAAAGAGGGGCAAAGAATTAATTATTATTACTTTAAAGCCGGTAAAAATAAAATTATTTCTCTGCAACAGCCTAACGGCTTACTTTTACCTGCTCAAGCATTACAATCAACTGATAAAGTTAACTTTTTAATTCGATTTTGGCGCTGGCTATTTGGAGGCTAATCATGTCTGAAATAACTGAAAAGATTTTGACAAAGGTAATTAAAAAGCGCCCCAGTAACTCACATAAGGGTAATTATGGCAGAATCCTGCTAATTGGAGGCAATGAAAATTATGGTGGTGCAATCATCATGGCAGCTGAAGCTGCGCTTAATAGTGGTGCAGGTCTTATTTCAGTAGCTACCCATGCTGTTAACTTGAATGCACTACATGCTCGTGATCCTGAGGTGATGTTTATTGATTGGCGTGATCGCAACTTATTAAATTTAATCACTAAAATGGACGTTATTGTTTGCGGACCAGGACTAGGAACTAATTCTTTGGCTCATCAAATGATGCTTACTCTTTGTCAGAATGTTTCCTCAAACCAAACATTAGTTTTGGACGCAAACGCTTTGGATTTAATTGCACAAGACTCTAAGCTAATCCCGACTAGTGCTGGCTTGATCGTTTTAACTCCTCATCAAATGGAATGGCAACGTTTAAGTCAAATTAGAATTCCTTATCAAACTGATAGTGCTAATTTGAGTGCTTTAAAAAAGATTTTTCCTACCCAAAATGTGATTTTGGTTTTAAAATCAAATCGCACTCATGTTTATACTAGTACTAACGAAATTTTTGTAAATACTAGCGGTAATCCTGGTATGGCTACCGGTGGAATGGGAGATACATTGGCAGGGATAATTGGTGGCTTTATAGCACAGTTTGGGGGCACGCTAGATCCAGTCCTGGCTGCAATTTACCTTCATTCCTTAGCTGGCGATAAAATTGCTGAAACGGATTATGTGGTGCGCCCAACTAAAATAAGTGCGATATTGCCTCAGTTGATGAATCACTACGCTAACAAAGGATAGTTTTTCCGTTGAAACACAAAATATGATTTGGAGAAAAGTTATTATATGAAAAAAAGTCTATTAAAAGTTCTTACTGCTTTTTGCATTATTCTAATATGCGCTATCAGTCTTGCGCGGGTTTCTATGCCTACTCAGCCCAAAATGGATAATAAAACTAAGGATGCCAAGAAAACAGTGGTTATAAAAACTGCTGCATCCTATCGTCCTTATCAGGACCCTAAAGACTTGCGTTCTCCTTTCAATTGGAAAAAAGCGAGTGAAACTAAACCTTATCCCAAAATAAAGAGTTCTGAAAATGACTTAAAAATTAGAGTTTCGCTTAAAGGTAATCGTGTTTATATTTTACGTGGTAATAAAAGAATATATACCATGTTAGCGAGCGCTGGGCTTTTTAAAAAGAATAAGTCATTAACGCCGGCAGGAACTTATAGAATAAAGTATGATCGTGGTGATTCTTTTTATAATCCTGAATTAAATGAAGGCGCTAATAACTGGACCAGTTGGGACAAGGAAAATGTTTATCTTTTTCATTCGGTCCCGACAAAAAGTAATGGCAAATACAACATTAAAGAGGCTGAAAAGCTGGGAGTCAAGCCCGCTTCTCACGGTTGCATCAGGTTAAGTGTCCCCGACTCACGTTGGTTGGTTGAAAACATTCCTGCCGGCACAAAGGTAATTATCAAAAATAACTAAAAAATTTGGCGCAGACATTATTTACTGTTATAATCATTTCATGAAAGTAGTTAGAAGTAGTAGGCATTTTTTTCCAATATAGCGAGCTTGAGATTGATGAGAGTCAGGCTGGAAAAATGACTGAAGGCGTGTCTAACCAACCAAATAGAAAATTTAATAAGCGGATACTTTGTATCAAAAAGAGTGGTACCGCGGGTTATACTCGTCTCTTCTTCATGTTAGTGAAGGAGAGACTTTTTTTGGCATTTAGGAGGGAAAAAATGGATTTTAAAGACAAGGTTGTCGAGTTAGTTGCTGGACAGGTTGACCTTTCCAAAGAGCAAATCAATTCGTTAATTGAAAGGCCCAAAAATGAAAACATGGGTGACTATGCATTTCCAGCCTTTGCTTTGGCAAAAGTGGAACACAAAAATCCTGCAGTTATTGCACAAAATATTGCAAGTGAGCTAAAGAGCACTGATTTTGCATCTATCAAAGCTGTAGGTCCATACGTTAACTTTTCAATAGATCATGGCAGATTAATCTCACAAACTCTTGCTGAAATTTTGCAGCAAAAAGAGCACTTTGGGGATCAAAAGTTAGGAGAGGGTAACGTCCCAATTGACATGTCTAGTCCTAATATTGCCAAGCCAATGTCTATGGGTCATTTAAGGTCAACTGTGATTGGTAATTCAATCGCTAAAACTTTGGCAAAAGTTGGTTATACGCCTATAAAAATTAATTATTTAGGTGATTACGGCACTCAATTTGGAAAATTAATCGCTGCTTATAAGCATTGGGGCGTTGAAGAAGATGTGAAAAAAGACCCCATCATGAATTTATTTAAATACTACGTAAAATTTCACAAAGAGGCTGAAAAACATCCGGAACTGGATGATGAAGGACGTGCGTGGTTTAAAAAATTAGAAGAGGGCGATCCAGAAGCAGTTAAATTATGGCAATGGTTCCGTGACGTATCTTTAGCTGATTTTAATCGCATTTATAAAGAACTCGGAGTTACTTTTGATTCATATAAAGGCGAAGCTTTCTTTAATGACAAAATGCAGCCGGTTATTTATGAATTGAAAGAAAAGGGGCTTTTGCATGAATCTCGCGGTGCACAGGTCGTTGACATGGGTAAAGATGAAAATCCGGCTTTGATTGTTAAGTCCGATGGTACTAGTATTTACTTAACTCGCGATTTGGCCGCAGCCATTTATCGTCAAAACACATATCATTTTGTCAAAATGCTTTATGTTGTCGGTAATGAACAGTCACAGCATTTTGTAGAACTGAAAACCGTTCTGAAGAAAATGGGCTATGATTGGGCTGACGAAATTTACCATGTTCCTTTTGGCTTAATTACTCAAAATGGTAAAAAGCTTTCTACTAGAAAAGGGAACGTGGTTTTCCTTGATCAGGTTTTACAGGATGCTGTAAATTTGGCACAAAAGCAAATTGAGCAAAAGAATCCTGATTTAGCTAATAAAGACCAGGTCGCTCATGATGTTGGTGTTGGTGCGGTAATTTTTCACGACTTGAAAAACGAGCGCACTGAAAACTTTGACTTTGATCTTGATGAAGTTGTCCGTTTTGAAGGAGACACTGGTCCTTACGTGCAATACACAAATGCGCGTGCCCAAAGCGTTTTGCGCAAGGCTGCTGAACAAGGGCATAAACCTGGTCTTTCTAATATAAAGATAGATGATAACTGGTCTTTTGGAGTTGCCAAATCTTTGGCCGACTTCCCCCGTATCATTGCTCGCAGCAGTGCTAAGTTTGAACCGTCAATTATTGCTAAATATGCGCTTGATTTAGCCAAGAAGTTTAATAAATATTATGCTAATGTCAAGGTTCTAGTTGATGATGATCAAATAAGCGCTCGGTTAGCTCTGGTTCAAGCAACTTCAATTGTTTTAACCGAGGCTTTGCGACTATTAGGTGTCAATTCTCCTAAAGAAATGTAAAAATTTTCAAAAATAACGTTTTCATCAAATAAAAGATTGTTCAATACTTAATTAATACGATACAATATGACTGTAAGTTTATTAGGAGGTATATTTAATGGCATATTTAGATAATGGTAATCAAATCTTTAAGGATGCTCGTAAAAACCATTATGCAGTAGGTGCTTATAACACTAACAACTTGGAATGGACACGTGCAATTTTGCAAGCAGCTGAAGAAACTAGAACTCCGGTTTTAATTCAGGTTTCTATGGGTGCAGCTAAATACATGGGTGGCTATAAAGTTGCTAAAGACTTAGTTGAAGATGAAATGGATGCAATGGACATTTCTGTTCCAGTTGTATTGAACTTAGACCATGGTAGCTTTGAAGCTGCTAAAGAATGTATTGCTCTTGGTTACTCATCCGTTATGTTTGATGGTCATGCTTTACCAACTGAAGAGAACTTAGCTAAAACCAAGGAAATCGTTAAGTTGGCTCATGAACGCGGTATTTCAGTTGAAGCTGAAATTGGTAAAATTGGTGAAAACCAAGGAGCTGATGGTGGAGAATTAGCATCTGTTGAAGACGCAAAAACTTTTGTAGCCGCAGGTGTTGACAAACTTGCTTGTGGTATTGGTAACATTCACGGCGTTTACCCAGAAGGCTGGAAGGGATTGAACTTTGATCGCTTAAAGGAAATTGCTGATGCAGTTTCTGTTCCATTGGTATTACACGGTGGTTCAGGCATTCCTGAAGAGCAAGTTAAGAAGGCTATTTCCCTTGGAATTTCTAAAGTTAACATTAACACTGAATTCCAATTGGCTTTCCAAGCTGCTACTCGTAAGTACTTTGAAGCTCATAAAGATGAAGACAAGGATAACAAGGGTTATGACCCTCGTAAGCTGCTTCTTCCTGGTACTGAAGCAATTACAGCTTCAATGAAGGAAATGATTACTTGGCTTGGTACTCCATCAATTGATGACAAGATTAAGTCAGCAGGCTTTGACAAGAGTTCATTGAATTTGGAATAATAAAATAAGAGTTTGAAAAAAACTTTAACTTAAAGGCTAATAAATTACGTTGAAGAAACGTTAATTTATTAGCCTTTTTCTTTTTTCAAACTCTTTAGATCAAAAATAAAATGTTAAATTATTTAGTACTTTGTCTGATGACCATTTTTACAGGTATTAGTAATTTACTACCCTTATCCCCTTGTCCTTCAATGCTGCTTAAAATGCTATCAACAGTGTTTTTAGCAATTCGTTTTGTATTTTGAGCAATTGTTGTCAGACTTGGATTTACAAGTGACGCGGCAGGAATGTCATCAAACCCAATTATTTGAATTTGATTGGGAATATCAATATTCAAAAATTTTGCTCTATTTAGTACTCTAATTGCTAGATTGTCATTTATAGCAAAAATTCCATTCGTTTCAGGATGTTTTGAAATAAAAGAATCAAAGTCGATATCTTTTTTTAGTAATAGGTAATTGTTTGCCTTACTATATTTGAGACCATTTTGTTTTAATGCATCTTTAAATCCGGCAAGTCTTGACTCTGAAGATGTGGATATTCTATCACTAATAATTAATAGATGATTAGCGTTTTTATTAATTAAATAAGTAGTTGCATCATATGCCCCTTGATAATGATTTGATGAAATAAAAATTGTGTCATTGAAATTTTGTGGTTCTCGGTCAATACAAATATAAGGAATTTTTTTAATAGAACTTTCAAACTTAAAACCTCTTTTACCGGAACCAGAAATAACTATAACACCATCAACCTTTTTCTTTTCCAGCATTTGTAAATATGCTTTTTCCTTTTCCTGCTTTTTATTAGTATCACAAATAAAAGTAGAATAATTTTTATTGAATAGATGATTTTCGATTTTTTGAACTAGATCAGCGAAAAAAGGATTCTTAATGTCAGGTACTAATATACCAATTGTATGAGTAACATTGGTTCTCAAACTTTGGGCACTTACATCGATATTATAGCCAGTCTGTTGGATAATTTTTAATACCTTTTCTTTAGTTTGCTCTGAATATTTTCCTTTATGATTTATTACTCGCGAAACGGTAGCAGTTGATACACCGCTTAATTTGGCAATGTCTTTTATCGAATATTGTTCCAAAGGATATACACCTCACTTTACATTGATTATATCATGAATTAACTTACCTTAAATATTATAAATTAATGTGAAACGTTTGCCTATTAAAGTAACTGAAGAAACATAAATTTAAATTTTATTTTTAAAATAAGTTGCAATCTAAATAATTTGTGTAATAATAATAGTATAAATAAATGTAATCGATTACCTAAAAAGGAGGAGAAAATGCAATTATTACTTAGTCCGTCAATGATGTGTGCTAATTTTCAAAACTTGAATGAAGAGATGGAAATGCTAAATAGGGCAGATATCAATATGTATCATATGGATATTATGGATGGTCTTTATGTTCCAAACTTTGCTTTAGGACTTGAAGACTATGAAACTATGAGGCAAAACACTAATAAAACAATGGATGCTCATCTTATGATTGAAAGCCCACATAGGTATATAAAGCTATTTAGCGATTTAGGGGCTGACATAATTTATTTTTGTCCAGATGCCGAACAACAGCCAGTAAGAACAATTGAAGAAATACATGATCTCGGGAAAAAAGCGGGAATTTCTGTCAATACTAATCTTTCTTTTGAGATGGTTAAGGAACTGCTCCCAATTGTTGACTATGTTCTGATAATGACTGTTAACCCTGGATTTGCTGGTCAAAAATTTCAAAACTTTGTATTAAAAAAATTGGATAAGTTTATTCTTGCTAAAAGTGATTATCACTATATTTTAGGAGTGGATGGAGCTATTTCTAGAGAAAAAATAAAGTGTCTTTATAAGAAGGGCGTTGATAATTTTATCCTTGGCACTTCAGCTTTATTTAATAAATCTCAAAATTATCAAAAGACAATTGAGTTAATTAGGAAGGAAAACGATTAACATAAAAATATAATAATTGTTCTAAATTTTTTTGAAAGAATGTGTTTTTTTGGAAAATAAAAAATTAAAAATTGCTATTGGTTCAGATCATGTGGGATATATTCTTAAACCGGCAATTTTGAGGTATGTCAAAGATTTGGGTTATGAAGTAGAAGATTTTGGCACCAATTCTACCGAAAGAACTGATTATCCAATTTATGGGGAAAAAGTTGGAAAAGCAGTTGCGAGCGGAGAATGTGATTTGGGAATAACCATTTGTGGTACAGGTATTGGCATAGGAATAGCCGCAAATAAGGTTAAAGGAACCAGGGTGTGTATGTGTAGTGACTGCTATTCAGCGAAATTGTCACGAATGCATAATAACTCTAATATCTTATCATTTGGTTCCAGAGTAGTCGGACAAGAGCTTGCAAAAATGATTGTCAAAAATTGGTTAGAAGCAAGATATATCGGTGGACGACACGAAAGAAGGATAGAAGAAATAGCCGCGATAGAGAATGATGATGAGAATAAGTTTATAAAATTGATAAAATCCAAAAATTTTGATGGAAAAGAAAAGTATGAGGATCAACCTCTATAGAAAGGTTTGGGTAGATATGTATGGCTCAAAAAGAAAATTTGATTACTAAAATTAGTAATTCAGTACAAAAAATGTCTGGTCCTATGGCGAAGTTTTCGAATTTGAAATCAATATCCTCTATTGTAAATGGAATTATGGGTACTTTACCAGTGATTTTGACTGGTGCAATTTTTATGATACTTTATGTTCTAGGATCACCGAGTGTTGGAACGAGTGGAAAAGCGCTTTTGCCATTTCTCAGTCCCTTGGCTTCCAAATTTTTATGGATGAATACTCTAACACTTAGTTTTATGTCTTTATATGCTTCTTTTACTATTGCATATAATTATGGCAAAAAATTAAATCAAAATGGTTTAAACTCAGGTATTATCGGTTTAATGACCTTTTTGGTTTTAGTATTAGGCGGACTAGATAAGAATGGTGGTATCCCAATTGTAGCGTTCAGTTCAAGTGGACTATTCGTTGCAATTATCACGAGTATTTTTAGCGTAAGAATTTTATGGCTTTTTGAAAAATATAATATAGTCATTAAAATGCCCAGTTCTGTTCCACCAGCAATCGGAAATTCTTTTTCTGCTTTATTACCCTTTATTGCTTCAGCAATAATAGCATGGTTAATTAGAGATATTCTTAATTTCGATATCGTTAAGTGGTTAAATACTATTTTACAGCCTTTAGTTAATCAAACAGAAAATGTTTGGGTTGCGATGCTGATAGTTTTTATTACACTTCTTCTATGGTCATGTGGATTGCATGGGGATGGAATGTTTATGACATTGTTTACTCCCTTTGGTTTACAGTGGCTTGAAATGAACTCTAATTTAGTTGCTAAAGGTATTGCCCCTGAGCACTTACCACACATTTTAGCTGGTCTTGGGCAAACCGGTTTGATAAGAATGACTGTTTGGACTTCTGCAGTTTGGCCTTTGATATTATTAATGTTAATAAGTAAAAATAAGTTTCTTAAAACTTTGGGAATTACCTCTTTAGTACCTGGAATATTTACAATCGTTGAACCAGTTGTTTATGGTTTGCCAATTGCTTTAAATCCTTATCTTTTGATTCCATTTATATTCAGCGGCACTATTTCTACTGGTATTGGTTATCTGTTAATGTCAATGCCTTGGATGGGTAAATTCTTTGCTTCTATACCATGGGCTACCCCACCATTTCTATTAGGGCCTCTTGGAACCGGAGACTGGAAGACAATTATAATCGTAATAATTTCTTTTGGGATTGGCTTAGTATGCTATTTGCCATTTTGGCCTATGTTTGTAAAATCACTAAACAGTCAACAAAATCAAAAATAATATTCAAAAAAATTTCTTTATTATTGTAATTTGTATTAAAAGTAAAAGGAGAAAATATGGTTTTATCAAAAGATTTTTTATGGGGTGGAGACATTAGTGCTACTCAAATTGAAGGCGCTTGGAATGAAGACGGGAAGTCGCCAGTAGAAACCGACTATTTATTACCTGGTAAGAAAGGAATTCCTCGTTATGCCTACTACCAACTAAAGAATGGAAAAATGGGAAAAGCCCTTCAATTTAGTGGACAAGCACCAAAAGGTTCTAAATTTATACTAAAAAAGGATCAAGTATATCCTAATCATTTTGCTAGTGATTTTTATCATCATTATAAAGAAGATATTGCTCTTTTAGCCGAAATGGGATTTAAAGCACTCAACATTACAATTTCCTGGGCTAGAATTTTACCCAATGGAATAAAAGGTGGTGTTAACCCCAAAGGAATAGACTTTTATTTGGCAGTATTAAAGGAACTAAAAAAATATAATATAAAGCCAATCACCACTCTGTATAAATATGATATGCCAGCATTTTACATTACTGAATTTGGTGGCTGGTCGAACAGAGAACTAATTGCAGAATATCTGGCATTCTGCAAAATATGTTTTAATAATTTTAAAGATTATGTTGAATATTGGGTAACTTTCAATGAAATAAATATTCTTAAATGGACTTTGGATGGTAATAATAATGCCAGTCAGACAGATAAACAAAGAATCTTCCAAGAGACTCATAACCAATTAGTTGCTTCTGCAAAGGCAATTCAATTAGGTCATGATATCAATCCTGCAAACAAAATAGGATGTATGGTTTGTGGCCTATTTACTTATCCAAGAACGTGTAATCCTGATGATGTATTAGCAAATCAAAAATTCATGCAAGATAATATCTTCTTGTTTTCTGATGTTATTGTTAGGGGACACTACCCATCATATGCTAAGAGGATTTTTGAGGAATATAACGTCAATATTGAATTTTCAACGGAAGACGAAAAAGATTTGATAAATGGAAAAGCAGATTTTTTACCTTTTTCATATTATTTTACAAATTGCGTTAGTGGAGCGCACTCACAAAGAGGATTACTAACTGGTGTTTCGTCGGCTTATGAAAATAAAAATCCTTATTTAAAGTCTACTGAATGGGACTGGCAAATAGATGCCAAAGGACTTAAATATGCCTTGGAATTATTAAATGACCGGTATGATAATTTTCCTCTTTTAATTATTGAAAATGGTATTGGTGCAAAGGATGTTTTGAATTCAGATAATACTATTCATGATCAATATCGCATTGATTACCACAGAAAACATATCAAAGCTTTAGAATCAGCTGTAAGCGAAGGAGTCAATCTTTTAGGCTACACTATGTGGAGTTGTATAGATTTAGTTTCTGCAGGAACTGGAGAATTAAGGAAAAGATATGGATTTATTTATATTGATGTAAATGATGATGGTACAGGTACTTATAAACGATATAAAAAGGACTCTTTCTATTGGTATAAAAAGGTTATCCAAACCAATGGCAATGATTTAGATTAAATTATTGAAATGAACTGTTATTTAAAAAATTCTTTAATATGAAAGTAAAAAGTTGGGTAATTGAAAGGCTAATAGGTTAGTGTTATTTACTCCGTAAAAGTGGAATAATAATACTAATTATTAGCCTTTTTGATTTTAAATTCCTTTAGCAGCTAGGATTAAATATTGACTGCAAACGAAAAATACCATCTTCATATTCGTATTTTAAAACGGCACAATTCCGATAGTGATTCTTACGTTTAAATGTATTGTATTTTTCCCATTTTCTATAGAAATTAGCTATAGCACCGGCATGGGAAACGATTAAAATTTGTTTATGGCATGAAGATTCTACAATCTCTGTAATCGCTTTATTGATTCTAAAAGCTACCTGACTTTGAGATTCGCCACCAAATTGAACAAAAAAATCCTTGTATGGTAGTGGTGGGTTAAGGTGCTCTCCTTCCCCTTCATAAATGCCAAAATTCCACTCTCGTAAATCTTTATGAGTTTTAAAAGGTAAATTAGTAACTAACTTTAAAGTATCTATCGCCCTTTCAGAAGTGGAGCAATGTGCTTCTTCTAAAGTAATCTGTTCATTTTCAAAATATTCTTTTTTTGTAGTTTCTGCCTGTTTAATTCCCAAAGAGGTCAGTGGTGAATCACAAAAGCCCTGTATTTTATGTTGGACATTAAACAAAGTTTGTCCGTGACGCATTAAGTAAACATTTTTCATAAATTTGCCTTCTTTAATCTATTTAAACTTAATTGTAACTAAAAAAGTTTTAAAAATCTAAGTGAAAAATGATTGACTTAAACATGAAGTTAAGCGTTATACTCAAGAAAAGGCATAAGGAGGGCAAAATTATGATTTTTGAAGAAACATTAACACTTAATAATGGGGTAAAAATCCCTAAACTGGCATTGGGAACATGGAAAATTCCCGATAATGAAGTAGCTTCACCAGTCGAATCTGCTTTGAAAATGGGTTATAGGCATCTTGATACTGCTCAAGCTTATCATAACGAGCGTGGGGTAGGTCAGGGGATTAAAAATTCAGGTATTGCTCGAGACCAAATTTTTGTTAACTCAAAAGTAGAGGCCGAAATTAAAGACTATCAAAAAGCTAAAGAATCTATTGATGAAACTCTTTTGCGAATGGATCTTGATTATTTAGATATGATGATTATCCATAATCCGCAGCCATGGAAAGAGGTAAACCAATCTGATGATCGGCATTTTGCAGGTAACTTAGAAACTTGGCGTGCTTTAGAAGACGCTTTAAAAGAAGGAAAATTGCGTGCTATTGGAGTTTCTAGTTTTCAACCAGAAGACTTGCAGAATTTAATTGACCATAGTGATGTTAAGCCTATGGTTAACCAAATTTTGTGTCATATTGGTGCAACACCTAAAAAACTAATTGATTTTTGTCAGCAGCAAAATATTATAGTTGAGTCTTTTTCACCTGTTGCGCATGGTGAAGCTTTAAATAATGCAGTAATTCAAAAAATGGCAGAAAAATATCATGTTTCAGTTGCACAACTTTGTATTCGTTACGATTGGCAACTTAACACAGTAGTTTTACCGAAGTCTGTCAATCCAGAACATATGAAGCAAAATTCCGAATTGAATTTTGAAATAAGTGAAGATGATATGACTACTTTGGAAAATATTAATACTTTTGATTATGGCTCTGCCAGTCATTTTCCAGTTTTTGGCGGAAAAAGATAAAACATTATAAATATTCATGAAATGGATTTAATTATAGCTTATGTCAAATATTTTTGATGTTGCACGACTTGCTGGAGTTTCAAAATCAACCGTCTCAAGGGTCTTCACAGGTAATGGTTATGTTTCAAAAGCAAGTAGAAAAAAGGTGTTACAAGCGGCTAAAAAGTTGGGTTATGTTCCTTCTATATTAGCTAGACAACTGGTAGAACAAAGTACGAAAACAATAGGATTTATTGCTAAAACATATTATCCTGAAGTTGGGCAACTACTTGATTTGGTAACACATTATGTACAAAAAAAAGGTTTTAAAATCGCAGTATATTTTACTCGAAATAAGCAAGAAGAACTTTTAATCTTGAAAGAGTTTAAACTTCATGGCTTGGATGCGCTATTTTTTGTGGCCAATCGCAATAGTTGGAAAAAAATTGCTGAATTTTCACAATACGGACCAATTGTGACATGGAGGAGAATAGATAGTAAAAATATTTATTCATCATACATTGACCATTATCCTTTATACAAAGACATACTCAAATATTTAAAAAATCGTTATGGAGATATTTCGGTAGGTCATATTCTTAATGACTCAAGAAAAAATAATACAAAGGCGAGAATAAAAGCAATAAAGGAATTTAAATTGGAAAATTCAAAATTTGATTCTTGGGAAGTTTTTTATTCAGAACAAACAGGTGCAGGGGAAAGTGCGGCCATGGAGTATTTAAAACTTGAAGACCCACCGGAAGCCGTTATAGCTTATTCTGATTATGTAGCAGCTGGTTTCATTTCAACTTTACGTAAGTATAAAAAAAGGATACCTACTGATGTTAAGGTTTTTGGTTTTGATAATAGTGATTACGGTAAATACATGGAAATATCAACTATTGACTCGTTTCTTTCACTTCAAATTAAAAATGACATGAATAAAATTATATGTAGATTGGAAAACACAGAATTTAAGAAAATAACAATTCAGCCTAAAATGATAATTAGAAAAACCTGCTAAATAAAGTTATTCAATAAAATTGAATAACTTTATTTTTTTCTTGACATGGGAACGTTCCCATAAATTAATATTATTTTGTCAATATGAAAGCCGGCTTCAATTGATAAATCATTAATTAAGGGAGGATTTACAGTTGAAGTATTTAGATTTAGCTACCGATATATTGAATTATATGGGTGGAGCGAGCAATATTAAAAAAGTGTGGCATTGTGCAACGCGGTTGAGATTTAACGTTAAAGATAATAACAAAGTAAATCAAAAGGAGCTTGAAAAATTAAAAGGTATAATTCAAGTTGTTTATGGTCATGAACAATGGCAGCTTGTAATTGGTACTCAGGTGGCAGAAGTGTATGATCAATTAATAAATATGAAGGAAATTAAAGACAGTAAAAATTTAATTAAAGAAAAAGAGGCTAAAAACAAGGAAAGGACAGGCTTCTTCGGTTTACTTAATAAATTTATTTCCTTCATTTCTAGTCTTTTTATGCCCTTTCTTAACGCTATTTGTGGTGCAGGAGTTTTAAAAGGGGTGTTAGCTCTATGTACAACAATGAAATGGCTTAAAGAAACTTCGGGAACGTATGTATTATTAAATGCAGCTGCCGATTCACTTTTTTATTTCTTACCAATATTTATTGCTTTTAATGCTGCTAAACAATTAAAAGTAGATCGGTTTGTAAGTGTGACGATTGCAGGAGCATTGTTATATCCACAAATTACTACTTTGGCAACAAAGAATATCACCATTAAATTTCTAGGTATTCCCGTTATTCCAATGTCATATTCTTCTTCTGTAATACCAATTATACTGTCAATTTGGCTTCTAAGTTATTTAGAACCCATGTTAAAAAGGTTAATTCCAGATAGTTTAAAGTATGTTTTTGTTGCTCTGATTGAATTAGTAATAATGGTTCCACTAACATTAATTGTGGTTGGTCCAATTGGCTCAACGATTTCAAGTGCTTTGGCTAATTCCATCATGACGATATATAACCATGCTTCATTATTTGCAGGATTGTTAATAGGTGGGTTGTGGCAAGTAATAGTAATGTTTGGATTTCATTGGATGATTTTACCTTTAATTATGAGTAATATTGCAAAACTGGGGCAAGATCCAATTTTTCCTATTGCTTGTGCTGCAGTTATGTCGCAAGCGGGTGCAGCTTTAGGGGTATTTCTAAAAGCAAAAGATAATAAAACAAAACAAATATCAGGTTCTGCATGCATAGCTGCTATTTTTGGAATTACTGAGCCAACCCTCTATGGTGTGACGCTCAAGTATAAAAAGCCGTTTTATATTGCTATATCTTGTAGCGCATTAGGTGGAATTGTGATTGGACTTTCAAATGTAGAAGCTCATGCTTTTGCCTTTCCAAGTATACTTTCAATTCCAACTTATTTAGGGCATGGCTTTATCGGTGAAATTATCGGTTTACTAATCAGTTTTGTTGGCGCTGCTATACTGACTTATTTTTGGGGGTTACCTAATGAGCTAAATAATAAAGAAGATTTTAGGATACCAGTTGAGGGTAAAAAAGTTTCTTTAAAAGATGTTTCTGATCCAGTATTTTCATCTGGAAAATTGGGCGATGGAATAGGTATTGTACCTATGTCTAATGAATTAGTAGCACCAATTTCAGGAACAATCACAGCAACGTTTAAAACAAATCATGCTATCGGAATTACTGATGATTTTGGCACTCAAATATTAATACATATTGGAATAAATACTGTTGAACTTAAAGGAAAATATTTTAAATGTCTTGTAAAAAAAGGAGATAAGGTAAGAAAAGGACAAAAATTAATCATTTTCGATTATAAACTAATCGAAGAAGCTGGATATGATTGTACTGTGATAATGACAGTTTTAAATGACAAGGATCATTTGATAAATAAAAATTTAGATGATTCAGATACTAATGCATTTTCAATAGATTTTTCAAGTTTAAATAAATGAAAGAGGTATTTCTAATGAGTAAATTTCCTAAAAATTTTTTATGGGGTGGAGCTACAGCAGCAGATCAGTATGAAGGGGCATACAATAAAGATGGGAAGACTTTATCTTCAGCTGATATATTACCTTTAGCTGGAAATGGAAGAAAATGGGCATTAAGTCATCCCCTTGCAGCAGCAAAGAAAGATTATGGATTTTATCCTTCTCGCACTAGTATTGATGGATACACACACTGGAAAGAAGATTTAGAATTGTTTGCAGAAATGGGATTTACTGTGTATCGTATGTCGGTCTCATGGCCTAGAATTTTTCCTAAAGCTAATATGGATAAACCAAACGAATTAGGTCTAAAATATTACGATAATGTTATACGAACTGCTAGAAAATTAGGAATGGAGATAATTTTAACTATTGATCATTTCGATACACCTTTTTGGGCAACAAAAAAATACAACGGTTGGGTTAATCGAAAAATGATAAAAGAGTATCTCAAATTAGCTAAGACCCTTTTTAATCGATATAAAAAAGAAGTTAAATATTGGATTACCTTTAATGAAATTAATGCCCTTTTAAATTATCCTTTTTTTGCAGGTGGGATTGATATTTCTAAATGCGATAATCCATTAGAGGCAAGATACCAAGCAGCTCATAATCAACTAGTAGCCTCAGCTGAGGCAGTAACTATGGGTCATAAGATAAATCCCAATTTTCAAATTGGTAGTATGATTGCGGGAGTAGTCAATTATCCTAACACCCCGAATCCAGAAGATGCTTTATCTGCTCAACAAACTACTAAAAAGTCATACTTTTTCCCTGATGTGCAAGCTAGAGGATATTACCCACGCTATGCTCAAAAATTTTTTGATAAAAAGAATTTAAAAATTAATTTTGAAAAGGGAGACAAAGCAAAATTGTTTAACGGGAAAGTTGATTTTGTTTCATTTAGTTATTATAGTTCTAGTGATGTTTCAACAGATCCTAAAATAAAAACTAAGAAAAATGCAGGTAATTTTTCAATAACATCATCAAAAAATGATGGAGGTACTGTCACTTGGGATGCAGATAATACGGTTATTAATCCTTATTTGAAAACGAGCTCTTGGGGATGGGCAATTGACCCTATAGGCTTAAGATACTTGTTAAATGATATTTATGATAGGTATCAAAAACCAATTATGATAGTTGAAAATGGAATTGGTGAATATGATGTTTTAAATAAAGATAATCATATACATGACAAATATCGTATTTCTTATATGAAAGATCATATTAAGCAAATGGCGTTAGCTCTAGATGATGGAGTTGATCTTAGAGGTTACACTATGTGGGGTCCCATAGATATCATAGCCAATTCGACAGGTGAAATGTCAAAAAGATATGGATTTATATACGTTGATCGAGATGATAATGGAAATGGTACAAATAAAAGAATAAAAAAAGACTCTTTTAATTGGTATAAAAAAGTTATTGCATCCCATGGTGAGGAAATTTAATGATAATCTATCACTTTTTATATGAAAAAGATTGATTATAATTAGTTTTGTTACCTATGTAACAACTAAAAAGATCATTACCAAAATTTTGAATCTTGTCACTCTGACTGGTTAGATAATTTAAAATTTCAATTTTATCATACTTTTGCCCCCAAATTTTTTCAGTATGGTAAAAAGTAGTTATACGCATTTAGATTATCGAAATAAGAGTATACTGTATATTGCATTGTACAACTAAAAAACTCATACAAGGAGATAATTGAAGTGCGTGAAGAATTACATTTTTTAAAGTGCATTGATCATGAAGTGCCGATACAGATTGATATTCCAGATAGTGGAGATAAGTTTCCGGCTATGTTGCTGGTCCATGGCTTCATGTCCTCTAGAAACAACGATAACCATATGCTAGCAAGAATCAGTAAGAAAATAGTGGAAGCAGGAATAGTAGCGGCCAGAATTGATTTATGCAGTATGGGTGAGAACCTATATTCTAGAGAAAATTATGGTATGAAAGTAATGACAGAAGAAGTTAAGGCCAGCTTTAGCTATTTACAAAATTTACCGTATGTTGCAGAAAATAATGTTGGCTTGTTAGGTCATAGTCTCGGTGGCCGTTTAGTATTTACCTTCTCAGATTTACCAGCTAAAATCATAATTTCTTTAAATGGTGCGATTAATACTTCAGAACCATTGGAAATGGCATATGATAAATTTGAAATGGATAATTTAGGCTACTGCATTGTTCATACTAGTAGCGGTGGCGTTGAACTCGTATACCGCAGATTCTTTGACGAATTGAAAACAACTTTGAATGATAACATTAAAAACTTTAAAAATCCGATTTTAGTTGAAGTATGCACCAGTGATCCAACTTTAGACCCCAATATTAGCTTAAACTTTATTAAAAATTGTCATATGACTAATGTAGATTCTTTTACTGTAGAAAATGCAAATCATACTTATAATGTTGAAACTGGCGATTTTACCAAGCTTAATGAGGTAATAGGTAAAGTTGTGCCTTGGATTAGTTCACATATTAAATAAAAAAACCAGCTTTTAATTAAGCTGGTTGCCTAGAAAATATTATGAGCCTAGCTTTAATTTTGAAAAAGTTAGGCTTTTTAGTTTATCTTTTTAAATACTGTTGGTTTGTTAAGTGCGCGGTCAGTCCATAATAAAAGTTGATTTTCCTGAAGTTCAATTGGCAAAAGTTCGTGCTGGTACAGCCTTTCTTCTACAAACATTTTGCCTTCCTCATTTACAAATACCGGGTAGTCCCATTTACCGATGGTAACATGCAAATTACCATTTTTTTCCTTTAGTGTAATTAAACCATATCCCGGGTTTTCGTAATCACCTAAAAGATTATCTTCTGCATTAACATTTTGGGGGATTTCTCCTATTTGTTCTTTAATTCTTTCCTCACGAATTGCTGCTTTTTTATCAACTATCTTTTTAATGTTACTAGTCCAGTCTGTTTCGTGAATATCCAGAACATTGTCAATAGTTTGATAGGCTAAAGCAAAAATGGCATCAGTTGAATCCAAGTTTGTTGTTGAGACAAAGGCTAAGTCAAGGTCAGGAACAAAGCCCATGAAAGAACAATAGCCAATATACGAACCGCTATGGTAGAAATATTTATGTCCACGGTAATCTTCCATCATCATGCCCAGACCATAAGCACCAAAATTTGCACCGCCATAAGCACGGCTGGGAGACATAATAGATTGAGGAAGAAAGTGCTCAGCCATTGCGTTATTTTTGCTTTCTTTTTGCAATTTTAACTGGTATTTGGCCCAAGTTAGCAAATCAGAGATAGATGAAAGCATGCTGCTGGCGCCACCAACTTTTCCAGGCGCAATAAATGGGACTTCTTCGGTAACGTCATTATCTCTAATATACGGCTTGACTATTCTCTCACGTGGTGCCTCGTGATGATTAACATAGGTATTATCTAGATGCAAAGGCTTCAGTAAATGTTCGTGCTCATAAAAGCCATAATCTTGATTGATAGCTTGTTCAAAAGCATAGCTAGCAACAGCAAAAACCAGGTTACTATACTGCATTTTGTAACGCAGTTCATGATTAGGCTCTAAAAAACCAACATGTTCTGCCTTTTCTTTTAAAGTAAGATCATGCTTGTTCATATTAGTAAAACGCATTAAGTCATGAGCTGGCAATCCACTTTGGTGACTTAGAGCATCCCTCCAAGTTAAATGGTCTTCAGCGTATTTATCTCTTAGTTTGAAATCAGGCCAATATTTTTTTAATGGATCATCCAAAGCAATTTTACCTGAATCAGCTAATTGACAAACTGCAGTGGCAAAAAAGGTTTTTGAAATTGATGCTAAAGGATATAAACTATTCTGCTCTGCATTACCAAAAACGTGACTGTAACTTTCACCTTTATGATAAACGCCTACACCTAAACTAGGTAAATTAAACGTGTCAATAACATTTTTTGCTAAATCGGCAATTTCTTGATTATTCATATTCACTCTCAATTTCTTTATATAAATTTTCAATAATAGAATTATACAAGAGCATCTGGTAATTTACACTAATGAAGTCGCGTAATAAAAATAATTATTGCACTCAATGTGATATTTGGTTAGATGACCATTGTTTTATTATGGAAAACAGCAACAGGAGTTTTTAGCACTTAATACCCGAGTGAAAGCTATTGAAGGACTTTTTACTTGAGCAAGGGTATTTTAGCTTTAGGCAGATTGACTTTTAATTCTTTAAATGAAAATGGCAGTAGCAAAGAAACTTGATAAGCGGTTAAATGTAAATAGTCTTTGTTTACAAAATTAGGATTATACAAAGGATCACCCACAATCGGACAACCTATTGCCGCTAAATGAACACGGATTTGGTGTGTTCTTCCTGTTTCTAAGTCGAGCTTAATTAAAGCAGTATTATTGCTAAAGCACTTTAGAATTTGGTAATGTGTGATTGCTTTAAGTCCGTCAGCAACAATCTTGCGCTTGCGCTTATCAAGTGGATCTCGTCCAAGGGGCAGGTTAATTATGCCAGTATCTGCTATTGGCTTAGTCATATTGACTACTGCCAAGTATTCACGGTGAAAAATTTTACTGCTTAATTCACGATTTAAAATAGGAACAACTGCCGGATTCTTAGCAACCAAAAGTAAACCACTGGTTAGCATATCCAAACGATGTACAATAAAAGGAGAGTACCCTAAGTAAGTAGCACAATCATTCAAGGCAGTGTTGGTTTCATTTAAGTTAGGATGTGTTTTTTGTCCTGCCGGTTTATTAATAATTAACAGATTTTGATCTTCGTAAATCACTTCTGGCATTTGTCCGCTTGCTGGGTAAGTATTTTGACTACTCTCAATGTGTTTTAGCCACAGCTCAATTTTATCGTCTGGAAAGACCATTTGATTAAAATAATGATAAGTGCCGTTAATCAAAATCTGGTGTTCAGTTCGTAAGTAATGACGCCATTTGCGTGGGATCAGCAAAAGACGCAATAAGTCGTTTACTGAGCATGGTTTGAGATTTTGGGGAAAATTAAATGTAAAATAATAGCTCATAAATATTTGTTAAATCTTTTTGAAAATAAAAGTAATATCCTCTAATATGATACAATTTTAATTGTTTCTAAAGGAGCAGATAAAATGGAAAACAATGAACCAAAGAAAAACGAGAAACGTGGCTTATGGTACCGTTTTGATCATCGTTTTTTTATCGGTCGCTGGATCATTTTGATTTTGCTTACCGTCATTCTCTTGGTTTGTACTTATTATACCGTTAAAGTTAAAACATCCAATATATCAAATTTAAAAGCGTCATTACCTGTTACGACGGGAATTTATGACCAAAAAAACCAACGAGCAGGCTCATTATACTCACAAAAGGGAACTTATGTTGAATACAACAAAATTTCACCTAACGTGAAAAATGCTGTAATTTCGACCGAGGACAGGACTTTTTGGAAAAATCCCGGCTTTAGTATTAAGGGAATGGGGCGTGCCGCTCTAGGTATAGTGCTTAATCATGGGCAAATTGCCGGAGGCGGTTCAACTATCACCCAGCAATTAGCTAAAAATGCCTTATTAACTCAAAAACAAACATTTTCGCGTAAAGTTGAGGAACTTTTCTTTGCTATCGAACTTAATCATGTTTATTCCAAAAAAGATATACTAACGATGTATCTTAACAATTCCTATTTTGGTAATGGCGTCTGGGGCGTAGAAGATGCCAGCCAAAAATATTTTGGCAAGAATGCCAGTCAGCTGACAGTTGGTGAAGGTGCCACGTTAGCAGGTATTTTGCGTAATCCCAGCAAGTATAATCCCATTGACCACATGTCTTATGCTTTATCGCGACGCAATTTAATTTTGAATTTGATGGTTGATAATAAAAAATTATCAAAATCACAGGCTGAAAGTGAACAAAAAATTGGTTTAACTTTACGTGATACATATCATAATAAAGATGGTTATCGTTATCCCTACTTCTTTGACGCTGTCGTGGATGAAGCAATTAATCGCTATGGCTTAAAAGAAGAAGATGTCATGAATAAGGGCCTGAAAATATACACTACTCTTAATCAAAATTATCAGAGTCAGCTGCAAGAAAGGTTTAACCAGGATTACTTATTCCCTCAAAATGCCGCTGATGGCACTAAAACTCAGGGTGCTACGGTAGTGATGGATCCTACTACTGGTGCAGTCCGCGCTGTGGTAGGAGGACGGGGCAAGCATGTCTTTCGCGGTTATAATCGCGCGACACAAATGAAGAGGCAACCTGGTTCTTCTATTAAACCTATTGTTTCTTATGCGCCTGCCTTGCAGCAAGGATATCATTATGATTCCCAGCTTTCTAACAAATTGCAGCGCTTCGGGAAGAATGGCTATCAGCCCCACAATGTTGACAACGGTTATTCGGATAAAATTCCTATGTATGTGGCTTTGGCGCAAAGTAAAAACGTGCCTGCTGTTTGGCTATTAGACCGCATTGGAGTAGCTAAAGGCGTCCAGTCTGCTAATAATTTCGGCTTGACGGTAGCAAAAGAGGATCAAAATTTAGCTTTGGCTTTAGGTGGATTATCGACCGGGGTTTCACCTATTCAAATGGCTCGTGCCTATTCGGCTTTTGCAAATAAAGGTAACTTACCGAATAATTCTTACTTTATTACCAAAATTACTGATGCAAGTGGTAATGTAATTGCGGAAAATCACGATATAGGGACCCATCGAATTATCTCTGAAAATACTGCTAAAGAGATGACTACAATGCTGTTAGGAGTATTTGCAGGTGGTACAGGGACTTCAGCTCAACCTGCCGGCTATCGAGTTGCCGGTAAAACCGGCTCTACCGAAGTACCTAATACATACGGTTTTGGCACTAAGGACCAATGGATCGTTGGTTATACCCCCGATGTTGTTGTAGCAACTTGGGTCGGTTTTGATCGCACTAATCAGCAGCATTTCATGCACGGTGTATCCGAAACCGGCATCACAAGGCTTTATAAAGCTGAGATGGAAGGCATTTTACCATACACTGCACAGAATCAATTTAGAGAACAAGCGCCAAGGCAAATTATTCAAAATAACGGTGCTGGTACCGATTGGACGCAAGGTTTTGGCAAAAAAATTGAAAAAGGGCTCGGATCTGCCAGTGAAAAGATTAATGAATGGTATAATGACATAAAAGGACTTTTAGGTCACTAATTAGGAGGAAAAAAATGATAAATATTTATGATTCAGCAAATCAGGTGGCGGCAGATTTCCAAAAGCTTGATGAATTCAAGGCTTTAGAAAATGCCGTTAATGCAGTGAAAAATAATGAGGAAAGTGCAGCTTTGTTCAAGCAAATGGATGAGATGCAAACTAAAATCATTAATTCTCAAACTGAAGGAAGAGACTTTCCTAAGGATTTAGAGGAAGATTATAAAAAGTTGAATGAAAAAGTGCAAAAGAATGATCAAATATTGCAACTTTTGCAAGCTGAACAGGCTGTCTCTAAAACAATTGAAGATGTTCAAAGAACAATTACCAAACCCGTTAATGACCTTTATGATGGTCTTAGAAATTAAAAAATAACCATGAAATTTATCCATTTTGCTGACGCACATTTAGATAGTCCATTTTTGGGACTATCTTTTTTACCATCTAAGAACTTTAACCAAATTCAGAAAGCTCCAATGCAATCTTTAACTAACATTGTCGACTTGGCCATTAAGGAAAATGTTGATTTAGTATTAATTGCAGGCGACACTTTTGATAGTTTCAAGCCTAATCCCAGCGCGCAGATTTTTTTTGCGCGCGAAATTGAGCGTCTAATCAAATCTGAAATACAAGTAGTTATGGTTTTAGGTAATCATGATCATATGGCAAAAGAAGACCTACTGGTGCCTGAAAGCCCGTATTTTAAATTATTAGGTGAGGACGAAAAAATTGAAACTGCCTCCTATACCACTAAAAGTGGTTTTGACTATGATGTGACTGGTTTTTCATATTTGGCCAATCACATTACAGATGATCTTGCTGCCCAATTTCCTCCTAAAAATAATCGTTACACTTTTGGTATTATGCATGCTCAGGAAAGGGCAGGTTTGAGTTCGCAAAATGTATATGCTCCATTTACTTTAAGTGAATTACAAAATCTTAATTATGACTATTTTGCTCTGGGTCATATCCATTTAAGGCAGGTATTGTCAGAAACGCCACTAATAGTTTATCCTGGCAATATTCAGGGCCGTCACATTAACGAAACTGGTCCCAAAGGCTGTTATTTAGGCACCATTGATGAACAAACAAAGAAAACCAAGATTCATTTTGTTCAGACTAATCTTATTTCTTGGGATAAAAGGCAGCTTGAACTCACTAAACCAATAGCCAAAACCGAGCTGGAAAAGATGATAATTAATTGTTTGATGGCGACTGCCACTACCTATTTTTGCTTACAAATAAAGGGTGCAGATTTTTTAAATGAAAAAGAAGCCGAATTAATTCAAGACAGTGATTTTTGGCAAATGATTTCAGAAAAGCTTGCTCATGGTTCTCAACTAGTAGATGTGCGTTTCATTAATGGGAGCAAATTAGCAGTTGCTGTTAACGATCAAAAATATTTTAAACAGGCTGAAGAAGAAATTTTTGCTACAGATCAATTTACCCAAGTTAGTAAAGACTGGTCCTTAAAAACTGAGTTTACTAATAATTTGGCCCAAGACCCAGATTTTATTCAAGAAGTTAAACAACTGGCAGAAGTTAAGCTGAACAGTAAATTGAAAGGAGTCAATGATGAAATTAATTAAACTTAAGATAATTAATTTTGGTCAATTCTCAAATTTTACCTTTGATTTACTTAATCCTGACGTTAATGTCTTTTATGGTGCAAATGAAGCAGGGAAAAGCACAATCGTTGCTTTTATTAAGCAAATTTTGTTTGGCTTTCATCTTGCTTCACACAATTCCCCTTTTTTTGAAAACTACACCCCTTTGGCCCAAGTTAGTCCAATGGGAGGTTATTTGCTTTTTGAAAATGAAAAAGGACAGCGCTATGAACTTGAACGCCTTTACGCCCACGGCAAAGGTTCTAAATTGGGCACGCTAACAGTTAAATGTGACAACCAAGTAGTGCCCGAAAATGTTTTTTTTGATCAAATAAAGAATATTGACGGCAACTTTTACGCTGACAGCTTTATCTTTAATCAGGATATGTTGACAAAAGTTGACCAGATTAAGCAAAAAGACTTATTAGAACGCATATATTACCTGGGTGCAGCCGACAGTGATAAATTGATAACTGTGCGCGATGACTTTACCAAAAATGCTGACAGTTTATTTAAAAAGAAGGGCAGAAAACTTCCAGTTAACCAACTTTTACTGCAGATTCAAGAACAGCAAACTAAAGTCAGTGACTCTGAAAATGAATTTTCTGTGTATAAAGAGCTAAATAGTGACTTAAAAAAACAAGAAGAGCTCCAACACCATGAAGAAGCAAAAAGACTAGATCTGCAAAGAAAATATGACAACTTGGAAAAAGTTGAAAAGCTTGTCCCCAGTTATGAAAAATTGCAGGATTTACAAAGTCAGATCAAAACAATTCATTTTGACTCAGCGCAATATCAATCTGCACAAAATTTAGCAATTCAAGCAGAAACTTTGCGTAAAAAACGGCAAAAAATCTCAGAAAAGCTAACTGAATATTCTCAAGTTAAAGATGAGGATATTAGTGAAACAAAGCTGCTGCAAAAAAAGTCGGAAATTTTACAGTGGCAAGCGGAATACCATAGCTGCTTACAAAAAGAAACCCAAATTAAAAGCGAACAACAGCAGCTCATTACTCTTGATCCCAACCTGGGTAAAATTGCTGCATTGACTCAAGAGCAAGTAATTAAGCTGCAGGAAGATTTTCAAAAATTACCGCCAAAAGAAACAGTTATTAACCAGGATAAAAGTAATAAGCCTAAGCAATTTCTTTTGCTAGGTGGAACGATTTTCATTCTAGGATTAATTTTACTATTCATAGCTCGTGCTTTTGGACTTTTGGCTATCGGCGTTGGGATAGCTTTTGCAGTGCTTGGTTATTACCAGCAAACGCAAGTGCAAAAATCTGCTAAAGCACAAGCTGAAAGAAGTAGAAAAGCTAAAGAACAACAATTTTTATTTGAGAAACAATACGGCATTAAACCTAGTAATTTAGACCTTAATAATTTGATCAACGAATGGCGGCAGTACCAGGTTTTGTCCCAAAACTTGAAGAGAAATCAGTTACGTAAAACAGAAATATCTGATTTGCTCACGCCTTTTGCAATGCAGTTAGGTCAAGAATTGGAACAAGCAATAGATACGAATTTTTCGAATGTATTGCGTGCATTAGATCAACTTGCTGAAAAAATAGATCGGGATCGTAAACGTCGAGAAGAGCAAAATAGTTTAAAAAACAATTTAACTGAAAATAATGAAGAGCTCCAAGAAGTTAATGTTAAATTGAAAATGATTTTGGCAAGAGCTCAAGTTAGCAGCTTAGATGAATATCGAGAAATTCAAAAACAAAAGCTGAGACAGGATAATATTAAAAACCAGATTAATGCTCTCAAATCCAGTTTGCAAAGCGACCTTATCCAGCTGCAAGAATATGTACAGGATAAAAGTAGTGGACACAAGAAATTACAGGATTTAGCTGCTCAAATTTCCTTACTAAATGAAAATATTAACCTTTTACAAAGTAAAACGGCTGAAACTAAAGTCAAGATGGAAAATCTGGCCAGTTCAACGGCGGTATTCGAGGAAAAACAAAAATTAGCAAACTTAAGAACCAGACTTAGAAATTTAAGCGCGGAATATTTGACTAATTTATTTACTGCCAAGTTGATTAGCCGCGCACTTGACCTTGCATCTAATGAACGTTTTCCGAAAATGCTGATTACTGCTAAAGAATATTTGCGACTATTAACAAATAATCGGTATAATAATATTGAAATAGGTAAAAAAATAACCGTTACTCGTTTTGATGGTAAAAAATTAGCGGTGGAATATCTTTCTCGGGGTACCTCTGAGCAACTTTATTTTGCTTTGAAATTGGCTTTTGTTGAACAAATAAAAGATCAAATTAATTTACCAATTTTGATTGATGACTCTTTCGTTAACTTTGATGACCAAAGGATTAATGAAATCGAAAAGTTGCTTCAGACAATTGCACAAAGCAACCAGGTATTGATCTTTACTGCCCAAAAAAGCCTTGTTGCTAAACTGCAATTACAGCCGCTAACTTTTAAGAAAGGAATCGAACATGTATAAACGTTTGCTGGATTATAATGATGGCGAAGAGTTAGAGCTGGTC
Source organism: uncultured Lactobacillus sp. (assembly GCF_946477725.1). Lineage (GTDB taxonomy): Bacteria > Bacillota > Bacilli > Lactobacillales > Lactobacillaceae > Lactobacillus. The sequence goes on along the minus strand of NZ_CAMKZC010000014.1, from coordinate 4,109 downwards.
GTTTTAATTAAGAATTCGCAATTAAGACATACTAAAAAGGGTAAGCTCTATTTGGCAATGTCATTTGGTGATTCATCTGGTGAAATTCGCGGTAATTTTTGGGATGCCAATGACCAAGATGCCTCTACATTTAATTCAGGAACAATTGTTGAACTTAACGGCAAACGAGAAGAATATCAGGGGCAGCCACAAATAAAAATTTATAGCTTACGAGTTGTTGGGCCTGAAGAAGGTTATGACCTCAGGCAGTTTATTAAATCAGCCCCTGAAAAAGTTGCTGACATGAAAGAAGAAATCAATCAGTATGTTTTTGAAATTTTAAATCCAACCTGGAACCGCATAGTACGATTTTTATTAAAAAAATGGGATAAACGGTTCTTTGAGTTTCCGGCTGGAAAAAGTAACCACCATGCCGTGCGAGGAGGTCTGGCATACCATACATTGTCAATGCTGCGGGATGCCAAAGGGTTGGCAAATAATTATGCACAAATTAATCGTTCGTTATTGTATGCTGGTTGTATTTTACATGATATGGGTAAAGTATTGGAATTAACTGGTCCGGCTGCAACTCAATATACTAATGAGGGTAACTTGATTGGTCACTTGGTTTTAATTGATGAACAAATTATGTTAGCGGCGCAACAATTAAATATTGATCTTGAATCAGAAGATTTACTTTTATTGCGTCACATGGTTTTGTCTCATCATGGTAAATTTGAGTATGGTTCCCCCAAACTGCCGGCACTCCTTGAAGCAGAATTGTTACATCGCATTGATGATTTAGATGCGTCAATTTACGCTATTACTAATGCTTTACAACATACACGACCAGGGAACTTTACCGAAAACATTATGAGTCAGGGTGGTCGGAAATTTTATCGACCTAAAGATGATGAATCCTTAGCTAAATCACATAAATTAGAATAGTTGCTCAGAGCATCTGAGAAGCAAATAATTTTATTGAAGATTAGCCAAAAATGTAAATTGCTAGCTTTATAATTGCAAACGTAGAGCTATAAAGCAGCTAAAAGTATGACATTACTTTTAGCTGCTTTTTATTTGCCTTAATTTAAGCAGAATTTCTCATTCACGCAATATTTTGATAAGTGCAAAAATCGTTTTGATCAAACTGCTTTTTTATAATCAAAAAATATGATGCAATAATTTTTATGAAAGAAGACACTATTACTGAGCAAGGTTCTTATGAAGAATTGATTGAGCAAAAGTTGATTTAGATAATCTACGTAGTTTACCTGTTATTTAGCTGGATGCATTATGTCAAGTTAGCTGGTCAATTAGAAAGATACTGTAAGAGCGAAGGTTATCTGTAAATTTAATTAAAAGTAGCTTGAGACATTGCAATCAAAAAATTTAATGCAAAAAAACCCGCTAATAGCTAATTATAAAAATGCTATTAACGGGATTATTATATTCTCATTATTGAGCTGATCTTAACTGCTATAGTCTTAATTACTTCTTATTAGTAGAAGTAGAAACATATGCAGCTAAAACATCTTTAAGATCATTATCCTTTATGTTGACTCCCGCCTTTTTAATAACTTTGGCAAGGACGTCATGCATGGTTTGTTGATCTTGCGACATTGATTGATAAATTTGATCATCAATTTCTTTTTTATGTGAAGCAAAAGAACCTTTGGCAGGGTGTTTAATCATTCTAATTACGTGGTAACCTGATTGAGATTTGACTGGGCTCTTTGTAGTTTCACCGGTCTTTAACTTAAATGCTGCATTTTTAAAAGCTGGATCTAAACTAGTATCAGTGGAATCAAATGCTGGCAGTTTACCTTCATTACTTTTGGTTCCAGTATCTAAAGAATACTTTTTAACTAGGCTCTTGAAGCTTTTACCATTCTTTAATTCTTTAGTAATTTCTTCGGCTTTAGATTTCTTTGAAACCAAAATGTGTTGTACTGTAACTTTAGGCTGATATGCTTTCCAGGCTTTTTCTTCTTGGCTCTTTGAGATCTTTTTAATATCTTTCAGAGCGGCTTCGGACAGCAAGTTTGTTTTTAGGTTTTGCTTGAAACTTGCAGCAGTCATACCATTTTGTTGCAAAACAGCATCAAACTGACTACCATATTGTTTCTTATAGTTGCTATATTGTTTATCAACTTGCTTTTTTGAAACCTTATTGCCATATTGTTGCTCTAAAACACGATTAATAATCATATTTGCCAAAGCGGTTTTACCAGCCTGAGATTTTTTCATATCATCATAATACTCTTGCTGGGTAATCTTGCCGCCTTTATAAGAAGCAACAGTTTTGCCACCATTAGAACAAGCAGCTGTTGATAATGCCATACCGGCTACGGCAATCACAGCTGCAGCTTTTTTAATATATTTTTTCATAAAATAAATTCTCCACATCCTTAATAAATTAAGTCACCGACAACTAATATAACATAAACTGGCAAAACTGGTTTTCATTTTTATTTTTTTAAAACAAAAAAGAGAGTTTCTTTACTATTTTTTAGAACTATTAGTTTCATTTACGTTACTGGAATTAATTGTCGCAGTTTTGGCTTTCAACTTGCCCATAATTCGATTGATACTGATTTGATAATATTCTATTTCGTTTTGTAACTCAGAAACAGTTTTCTTTGCTCGCGGTAAAGAATTTTTTAATTCTTGCTGAGCAACTTTAAAATTATTGCTTGCTAGAGAAATGTCACTGATATCCTCTTTTAATGACTTTATTTGCTTTTGTACAGGTGGAAACAGGCGGTTGCCATTTTGATCTTTGAACAGTGAAAGGATCACGCCAAAGCCTGCACCTACAGCCAATCCTAAACTAAAACGTTTCATCTTGTCACCTTAAAATTGTGCTCTAATGGCAGCAGCAACCTTTTCATAATCTTCGTCAGTATATTTTTCCGCATTGTTACGGGTGGCAATCTTTAAGCCATCACCTTCAAATCGCGGAATAAAATGAATGTGAGAGTGCATGACTACTTGACTTGCACTGGCACCATTATTGCTGCTAATATTCATACCTGTGATTCTCGGATCAAATTTTTTAATTGCATTAGCAATTGTAGGAATATATTGTAAATAGCGTTGAGCATCTGCCTGGGTATAATCAAAAAAATTTGTGATGTGTTTTTTAGGTACCATTAAAGTATGACCAGGATTAACCTGGGATAAATCTAAAAATGCTTTAACATCATCATTTTCAAAAACAGTGTAGCTACTCGCTTCGCCACTGATAATTTTACAAAATAAACAATCTTTATCTAAATCTTCCATTTTAAAACCTCTACATTTCAAAATTTAGTTTCTTTTAATATCATGCTATCATATTAAATGAGTAAATTCATTAAAAGAAAGATAGGAATTATGACTTTAAAAATTGAGCATTTGACTGGTGGCTACACGGGTATACCAGTCATAAAAGATATTAACTTGGAAATAAAGCCCGGGGAAGTTTTAGGAGTGATTGGCCTAAATGGTGCTGGTAAATCTACTACTATTAAACATATTTTAGGATTACTCAGACCGCAAAAAGGGAAAATCACTCTAAATGGCATTGATTTAACGGCTGAACCTACTAAATTTAAAAGACAAGTCGCATATATTCCCGAGACGCCAGTTTTATATTCAGAATTGACTTTAAAAGAGCATCTTGACCTGACTATTCTTAGTTACCAGCTAAAGGAAAAACAGGCTTGGGCAAAGGCTCACGAGCTGTTACAGCTGTTTAGGCTGGATGACAAGTTAGATTGGCTGCCGATTCATTTTTCAAAGGGTATGAAGCAAAAAGTAATGATTGTTTCAGCGTTTTTAGCAAATACTGACTTGCTGGTAATCGACGAGCCGTTCACTGGACTTGATCCGTTGGCAGTGGCCAATTTGGTGCAATTGATTAAAGAAGCTGCTGGTCAGGGCAAAATGGTGTTAATGTCAACACACATTTTAGCAGACAGTGTGCAGGCAGTTTCTCGTTATGCGGTCTTAAATAATGGCAAAATTCAAACTGCTGGTACTTTGGCTGAAATTCGCATGCATTATGGCCTAAAGGAGACAGATTCATTTGACCAAATTTACCAAATTTTAAGTCAGGAGCAACAAAATGCGTGATTTGGCTAAAA
>NZ_CAMKZC010000013.1:0-43082 GCF_946477725.1 uncultured Lactobacillus sp. | reverse complement strand
GAATTATAGAAATAATCTGTGTAAACTTTATCTGACATATTCGTCTACCTTTCAGTTAAAAAATTTAGTGAAAAATTTTTAGTTACATGTTAAATTTACTCTATGTGAAAACGCTTGTAAAGTAGATAAGTCTATGTTTTTTTGATAAATTTTTATAAAAGCGCTTTTGCAAAATTTTAAGGACTAAAGCGTTATTTAATATTTACAAAAATAGTGCGTAGCTTTCGTTTTCTTTCAACTAAATAATTGCAAAAATATTATAAAATAACTCTGAGCAGAAAAAATGTTTTTTAAAAATTATTTTTAAAAGAAATAAAATAAATTGTTTTTAAACCAAAATTTGAGTATCGTATAAAAGATGATAAATATTGATAAATTAGATAAGGATTTTTAACTTGAAAATAAGCTTAACAGATTTCACTACCAAAATAGAAAAGCAAGATTATATTGAAGACTTAGAAACTACTAAATATGCTGATATCAGCAAGTCCAAAACCAAGTTGCGTGAGCAGGCAACTAAATTAATTAAGGAAACTAAAGCTGCCCTTAAGCATAATTCACTGAGTCATATTGCTCTTGAAATTACCGGTCAAAGACCCATAACTTTTGCGTTAGAGACCAATATGATCAACTTGCCATATAGTAATTATAAGAAGAATGCCAATTTTTTTGAAGAGGGCAAAGATTATCCGGTTGCAGTATACTTTGAAACGCAGTCGGAATATTTGAATGCATCGGGATTCCGAATTGATCAAATCGCGACAGAAGCAGAAATTGAACAAAATGAAACCGAAGTTGTTGCCAACTTAACAGATGCTATGCAGGAAAAAATAAAACAAGTGCGTGAGTACCAAAAGCCTGCTGCTTCTGCTAAAAAGAAGCCTGTTGTTAAAAAACCTAATACAAAAAAGGCGCAAAAAGAGACAAAGACTAAAAAATAAAATATCTGAGACTTAGTAGGTGAAAATTAATGCAAATTTGAACGTAACTATTCAAAAGGTGTTTTTTACCATATAATGGAGAAAGATGCAGGAGGTCCATTATGATTAGCTGGAATCTACTTGGAGTATTGTTATGGGTAGTAGTTATTCTTTATTTCGTTTTTGTTGTGCAAAACATTCGTAAGCGCCGCATCACAATGATTATTAAGAAACACCGGCAATTTAGCTGGCCCAATTTTTTGATAGATATCATTGAAGTAGCCGCTCTTTTAGTTGGGATTGTCTGGTTATTTGGCAAGACTATGCTGGATAACCCGGATCTTGATGATACGACTAAGATTACGTCTCATATTACTTATGAACCGATTGTCATGAACCCGGGAGAAGGCAATTCAAGTTACGTTACAATTGATTCGAAAAAGAAAAGAATTAGTACCCAGACTTTCACTTATTACAGGCCGGGTAAAAAGATTAAAGTAGCCAGTGATTTCGCTACGGTGGCTTATGGTAAAAGTCCTCTGGATCTTAATGCAGCTAAAATTCCGTATAACAAAAAACAACTGCAGACAATGGACCGCAAATATCAACGAGCTTACGTTGCTATATACACCGCTAACTACAAAAAAGTCTGGCAAAATGGTATTGGCATGCATGCAGGGCATAATGCTACTCGTTATTACTTAATCAGGATTCCGGATTCATCGTTTATCAGGGAGAAAGAAAAATAAAATAAATAAAGCGTTTGCATAATTGTAAAAGTGTGGTATGCTTTATCTGTATTGAAAATTTAAGTAGATTGTTACTATCAAATTAGGCGAGACTACTAGTATAACTGATGAATTTTTATTGTTCATCGGCTATTGCTAGTAGTCTCTTTTTTTCTGCAAAAAAGGAAGATGTTATGCGCCTTAAAAAAATTTTTAATAATAACAGCATTTTAGTTGATGTTGGGAAAGGACAGGAAGCTATTGTTTTCGGTAAGGGAGTGGGATTTGAACAGGGCAAAAATAGACTAGTTGATACTAAAAAAATTCAGAAAATATTTTATTTAGACAGTAAGAAGGATAAAGAGTCGTTTAATTACCTTTTCCATAATATTCCTGCAGATATTATTGCAGCAGTTTTTGCGGTTATTGAAAATGCGCGAATCAATTATCATTTTCAGGTTTATGATTCAATCTATCTCACCTTAAGTGAACATGTCAATGGCGCCTACAAATTACTGTTAGCAGGAAAATATCGGGAAAATGAAATTCCAGATTTAAGTGAAAAATATCCAAAAGAATATCAAATTGCAAACGAAGCTCTGGGAATTATTAACGATAAATTAAGCGTTGATTTTCCACTTTCAGAGGTTAAAAGTATAGCGCTTCATTTTATCAACAGCAAGATTCCTACGGGTATTGCCAAGCACGAAGGTAAATCAAAATATATTTTTAACACGTCTAAATTAATTAATGTTGTTCTTAATGTCCTGGATAACAATAACATTTATCAAAATGGTAAAAATCGGGACAGCTTTAGACGATTTCTAATTCACTTGCAGTATCTGGCCAAAAGGCTCTGGCGTCCGCCAGAAAAAAATGAATCTATCGATAAAAAGATTGAATGTGACATGATCAAGGCCTATCCGCGATCTTACAAAATAACTCAAGAAATTTTTCAGGCTCTTAATGCTGAATTTAATTTTCAGCCGTCAGACGCAGAGAGGGTTTACTTTATCATTCACATTCATCAAATTTTAGGGCCAAAAGAAAAGGAGTAAAAAGATGGCAACTAAAGAAGAAATTTCAATGGCCGGCTTTGAAATAGTCGCTTATGCTGGCGATGCGAAGACTGCATTAATCACAGCACTTGATGAAGCTAAAAAAGGCAATTATGACAAGGCCAGAGAGCTGGTTAAAAGTGCAGACAGCTCTTTAAATGATGCTCATAATGCACAAACAAAACTAATGAGTAAAGAAGCCAGTGGTGAAGAAATGGAGACCACATTCATTATGTCACACGGGCAGGATACTTTAATGACTACGATGCTATTAAGGGATGAAGCTAAATATTTTATAGATTTGTATGAGAAGTATAATTCCGCTCTGAAGGAATTGAATGAACTAAAAAATAAGTAAATGAACAAGGAGTTTAAAAATGAATGCTGTAATTAAGCAAATTGAAAAAGCACAGCCATTCTTTCAAAAAGTCGCCGCTAATAAATATTTGCGGGCGGTCAGAGATGGCTTTATTGCTTTAATGCCGATAATTATCTTTTCCAGTATATTTTTACTGATAGCCAACGTGCCTTTGATCTGGCACTTTGCCTGGCCAACCAAAGTGGCTAATGCATTAAACATGTTTTACAACATGTCCATGGGAGTTTTAGCATTAATGGCCTCTTCATCGGTTGCTAAGGCATTAACTGATTCGTTTAATCTGGATTTACCAAAAACAGATCAAATTCCAACCGTAGGTGTGCAGTTTACCGCACAAGTTTCTTTTGTCTTGGTAGCTGTTGATACTTTAACTGATAAAATGAACAACCTGTATTTTGCAGTTGCAATGATTGGTACCAAAGGACTAATTTGTGCCTTTCTGGTAGCATTTATAGTTCCAAATGTATACTATCAATGTTTTAAACACAATATTACGATTAAATTGCCAGATGCTGTACCCCAAAATATTGCGGGAGCCTTTAAAAACATTATTCCTTTTGCAATTAGTACGTTTTTCTTCTGGATCTTTTCATTAGCTTTTAGAGCTGCGACTGGGACTAACCTAGCTGCCTGGATTATTCAAGTTTTATCACCTTTATTTACCGCAGCAGACGGTTATTTTGGTCTGGCAATAGTTTATGGTGCGATGGCATTCTTCTGGTTTATCGGAATCCAGGGGCCATCAATCGTTGAGCCGGCGGTTACTGCTATCTATTTAAGCAATGTTGAATTAAACTTAGCAGCCTGGAAAGCTGGTAATATTGCAGGCGCCAACAGAATTCTGGCTCAAGGTACACAATACTTTGTTGCTACTTTAGGTGGTACTGGTGCCACTTTAGTAATTACATTAATGTTTGCTTTCATGTCTAAATCAAAGGAATTAAAAGCAGTAGGTCGTGCTGCATCAATTCCAGTTTTGTTCGGGGTTAATGAGCCAATTTTATTTGGTGCACCATTAATTTTGAACCCAGTCTTCTTTATTCCTTTCATTTTGACACCAATTGCCAATGTCTGGCTTTTTAAAATATTTGTTGATGTCTTCCACATGCCTGGCTTTATTTACAATTTGCCTTGGACTACACCAGGAACACTCGGCTTGATAATGGGTACCGGCTTTTCGATTGGTTCAATTATCTTGGCAATATTGCTTCTAGTAGTTGATGTTGTGATGTACTACCCGTTCTTTAAAGCATATGACATGCAAAAATGTGCTGAAGAAGCAGCAAAAGTAACTAATGCAACTGCTGCTAATACCAGTACTGAACTAGCAGCTTCTGTTTCTGAAAATAATACTAATAAAACTGCAAGTGAAAGCAAAATTCCACTGTCTAAAACAAAAGATGGTAAAAGTCTGAATGTTCTCGTACTTTGTGCAGGGGGCGGTACCAGTGGTATTTTGGCCAAAGCCTTAAACAAGTTAGCTGCTGAAAACAATTTACCTTTAGCAGTGGCTGCTACTTCATTTGGTGCTCACCACGACTTGCTTTCAGGAATGGACATCGTTATTTTGGCACCGCAAATGAATGCGATGAAAGATGAACTGAAAAAGGAATGTGATAAGAATAACGCTAAAATGATTACGACTACCGGGAAGCAATATATAGATATGACCCAGCATGCCGACAAGTGTCTGGACCTGATAATTGCTAACATTTCAGAATAAAGGAGAATAAAATGACTTTACTAAATAGAGTACAAAAATTACCTCGCGATTTCGTGTGGGGTGGTGCCACTGCCGCTTATCAAGTTGAAGGCAGCACTCAAGTTGATGGCAAGGGCAAAACAATGTGGGATGATTACCTTGAAAAACAGGGCAGATTTTCACCAAATCCTGCTAGTGACTTTTACAACCGGTATCCAGAAGACATTGGGCTTGCCAAGAAATATGGTTTAAATGCTGTGCGCGTTTCAATTGCTTGGACCAGAATTTTTCCTGAGGGTTACGGTCAAGTAAATCAAAAAGGCGTGGAATATTATCATAAATTATTCAAAGAATGTCTTGATAATGGCATTGAACCTTACGTTAGCCTGCATCATTTTGATAGTCCTAAAACTTTATTTGATAATGGTGACTGGTTAAATCGCAAGAATATTGATTATTTTGTTGACTATGCCAAGTTTTGCTTTAATGAATTTAAAGAGGTAAAAAACTGGTTTACTATTAATGAACTAATTTCTTTAGCATATTCACAGTACATTGCCGGTACTTTTCCACCAAACCATCATTTTGATGTCACCAGTGCAATTCAGGCCGAACATAACGAGTTAGTGGCACATGCCAGAGTAGTTAATTTATATAAAGAGCTGGGTTTACCAGGTAGAATTGGCCTAATTCATGTTATTCAACCAGTATATCCAATATCAACCAGTACTGAAGATAAACATGCAGCTAAATTGCAAGATGCGTTTTTGAACAAGTTTTTGCTTGATGGGACGTTCTTAGGCTATTACTCAGACGATACCATGGCATCAATTAATGAAATACTGCGTTTAAATAACGCACATTTGGATATTCAAGACGGTGACCTCGATATTCTCGCTAAAGCTGCATCACAAAATGATATTTTTGGTCTAAATTATTATCAAAATCAGTTTATTAAAGCGTATCATGGCGAAAGTGAAAACCACTTTAACGGTACTGGTGACAAGGGTACTTCTTCCTTTAAGTTTAAAGGAGTAGGAGAAACTGTCAAAAAGCCGGGGGTACCGACAACCGACTGGGACTGGAATATTTTCCCACAGGGTCTCTATGACACATTAAAGCGTATCAGTCATGATTATCCTAACTGTAAGACAATTTATGTGACTGAAAATGGTTTAGGTTATAAGGATAAATTTGTCAGCCCAGATAAGATTATTGATGACACTCCCAGAATTGATTTTATTGATCAACATGTCGCAGCCCTTTTAAAAGCTCGCACTGAAGGAGTGAATGTCCAAGGCTATTTTGTATGGTCTCTGCAAGATCAATTTTCCTGGGCGAATGGCTACAACAAACGTTATGGTCTGTTTTATGTAGATTTCAAAACGCAGAAGCGTTATGTTAAAAGGAGTGCCTTATGGTTTAAAGAATTAGCAGATACAATGAATAAAGAATAAAATTTAAGCAACTAACTTAGTTTAAACCCCGAAATTGAATAAATTGCGGGGTTTTCTAATGGGCAGAAAATTTTTAACAAATAAAAGAACTAAGTCTGATTGTGACAGTTAGTCCTTTATCTAAAATTAAAACTATGATAAAGCTACATTTTACATTAATTGGATATTGCTATTGTTTCCTTTTTACGAACCTGAACTAATAGATTTCCTTCAATGAAGGCGAGGATAAAGCTGGCTGTCAAAAAGTCCACCACATTACCGGAAGAGAAAGCAGCAAGTAGGATGAAACCACTGGCAACGATTAAGGAACTGACTAAATAAGTCCGTGCTGCTTTATATCTGAGCCACCTGTATGCACCATAAATTAGTACTGCCAAATATGGTCCGACATACAAAAGCATTCCCAGCCAGCCTAAGGAATATATTTGGGCAGTAAAATCTCGTTCTAAATTAAAAATATTGTTTTCTCGGATGTAAGAAATACCAAAAAGCTTGTCTAGTTTGTTGTTATTGGTTTTGACTACTTGATTGAGCATAGCCTTTTCAATTTGGCGGTTTTCCATGCGCGACTGGCCCGGTTCGTTCATAATTTTGAGCCAAAATTCCGGGTCATATTGGTAAGGATAGCTTTTAAAGACAAATTTGGGATTAAGCGCATATTCTTGATAATTTTTCTTAATGAAGTAACGTAAAAACTCTTTTCTTTTTTTGCCATTAGGGTATTTTTGTAAACCAGCAGCTAATTCCTTTTTTTCGTCCGCTAAATCATGGTCAGACTGTTTAGCTAGATAAATTTCATAATTATAACGCTGAATTGCAGGGCCAAAGGGCAAAATCACTAGGGCTCCTGCTTCTATTAAGACAGCAACTAAAAACGCTTTGCCGCCCTTTTTTACATCTTTAATCAGATATTTATGCAGGCCAAACAGGATGAGACCGATTATTATTCCGCCAATCAGACCAATAGCAGCAACTTTAGTGCCGATTTCAATCATTGCCAGAGCCTGCAACACATTTAACAAAATGGTATGCCAGTTAAATGAAGTGAAAAGATAGTAGAGCATGAGCGGCAACAACATAAAGAGGACGGCTGAAATCATGTTGGTAAAATTGAAGAAGCCTTTAGATGCCATATGGGAATAACCGATATTGGGATTAAAGAACCATTCAAAAATGTTGGCACTGATAGTTCCTGTTTCGTATGATTTCAGGGAAATAACGAAAAGGTTAGAAAGTACAATAGTCCCGGAAAAAAGTCCAGAGATGCCTTCGATCACCATTTGCAATTGCTGGGACCCAAAATTTAATTCATCAGTCAAATAAAGCACTGTTAAGGGTAATATCATTCTAATTAAATAGAAGATTTCTCCACTAGGGGAATAACCATAATTGTTGGGACTCACGCTGGTAAAATGCTGCACGTGCATTAAATGTAGTGCTGAATAGATGACTAATAAAATAATATAAATTAGCAGCCATTTTTCCTGTGATAGTTTCTGCCAAGAATTTTGCGAGCTAAAGTAAAGGCAAACCAGGCTCGCCACTGCAAAAATACGGATAATTGTGGGCAGTGTAAATGGTAAAATATTAGCCAGAGTGCCATGATAGAACCAATATAAATCTAGAAACGGTTGTATTAGAATAAACCAAAATAAAATGGTTTTTGCTTTTTCTTTCACTTTTTTCTCCATATCATAAATATTTTCATGCTTTAATTTTAGGCAAAAATAAGGCAAAAAAAAAGAGCAGTGAACATTAATCACTGTTTCTTAATTAATAAATAGTTATTATTCTTTGTTTGTGGCAGTAGTTGTTTTTTCTGTGGCAGATTTTTTGATCTTTTCTACTTTAACGTCACTTTTTGCTAAAGCCTGAATTTCCTTCATTTTCTTTTTAGAAACGGTTTTTAGGTTCTTAAAGTTGACCACTATTTTTTGATTGAGGTCACTAACTGCAGTTTTATCAGCTTTATCATAATCGATTATTTTTAGCAGAACAGAATTTTCATAAATTTTTTCTACTTTGCCCACAAATGGTTTGGTCAGTTCTTCATCAGACTTGGCACTGAGAATGTCATCTGCTTTGACGTCAGCTTTTTTCATAATAAGTTTTACTTCCTCTCTTAGCCATGTTTCACTATAATAGAAAGATATTATTATAAAAGCGAATAGTTTTCAAGTAAAGGAAGCTCGGATTTTGCAAAAATTAATTTTAATTGCCGGCCCCAGCGGTGCTGGTAAAACTACTATTTCAGAATACTTGGCAAATACGTTCGCCATTCCCAGGGTATTGACCCACACCACCCGGCCAATGAGGCCGGGAGAAAGTTCAAAAGAATCGTATCACTTTGAAAGTGAAGCCAGTTTTAAGAAACTGCATTTTTTTGAACATGTCAAATATGGTTCCTACCAGTATGGTTCAAGTAAAGAAGCTCTAGACCAGGCTTGGCAGGATCATGATCTAGTGTCTTTGATTGTCGACATTAAGGGAGCGCAATCTTACCTAGCAAAGTTAGAAAAACAAGTCTATTTTTTATACGTTACTGCCAGTTCGAAAAAGATGCTGGCCGAACGTTTAATAAAGCGCGGAGATGATCCAAATAAGATTAAAGAACGCTTAACTGGCAATGAACTAAACGTCCTGCCGCCAACTCTACAAAAATACGCGCACATCTTGGTTAATGACGATTGGAATCAGACTAAGCGTCAACTCGATAATATTGTTAAAAAACTGAGTAGGTAACTTGCTTGAGCAATTACTTTTGTAAAAACGGTTTCAAATTAAAATTCTTAACATTTTGTAGCTCGTTTGACACGAATGTGTAACATTAAATGAGTAAGATAGAAAATGTCGGAAGAAATAGATAAGTAGTTTTAACTCTGCTTGCTAAAATTAATAAATATATTTAGAAAAGAGTTTAATTTTGAAACACGGACACTCGAAAGGATTAATTAAGTTAATAATTGTTATTGCCCTCTTTTTCACTGGTGCAACTAGCGTAACGGTAGTTAGTGCTGCTACTGCTAATGATGTCAGTGCTAGTAGTGTAACCAAGAAGCGTACAGCTGTAGCTAATTTAGCTAAAAAGCAAGTTGGCAAAGGCTATGTATATGGCGCTGCGGGTCCTTATTCTTTTGACTGTTCCGGTTTAGTACAATATGTCTACAAGACAGCTGGAAATAAAATTTTACCAAGAACTACTTACTCACAAGTTTTACAAGGTAAAAAAGTTTCACTAAAAAAATTAAAGAAAGGTGATTTACTTTTCTGGGGATCTTCAGTTGCCCCAAACCATGTCGGTATCTATGTGGGTGATAACCAGTTTGTACATGCTGCTACGCCAAGCCAGGGTGTTTTAAAGCAGTCAATTAGTGCTTATTTTTATCCTTCCGCTGCTAAACGTATTTTAGATTAAGCACTCTTTTCTAATTTTCCCCAAATTTGCTAAACAATAAAATTAAGTTGAACGCCCTTTTACTACTAAATTCGTGAAAGGGCTTTTTTACGTACCAGTATTATTTCTGTAACCTTTTTGTAATACTTTGCGTGTAAAATTGATTTTGTAATATAGAAGTAGAGCTTATTAATATAAATAGTTTGATGCGAATACGGGGGGATTTTGATTTTGAAGATTAAAAGTAACTTAGTAAAATTTACTACTGCTGCGGCGCTAACCGTTACTGGCTTAGGTGTTGCCAGTTTAGCCAATAATAATTTGACAACTGTTAATGTTAAAGCTGCCACTAAAAAAGTAAAAATCAATTATGTTCCCGGTTATGGCATCAATATTTGGGATAACTATGAAAATCCTACTTTTACCGGCCAACGGATAAAACACGGTAAAACGGTTAATGTTTTAAGCAGTGCCGTTGATCAAAAAGGTAGGACCTGGTATCAAATTGGTGAAGGTCAATGGATTCAAGCACGTTATACTGTCAAACCTGGTGTTAAAGTAAAGTCGGTCAAACCAAAAAAGTCTGTTAAGCAAGCAGAAAAAGTTGTTAATTTGGCTAATGCAGAAGTGGGCAAAGCATATGCCTGGGGTGGCAATGGACCTCAAGGATTTGACTGTTCAGGTTTGGCTCAGTATGTATTTAGTGAAGCTACTGGCGTGAACCTGAGTCGTAGTACTTATTCACAAGTTAAACAAGGTAAACAGGTTTCGATACAGGACTTAAAGCCTGGCGATCTTCTGTTTTGGGGATCAGCAAGTGCTCCATACCATGTTGGTATTTATGTTGGCAATAACCAATATGTTCATGCTGCTTCTCCTTCACAAGGTGTTGTTAAGGATAGTTTAAGTTCATACTTCTATCCCTCAGTTGCAAAACGTGTTCTTGAATAGAAATATATTAAAAATTAAAACACTTAGGAAATTTTCTAAGTGTTTTTTTAGTACCATTTAGTTAGTGTAACTTGATTAAAAATCTGAAGCGTTTAAAATGAAGTTAAATACTAGTTTTTGGTCACATTATGCTACCAAAGGAGAAATGATTTGATGAAGCGTAATTTTTGGAAAATGGGTCTTGCTGCAGCATTGACATTAACCGGAATTGGTGTTGCTTCACCACAAAAAACTGTAGATGCTGCTACGTTTAAGACACCTATAAAAAGAATACAAATCAATTGTCTGCCAAATAAGAGTGTGAAAATATGGACAGATTATAATGGCGGGCAACTGATCAGTTTTCGTGCAAAAAATAAAAGTAAATGGAATGTTGCCAAAACGGCTGTTGATCGCAAAGGTAAATTATGGTACATGATTGGCGACAGTGAATGGATTGAAGCACGTTACACGCAAGATTTAACGCAGGATTCTAATATAAAAACTGTGCACGAGCAAGTTAAGAGTGCAGTAACTAAAAAGAAGAATAAAAAGGCTAAAAGTAAAACTAAAAAAATAGCAGTTGCACCGGATAAGCAGAAGACAGCTAAGCCAAAGGCGCAGGAGCAAAAGACAGTTAGACCTAAACTTAATAATGCGATCCAAACAAAGAGTGCCGCTAATGTAACCCCAATAACACGTTTGAGTAATAAAGTTTCTGCTGATAATGTTTCTAAACGTGCACAAGACGTGGTGAACTTAGCAGAAAGTCAAATTGGCAAAGGTTATGCCTGGGGCGGAAATGGCCCAGATAATTATGACTGCTCGGGACTGGTTCAGTATGTTTATAATCAAGTCGGTGGCGTGCAATTGCCCCGCGTAACGACTGACCAGGTAAAAGTTGGAGTGACTGTATCGCTGGATCAGTTGCAGCCGGGTGATCTTTTATTTTGGGGCTCAGAAGATGCGCCTTATCATGTGGGAATTTATGTTGGCAATAATCAGTATGTTTGTGCCGCAACGCCTGAACAGGGGGTAGTTTTGCAGACAATCAGTTCATATTTTTATCCTTGTGTAGCAAAGCGCGTTATTCAATAATAAAATGGTGGTTTTGAGGTTATACTCTGAGTAAATGAAAAAGATTCTCACAATAATAAGTGTGTGAGGATCTTTTTTTAGTTAATATAATTAGCTAAGCGTGCTTGTTCTTGGGGTGAAAGACGCGCAACAACATGAATACCATCATTTTGATAGTTTTCTTTTAATACTTGAGCATTTTCATGCAAGTAAGCTAAAATCTTTCCCGCAGATAAGGGTAAAAGCAGATTAATTTGCTTATAACTGCTAAAAATATGCTTAGTTATCAAATCAGCAAGGGTTGCGATAGACTTGGTATCAATTGCAGAATATAGAATACCGCTACCTTCAATTTGCGGATAATTGCGCTCTGACTTGTCAGCCTTATTATAGGCAGTAATCATCGGTGTGTTTTTGACGCCAATTTCAGCAAGCACATTTTGTGTGGTGCGAATCATTTGAATCATATTGGGATCAGAAGCATCAACGACGTTAATTAATAAATCGGCATCTTTTACTTCCTGCAGCGTAGCTTTAAAAGATTCAATCAAGTTATGGGGCAATTTAGAAATAAAACCAACTGTATCTGACAGGATAAAGCTAAAATTATTATCTAAGTCGATGCGACGAACATTTGTATCCAACGTCGCAAACAGCATGTTTTTGACAAAAACTTGTTTGGCACTATGCTTGGAAAATTCCGTTAACAGCCCATTCATTGTTGTTGATTTGCCAGCGTTAGTGTAGCCGACTAGTGCAACTTTAGGAATATGATTTTGCTTGCGTCTTTTGGCTTTAATTTCTTCTTGTTTACTAATAGTTTGTAGTTCCTTTTTTATAATAGAAATTTGTTTGCCAATTGTGCGCCGATTCAATTCCAGTTTCGTTTCCCCGGCCCCACGGTTGGCAAAACCACCACCGGTGGAACCGCCATTACCGCGTTGTTGATCCAACGAGTTTTCTGAGGGATGCAGGCGGGGTAATTCATATTGTAATTGCGCCAGCTGCACTTGTAATTTTGCTTGCTTAGTCCGGGCACGGCTTGAAAATATTTCTAAGATTAATTCTGTGCGATCAACTACCCGTAGCTTAGTCAGTTTTTCTAAATTACGAATTTGTACAGGTGTTAGCTCATCATTAAGCACTAATACTTTTGCTTTTAGGCCCCGTGCCATATCTTTAATTTCATTTATTTTTCCCAGACCAAAATAAGTTCCAGCTATGATGTGTTCCGCATTTTGTCGTGCCTGTCCCACAACCTGCATGTTTGCGGCTTCTGTAAGATTGGCAAGTTCATTCATGTAATAATCAAAATTGGGGTCATTTAAATTAACTCCTGCAATAAATGCTTTTGTTTTATGGGGAGTATTTTCAATCATTTAATTCTCTTTCTGTATGTGAAGTTATTAATGGTGATCTTATAAATTAATATTTTTTAATCCTCATGATTCATACCTCTTTTGTTTTGCTATTAGTTTAATTTTAATACATCTATGTTTCTTTACCAAAAAGAAGATTAATTGTCCACCAATTTTGGTGGCAAAATAAAGCTTTTTAAGATAGCTGTCTCAAATGATTTATGCTAGCGACGGCTCTTTTAGCTACTAAGTTTTGCAAAAATACTGCTAGTAGTTTTTATTACTTGGCAGAGAGAAAAAAAGGAGTATAATTCAATCTATTAAGGTACCTAACTAATTTTGGAAATGGAGATATTTGTAAAAATGGCACAAAGAACAAGCTATCAAACTAATCAAAAGGTACAACAGAATCGCTGGTGGATTCTGGTTGCCGTGGGACTTTTCACGTTCATGTCAACTTTAGATGGCACAATTGTTAATATTGCTTTGCCAGTAATCAGTAAAGATTTGCGGATTCCAATGAGCCAGTCCGAATGGGTAGTTTCGCTCTACTTAATTGTAGTCTGCAGCTTTATTTTGTTTTTTGGCAAGTTAAGTGATATCTTGGGCAAGATTAAAATTTTTCGCTTAGGCGCAATCTTTTTTATTGCGGGGTCACTTTTATCAGGTTTTAGAATCAATCTATTGTTTTTGCTGGGCGCAAGGGCCTTGCAAGCAGTTGGTGCCGCTATGACTATGGCTACTAATAATGGTATTATCACAGAAATTTTTCCCACTACAGAAAGAGGAAAAGCGTTAGGAACTATTGGCTCCTTTGTTGCTCTGGGCTCAATCGCTGGACCCGGTTTAGGTGGATTAATATTAAGTCACCTGTCCTGGTCTTACATTTTTTGGCTTAATGTGCCGGTGGGAATCATTGCTGCATTAATTGGCGCCAAGTTTTTACCACAAGACATTACTTTTACCAAAGCTCCTCTGGATAAAATGGGTTCGTTCAGCTTTGCTTTCGGCATGATTACTCTATTTGGTGGTGTTTTCTTAGGCCAGCAATTAGGTTTCAGTTCTTTACCGGTTTTATTAATGTTAATAATTGGTCTTGTAAGTTTTATTTGGTTTGTTTATGTGGAATATCATGCTGCTAATCCGTTGTTACAATTCAAATTGTTTAAAAATCCGGATTTTTCAGTTAGTCTGCTCTGTGCGTTATTAATTTTTATTACCAACTTTTTCTTCAATGTGGTCACACCTTTTTACTTGGAAAATGCGCGTCACTTACCTCCGAGCCAAACAGGTTATATCTTGATGATCTTACCTGTAGTCCAGCTGGTTGCCGCTCCTGTTGCAGGCTCTCTTTCTGACAAGATAGGTCCTAAATTAATCACATTTATTGGTTTGGTTTTACTGTTAATCAGCCAGGTGGGTTACACATTGTGCAACTTAAATTCACCAATTTGGCTGTTCATTATCAGCATCGCTTTAATGGGATTGGGAAGCGGCATTTTTAGTTCTCCTAATAATTCACTTGTCATGGGTTCTGTTGAACAAAAGGATTTAGGTGTTGCTGGCAGTATTAACTCTTTATCCCGTAATCTAGGTATGGTTATTGGTATTTCCAGTGCAACTACCGTATTATTTGCGGCAATGAGCAAAGCAAAAGGAGCTAGAGTCACCGCATATTTACCCAAGCAACCTGAAATTTTTATTTATGGTATGCATGTAGTTTTCATTATTTCAATGATAATTTGTCTAATTACTGTTATCTTAAGTGGCTGGAGACTATTCAAAAATAATAAATAATAACTTGTAAATAAGTGTCGAAAATAAAAATTTTCAACACTTTTTTGCTTTAAAAAATAATTTTTTAATAATTTTTTCTTCTTTTTACTTATTTGGGTATATTATTGTAGAGGGAAAGTGCAAAACGAGGAGGTTTAGGATGAACCATAAAGTTGTGACGTATCCAGCCATTTTTAAGCCACTGGAAAATGATATATATGTAATTAGTTTCCCTGATGTTAAAGGGGGAATAACCGAAGGGCAAGGTCTGCGTGAAGCAATGAAAATGGCTGCTGATACACTTGCGAGTCGTTTATACAATAAAGCGGTATTGCCGAAGGCTAGCAAAGCTAGTGATATTAAGTTGCCAGATGATGGTTCCTTTGTTGCACCGGTTTCTGCAGATTTAACTGAGGCGTCGCGCGATCGGATTAATTATGAAATTTGATTTACAAAAAAAGCACCCCAATTTCTTGGGATGCTCTTTTTATTAACTTGTTCCAAAAACTTTCTTTTAATTCTCGGGAACAAGTCTATTATAATATATCTAACAAAATTTTGCTAATACTTTTAGCTTGTTTTACTAAAAAGTGTATGCAATAAGCTCTAATTAAATGTACAAAAGCATTTTAGATATTCGATACAAATTGACAATAACATTATTTGAGTGCTATTTTTGAGAAAGAAAAAAAGTGTGGGAGTAAATTATGCAAACGATTGAAAGTTCTGTTTTGCGAATTTCTATTTCTGAAAAGGGTGCCAAGTTAGTTAACTTTATTGCCCAAAATAAGCAAACTGATTATTTTAAAGATGAGAATGAGCAAAAACAATTAGAGATTATTTTTAAGGGAGCAGGTCAAGGGGAAAACCTGGCTGACATCCTGCCATGGACAGTTGTAGATAAGGGAGATTCCAGAGTAAGCTTAGCGTTAATTGACGACAACTCAAGCTATAAAAACTTTCCTTACCATTTTGAGGCAATTCTGACATATGCTTTGGAGGGAAATAGAATTGATATTAAGTTTTATTTAAAAAATAATTCGCATAAAGATTTGCCATTTTCGTTACAATTCTTAATGCCTGTTTTCACAGGCTGGTCAATCACTACCAACGCAAATGAACTCGAGCTGAGTAGGGACGATACTACTTTGACTTTGGCCTCTGCTCATTTTGCGTTAACTGCTTCTAATGATCAAGTTAAAGCTAGTATAGACCAGGCCAGTCTAGCCAGTGATAGTGATGAAGAATTGACGTTGACCTTAACATTGAGTTAAACAAATTAATGTTTTTAATAAGATAAAATTGACAAACCGTCGTCGGTTTGTTTTTTTGCTATAATATACTCATTGTAACTAGATTTTAGGTAAGTAAAAAGTTATGGATCACAACGAGAATCACCCGCATAAGAGTCGGGTCGAATTACACGCCAAGGACTACCACAGAAGAAAGCGGATTTTAGCTTGGGTGTTAAGCCTTGCAGTCCTGTTGACTGTGGCGGTTGGTGCATATTCCGCATATATTTATTTGCGCACGAAAGATGCAGTTGATAATGCCTACGATGACCAAAATAGTGTGCAGATCAAAAATGGCGAGTTTGATGGCAAGAAAAAATTTGCTGTATTGCTAATGGGCACTGATACCGGGGCACTTGATCGTAAAGAAAAAATAGGTAATACTGATACTATTATTATTGCCGTCGTTAATCCGCAGAAAAAGCGCTATTCATTGATGTCGGTACCAAGAGACACAATGGCCCAAATGATAGGAGCAGAAAAATTCCAAGTTAAAAAAATTAATGCTGCTTATCCTGTCGGCGGAGCAGCCATGTCCATGGCAAGCGTGTCCAAGTTAGTTAATGTGCCAATTAAATATTATGTTTTGGTAAATATGAAAGGTATTATGCGGCTAATCCGCTATATCGGTGGCATTAATATCAAACCCACTTTGAGTTTTGAATATGGTGGTTACATTTTTAAGAAAAACCAGTTGACTCACATGGGTGGCGGTGGAGCTCTGGCCTATTCACGTATGCGCTATGACGATCCAGAAGGTGATTATGGCCGTCAGAAGCGCCAGCGCCAAGTGATAACTACTATCATCAAGAAGTCAGTGTCAATCAATACTTTAGCCAGGTTAGATTCAGTATTGTCTGCAATTTCTGATAACATTAAAACTAATTTGCCCTTTGATGCGCTGCGTCAAATTGCGTTTAACTACCGTGATTCTACCAAGAATGTCAAAAATGATTATCTTCACGGACACAATGCGACAATTGACGGTGCATCTTATCAAGTACAATCAACTAAGGAACTGCAAAGAGTTTCAGATTACTTACGAACGGAATTAGGCTTGTCTATTGTACCAGTAGACAATAACGAAACCTATCAAAACAAACGTAACAAAATTCAAGGGTTTGATTTTAAAAATCCTGAAAATCAAGATTATCATATTTACGAGGATTATCAAGATCAAAGTTACCAGGAAGAAGGCGACAATTGGTAATGCGTTTGTGGTCAATCGCTATCGGATATGGATTCGGCTGTTTGCTGTCTGCGGTTTTAATTTGCCGCTTTGCTTTACACGAGGATCCCACAAAGGTGGGTTCGGGTAACCCAGGAACGGCTAATGTCGGAGCAGTGTTTGGGAAAAAATGGGGTATATTAACTTGTATTGGTGACTTGTTAAAAACGCTCATCTGTCTTCTTATCGGACACTATCTTTTCTCAGACAATATTGCTCTTTTGTATGCTGGCTTAGGCTTGGAGCTGGGGCACTGCTTTCCCTTTTGGAACCATTTTGACGGGGGAAAGGGCGTCACGGTAGCCGTGATAGTAGCGGCGCTGTATGATACTCCTGCTGCTGCGGTGACACTTCTAGTTTGTTTAATACTACTGATACTATTACAAAATTTGACGATTCCGCCGATAATTTTTATAATATTGTTCAGTTTGTATGAACTTTTTAAAGTTAAAGAAGCGGGAATCGTATTATTAATAATGACTCTGGTCATGACTTTCAAATTTAGATATGACCTACGTGACTTTTTTACTGGCAACGGAAAAAAGGTTGATGTTTTATACTCAATTAAGAAAAAATTGGGTCTATTGCATGATAGTCAACAGCATCATTTTTAGTGAGGAATATAACTTAGGAATATGAATAAAAATAAGAAATCTTTAAAAGCTATTCAGATAATTTTCCTACTGGTGGCAACTCTGTTTATGCTAGTGCAAATGTTTAATTTGAAAGGATTTGCTGCCAGTGCGCACTTTTCATTTATTCACTTTATGCCTAACATGTTGCACAACGCAACTTTAATGATAGTGCCTATGGTATTTGGTGCTGTTTACAGCAAGAAAAAGCAAAGTGTTAGTGAAAGCTTTAAATATTGGCTGCTAGCCAGTGTTACTTTGATCGTTTACTACATTTTCTTTTTCTTTATAGTTCCAACCCGTTTTAATATGTGGCGCGTTTGGGGAATGCTGTTTCCCATCATTACCAGTACTTCAGTTTTGTTCTCCGGCCTGGTTTTCTGCTTACTAATCCAGCCACACCTGTATGACTTTTTGCATAAATTAACTGTTAAGCAAAATCTCTTAGTACTAAGTTTGCTGACATTATTAGGTTTTGCCCTCAGTGCCGGTAATTTATCTTTTCAATACTCGTTTTATGGCTTGTACTTAGTGCTTTTCTTTGCCTGGGGCATGTTTTTAGCCAATGTTCCCATCAATAATAAGTTGCTGACATTATCTTTAATCAGTGGTTTTTTGTCCTTCTTCATTGTAGTGATTGGCGTTTCCGGCTTTGACGCTGTTTACTGGTCTCAGATAATTTCCGGTAATGGTGGTGGCGACTGGAACAGGGAATTTTTAAATAATCCTACGTCACCATTTATGTTTTTACTGGTGGTGGCCGTCTTTTTATTGTTTAAGAAGTTAATCTTAACTTTTAACAAAAAGCAGATGCGCTACTTTATCCCAGTAATCATGATCATGGATGCACCTATTTCACCCAGATTTATGAGAGCTTTTAGCTTTACAGGATCATCCATTATTGACAAGCTGATTTTGCTGCTAGTGATGACAATCATTGTGGTTGTCTGGTATCAATTGCTTGAGCGCTATTTGTTCCAAATAAATCCATTTGCTAAGATTATCAATTACTTAGATCATGAACCTAATCTGGCCAAAATTTGTGAAAAGGGTTGGGCAATATTTACCAACTTTGTTATTAAAAACAGGGTTAATCTGCTAACTTGGGCCTGGTTCTACATTTTAAGTTTTGGCTCTTTCCTAATTGAATCCGATAACTTACGAATTCAGATAAGCACGGCGGCAACGATTAATGCGATAGTTTATCTTCTTGGCACTAAGTTCTTTGCCATGATTCTAACCACCATTTTTCTAGATGCATTGTTCTCAGTATTTTATTTCGTAACAACGCGTTACTGGACTTCGAATATTCTGGTAAGTCTGATAGCTATCGGCTGGGCTATCGCAAATAAAATTAAGCTTTTACTCCGTGGTGAACCAATCTATCCTACTGAATTAAGTGAGATAGTCAACTGGAGAACCTTGATTCCAATGATTGGTAAAACAACTGTCATTGTAATTTTAATTGCATTGGTTGTAATAATTGCGCTGGATATTTTCTTAGAATTAAAGTGTCCAATCAAAAAGCGCGGATCATGGAAACGGCGTGGAATTTGGGCACTGTTAAGTCTGTTACTATTTGTTACGCCGCTGCGTTTTAACCATGATGGTGGCGTAATCTATCATATTAATCGCGGTTTTGACAACAGACAGAGATTTCGTAACCCAGAGCGTGATATTCAGGTTAATGGGCCTGTCCTTAATTTCTTGAATTACATTGACCTGCAAATTATGGATCAGCCTGAAGGTTATTCAGAAACAAGCATTAAGCAACTAAATACCAAGTATGAAAAAGTTGCTGCCAAAATTAATAAGAAACGTAAAAATGACCTGAAGAATCAAACCATTGTCTTTAATCTGAGTGAAAGCTTTGTTGATCCAAGCACCTTCCCTACGATTAGATTCGATCGTGATGTTCCAAATCCAGTTAAATTTATCCAGTCGATGAAGTCACGCTCAACCTACGGTAATATGTTGAGTGCTGGTTATGGTGGTGGTACTGCCAACATGGAATGGGAAACCTTAACTGGTTTGAATATGGGTATGTTCAAGTCTACTTTGACCCCTTACGTTCAGATTGTGCCAAATTATGACTTCTACCCGACAATAGGGATGAACTTTGATTATAAATCTGCAGTCCACCCATTTATCGGTACATACTACTCACGTCAGGAAGACTACCATAGATTTAAGTTTGATAAGTTTATCTATGTTGGTTCAAAATATAAAATTATTGACCAAAAGAAGCTAGGTAAGAGCGGTTATAACTCTGACTTCACTACCTACGCCAACGGACTAAAAGAAATCAATTCACGTAATGGCGGCCAGTTTATCAACCTGATATCAATTCAAAACCACATGCCATACAATAACTGGTACCCCAACAACGAATACATGGGTAAGATTTCGGGAGAGTTGTTCAAGTCTCCAGCAGTACGTGATCAAATGGCTACCTATGTCAAGGGTACGCAATATACTGACAAGGCAGTTGAGCAATTTATCAAGCAGATTGATAAAATTCAAAAGCCTATTACTCTAGTCTTTTATGGCGATCACTATCCAAGCATTATTTCTCAAAACTATACTGCTAAGTATCCGGTACAAATGCATTCAACGCGCTACTTTATTTACTCAAACAAGTATGCTCGTCAACATGGTGCTAAGACTAGGTTGCCGCGTAGGGCTAATAACTTCGTCAGCTCGAGTGACTTTATTGCTATGATGCTGGAACAGACTGATTCGAAAGTTACCCCTTACCAAGCGCTGTTAACTGAAGTGCATAAGAAATTGCCGGCAATTACGATTAACTTTAAAGGCGATAAGGGCTTCGAATTAATTGGCCGGCAAGGACAAGTAATTGATCCAAAATATCTCACTAAAAAGCAACAAGAAATTTTAGCTGACTATGAAGCTATCCAATATGATATGACAGCAGGTAAAGCATATGGCTTAAAGATTAAAGGCTTCTATAAGTAATAAAATTGTGTTGACTTATTAAGAAAAAATGAGTATTATTCATTATAATAAATTTTAAGTAGCACCTTGATTCAGCGTTCAGAGAACTAGCGGTTAGTGTGAGCTAGACAGGTCAAGAGTAGCGAAATACTAGTTGGGTGGTTCCCGTAAAGACCATGGTTAAGGCACTTGTAATTTGAGTGTAAACGTGGGTGGTACCACGGCTGAAAAGGTAATTAGTCGTCCCTAGATTCCTAAATGAATCTGGGGACTTTTTTATTGGAGGAAAAAAGATGGCAAATTTTGATATTTTAGCAGATTTGAAGTGGCGCGGAGCGATTAACCAGCAAACTGATGAGGCTGGCTTAACCAAGTATTTACAAGAACACGATGATTTAGCTCTTTATTGTGGTACTGATCCCACGGGTGATTCATTACATATCGGCCATCTTATTCCCTTCATGATCTTAAAAAGATTTCAGTTGGCCGGATATCATCCTGTGATTGTTATTGGTGGTGGTACCGGAACAATTGGTGATCCTTCTGGGCGTAAATCTGAGCGGGTGCTTCTTAGTGCGGAAAAATTGCATGAAAACGAGGTAGCTCTGACTAAACAAATGGAAAAGCTGTTTGGCACTGACAACTTTGAAATCGTTAATAACGCTGAATGGCTTGATAAATTAAGTTTAATTGAATTCTTGCGTGAATATGGCAAGCACTTCCAAGTTAATAACATGATTAATAAAGATGTAGTTGCCAGTCGTTTGGAAAATGGTATTTCCTTTACTGAATTCTCCTACCAAATTTTACAAGCCATTGATTTTTACCAGTTAAATAAAAATTATGGTGTCCAAATGCAAATTGGTGGCAGTGATCAGTGGGGCAATATCACCGCTGGCATTGATTTAATTCACAAGTTAATGGGGCCAGACAGACAGGCATTTGGTTTAACAATTCCGTTAATGCTAAAAGCCGATGGCACCAAGTTTGGTAAATCAGCTGGTGGAGCTGTTTGGCTTGATCCTGAAAAAACCAGCCCTTACGAATTTTACCAGTTCTGGATTAATCAGGATGATCGTGATGTGGTTAAGTATTTGAAGTACTTTACATTCCTAAGTCATGAAGAAATTGATGATCTGGCTGAACAAGTAAAGACCGAACCATGGAAGCGGACAGCACAAAAGACACTTGCAAGGGAAGTAACCAAGTTTGTTCACGGCGAAGCAGGATTAAAAGAGGCAGAGATGATCACAGATGCTTTGTTTTCCGGAGATATTAAAGATTTGTCAGTTAAGCAGATTAAGCAGGGCTTAAAGAGTGCACCTGCAGCCGAATCAACATCTCAGAACAAAAATATTGTAGACTTCTTGGTTGACACCAAAATCGAATCTTCTAAACGTCAGGCACGAGAAGATGTTGTTAACGGAGCAATTTATGTTAATGGTGAGCGCGAGCAAGCAGTTGACTTTGAGGTCGATCCTGCTAAAGCCTTTGACGGTAAATACGTTATTATTAGAAAAGGCAAAAGAAAATATACTTTAGTTACAATTAAAGATTAATCTAAAAGAGGCAGTTGCTATTTTCGCAACTGCCCTTTTTTAACTCTAATTAAAAGAGTATAATAAGAAAACATTATTTTTTCGGAAGGAGTGGTTGATATGCGTGCACGTGTAATTCTTTATAATTCTGAAAATGATGCGATTTTATTAATTCATAGATTAAAAAATGGTCGAGACTACTGGGTAATTCCGGGAGGTGGAGCTAAAGGGAATGAAACCCCAGTTGAAACCGCAATCAGAGAAATTAATGAAGAACTAAGTATTCAACTAAAACCAGCTGCCTTAAACCAGCTATTTGAATACAAAAGTCAAGAAGATGAACATTTCTTTTATGCTGAAATTTCCTTTATAGCTGCACCAGAAATTAGTGGAGAAGAAAAAGAACGCTCTAATAATGCAAATGTTTATCAGCCTGATTGGGTAGCTGTTAAAGACCTAACTCAGATTAATTTAATGCCTCCTAAAGTTGCTTGTAAAATAATAAATCTGATTTGACTAATTTGACAAAAAAGTTATGGGATTTCATACTATTAATTTAGTAACGTATAACCATACTGCTAGGAGGGCAAAATGGCACAAAAAGAAATTTTAATAACAACTACAGAAAATATACCTGGTAAAAAATACGAAATTATCGGAGAAGTATTTGGTCTGACTACTCAGTCCAAAAATTTTGTTAAAAACTTTGGTGCAGGATTAAAATCAGTTGTTGGTGGTGAAATTCGCAGTTACACCAAAATGCTGGAAGATTCTCGCAATCAAGCTTTAGAAAGGCTGCGTCAAGCTGCAGAGGATAAGGGCGCAGATGCAATTGTGATGATGCGTTTTGACTCTGGTTCAATCAGTGGCGACATGCAGTCAGTGGTTGCCTACGGTACTGCTGTAAGATTTATTGCAGACGACGAATAGATATAGTATTATTTGAAGTATTCGCTTTATGGAAAGTGAATGCTTTTTTATTGAATTTAATTCGCCACTTTAGCTCAGAAGGTAGAGCACCGCCGTGGTAAGGAGGAGGTCCCCAGTTCAAATCTGGGAAGTGGCTTAATTTTTAATATCAGTAATTTATCAAAATATTGCTGTGATAGTTTAAGGACTATTCTGCATTAAGTGTCGTAATCAGTTTTAGCGGTAAAATTGTATCGAAAAATTGAAAATAAAAAATCATTATTATCTAATTTTTATATTGCTTAATTTTATTATTGATTATATAACTAATAGTGTCAGGTAAATAATCTATTATAAAAGGTCAAACTGTATCTTACAGAAAGGATGTCAATTTGCTATGAAGAAAACCAAATTATTCAAAAAAATCATAATTGCGGGAGTGTTATTGACTGCTGGCATTACTACACTAGCTTGTTTAAACTCTCAAACCGTTGCTGCCAAATCACTACCGGTTGCGACAACTAAGGATTATAACAAGCTCCAGAAACTTTCTAAAAAGTCTGGTGTCCATTACATCAAAAAAAGAAAATGGTACGCTAGTTTTATTCCAGGCGACAATGTTGAAGCGTATCGTGATCTTAAATCACTAAAATTAATAGGAACTAAGTCTGATCCTGGGATTGATGACTGGGATGTCTTTATAGGTGCTGGCACAATCAACGGCACGCGCTATTTTATTAGTAATATTAAGGAAAAAGATGGCAAAAGAAAATATATTATCCCAGCCGCATATTGCCAGGTCCCATATGGTTACCAACTTAAAAAGGGACATGCGGTAGTTCATGATTACAATGGTTCTTTGGCTAATGCTTATAATGGTTACAGTGAATCAGATCATAAATATGGTAAAACGCTAACTAATGAAAACATTATATATAGTAATAAGGAAGACGCCACGTTTACAGTTTCCCTGAAGCAAGATGGTCAAACAAAGGGCAAACATAAGGGTTTTTGGATTGGACGCACACCGATTAAATTCA
This sequence comes from uncultured Lactobacillus sp., assembly GCF_946477725.1. Taxonomy (GTDB): domain Bacteria; phylum Bacillota; class Bacilli; order Lactobacillales; family Lactobacillaceae; genus Lactobacillus. Next base: position 18,709 of record NZ_CAMKZC010000013.1, on the reverse strand, counting down.
GAGTTGACGGTACTAATACCTATGAAAATTATTACCCGCTGTATAACTATGTGCCCAATGGTGAATTAATTGTGACTTATATTAAGACGGAAGATTTAAGTCAATTTAAACCAGCGACAGTAACTTATAATCACATTGGTACTATAACTAAAAACCATAAGTTCAAACCAGCCCATAAGAAATTAAACATTTAGCATTGATATTTGGTAAGAATTAACTCAAAAGCTAGTGTTTTCTTAATCTTTGTGACTAACATAAATGGTTTGGTTAAATTAATCAAAAGAGATAGACTATTAAACAAGTAGTAAAAGCTATGAATTTGTAGTCTGTCTTTTTTTAGTAAAAAAGCGGTAAAATCGTCATTAAGTTGTATTTTGAGGTAATGCAGGCTTAATAGTTGGATGCGGAAAGGAAATTAATTTGGATTTAGCTAAAGTAACAGAATTTGTTAAAGAGCAGCTGCAAGATGAAAAAACTGGTCATGATTTTTATCATGGCCAACGGGTAGCGCATTTGGCCAGCAAAATGTATTTGCAGGATAATCCTGCTGCACATAAAGCCAGCCGTATGGTTGCTATTATCGAGGCGGCTGGATATTTGCATGATACTATTGATGAAAAGATTTGCGCAGATCCTGATCAGGTTCTTGCCAGTATTAAAAAATTGTTGCCACAAGCAGGGTTTACTGCTTTAGAAGTAAAAGATATTTTATTTACAATACAGCATATGTCCTTTTCAGCCAATATAGAGCATCATTATCAGCTGCCAGTTTCTGGAGAATATGTCCAAGATGCTGATCGCATTGAAAGCCTAGGTGCAATCGGTATTGCGCGGGCTTTTACTTATGGTGGTGCCCATGGCAATGTTATATATGACCCCAGAATCAAACCGCAAAAGCTGGTTAGTCATGATCAATATCGAAAACACACGGAAACAACAATTAACCATTTCTATGAAAAATTATTTCACTTAGTTGATTTAATGAATACAGCTGGAGGTAAAAAGGAAGCACAAAAAAGAACCGAATTTATGCGTGACTATGTCCAAGAATTTATGTCCGAATGGAATGTTTAAGCTGCATGAGCTCCATGCAGCTTTTTTTGCTTTAAAACCGAATATTAAATGCTTTATAGTAAGTCTAATTGACTGGAAAATTTGATTTGGGGATTTTCCATTTTTAATAATGTCTTTTTGCGGTCGAGACCTCCAGCATAACCCGTTAAAGAGCCGTCACTGCCAATTACTCGGTGGCAGGGAATGATTAAGCTAATAGGATTGTGTCCAACAGCATTGCCAATTGCACGAGCCTTATTTACTTTATTCTTTTGCCCCTTTTGCATGCGGTTGGCCAATTCTTTATAAGTGACAAGCTCGCCGTAAGGCACCTTTTGCAGTTCCTTAAGTACTTTTTGCCTAAAGGCTGACACGTCAGGTTTCACGGGAACAGTATACGGGTCGGGGTTTTGCCCAGCAAAATAGTCAGTCAGCCATTTTTGGGCCAATTTAATCGGGTTACTGGGAAAGACTTTGACAAGACTCAAATCATAGCCGGCACCAAAATATTTTTGTCCGTTAAACCATAATCCTAAGAGGTGGTTATCATCGCTTAAAAGCGTTAATGTTCCTAATTTTGATTTAAAAAAAGCTTTATATAATTTCATTAGATTACCTTTATCATTGACGAACATTTTACCGTTTATTTTATTATACGTTAGTTTATGAACAAAGGTTGCTTAATGGCGCCAGATTAACTTAATTAACACCTATACGAAAATTTTAACTTTTTTATTTGTGGTATACAAAACATTATGAGTAAGGCTCAGTTTCGCTTTCATGAAAAAATAGGAATGCTATCAGATCAACACTTTATCTTGTAGCTTACTTTTGACAATACTACCAGATATGGTATGTTAGGTATTGTGATATTTACAGGAGGTACAATATGAGGTCAAAAATCAAAAAAATCTTTTCCATCAGTGCGATAGCGGTTGCTGCAGGGTTAGCGCTTACTGCTTGTTCAGGTAAAAAGCAGGGTGGCGCCAGCAATTCAAGTAGTAGTGCCAAGCACTCAATTGCGCTAATCACTGATACTGCGGGTGTTAATGATAATTCTTTTAACCAGTCTGCTTGGCAAGGCTTTAAGGAATATGGCAAAGATCATAATCTTAATCGCGGGCGCAATGGCTACCAGTATTTTCAATCAGGCAGTGCGGCGGATTTTGAGCCTAATTTTGATCAGGCAAGTAAAGCCGGCTACCAGACAATTTTTGGTATTGGCTATAGCTTAAAGGATGCAGTCAAGGCTGCTGCTAAAAAGAATCCTAAAAAGAACTACGTTATTGTCGATGAAGTAATAAAGGGGCAGAAGAATGTAGCTTCTGCCAACTTCAAGAGTGAGCAGGCTTCCTATTTGGCAGGTGTTGTTGCGGCAACAGAAACAAAGACGAATGTCATCGGCTTTATTGGCGGTGCCCATGGCAATATTATTGATTTATTTGATGCCGGTTTTACCAAAGGCGTTCATGATCAGGCGCAAAAATTGCATAAAAAAATTACACTCTTAAACCAATATGTGGGCGACTTTAAGAGTGCTGATAAAGAAAAGGCAATTGCCCAGTCAATGTATGCTAAAAAAGCCGATATCATTTTCCACGCTTCTGGTTTAGCTGGCAACGGCTTGTTCCAAGAGGCTAAATCAATTAACCAGACAAGAACAGCTGCTAACAAAGTTTGGGCTATTGGCGTCGATTCCGACCAGTCTCATTTAGGTAACTACAAGTCTAAAGATGGTAAAAAGGATAATTTTGTTTTGACTTCAGTTATTACCGGTGTAAATGTAGCTACACGGGACATTTCTAATCGCGCTTATCACGGGAAATTCCCTGGCGGTCAACAACTGGTTTATGGTTTAAAAACTAACGGAGTTTCGATCAAACGCGGACAAATTAGTGCAAAAGCTTGGCAATATTCACGTCAAGCTCGTACAGAAATTATTAAGGGTAATATCAAAGTGCCAATTCATCCAAGTAAATAGTTCGCAATACGCCAACATTTTTACCTATAATCAACCACAAAAAAATATTTCTTGAATTAATGCGTATTTTATTATAATATTAACTATGAAAAGTTCGTATTTTGTGGAGGGTAAAATCAATGGGTAAGAAATTTACGAAATTTTTGTCATTAGGATTTTTAATGGCATCATTTACTTTAGTTTTGAATGCTTGCTCGGGAAAAAAGCAGGGAACAAGCAGTCAGAACAAAAAAGACAGTATTGCTTTAATTACTGATAGCAATGGTATTAATGACCAATCCTTTAACCAGGCTGCATGGGCCGGTTTTAAAGATTATGGTAAAGAACATCATTTCAAGCAAGGTAAAGGCTATCAGTATTTCCAATCTAGCAGTGCTACTGACTATACGCCTAACTTTAACCAAGCTGCTAAATCTGGTTACCAAACAATATTTGGTATTGGTTATATGTTAAAAGATTCGGTTAAAGCAGCTGCTAAAAAGAATCCTAAGAAAAATTTTGTAATCGTTGACGATGTGATTACTGGTCAAAAAAATGTGGCTTCAGTAACTTTTAAGAGTAATGAATCATCATATTTAGGTGGTGTGGCTGCTGCTTATTCTACTAAAACCAACAAAGTTGGTTTTATCGGAGGAGCTAAGTCAGCTATCATTGATACTTTTGAAGCTGGTTTCAAGCAAGGCGTAAAAGACGCTGCTAAAGCTCAGCATAAAAAGATTAATGTCAGCGTACAGTATATCGGTAACTTTACTTCAAACGATAAAGCTAAATCAATTGCTCAGTCAATGTATGCTAATAAATGTGATGTAGTATTCCAAGCTGCAGGTTCAGCCGGTAGCGGAGTCTTCCAAGAAGCTAAGGCCCTAAATCAAACTAAACCTGAAAGTAACAAGGTTTGGGTAATTGGTGTAGATGTTGACCAGAAAAATCTTGGTAACTATAAAACGAAAGATGGTAAAAAGGCTAACTTTACTTTAACTTCAGTATTGAAGGGACTAAACGTTGCAACTAAATCCTTGGCTGACGATGCTGCTAAAGGAAAATTTCCAGGAGGAAAGCATCTTGTCTACTCCTTAAAAGGCAATGGTGTTTCAATTACTAAAGGCAACCTTACACCAAAGGCATGGCTGGCAGTAGAAAAGGCTAAACAACAAATAGTTGCCGGAAAAATTACTGTAGCGCAAAATTAAAGTAAATTATTGATTAAAACTCTTTGTGTATACTTATGCAAAGAGTTTTTTACGAAAAAGGAAATTTACATAAAATGGAAAATATGACGAACGTAATAGAAATGCGCCATATTGTTAAGGATTTTAATGGCTTTAAAGCTAATAACGATATTAATCTGACTTTGAAAAAAGGTGAGATTCTGGCGTTATTAGGGGAAAACGGTGCTGGTAAATCAACTCTAATGAGCATTCTATCAGGATTGATTCAGCCCACTTCAGGTACAATCAAAGTTCGCGGAAAAAAGGTTAATATTAAAAATCCAACTGTTGCCAAAGACCTAGGTATCGGTATGGTGCACCAGCACTTTATGTTGATGGAATCCTTTACAGTTTTGGAAAATATTATTTTGGGTCATGAAACAACCAAGGGACCTAAACTAGATTTCAAAAAAGCTGAGAAGCAGATTATGGCCTTATCTGAGCGCTATAACTTAAATATTGACCCTCAGAAAAAAATCAGTGAGATTACTGTGGCACAGCAACAGAGAGTGGAAATTCTCAAAGTTTTGTATCGCGGAGCTGATATTATGATTTTTGATGAGCCTACTGCTGTTTTAACGCCACAAGAAATTACGGAATTTATTCAAATTTTGCGTGGACTGGCTAAAGAGGGTAAGTCAATTATCTTAATCACGCACAAGCTGGAAGAAATTGAGAGAGCTGCTGATCGTGTCACTGTTATTCGTGCTGGTCAAAGTGTAGGAACTTTTGCTGTTGCTAATGTCGATAATAATCGTTTGGCGGAATTGATGGTTGGTCGTCATGTTAACATGAAGCTTAATAAGCCAGTAGCAAAAATTGGTAAAACGATGTTGCAGGTTGAAAATTTGCAAGTGAAAAATAAGCAAAACGTGGCTGTAATTAAAGGAATGTCTTTTAATTTGCATGCTGGCGAAATTTTGGGTGTTGCCGGTATTGATGGTAATGGTCAAGATGAACTTGTCAGGGCTTTAACCGGCTTGCAACATGTTCATGCCGGCAAAATTATAATTGACGGCGAAGACATGACTAATCACAAGGTGCGGCAAATAACTGAAAAGGGTGTTTCATATATACCTGCTGACCGGCAAAAATATGGCTTGATTTTACCTTTTTCAGTTTCAGACAATTTAGCTCTGCAAACTTATTATCAAGAGCCATTTTCACGTCACAACGTCATGCATTATGATGTCATTCACGAACATGCTAGAAAATTGATTAAGCAATTTGATATCAGAACAACCAGTGAAAAAATGCCTGTAAGTGATTTATCTGGTGGAAATCAACAGAAAGTAATTATTGCCCGTGAATTAAGTCGTAACAGTAATTTAGTTATTGCTTTTCAGCCGACACGCGGACTTGATGTTGGTGCGATTGAATACATTCATAAGCAGCTTTTGAACGAAAGAGCTCAGGGTAAAGCAATTTTGTTAATTTCATACGAACTTGATGAAATTATGCAATTGTCTGATCGGATTATTGTCCTTCATAATGGCAGTATTTCAGGTGAAGTCAGACCGGAAAACACGAGTGATGAGGAATTAGGATTGTTAATGACTGGCGTTAAGAAAGAAGGCAGCGCTCTTGCTTAAAGTAACACTAAAAACCAAAAAAATTTTAGTACCAATTATTTCAATTTTGGCAGGCTTTTTAGTTGGGGCAATCATCATGCTGGTCTGGAGTTACAACCCGTTTCAAGCATATGCTTCAATGTTTTCCAGCGCCTTAGGCAATATGAATGGTATAGGTGAAACTATTCGTGAAGCAACTCCCCTGATTTTCACTGCTATTGGATTTGCCATTGCTTCTACTGCCGGCTTTTTCAATATTGGTTTACCAGGCCAGGCGCAAGCAGGCTGGTTGTCATCCATCTGGGTGGTGCTGGCTAATCCCAATATGCCTAAAGTATTTTTACTGCCACTGGCTGTAATTACCGGTATTATTGCCGGTGCACTTGTTGCCGGTGTTGCCGGCTGGCTGCGTGCTCAATTTGGGACTAACGAAGTAATTACAACTATTATGATTAACTACATTGTGCTTTATTCCTGTCAATATTTGATGCAGCAGGTAATGTCAGCGAAATTACGTATTGATACTGATACTACTAAAACAATTACTGCTAACGGTAGTTTAAAGATTAACTGGCTTAGTTCAATGTTTGGTGATTCACGGATTAATGCGGGAATTTTTATTGCTTTAGTCGCCGTCTTTTTGTATTGGTATTTAATGAGAAAGACTACCACCGGCTTTGAAATTCGTTCGGTTGGTACTAATGCTGCAGCTAGTCGTTATGCCGGAATGTCTGCTAAAAAGAATATTATGCTATCGATGCTCCTGTCTGGCGGTTTTGCCGGTTTAGGTGGAGTTGTGCAGGGCCTTGGTACTTATCAAAACTACTTTACCCAGACGACTAGTTTGGATATTGGCTGGGATGGCTTGTCTGTTGCCCTTCTTGGTGGCGGCACAGCTGTTGGTATTTTGCTAGCTTCATTATTGTTTTCGATATTAAAAATTGGTGGTCTAGGGATGCAGACCATTGCCGGTATCCCTTATGAGATCGTTTCGATAGTTATTGCCGCTATTATTTTCTTTGTTGCTATTCAATATGTTATTGGACTACTATTTAAAACTAAAAAAGCCCAGGCAATTCAAAGAGACACCAAAACCGCTGATACGGATTCAGACAGTGCGGTGGCGGATTCTACTAAAACTCAAGGAGGACAAAATTAATGAATTTAGTTACGATTTTAGCGTTAATTGTATCATCAACTTTTGTCTATTCGGCTCCGTTGATTTTCACCGCTTTAGGTGGCGTTTATAGTGAAAACTCAGGTATTACCAATATTGGACTAGAAGGAATAATGACTATCGGTGCCTTTTCTGCCATTGTGTTTAACCTGACTTTTGCTTCTACTTTTGGTAAAGCAACGCCATGGCTTGGCTTATTGATTGGTGGAATTGTGGGTCTGCTCTTTTCATTACTACATGCTGTTGCCACCATTAATTTTCATGCTGACCATATTATCAGTGGGACTGTACTTAACCTCATGGCACCGCCTTTAGGAGTATTTTTAGTTAAAGCTATTTATGATAAAGGGCAAACTGAAAACATTACTCAAAGCTTTGGTTATTTTAGTTTTCCTGGCTTAGCTGATATTCCTGTAATAGGGCCTATTTTCTTTCAAAATACATCAGCACCAGCATGGCTGGCAATAGTGGTGTCCGTAGTATTGTGGTGGATTTTGTATAAAACCCGCTTTGGCTTGCGCTTGCGCTCATGTGGTGAAAATCCGCAAGCTGCTGATACTCTGGGGATTAATGTTTATGGCATGCGTTATGCTGGAGTATTAATATCAGGCTTTTTAGGTGGAGTTGGCGGTGCAGTTTTTGCAGAGGCAATTTCTGGTAACTTTTCAGTTTCTACTATTGTGGGCCAAGGTTTTATGGCTTTGGCGGCCATGATCTTTGGTAAATGGAATCCGTTAGGTGCAATGATGGCTTCGCTTTTCTTTGGTTTTGCTCAAAGTATTAGTATCATCGGCAATCAATTGCCGTTCTTCAGCCACATACCTGCTGTTTACATGCAGATTGCTCCTTATGTAATTACAATCATAGTTTTAGTTCTGTTCTTCGGAAAATCGGTTGCTCCAGCAGCTGATGGTCAAAATTATATTAAGTCAAAATAGGGAGTATTAATGAAAACAATTTATTTTAACCATGATGGTAATATTGATGATTTGGTAGCTTGTTTACTGTTTTTGCAAGCGCCGGATATTAAGTTGATCGGTGTCAGCGCAATTGATGCTGATGGCTATGTTGATCCGGCTGTTGAAGTATGTCGTAAATTGACAGACCGCTTTAACTTGCGCGGTGATCAATTGGAAATTGCCAAATCAAATTCTCGCGCCGTTAATCAGTTTCCGGAAGATTGGCGTAAAGCGGCATATTCTTTCAATTATCTGCCGTTATTGAATCGTTCTGGCAAAGTGATTACCAAGATGGCGGACAAGCCAGCTCATTTAGATATGGTTGAGAAAATTATGACATCAGAGCAGCCTGTAACTTTAGTTATGACAGGTCCTTTAACGGATTTAGCGCGCGCACTAGAAACTAATCCTCAAATTGCGGATAACATTGAAAAGCTGTATTGGATGGGTGGTTCCCTTGATGGTCATGGTAATGTTGTTCAGGTTAATGCTGACGGTACTCAAGAATGGAATGCTTTCTGGGATCCTTTTGCGCTTGAAACTGTTTTGAAATCAAGCATTCCCATGCAGGTTATTGGTCTTGAAAGCAGTGAAGAACTGCCTTTAACTGATGAGTTAAGAATGCACTGGGCCAGTTTAAGTGAACATCCAGCTATGGATTTAGTTGCACAAGGATATTGTCTTCTGGTTAATCCGCCAATACCAACTGCGCAATTATACTTCTGGGACGTTTTAACGGTCATTAGTGCCCTGTATCCCGCAGTTGTTTTGACGACTGAAAAACACAAGGTAAGAGTAATTACCCAAGGCTTGGCAGCAGGCCGTCTGGAAGATGATCCCGCTGGTCGTGAAATAACTTTAGTGACTAAAGCAGATAAAAATTTATTCTTTAAAAAGTTTGATGAATTATTATTGCGTAGTTAGACATTAATTAATATTTGTAATAAAAAAGACGAAATTCACAATAGAATTTCGTCTTTTTATTAGTTATAGATCAGCTTAAGCGAGTGAATCCCAAGCTGGCAAATCAGTAATTGGGCCCTCTGCTATAGCTACTTGCTCTGGTGTCAGGTATTTCTTGTGGACAACAACTTCGTAAACGTAATCTTTAAACCAGTCGTTGTTCATAACAAAGAATCCTTTGTCACCGTTCTTTTCGCCCCAGGAGTTTTCAACCTTCCATTGGCGAACATGTCCACCGTCTTCATCTACGCCAACTAAAGTCATTGCGTGAGTAGAAGCGCCTGCACCAGTGCGCAAACGATCAGCCTTGGACATCTTAAGGTCTACGCCAAAGAGTTCGCTTAGTTGGTACAAATCACTGTCAAGATAGCCCTTCTTGCGGTCGCTTTGTTCACCAACATCATTGCCGAACCAGACTGCTTCGCCATCTTTTAACTGGTTAACAGCTGCAGTTTCCAAGTATTCCATTGGCACGTTTAAGAATTTGATGCGGTATGACCCCTCAACGTTATCTTCAAAAGGTAGACCGTATAATTTATCATATTCATGGTCCGGGGCGTTAGACAATACGACATAGTCATTAAAATCAACGTCACCCATGTATTTATGCAGAAATTCCAGTGGAGTTAAATCTTTATCCAAGTGATATTTCTTATCGTCATCACGATATTCCAAATCAAATTTCTTAGGTGGTTCACCGACTGCAATTGCGGTCATCTGGTAAACTTCACTTAAGAATTGCTTACGGGCTTTTTCGATCTCATCGTCTTTACCGGCCTGCTTTAATTTACGCAAGACCAGAGCATCCTTCTTCAGCTTATCACCCAAAGCTTTGGCAAAGCCATTAGTATTATTGGTATTGAAACTCTCAGGCATTGCATAAGAAGGAACGACACCATATTTTTCAATTAAAGCAGCGCCCATGTGGAATTGGCCACCATCTTCGCCTGCACCATCTAGGTGGGCTTTAACAGTACGTGAATCGAGTGGTTCGTCTGCTGTGTCTAAGATATTGTCATAAAAAATATTTGCCCGTTCAATTTTATCCCAGAAGAAGTTGTAGCTTTGTGAGAAAGTGAAATTCTTGCAGTGATATTTTTTACCAAAATTGTGGCGTAAAATGTTTAAAGTAGCAAATTCCCAGCAACGACCTGATTGGCGTTGATTAGTAACATTTTCTGTATCAAGTTCGGTTGAAAACACACGGGTCAATTCACCTTGAACGCGTTCATTGTAAGCAGCTGTTAAAACACCACTTTTTTGAGCTGCTCGGGCAACAACTTGATTTTGTGGTTTTTCATTAAAGTTTGCGGCAAATTCTTCCAACTCTTGGACAGTTAATTTATGAGCCATAAAATAAATTCTCCTTTTTTAATCTATTTTTAAATTACTATATATTTTAAGCTAAAATAAAAGCGAGTTCAATAGCTGAACTCGCTTTAGAGAATTGTATTGGTAATTTATTTAAAACTTATGCAATGTGGTAATAAGTTAATCAATTTGGATTGAGTTATCATTTGCACCAGCTTGCTGCTTTGGCAAGGTAATAGTCAATACGCCGTTATCATACTTTGCGTGAATATCACTTGCAACTACATTTGGTAATCTGAAGCTGCGTGAAATGTGGCCTTCACTTCTTTCACGGTGGATGATACTGTTATCCTTAGACATATCCTTAAATGATTTTCTTGAGCCGGATACGCTCAAAATACCATTATTATAATTTAGGTGAATTTTGTCCTTGTCCATTCCAGGCATGTCAACTTTAATTACGTATTCTTTGTCGTTTTCAACAACATCTGATTGCATTAATTTTGCTACTTCGTTATCGTCAAAAAATTTTCTCGGAAGATCAAACCAATCGTTCATCGCATCAAATAGGTCATTGTGCCGATTCATCATATCATTTGCCATAGTAAAAAACTTCCTTTCGAAATTTATATATTTGTATCAGAAGACTTTCATTTCTTCCTTACAATTATTATTATAGTATGCAGATTAATAAAAAGGAAATAATTAGCACTATTATTTTTAGAGTGCTAAACAATTAGCTTAGATACTTTGAAATTGGTATTTATAGCTTGTGGATAATATTTTTAAGAAAATAATTAGGAGAGAATATTTTGGTTTATTATCAAAAAATGACGCCCAAGGGTTACCAAAAAATTAAAGATGAAATAGCCAGTTTAAAAAAGGATAGACCCAGAAGAATTAAAATTTTACAGGAAGCCCGCTCTTTAGGCGACTTATCGGAAAATACCGAATATACGGAGGCCAAGCGTGATTTAGGCCACCTTCAAAGTCGTCTGCGTTATCTGGAAAAACAGTTGAAATATGCCGAAATTATCGAAAAAAAGGCCGATGGTAAAGTAGATTTAGGCAAGACGGTCACACTAAAGTTTGCTGACGACCCAGAAACTGAAACATACCAGGTTGTCGGTCGCATGGAAGCTGATATTGCTGCAGGAAAAGTTGCGTTTGACTCACCTCTGGGTCAAGCAATTATGAAAAAAGAAGCTGGTCAAACTGTAAGTGTTGCAGCACCTGCCGGTGAGTATCAGGTTACTATTGCGGCAATTGAATAAATTTTTGCTTGATTATTCGAACTTGTGTTTGTATAATTTATTTTAGCGAACGTAAGTTTGCAATAGGAAGTGAAAGCAATGTATGATTACCGTTATGAACCACACCGGTTAATTTTTATGATTGATAACAAATCATTCTTTGCTAGTTGTGAGGCACTTCAATTAGGTCTAAACCCAATGAAAGCTGTGTTGGCAGTAGTTTCGCATCAGCCACATACAAATTACGGCTCGGGGCTAATTATGGCGGCTTCACCATTAGCGAAAAAGAAATATGGGTTGACTAACGTCATGCGGGTACGTGATTTACCCACGAAAAAAGAAGCGCCGGATTTGATTTTAGTAGAACCTCATATGAATTTATATATCAAGCGCAGCATGCAGGTATTGGCAATTTTTCAAAAGTATGCTGCTGATGAGGATATCCATGTCTATTCTATTGATGAAAGCATGATTGATATGACTAAGTCATGGCGTTTGTTTGGCAACGATCCGTATCTGGTAGCACGCAAAATTCAGGTAGAAATCAAATCAAAAATTGGACTTTACACTACTTGCGGAATAGGAGAAAATCCATTGCTAGCCAAATTAGCCATGGATATTTCTGCTAAACACCGTTGTTCAATGATTGATTATTGGCATTATATTGATGTACCTGATACTATTTGGCAAATTAAAGATCTGGAAGATGTTTGGGGGATTGGCAAAAGAATAGCTGTCCGTTTGCGTCGGTTACATATTAATAATATGTATGAATTGGCACATACTGATCCAGCAATCTTAAAAAAAGAATTTGGCGTGATTGGTGAGCAGTTATTTGCAATCAGCTGGGGGGTGGATCGCAGCATTATTAGCGAAAAATATTTTTCCATAATGAAAAATTACGGTAATTCTCAGATTTTAAACCGTGACTATACAGATCAGCGGGAGATTGAGATAGTCTTACGTGAAATTGGCGAGCAGGTAGGTGCCAGAATACGGGCACACCGCTTGCAAGCTGGCTGCATTAGTTTATTTGTCGGCTTTTCCAGGTATGAACAAGATGGCAGGCGCAAGGGCTTTAATGTGCAGCAAAAAATTTGTCCGACCAATGATAATGACTTGTTAGTGCAAGAAGTACTGGCACTTTTTCGTAAAAATTGGCATGGCGAAACAGTCCGTGCTTTAGGGGTTAACTGCAGTCGTTTAGAGCCGGATACCTGCCAGCAATTGACCTTTTTTGTTCCAGCTTCTGAGCAGATAAAAAAACGGACTATAAATATAACTATTGATAGAATCAGAAAGAAATATGGCTTTACCAGTTTGGTCAAGGCATCGAGCTTGGCTAAAGGTGCAACAGCAATCAGGCGCAGTAGTTTAGTTGGCGGGCATAATGGCGGAAATGCATATGAATGATTTTGATAAAATTGTCACAGACTTTTTTAAAAACTATCAAGATCGCAAAATGAAAAAGTGGCAAGGTTTCTTTTTAAGCGATCATACAATGGCAATTAATAAAGATAAGCAAAAGCGCAGCGTGAAGCATCCCGCTAAACAAACTATGAGTATGGAAGAAATAAGCCTGCAACTCCTTAAGGCGTATGGTAATCACCGCATGGTTCACCTGCAAGTTAAGGTCATGAACAGTGATGATCAGCTGCCCGCCGATATAGTTGGTTTTGTCAGTGGCTATAGTGATGATGGTATTATTGTTGCTGGCCAAAAAATTGCGCTAGAAGATATCAACAATATCAGTGTCGATTGAGAAAATTTTTCTTGATATTTTATATAGGTTGCTTTTTTTGCTATAATATGGAACTTGTAAGGTACATAATAGTATAGAGGTAATTTTTGTGAATACACCAGCATCGAGGCAAGGCAACATTATACGCTATTTTGTTTATTTTATTAGCTATTTGATGGTTGTCGGTGTGATTAAGCTAGTTACTGCTAATTCACCGATTCATATTTGGGATTTAATCTTATTTGCAACTATCTCGTTGATGGTTTCATTGTTTTTTGTTTATCGTTTTAATAGAGAACAACGCTTTTTTGACCGTAGTTTTGGGGGCTCCTGGCTGAACAATTTTGGCTTAATAATTGGTTTGACTGCTGTAGTAACGGCTTTACGTATTAGTGTTTCCTGGCTCCAATCCTACGGCAGATTAAAATTATATAATTTTCAAGTTGCTTATTTGCACCATGAAGCAAGTTTAACCTACTGGTTTTTACTAGCTGCAATAGGGATAGTTTTGCCAATCCTGCAAGAATTTTTAATTACTGGGTTTTTGTTTAATTATGCGTTTAGAAGCAACACTGTCTTAACAGCAATTCTGGGCATACTTACTTCTGGTATCTTGTTCAGCTTACTTAATTGGCAAAATTCACTGTTCCTATTAGTAATTAACGTTGTACTCGGTGGACTTTTTGCTTGGTCTTACCTTTATACTCAAACTTTATGGATGCCAATTTATTTAGCGGTGCTAAACGGCATTATCTTAATAATTATGACTTAAAAAATAAGAGTCAGGAGAATTTCCTAACTCTTATTTTTTACTTGTAATATTTATTAAAAGTTACTCTTTTTGACGTATTGGTTTTTCCCTACGATATAGTATAACTTCCGGTGGATCTTAACGGCTGCGCCATAGGTTCTTACTTTTTGTCCCCTCTTTAAAGCTTTTCGCTGCAGCTTTTTAGCCGTTTTACTGTAAATATAGCTGTTGCGTCTTAGCTTGCGCTTAACGCCGGAAACATTAGTAGCCTTAACATAGTTGTCCTGGCCTAAATCGTAATACTTCTTGCCCTGAATAACTTTAGTGCCATAGGTCCAAATGGTCTTGCCCATCAGGTATTTGCCCGTTTTACGGCCGCCATTTTGGTCGTACAGGTAGGAATTATGAAAAACAGTTCTCCTGACTGCAGCTTGTCCTGTGACATTTTTAGTGTAAATATAAGTGACACTTTGCGGATTGGCGGTATAAAAGCCAGTCGCATTAGCTGGTCTTTGGGTCAGCTTATAGCCAGCCAGAGCTACTTCTTGCGTAAGGTAACCTTCACCGACATTACCGGTTAAAATCTGATCAGGTGCAAGTTGCTTGCCGGTTTCATCTTGATAGTGAACCGTAACGGAGCCACCCAAAATTGGTTGCCTGCCAGCAGTACCGCCAGGGTTAACCGAGGCATTTTTAGTGTAAACATAGGTGACTTCCGTTTCCGTGCCAGAGAATTTGCCAGTTGGCTTAGTTTTCAAAGTATAACCCGGGATGGCTTTAACAGCACTGTCCGGATAAGGGTCACCAATAGCACCTGTTAGATGTTCATCGGTTACACCGGCAATTGGCTTACCATCCTGGTCAACATAATGAGCTATGGCCGTGACTAATTTAGCGTAAATATAGGTGACTTCGGTTTCCGTGCTGGAGAACTTGCCTGTCGGTTTAGTCTTCAAAGTATAACCCGAGATATCTTTAACAGCACTGTCCGGATATGGGTCACCAATCTTGCCATTCAAAGTTTCATCTTCGGCAACCGGCTTGCCGTTCTGGTCAACGTAATGAGCTATGACCGTGACTAATTTAGCGTAAATATAGGTGACTTCCGTTTCAGTACCAGAGAACTTGCCTGTCGGCTTAGTTTTCAAAGTATAACCCGAGATATCTTTAACAGCACTGTCCGGATATGGGTCACCAATCTTGCCATTCAAAGTTTCATCAGCGGCAATCGGCTTACCATCCTGGTCAACATAATGAGCTATGACTGTGACTAATTTAGCGTAAACATAGGTGACTTCGGTTTCCGTACTGGAGAACTTGCCAGTTGGCTTTGTTTTCAAAGTATAACCTTTGATATCTTTAACAGCACTGTCCGGATAGGGGTCACCAATGGTACCCGTGAGAGTTTCATCGGTTACACCAGCAATTGGCTTGCCGTCCTGATCAACGTAATGGACCAGCACTTTAACCTGATTGGTGTAAACATAAGTGACTTCCTGGACTTTATCTGTATAAGTTCCTTTAGCATTTGCAGGAGTGGTTTTTACCACATAACCAGCAATATCTTGGGGTTCGCTGCTATAAGAGTCACCGATTTTTCCACTTAAAATTTGATCTGGAGCCAGTGTTGCACCAGTTTCATCACGGTAGTGGACTGTAACTGCTCCGCCTAACCTGACATACGTATCTTGGTCTCTGCTCCCGGAATAGTTACTCATTAATTGACTAGAAGTCCAGCTCTTATTTCCCTGCGGTTTATCTACTGTACCATTGCCCACATTCAACCAAACGCCAGTTGCATCAAGGTCAGTTCCCAGCAAATAATTATTAGGACCCAGAACTAAGGTTGACAAATTAGGTAGACTTTTTAACATTTCACTTTTACTAGTCACCTGAGCCATTTGGAAACTACTGATATTTAAAGTTTTTAAGCTTTGACAACCAAAAAACATTCTTGTCATATCAGTAACTTTAGCAGTATCAAAATTGCTTAAGTCTAAACTGGATAATTTGGAACAATTATAAAACATACAGTTCATACCAGTAACACTAGAGGTATCAAAACTGTGTAAGTCTAGACTGGTTAAACTATAACATTGATAAAACATGTATCTCATATTAGTAACTTTAGTAGTATTAAAACTGCTTAAATCTAAAGAACTTAAATTTGGACAGCCAAGAAACATAGCATACATATTAGTAACTTCAGAAGTATCAACTTGATTAAAACCCTCAATTTCAGTTAGGCCACTAAGCACTTCAAACATATAACCAGCATTACCAATAATCTTCAATGGCCCTGTAATCTTGATTTTCTTAAGAGATTTATAATCATAATAATATTTTTCAAAAATCTGAAAAATAGCCAAAGGATTAGTCACCGTACCACCTGGTATAGTTAATATATCAGTAGCAGTATCCAAAGTTACATTAATTCCGCTCCAGGAGATTGTCAAAACGGACCGCGGGGTAATTCCTTTAGCTTCTTCGCCCACAGCTGGCAGTTCATTAGCGTCTTGAGCCTCACTGCTAGGAGAAGTTGAGGGCTGCGCTACATTGCTAGCCGCAGCTTCAGAAGTACGACTTGCTGGATTGTTATTAGCAACAGCACTATCAGTTGAAGCTGCTGTCTGATTATTATTGCTAGCCGGTAGGGAGCTGCTTTGAGCTACTTGCTTTTTAGCGGCAGCAGAATCAACTAAAGTATCAGCTTTAGCCATATCAGGAGACATAATAATTAAGCCCAAAGTAGCAGCAGCTACACTAGTAAATAATAATTTGCCCCGATGGCGGCAGTTGGATTTAGAATTCATTGTTAAACCATAATTAAACCTTTCACAAATTAAAGAAATAAAATAAAAAGATAAGGTAATAATACCATTTTAAAAGTAAAAATAACAGTTTATATTGAGACTTTATATAACAATAGTATATTGTTGAGAGTAATTGCTATCCTTAAAAACTAATAATTAGGCAATGAAAAAGGCAATGACTTTTGAAGCCATTGCCTTTTAATTAAGCGGATAGCGTGAATCGAACCCGCATCTTCAGCTTGGGAAGCTAACATTTTACCATTAAACTATACCCGCATTACTCAAACAGTTTACCATGTTTCGTTTGCAAAACCAAGTTTTGTTTTTTGATTTTTAAAACTGGCTAGATAAAATGTAGCTAAAGCCCTTAATATTTTCGCGTGTTTTAGCTTTATTTGCGTAATAATAAGTGATCGAAAAATTTAAGAGTAATTACTTTCTATGGGGCATTTTGACAGAATCAAGCTCCAACTGGCTGCGATCAACTAAAGACGAGAAGTTTTGAAACAGCCATTGGCGCAACTCATCTGCCTGAATAACTAAAGGCATACGGTCATGGATTGGGGCATAGGACGCGTTAGGTTTAGTAGTAACCATTGAAAAATGATCTTTTTGATAGATTCCGGCTATTAATGTCAGTGCGGCATTAGCATTTTTAAAACTGAAGCGTTCATGATAATGATGGTTATTTTCCCCCAGATAGGTTTCATGACTGGATTCAAAAAATTGCTTGGCAACAATAATGCAGCGAGATTTGGCAAAAGAAGAATCCCACATTGATCTTTTTTCTTCAAAGAAGCGTTCAACCCGGGCATTAAAAACCACTTGTTTGTGGTCGAATGGACTGGGATAACCCCAGGATTTAGGCAGTAACTGTAATTGCTTATCCGAATATACTAGTACAGGAGCAATTCCTTGTGGGAAAATGTTCTGGTTTTGGGGTAAGTTACTTGCTGGTTCTATTAAAGGCAAGTTTAAGTCGTTTGCTAAGTATTTTTTAATTTCGGCCAAACTTGGCAGTTGAAATTGATTGCACATTTTTTCCTCCGTGTTTAATCATTGCTTGATTTTTGGTAGAATTATTATAAATTATTATATTAAAAAGATTTTAATTATTTAAGGAAGGAAAACTAAATTGAAAAAGAAAATTATCCTGACAGGTGATCGACCAACGGGAAAGTTGCATGTAGGTCATTACATTGGTTCATTAAAGAATAGGGTAAAATTGCAAAATTCGGGTGAATATCACCCATTTATCATGATTGCTGATACCCAGGCTTTAACTGATAATGCCCGTAATCCTGAAAAGATTCAAAAAAGTTTAATTCAAGTAGCATTAGACTATTTAGCAGTGGGGATAGATCCTCAAGTTTCAACCGTTTTCGTTCAATCCCAAATACCCGCCTTGTTTGAACTGACAGCCTATTATATGGACTTAGTCACAGTCAGCCGCTTAGAGCGTAATCCAACTGTTAAAGCTGAGATCAAGCAAAAAGGTTTTAACGATTCCATTCCCGTGGGTTTCTTAAATTATCCAGTATCACAGGCAGCTGATATCACAGCCTTTAAGGCAACTTTGGTACCCGTTGGAGATGACCAAGAGCCCATGTTAGAGCAAGCACGTGAAATTGTGCGGACTTTTAATCGTGTCTATAACTGCAATGTCTTAGTAGAACCTAAAGGCTACTTTCCGGAAAAAGGTGAGGGACGCTTGCCAGGTCTAGATGGTAATGCTAAAATGTCCAAATCCTTAAATAATGCTATTTATTTATCTGATGATGCCAAGACCGTTGAACAAAAAGTAATGTCAATGTATACTGATCCCCAGCACATCCATGTTGAAGATCCAGGCAAAGTAGAGGGCAATACTGTCTTTACCTACCTTGATATTTTTGATCCTGACAAGAATAAGGTAGCGCAATTAAAGG
>NZ_CAMKZC010000012.1:0-45627 GCF_946477725.1 uncultured Lactobacillus sp. | reverse complement strand
TTCAGTTACTAAAATCCAGCCATTGGACATACAAAGTTTAAATGTATTCAAATGATATCCACTAAAGATTAATCATAAAAATACAATATTTGTCTTAAATAGTATTTTATTATACATCAAGTTTAAATTTCAAAAAAGACTAGAATTTTTTCATCCTAGTCTTTTTTATTATTTACGCTTTACTATATTCCAGCCCTCGTTTTAGTCTCTTCCAAAAACTGGTATCTTCTGTTTGTAAAATTACGCCTTGATAGATTTTACTAATATATACTGTCATGCCAATAATACTTACTATTAAAATTACCAGCGACAAAATAACTTCCATATTACCCACATGACCATTAATTATCCGAATTGGCATCATGAATGAAGAAAAGAATGGCACATAGGATAATACTTGCGGCAGAATTTGTTCTGGGTTAGTAATAAGAGCAAATGACAGGAAAAATGCAATCAGGGAAAGCATTGTAGTACTTTGAGCAGCTTTTGAAGAGTCTTCAGGCTTGGCTACTAAAGCTCCTGAAAAAGCTGCCAATATCGTATAAATAATTACACCAAGAATCAGGAAAATGAGATTGACATTTACCAAATTCCCCAGAATTTTATTTATTACTACCTGATTGTTATGCATGAAAGAAGCCGTAATTTTTGCATGCAATGCCCAGCGGTAAGTTGCCCAGCCGCCAACAATATAAATGATGAGCTGAGTAAAAATTACGCCGAAAATACCCAAAATTTTGCCTAAAAAATATTTTGCCGCAGTTGTACTGGAAAAAATGATTTCCATAATCTTCGTGCCCTTTTCAGAGGCTATTTCTTGAGCTGTAATACTACTGTAGGACATCAAAACCATGTAAACGACCATAATCACAATAATTAAAGACACCATTTTAACCAATTTATCTCCCTGATGATTTTTCTGGAGTACTTCGCGATATTTTGGCTGCTGCTGTAAGGCTTTAAATTGACGTGGCGCTAATTGCGCTTGCTGCAAATTAAGCTGACTCTGCAAGACTTGTAAATAGCTTTTTACTTTGGGCTTCAACTCATCATCAATAGGTGACGCTCCATGATAAATTGCCTTAACTTGGTTTTTTTGCATGCCAAATACCAGGTAACCATCAATCTTTTCTTTTTTGACAGCCTTTTTAGCAGATTCAGCGGTTTTAATTTTAGCATCAACATATTTATCATTGTTTTTAATAAAGTTTTGGCGAACTTGCTCATTGGAACTGATAACTGCAATCTGGCTGTCTGAATCAGAACTAGCACCGATAGCTCCTCCTAAAGCACTACAGCCAATTATGAAAAACGGGCCCAGAATCAAAAGCAGAAAAGACCAAGATTTAACTTGATGCCAATAAGTTTGCAGCGTTACGGTCCATAACTTATTCATGTTGTTCACCAGCTTCCATTCTAAATATTTCGTCAAGTGTTGGTGGTTGTTGCCGGAACTCTTCAACATATTCGCCATTTGTCAATGCATCAAAGACTTCCGCACCACTATTTTCATTGTCAATTCGCAAAAGATATTGGCCATGCGCTTTCTTTTCCACTTTTTTAACGTGAGGGAGCTGCTGCAATTCTGCAAGCGACTTAGTAGTTTTGCAGTAAATTTCTGTTTTACCAAATGAGTCACGAACAGCGTCAACTGTACCACTTAAAACAACTTGTCCCTTTTTCAACATGATCAAACTATCGCAGATTTCTTCAACATTTGACATATCGTGACTGAAAAAAATAATTGCCGCATTATGCTTTTTAGCATCCAAAACTGCGTTTTTGAGCAAATCTGCATTTACCGGATCCAAACCACTAAAGGGCTCATCCAAAATAATTAACTTGGGCTGATGAATTAAAGTACAAATTAACTGCACTTTCTGCTGATTACCCTTCGAAAGTGTTTTTATTTTGTCACTTTTCTTACCCTGAACATCAAAGCGTTTCAGCCAGTCATCAATTTGCGGTTTTATCTCTTTTGCAGGGCGGCTTTTTAGCTCCGCCAAATAAACAATTTGCTGCTCAATAGTCATTTTGGGTAGTAAGCTGCGTTCTTCCGGCAAGTAGCCGATAGTATCAAAAGTTTTTTCAGTAATGGGCTGGTCTTCCCAAGTAATTTTTCCATCATAATGAAGAAAATTTAAAATACTGTGAAAAGTGGTAGTTTTCCCCGCGCCATTTTGACCAATCAAACCCATGATTTCACCAGACTGAATGGTAAAGTTAACGTCTTTAAGAGCCTGAAAATCACCAAAACGCTTACTTAAATGTTCTACTTTTAGCATAGCTCCCTCCTTTATTCTAATAACAATATAAGCAGATTTTACTATATGCACTAATATAAGCGCAATAATTTTTTTAAGCAGACTTAAAGCAACAATATTTGCAATACTACTTTCATTCATCTTTTACTGGGTTTTAGCTCAAAGTAAAAAGACTAATAAATCACGTTAACAAAACATTAATTTATTAGCCTATTAAAATTTTTGATCAAAATATTTTTACTGGAAGTTTGTAATTGCCTGTGCAATAGGTACTGTGCCATTAGCAATATCAAATTCCTTTTGGTGTAATTTTCCCGTTAAAATAATGTCAGCAACTGTTCGGGCCACATCTTGACGAGTAATTGTCATATCTGCAATAGAATCAGTAAAATGATTTGCCACTTTGATCTTTCCCGTTCCCTTTTGATTAGTCAATGCCACTGGCCGCAAAATTGTGTAGTCAAGTGAACTGTGCAATAACCACTGATCAGCATAATATTTTGCTGCATAGTAATAATTTTGTGGTCCTGCTGCTGGTGTATTATCCGACCAAAAGCTGCGATCGTCAGATTTAATTGCACTAATCATGATAAAACGGTGAACGCCAGTTTCTTTTGCCGCATTAATTGCTTTGACCGCTCCATCAAGGTCAATCATCATCGTTGCATCAGCACCTGTTTTGCCACCTGAACCAGCCGCAAACACTACTGTATCGACTGTTTGCATGGCTTTTGCCAATTGCCGTTGCGGTCCTGCTAGATCAACAAATGCAGTAGTAATTCCCTTTTCTTGATAGGCTTTTTCCTGCTCATGGGAGCGCAAACCGGCAATGACCTGGCAAGTCGTACTTTCTTGTAAAATTTTTACCAATAATTGCCCAATCTGTCCGTGAGCACCAATTATCAGAACTTTCATTTTCAATCACTCCATCCACAATAGTTCATTTTATTATAGTTTAACCGCGTATTTCAAAAATGCATTATAAAAGGGTTCTTGACTAATCACTATTAGTTTTAGAACCCTTTTAGATAATTCAACATTTTTTAAAAATTAAACTATTAAGCAACCACACCTATTATAAATCAGCTAAATTCTTCTTCTTGGGAGCATTCTTAGGACTATCAGCGTCATTCTCCTTATAGCCAAAGAAGTAAGTCAAAGCAAATGCAGCAATAATAGTAACAATAGAAGCAATCCAGAAGTTTAACAGGTTGTTTGGATTACCTTGCCCTGCCTTAGGAACAAAGGATGGAAAGCCGATCAAGCTGCCAGTAAAGCCATACATATCAACTTTAAGCAGACCGTTTACCAGACCACCAATGGCAGCACCAAGACTGGAAGTCATGAATACACGACCATACTTTAAGTTAACACCGTACATTGCCGGTTCAGTAATACCAACAGCGGCGGAAATAGCAGCACTTAAAGATAAGCCCTTTAGGTCAGGATTGTGCTTGGTCTTAAACCAAACTGCAAGGGCGCCGGCACCTTGGGCAATCATCGTTACTGAAACGATACCGTTTAAGATACTATGTCCCGTTGCAGCAATATCATTCGCAATAATTGGCACTACTGCCCAGTGCAGTCCGAAGATAACCAGTATCTGGTAAAGACCACCGATGATTAGACCGGAAAGTGCAGTGTTGACAGTTAAGAGCCATTGCAATACTTTGGCAATTCCCGTAGAAATAAACGAAATTACGGGCCCTACAATAATTAAGACCGTCATCCCTACTAGAAAGATTTCTACTAGCGGAGTAAAAATTTGTCTTAATGTGACTGGCATCCACTTTTTAATCCACGGTTCAATCTTAGCAGCCATCCAAGCCGCAAAAATCATTGGGAAAATTGAATAAGTATATTGTGGAATATGAATTGGAATACCAAAGAAGTTAGCATTAATACCAACGCCAGCTAAGTAGTAACTGAATTTACCGCTAGCATAAATTTTTACTAAATCAGGGTAAATCAGAAAGCCGCCGATAATAGAAACAACTACCGGGTTAGAGCCTAATCTTTGAGCAGCAGTAAAGCCAACGATTAAAGGTAGGAAGTAAAACGACGCATCCCCCATCGCATTGATAATGGTGTAAGTTGGCGAAGCCGTAGACATGTGGCAAAAGTTAGTTAAAATGTTAAGAATACCTTTTAACATACCACTGGCTGCCAGCAAACCAATCACAGGCATCATAGAGCCGGTAATTACGCCTATTAACTGGAAGAAGCCATTTTTAATCTTGCCACCAATAGATTGGTTAGCCTCTGGAGCCGGAGTTGCAGGTGCAGCTTCTCCTTGCCCAGCATATTCAGGCCCAAGTAGTTTAATTAGCTCGTCATAAACGTCCTCTACCGTTTGCCCAATTACTATTTGATATTGGTTATTAGCACGAGTAACGTCTATTACTCCTTTAATGTTGTTAACTTCATCATCATTCGGAATACTATTATCGTTTAAAGTAAACCGCAGACGAGTAAAACAGTGCATAACGTTTTTAACATTATCGGCACCACCAACAGCCTTAACAATTTCATGCGCCGTAGTTTGGTATTTATTTTCTTTTTTGTTAGCTGCAGCTGGTGCTGCTTTAGTCTGTTTTAAAGTAATAGTAGCAGCTGATTCGCCAGCAGCTTTAGTACCCAGAGCAAGGTCAATGCCAGCTAGAACATCTTGAGTATTAGTAATTGCCAAGATGACGGTATTATCTTTTTGAGCATCTTTAATTGCTTGCAGATTCATTGTCCCCAATTGCTGTCCTGCTTTCACCTCAGAGTTTGCTGCTACTTGCAAATCAAATGGTTTGCCGTCAAGTTCGACAGTATCTATGCCCAAGTGAAGCATAACTTCCACACCGTCTGCAGTCTGCAATCCAAGTGCGTGCTTAGTTTCGGCCACCATTATCACTTTACCTGTTACAGGCGAGACAATTTTCCCAGAGCTAGGTTTAACGGCAAAACCTTCACCTAACTTCTTCTGAGAAAAAACCGGATCATTAACATCCTCGAGGTTAATGACCTCACCAGCAACAGGTGCCAGTATTTTTATCGTATTACTCATAATTACGCCTCCATGAAACTACCACATAAAAGGTCGTCATATATATTGATAACGCTTTCCTTAAGATTATAGTTCTTGTATAGACAGGTGTCAACAAATTGCTTATTATATTGTTGTAATAAATAATTTTGTATTATTTTCCAGACTAGACAGGTTAAAAATTAACATAAGGTGGTATGATTAGTGTTAAAAGGTGGATAACAAATAATGAGAGCTAAATATTTACAAATTGCGGCAGATTTAACGAATAAAATTAGGCATGAGCAGTATGTTGCCGGTGATTTCTTGCCAAGTGAACCAGCACTATCAGAGCTATATAATGTTTCACGTGAAACTATCAGAAAAGCTTTAAATGAACTCTTAGATGCTGGCCTAATTCAAAAAATAAAAGGTAAAGGTTCAGTAGTTATTAATGCAGCGCGTATCGCCTTCCCAATCTCTAATATTGAATCCTTTGATGAGCTTAATAAGCAAAAACAAATGCATGCTGCAACCAAAATATTGGAATTAAAAGACACACAGGTGCCTTTGACTATTAGTAAACATTTATCCTTAACAGAAACTGCTGCAACTTATGTGTCCCGTTTACGATTAATCAATAATGAACCAATTGTGGTTGATGAAGATTATATTTTAAAAAAATATGTACCTAAAATTTCGGCTAAGCAAGCTCAAAGCTCGTTATATCAGTATTTTGAAGATGATTTAGGACTTGAAATTGATTATGCCACTAAAACTATTACCGTAGAACCAGCCAGTCAAAACGTAATGAAGCAGTTGCAGCTTACCGATACTAACTTAGTTGTAGTAGTGCGCAGTTTAACTTATTTAAAAGATACATCTTTTTTTCAATATACTATTTCTCAGCACCGGCCCGATAAATTTAAATTTGTAGACTTCGCACATAGAAAAGCACAAAATGGAGGACTTATATTATGAGTTTAGCTGACAAAGTGATTTATCAAATATATCCTAAATCATTTTATGACAGCAATGGTGACGGGATCGGTGACTTAAGGGGGATTATCCAAAAAATTCCTTACTTAAAGAAATTAAACATTGACATGATTTGGTTTAATCCGTTTTTTGTATCTCCCCAGAATGATAATGGTTATGATATTGCTGATTACTATAGTATTGATCCACTATTTGGTACAATGGCTGACTTTGAAGAATTAGTCACAAAGCTTAGGCAAAATCATATTGGTGTGATGCTTGATATGGTCTTAAACCATTGTTCTACTGACCACATTTGGTTTAAAAAAGCCTTAGCCGGAGACGAATATTATCAAAAATTTTTCTACATTAGAAATCCTAAAGCAGATGGCAGTATGCCCAACAATTGGACATCTAAATTCGGTGGCTCAGCTTGGGCACCTTTTGGAAATAGTGGTAAATATTATCTTCATTTATACGACAAAACTCAGGCTGATTTGGACTGGCACAATCCTGCAGTTAGAAAAGAACTGTTTAAAGTAGTTAACTTTTGGCGCGACAAAGGTGTTAAAGGCTTTCGCTTTGACGTGATTAATGTTATTGGCAAAGATGAAAAACTTACTGACGCACCACAGAACACTGCCAGTAAGTTAATGTATACTGATCAACCTATAGTGCATCAATATCTAAAAGAATTAAATCAAAAAACTTTTGGTCAGCAGCCAGGTACAATTACTGTCGGGGAAATGTCATCAACTACTATTGCTAATTCTGTTGCTTATACTAGAAAAGATAATCATGAATTATCAATGGTTTTCACTTTTCATCATCTAAAAGTTGATTACCAAAATGGCCAGAAATGGACTAGAATACCTTTTGACTTTTCCGCTTTAAAAAACGCTCTTAACGAGTGGCAGATTGGCATGAGTCAAGGTGGCGGCTGGAATGCTCTCTTTTGGAACAATCATGATCAGCCTTGGGCCTTAAGTCGTTTTGGTGATCCTGTTAATTTTCGTGAAAAATCTGCAGAAATGCTGGCTACCGTAATGCATTTATTACGTGGAACACCTTATATTTATCAAGGCGAAGAAATTGGCATGATCAATCCTAATTACCAGACAATCACTGACTATGTGGATGTAGAAACGCTTAACGCTTATGACGAGCTTAAAAAAGAAGGCATAAGTGATGCAAAGGCTTTGGCAATTATTCAGGCTAAATCTCGTGATAATAGTAGAACCCCAATGCACTGGGATGATACTGCTAATGCCGGTTTTACTACAGGAACTCCTTGGCTTAGGCCTAAAGATCAAGATAAAATTAATGTTGCAGCTGAATTGGATCATGGTGAGATTTTCCCTTATTATCAAAAACTGATTTACTTGAGAAAACATTATCCCATTATCGCCAAGGGAAGTTACGAACCGCTTGACTTGGATCATCCACAAATTTTTGCTTATTGCAGACTTTATCACGGGCAAACCTTACTGGTAATTAATAACTTTTATGGTAAAAAAATTACTTATAGCTTGCCTAACGCTTATCAGGAACGACAAGCACAAACATTGATTAGCAATTATCATAAAAACTTACAGGAAGTACCAAAAACTTTAGAGTTGTATCCTTATGAATCACTGGCCTTGTTAATATAGATTAACGCAAAAATACCTCCAAATTTGTCCTAAATTTGGAGGTATTATCTTTGAAAATCGAATCTATTTTTGTTTGTCAAAAACATCTAGCCAATAAGTAAATCATTAGCCTTAACTTCTGCACCATCATCCTGGTTCAGTTTGATTTCTTTTTCATATCCACTGGTGAACACAACAATGACAGTAGGGTCTAAATTGTTATCCGTTACTACGTTCTTATCAAATACTTCTAATTTTTGACCTTGAGTTACCTCGTCATCTTGGTTTACCATCACTTCAAAGCCTTCTCCTTTTAAGTTCACAGTATCAATCCCAATATGAATAAGAATTTCGACACCTTGTGCAGTTTTTATACCTACGGCATGCTTTGTCTTGGGAAGAGCCTCAATTTTACCTGCTACAGGTGCATAAACGGTTACTTTATCCTCATCAGGAATAATGGCAAAACCATCTCCCAGCATTTTTTGTGCAAAAGCAGGATCGTTTACCTTTTCAATTTTTTCGAGTTTGCCACTAATTGGTGCAGTGACCGTAAAGTCTTCCTGCTTCTCTTGTTTCTTACCAAACCACTTAAACATTCTTCTGACCTTCTACTTTCATTAATCTTAAGTAATTAATTTCATGTTTTATTACAATTTTAGCTTTCTAACTATTAACAAATATATACTTTTTAGCAGAAAAAACTAGTAATGAAAAAACATTTTCTTGTTTTTTAAGAAAATCTCTCCAAAAGTGCTTTTTCCGTTAACTCTTGATATAGCAGCTTGTTCATACTTAATTCACAAAAACGTTTAATATATAAAAGTAAAGACACTTCTCTCTAATCTCATCTTTAACAAGAGAATTCTGTACTATTCAAAATCAAAATTAAAATCTTGAATAAACTTGATAAATTGATAGACAATTCTTTTCGCATTATTTTTCTGTGTAATGGCTACTAAATCAACTTGCGGTTCCCAGTCAAGGGGAACATAGGCTAAGCTGCTGTCAAGTTCAGGATAAATACAGTAAAGACCTAATCCCAGACCTTGATTTGCCTTAAGCAAAACATTTAAAGAAGATATTTCAGCGGCATAAGTAATATTTAAATCTCTATTCAGATGAATAATCTTATTTTGTAAATTAATGATATCTGTCGCTGCCCATCTGTTATCTAAAAACAGTAATTTTTCACTCTGAAAATCCGTCAATTTAATTATACTTTTTTTACTCAAAGGGTTATTTCGCGGAACAATTACTTTGAATGGCTCTGTTTCAATTGGATAGACCTTAATATTATTTAAATCTTCAGCTTCCAATCCAGTTGTCAGCATAACATCCAAATTGTTAGACACCAATTGCTGCTTTAATTCGTTGCGATTCAAATTTACCAGTACAAATTTAACTAGAGGAAACTTTTTTTGAAATTGACTTAGCCAAAGGGGAATATATTTATCATTAAAAGGATTATATGAATAGCCAAAATTTATTTGCATTCTTTCTTTTTTATCTTTTTCCTGAATCTCCTGTACTGCAGAATTATAGTTATTAATTAATGGCCTTATTTTTTGATAAAAAACTTCACCACTTTTCGTAACATTAACATAGCGCTTGTTGCGATTAAATAGTTTGACGCCAATCTCATCTTCAATAGCATTAATATCGTGTGTGACAGTTGGCTGGGTGGCATGAATTGCCTTAGCAGTTTTGGTAAAATTTTTTGTTTCAACTAAATTAACAAAAGTAACAAGTTTTTTTATATCCATATCTTTTTCCTTATAAGTTATTTCTATTATTAATAACTGATATTAATTTCACTTATAATTATAAATAAAATATACTATTTTTGTAAACGGTTTATATAATAAATAAGGAGATCAAAAATGGTTAAACATACAGAAGAAGCTACCAGTGCCTGGATTACCGAAACAGCTAAAAAAGTTAATGCTGCTAAGGGTACAGATTATGTAGAATTAGATCAAGGATTATTAACAGTTGACCAAATTGATGCATTACTCAACTGCCTGCCACTCGAGTTAATTACTATTGACAAAGACGATCGTTATGTCTATTGCAATAATGAAATCCCTAAGGAGATGTTACTTTCACCACGTTGGCCTGAAAAACTTGGCCAAACTTTATCTGAAGTTCACAAAAAGACTTCAATGCCTCATGTTCAAGAAATAATGGATTACGCCAAAACTGGCAAAACCTATAAACTTATTAAACCAAGTGATAACGAATATATGGTTGCCTCTTTTAAGAATATGATTGACAAAAATGATCAATATGCTGGCGTGACTGAATGGATTGTTGATTTATTACCAATCATTAACTGGTACCTAAAACAAACGGGACAGAAACTGGTTCCTGATGAAACTAAAAAGGCAACCGATGTAGATTCCGGTGCCTCAATGCAGTCATAAATAAAATATAAATTCTTAAGTTGAAATGTTTCCTAGATTCTAATTGAGAACTGGCTCTTTAATAATTAGCATGCAAAAAAAGCTCTATTGTTGGGATAGAGCTTTTTTCTGTGATTCTAGTGGAATCGCTAAACTATTCATACATTTATACTTTAGCATAAAATTGTTGCAAAAAGAGAATTACCAATTTTCAAAGTAATAGTTCTTAATCGTTATCTTTATTAAATTCGCATGACGCCTGACAGCATCACCTTGTGCCGCAATCATTTCCTTATTTTTGCAGGGGACAATTAGCACTTAATCTATAGCTCTACATTTTGCAATGATTGCAGAACGTTTTCAGTATCTTGTAACACATCCGCAATAATTTGTTTAACGGGTTTTGATTCTTTAATTAGGCTCAAATCTTGACCAACCATAATTGCGCCATTTTGCGTATCACCTTGATACATCCCCATTTTGATAGTTTTAGCATCAAGACCAGCTTCTTTTTGGGCAGCTTCAGCCTTCAGATGAGTAACTTCTAAGTCTTTGATTTGATCAGAAAGGTTATTAGCAATCATTCTAAAAGGCGCGTCATTAGCATAAGAAACTTCAGCAGTAGCCATATCTCCTGCAGCAATAATTGCTTGTTTTGCTTTATCATTAATCGGTAACTCATCTGCTACTAAAAAAGCAGTGCCCATTTCTATCCCTTCGGCTCCTAAAGCAAATGCTGCAGCACCACTGTGGCCATCTACAATACCACCTGCAGCTACTACTGGGATATTAACTGCTGCTACCACTTGTGGCACTAAAGCCATTGTGGACTCAAAAGAGACATGGCCGCCACCTTCCCAGCCTTTGACGACTACCAAATCAGCTCCCGCTTTTTCTGCAGTGACTGCATCGGCCAAATAACTGGCCTTGACAATTATTTTCATGCTCAGTTTATGCCAGCGGGGAAAATATTTTTGGCACAAAGCACCATTAAGCCGCATAGCATCAGCATAAACTACCGGCGGTTTAGTTGCTGTCAACACTTCATCTGCTTGCTGAACAATTCCGTCCTGCATGATTGCGTTAACGGCAAACGGTTTTTCAGTTAATTTTTTAGTCTGGTTAATTTCTGCAATGCTGGCATCTTTAGGCATATAACCTAAGCCCAATACGCCCAAACCACCAGCATTTGAGACCGCAGATACTAAAGGAGAAAGCGAAGTAAACGCCATTGCACCCTGAATTACGGGCTTTTCAATTCCTAATACTTCTTTTACTCTATTCACCATTTAGTTTTTACCTCCATCACTTATAAATTTGCTAAAATTAGCATAACGATTCCTTAGTTAAGGTGTAATGACAAATATTTAAATTTTGTCGAGTCAGAAGAAGGCATTACTTAATGGAAAAGCAAAATCCCAGTTTAGAGTTACGCCTAAGTAACGCGTTATTTAGCTTGTTAAGTGATAAAGATTATGAACAAATCACAATCACAGATATCACCAAAAAAACTAAAGTGGCCAGAACAACTTTTTACATTTGTTTCGACAATAAAGATGAATTGCTGCGCTTTTCTATTAACCGGTATATGATTCCGTTTGTAGCCGGTTTGCGCAACTCACTTGATCTTAAACCTAAAGACAACATGACCAGAACTATTGCTGCACTGAATGATATAGCGCCACAAATTAAATTTCTGCCGCTTTTGCTTAGCATCAAAACTGCAACATTTAATCCCAGTCGCGAAATCGAAAATAATGTTAAAAAAGAAATCAGGCAGATATTACAAAAGGAAAAAATTGCTCCCGATATTTTAGAATACTTTGCCAGTCTTTATTTTGTCAGTTTATTAGAAACACAAAAATGGTGGGCCAAACATCCCAAGGTTGCTCCAGCTAAAGTCGCTCAACTAATTCACCAAAGCTGCTATCACGGACTTATTTCACTTCTTAATTAACAAAAAAAGAACCAAGTAGTTATTAGCTTCTTAGTTCTATTTGTTAATATATAGTAATGCATTGCTGATTAATACACCATGCAAACCAAAATAGTCTGTTCAGCTTAATCAGTTTTATTACCTCTTATAAATCAAAAGGATAGTTACTCTTGCTTTAACAATATATTGCCTGATCGCATCTTCTTAAAGGCAATATCAATATCATCTGTATCCGCAGCTTGTAACATTTGGCTAAGATTACCTTGAAAAACACATTTTTTGTTGCCAACGAATACAATATGCGCCTGCATGGAATTTAATTTATCCAACTGGTGTAAAGTCATAATAACTTTTTTCTTTTTCTCAACAACTAAAGATACAATTAAGTCTAGAATTAAATTTTCAATATAACTGTCAATTCCACTAAGAGGTTCATCGAATAAATATAATTCCCGTTCCATTATGCTAGTACAATAAACCATAACAGATTGGTATTCCCCACCGGACAAAGACCTTAGTTTAGTATTTATTAATTCCTTTATGATCTCATTATAAAAACTAACTTGTGCATTAGTGACTGCAACAGTATGATCATTCATCGATTTAAAAAAATTTATTACTTGTTTTACTGTCAGTTCATCAAAGAAAGACATGTTTTGAAATTTATAAATAATATTAGGCATAGAAGGAAAACCTATCATAGCTGTAGCAGGACGATCAATAAAGCCGTAAATTAGATTAAGTAAAGTCGTTTTACCAGCACCATTACCGCCAATGATTACATTTAACTGATCGCCAATAAATTTTGCGTTAAAATCGGCAAAGATTTCTTTACTTTTATAAGAAAAGTTCAAATGCTTAATTTCCATATTGTCTCCTTACAACTATTTTTCAAAAATTGTAGAAATATTTTGTTTCGCAATAAAAATCATCCCAAATACGACATAAATTAGAATAACGAGCAATAAATTAGCAAGGGTTGCCCAATTTACTCTAGAAAACATCATTTGCATTATTACTTCATACCCCTTCATTAGGTATTTAACAGGTGTACATAGCAATAACAAATTTAATATTTTGTTTTTTGCTTCAACAGCTGACACCATGAATGAAGCCAAAATAATCAATGTAATGACAATATTGTAAGTTTGCAATTTTAATTTTGTTGTTAACAAAAAATACAATCCCATAGTTAAAGGCAAAACCAACACAGTCGCAGCTATGATAGTGGTTAACAGTAAATAACCCAGATAGGCAAAGGACTTAAACATTAGTGCGGTAATTAAGTTAAATAGAAATAATTCTATTATTAAAAACGTCCATTGCGATAAAAATTGACTAATCAGTACTATATATTTTGAATTGGTTACCATGTAAATAACTTTATAATAGCCGTAGTCACGATACTCAACCATTGCCAGAATCACTGAGTTTAGAACAGTTGTTAAAGCAATATAGGCAAAATAGTATGCACTGCCGCTAATTAGTTTAGTCTTACTGACAGTATAGTTATTAATCAAGACCAGAGCGTTAGATATAGCAAAATATATAACTGGGAAGACAATGTTAAACATTAGTGCAATTTTGTTGCTAAAAGCATTAATAAGAAAAATCTTGTAGAGCGCATAAAACTTTTTTTTCATATAGAAATCTCCGTGAATATTACCTAACATTTTTGAAATAGTCTAAACTTATCGCCTAAAAGATGTAATCCAAATTCAGCTAGTTTCAATTTCAAATAGATTCTCAGCTTAGCAGCAACAGTCAGTTTACTAATAGTCTTCAATGTATAATAATTATTAAAATTATATGTTATTTTTATATGCCGGTCAATTAAATTTCATAATTTTATTACTTGAAGTTATAAACATACTCCTTTTAGTCTTCCTAGATTATTTTATATTGCAGTTATCATTACACAAATTAAATTTTACTACAAAGGCTGCTAAATTAACTTGTAGCTTTTCGCCAAAACAAAAAGGACAAGCGGTTAATGCGCCACTTGTCCTTAATTATATTAAATTACATCCTAATCCTTTACCCCATTTTCTTCATTCAGCCAGTAAACTCTTCCGTCATCTGTTCTGTTTAAAAAATGATTTTCAATTAGGTCTCGTCTTCTAGTAACATAGTCTGACACAAAGTGCATTAAAATCAGGTTCACTTCCTGCTCAGAATATTTTTTTGTTGGTTCAAATTTAGTTGCCAAATATTGTAAAATCAACAGCCGGTTTTTAGCCTTACCAGGCCATACTTTAACAACTCCATCATCATCAATATAGCGCATTAATACTTCTTTATTCTTCATTTTCTCCATTTAAATTAATTATTCGATCAAACAATGATTTTTCAGTAGCAGAAATTTTATGAGCCACTTCAATTACTGCCAAATTAGGCTTTTTTAATAACGTTTTATGAATTGCAAGTGACAGCTCTGGATCAAGGGCACTAGTAGCCTCATCTGCCAGCAATACGGGCCGTTCAGAGAGAAAAGCACGTGCAATTTCAATTCTTTGGATTTGTCCTCCGGATAAATTTGCCCCCTTTTCACCAACCTGATAATCCCAGCCTTTTTCATCCACGAGTTCAGTTAGGCCCGCCGATTCGACAGCTTTAGCCAAACTTTCTGGGGAAACCTTTCGACCTAATAGAATATTAAATTTGATTGTATCGTCAAAGATAAACGGCTTTTGGTTGACGTAACTAAAATTATCGTGAGCTTCAGCCCAATTACCGGTAACATCTTTATCATCAATAAAGACATGCCCCTCGCTGGGCTTAATTTTACCCAACATTAAGTTTAACAGTGTAGTTTTACCCCAGCCACTAGGTGCCATGAGTAAAATTTTTTCGTTAGGTGCTACCGTCAAATTAAGATGAGCAAAAATTTTTCTTCCACCTTGACTGTAAGTTGCATCTTCAACTTTTAAACCAGTAAATTGACCAGTTTTCGCACTTTTAATACTGTCAGCTGAAAAAGACAGAGCCTGCTCTACTTTATTCCACATTGGTTTAGTAGACTTAATAGCATTTAATTGCTGAAAAATATTAACTATCGGATTAATAAATTCATTTGATAGTTGTACTATCATAATTAAGGTACCAACACCGATCTGACCTTGCAACATTAAGATAGCACCTACTAAAAATGGTAGTATAAAGCTGAAAATATCTGCGAAAGCCATAATGACTTCTCCCGCTGCAGCTTGTGTGAAGTTTAATGACTTCAATGCCTCTTCCATTCTTTTGGCACTGTTAACGACTTTACTAATAGTCGAACTTTGAGCATCGTACAATCCAACAGTTTGCGCTCCGTTTAGCCCGTCATTCACACTCTGGGTATACGAAACATTATTTGTCTCCCAGACTTTTGCTTTGGCTTGAATAGTTTTGGTAAATGCTCTTTGCACCAGTCCGGGAATTAAAGTAGTTACCATAAAAATTAATGTTAAAATCCAAGAATTGATTAAACCAACCACAACTGACAGTAGAAAAGAAGCTAATTCTGCAATGATCATTAGTTCATTTGTAGTCTTAGACGTCTCAATTTGTTTCAGATCGTTGGTCATCAGGCTTAAGCCATCCTTTTGTGAATCACTGCGTTGTTCAATCAGATAACCCATCGTTTTCTCTTTAAGATAAACATTGACATCTTGAATAATAGAACACTTGATATAGCGGTATACAAAATTAGACAACATAATAATTAAGATTGTTGCAGCACCAAAGCCAGCAATTTTAATTAAATTACTACTGTCGCCTTGACGATATTGCGCTGCATTTAACATGATCTTGGTGACATAAGCAATCACCACATTGCCAAACGCACTGACTATTGCTAAAAGTGTGTATGCACCAAGTTTCCATTTAGATGCAAATTTTAACGAAGATTGCATTTTGTTACTCCTTTTTTACTATTAAAAACGATTGTAATGTTTTAAATTAAGCATATTAAAGCATGACTAATTTTTGAATATATTTCTTTTCTCATATATGAGAAAAAAGTGCCATAATATAGCAAAAAGGACAAAGCAACATGCAATCAGGAATTGAATTTAAACAATTAAGAAGAAAACAGCATATTACGCTTAAAGAAGCAGCTAAAGGTATTTGTTCCATTCAGATGCTATCCCGGTGGGAAAATGATCAAGGCCATATGGACTTTAACCGGGTTTTAAAACTATGCGAAAGAATCAGTTTATCAGCAACTGAATATATTGCGCTTGCCAAACTAGACCCGCAGGATCATATTGCCCAAATTTTAGAAGAGTCTTGGAGCAACCACGATAAAGACTATTTGGAAAAACTGGCTCAATCGGCATTAAATAAATACAAGTTAAGCCAAGATCCTTTTGACCTGGACTATGCAGCAATTGCTTGCAGTTTGTATTATAAAACTTCACAGCACAATATTTTTCCTATAGCCCAGCAAAATGAATTAAACCAGCAATTAAGTAAAATAACTGTTTGGGGTCATGAATTTCTTTCACTGTTTGCCAATGTTATCCCTATTATTAGTCCCAGAGTCATTTACCAAATTTCTGTTCAAGTTATCAATCATATTTCTTTTATTAGAAAAGCAGGAGAAGGTACATTTCATTTTGGTATAGCAGCACTATTTGAAGGTGTAATCGGCTTAATTACAAATAATCAGTTTAAATTTGCAGATAAACTGCTCACACAAATAAATCAGATTGACTTACCAGATAACGAAATGTTGCTAATTGTTGGACGCAAATTTTTAAATGCAATTCTCAGCTTTCACAATACCGCCAATGATGATCTAGCTGTTTCAATTATTCATTTTTTAACCAGTATGAACATGCAAACTACGGCTACTTACTTTTTACAAATATTAAATCGGGTTAAAGCTCTAAACTAATTATAAAATTTGTTAAATAAGTCTTCGATATCAATTCTTTCAACCGAGTACTGAATATCGGCTTGCACTAGGTTTGCTAGCAGCTGAGTCAGCTTATCTGGGGTAATTTCTGCCAAAGGAACCAGTAGCAGATTATTGGGCAGAGTCTCATAATGATAATCAGATAGCAGCTTAGTAGCTTCAGGACTAGACTGCATTTTTAAATAACGCTTTTTTTGCTTTTTATTGTCTAAATCTTCAATGATATGTCCCTTACCCATAAATAAGACTCTATCAGCATACTGCTGCAAGTTGGACAAAAGATGTGAGGCCATAATGATCAGCTTCTTTTCCTTTTTTAGTTTAAGAAGTATTTGTGAAATTAAAGCCACATTCTGCGGATCAAGTCCATTCATTACCTCATCTAACAGCATTACTGGAGAATCAGCTGCTACTACCATGGCAAAGCATAGTCTCTGCTTCATTCCCAAAGAATATGTCTGCACTTTCCGCTCAACATAACTTTTCATTTGCAAGTCAGCGATAATTTGGTCAACAGGTTTAGCAGAATTGTGCCAAAGATCAGCATATAAATTAAGATGATCCCGCCCCGTCATGAAAGGAAATAAATCACTTTGCTCGGGAAAAGAGCAGATTTGCTGGTGCAATTTTATCGTATCTTTTTGACTTTGATAACGTGTACCTTCATACTCAACAAACCCTTTTTGCGGTGTTAAATTATGCAAAATAACATTAATCAGGGTTGACTTACCTGTCCCATTAGGAGCAACCAAGCCAACTATTTCTCCTTGTTTAAATTTGAGGTTAATGTCATCCAAAACAACGTTTTTTCCAAAAGCCAATCTGACATCTTTTAGTTCTAACATTTTAATCACCCCGCCTAACTAAAGGAATACTTTTAATTTGGGTAAATAGAAACAGTAATATTTCGATGGCAAGCATAGCTACAAGTAGTGGCCCCAGCCCTGAGTTAAAGCCCCAGCCAGGAGTATCCATTAAATAAGCTAAATTGCCTGTAGTGCTGTCACCAATTGAAAAATATGTCATGGGC
This sequence comes from uncultured Lactobacillus sp., assembly GCF_946477725.1. GTDB lineage: Bacteria > Bacillota > Bacilli > Lactobacillales > Lactobacillaceae > Lactobacillus. The sequence goes on along the minus strand of NZ_CAMKZC010000012.1, from coordinate 27,467 downwards.
AACTTCTCCAACACTGGATGAACAAAGCCCATTCCGAATGAGAAGTACAGTACTTTGGCACTAATAGCAAACAAACTACTAAGCATCCCCGCCACATATTCATTACGAAAAGTCAAAGACAGCAAAATTGTGAGCCTGATAAAAATAAAGGAAACAATGATTGCAAAAATAATGAATTGCAAATAATACATACCCAGCGTTTCCGTTTTAAAGATAAGTTGGAAATTAATCCGGCCTAAATAGGCGACTGTATTTAATCTTAATGTCCCCATACCATATCTAGGTGCAATACAGAGAAGAGCTATTACACTAGCTACAATAAAATCTATTAGTACTCCTACTTCGACAACCCCTGTTTTAAGCCAGAGAATGGTTCGTTTACTTAAGGGAATATTTTCCAGTACCGTATAATATTTCCGGTCATTAGTCACAATGTCAGCTGTAAAGAAGCAAACTATTACTACTAATATTAGAACTGTCCAGCCAGAAAGCGAATTTTGCATTACCTGCAAAGCAGTGCGTTCTTCCAGAATATTTTTGTCCAGCGGCGTTTGCCTGTTCTTTTTACCAGCTAAAAGTGCATTGTATAAATGACGCGTGCGTTGATAACCAAAATGCCCATCCTGCTGGTAATTATTACTTTTATTATAAGCAGCCGGATACAAGAAATTTTGGTTTCCTTCTGTATGAATTAGATTATCAATATATTGATAACGTCTGCTAGCATACTTAGTATATGTTTGCCAGTCATTTTTCTTTAAAGCCCCTAAAAGCTGTTTATCGTATGCTAAAACTTTGGGATATGTACCAACTGCATCTATCGCACCCTTACTGGGAAAATAAAAATAACCCGGTTTATTGGAATAAGCTATCTCTTGCCGTGCTACTTTGAGAAAAGCAGTGTCGTCAATATATTCTTTTTGAATTGGTTTAGCATCGACTTGCTCAATTACTTCATGATTGGGCACACTGACCAAACCAAAATAAAGAGACATAATAATAGTAGCAATAAATAGACCAATATTTTTAGGATTGAGCAAAAATGCCTTTAATTGGAAAAGAAAATAGCGCCATCTCATCGTGCAGCCCCCTTTTTATTAACCAAGTACCTAAACCAAACTACACAGACAAGTGACCAAATTAGCAATATTACTGCTGCGGTGGCAAAATTTAGTCCTGCAAATCCAGTTTTACTTGCCACAGTGCCGTTAAGCACATCATTAACGTTTAAGTATACAGACGGTAGCCAAGTAATGGCTTTAAGCAACTTGCTCGGTAAATAAGATAAAACATAAAGGGCAATGCCAATAAAGGTACTTAAATAAACATTTTTGGTTAGTTGGTTAAGAAGCAGCGTCAGACTGGTCACAAAGACCACCAAGACCGCTGTATAGAACAAAAAGATTAAACAATCCAGCCATATAGGAATTGCCCTAATTTTATTAAAATAAAAAACATTAGGATAATTCAAACTGCGAAAGCCGTTAAGAAGGCCGGCAAACAGATACGCGCCAATTAAACCAATAATTAATGGTATTAAAGTTAAAACCAGATTAATCATTGTTTTACCTTTTACTTCATCTTCCACACGATACGGAATATTACGTAAAACCGTTTCATGATCTAATTTAACCATCCACACATCATTGGCAATAAGCAAGATATAAAAGAAGATCAGGACAGCTATGAAGTTCACAATATAAATTAAATAAGTTACAGATACTTTTGAGCTCATTGCAGGTGGTATATGATGCTGATAAAGATATTTATATGTAACCAGTCCCTGACGCAATTGGTATTTAGGGGGTACATTTAAGGTACTGGCACCCAAATAATTATTTTGATAACCATCAAGCATAGTTTGAAATAAGTTAAGTGAACTCTCTAAATATGTTTGTGGCGACTCTAAAACTTCACCATTTTGCAGGCTGGCAATACAACCTTCCTGGGCGTTTAAATTGTCATAAGTTTGCTTATATTTTTGTTTACGTAATAAGTTACCGTTAAAATAGCTGATATTAATTTCCAGTGAGTCGTAATATGACTGCCACTGACGGTAATTGTCGCCCAGATTCTGATTTCCAACTAATAAAACGAAGAAAACCATGAACACAATTAAGGCTCCCATTAGCAGAATGTTTTTCTTAGATTTGCGTGCGATATTGAAATTGGCTTTAAAATATGTGCTCTTCATGAATAATAACACCTGACTTTATGAAACTCACTAGAAACCGGGAAAAGTAATTAATAATGATTTTATCATATTTTAATCAAATTTATTATATCTTCTAAAGGATAGTGGCTAAATTAAAACAAAAACTAATCTCGTCTTTAATTTAAATCAAGTAAAAAAAGCCGCTGAACTAACGTTTTAAGACGTAATCCAGCAGCTTTTTAATGTTCAATTATAGTAATACAATATTTAATTAAGTGTCAGCAAATAATTATAGCCATCTGCAAAATTAATATTATTGGCCAAGCGGTTTCCCGTATTACTGTAACCAGTAAATTTAAAGGCTAAATATTTTGCCTGGCTAACTAAGGTTTTATCTACCTGCCATTTGATTGGTAAAGTTTGCAAAGACTGTAAGTGAGCAATATCAGTTACATTCTTAGCAGCCACTACATTTTTAGCTGCATCCAGTAATACTAGTTCTGCTTTATTAATTAGGACAGGAGCAGCCAGGCCATAATTAGTTAGATTAACTTGATAGTCGATATTCTGTTCATTTACTTGATAGCTGATGTCTTTAACTGCTAAGCGGTAGCCCAGATAATCCCTGATATATTCATACCAAGAACGACTTGCTTCATTATCATTAGTATCTTTAAACCATGATTTCTGATACGGTAACTTATATTGATCTAAAAGTGCAGGTGTTACTAGTTGCCGTTTCCAAGCACTCAAAGAATAGTCCTTGCCGTCTTCTTTGTAATTATGAGCTATACTCAATGAAGTAAAATGATGAACTGCTAGACGTTGAGCAATCAGTGGTGCAGAAATTAACTGACCGTTATTGTCTGATGCATTGGCAGAACCCCAAATCATTTCACCGTCAACCGGTACGCTCTGAGATTGTTCTGCCATCGCCTTCCATTCAGCAGAATTAGGATCAGCACCTGCAGTATTCCAAACATGAGGACGACCAATCAGGTAATCATCATGGAATCCAACTCTTTGCCAGTCAGAACTTTGCGGGTCAATATTTCGTGACTTGATATTGTAATATCTGACTTGAATAAATAAATCTTTAGGGGTATTAGCTAACAAGGCCTGGAGAATTTCTTTTTCGTTCATACGGCTGCGGGCACCGCTGTCCCATTCTCCCCAAGCTCCAATAAACCCTGCTTGTAAATTCGCTATTTGATCGCGATGCTGGGCAATCCAGGGAGCTAACTGCTTAATATGTGCAACTACCTGCTCAGTTGTAGGTTCCTGAGACTTTGGATGAGCATCGTCCCAAATGTAAGCAAAGCGCAATACAGCCTGCAAATGATATTGCTTTAACTTTTGGAAATATTGATCCATATTATCAAAGGCCGTTTGATCTAATGGCTTGTTTTTATAATCTGTTAGATAAAAGTATACTTGTGCAAGACGCGGGTTATCAGCAGAAAATGTAGCTACCGCATTTTGCATTTGCGCTATCCCGGTTTTATCTGCATTAGCCCATAAGCCCTTGCCGGTCTTAACATTTAAATTTAACTCTAAACGAAAGCCGCGATCAGTATTGTTAGCCATTTCTTGATTTTGTTGTTCGGTTAGGGGCTTTTCGTCATATCCAGTAACGGTTGCTGCCTTTACTGAGGATAAACTTTGCTGACTTGATAAAAGAAATAGCCCTAAAAATACAGCTATTAAAGTTAGTTTCTTAAATACTTTTTTCATAATGATGCCTCGGTCATAATTTAAACCAATTGATACCATCTGCCCATTGACACTCATTAGCCAGACGTGCCGTACTACCATTGGTAGCAAGCAGTTTGACTCCGACCTTGTCAGGCTGATCAGATTTAGTCAATGGAATAACCGTAGTTATTTCATTATTAGTTTGTAAAGTGCTTTTTTCTACTAAAGCTTTACCAATAACATCCTGCTGCTTATTCACAGCCAACAATTCTATTTTTGCCAAAGCTAAAGGTGCAGCAAAACCTGTATTTTTCAGTGTCAGGTAAACTGCGGCATTTAAAGCAGAATTATAGCTAATTTGTGTAGTCTCTAGGCGATAGCCTAAATAATCACGTAAATATTCAAAATAATTACGTTTAATTGGCTGCTTTTTCTGATCCAAAAACCATGATGATTGATATGGCCAATGCTTTTCATCTAATAAATCTGGTGTAACAGGAACATGCTTCCAATATTCAAATGAACCTGTTTGAGGGAACTTAAGCCCTTCTGGCTTGCCAGTTCTCTTTAATTCATTTTCTAGCGTTACGTTAAAATATGAATTAGTTTCTATTTCATGATAATTATGCGCAATACTCAAAGTAGTGAAATGATTCTCAACCATTCTTTGCGTCATTAATTCTGGATCGACATATTTTGTTTCTAAATACATGGGATTAGCAAATAACCAAATGCTTTCCCCATCAACAACTGTATTTTTTGATTCTCTTAGTAGTTGCTGGTATTCATTAGATTCATGATTTTTACCAGCCGTATTCCATTCGTGGTCAATACCAATTAGAAAATCATCATGAAAGCCAATTCGCTGTTCATTCCATTTTTCAGTAACATTTATATTACGGTTTTTAATATTTAAGTAGCGTACTTGAACCGTCAAATCTTGGGGGGAATTTAACAACAAACTATGAAGAATGGTTGATTCATCAGTAGTATCACGAGCATGTTGCGACCACTCACCCCAAGGGCCAATGATTCCTGCTTGTAAAGCGTGAATCTGCCTGCGGTGTTCCTGCAGCCAACCTGATAACTGCTCCAAATGCTGCTGTACCCTGTGCACACTAGGAGCTTGTCTATAAGGCCTCTTATCTTCAGAAATATATGCAAAACGCAGCAGTGCCTTTAAGTTTAACTTAGCAAGTTCGTCAAAAAAGGCATTCATGTGGTTAAAAGCTTGTGCATCCAGCGGTTTATGTTGATAACCTGTTAAGTAAAAATAAACCTGTACTATTCGCGGCTGATCATTAGTATACAGTGACGCTTCTCTTTTCAAAGCAGCGATAGCATCTTGATCAGCATATTCATAAATGCTCTTACCTGTTTTTACATCTAAATAAACTTCAAAGCGAAAGCCACGATCAGGATTTATTAATAAAGTCTTAGTCTGATCTCCACTTAACTGCTTGGGATAATAATTTGACATCATTGGCCTCCAATATTAATTGCCAGTACTTTCTCGCAAAATTAGTTTAACTTCTAATAACGTTGTAGCGGCGCGCGTCTTTTTTTCTATTATGTCTTCTCTAATTAAATGGACAGCAGTTATACCCAGGTCTTTTTCCGGAACAGAAACTGATGACAGTCTGGGAATATAATATTGCGCCATTTGAATATTATCGAACCCAATAATATGGTAATCGGCAGGAGCATGAAAACCTTTTGTATGTAATTCCTGCATTATTCCAATTGCCAATTGATCATTTCCAGCTAAAATTCCTTTAGGTAAAGTAGGTAATTGTGCAATTTCTTTACCTGCCTGGACGCCATCTTCAATGCTCCAACCCGGAGTAAGAATTGAACACTCATCTTGATCATGCAGTTTCATCCACTCCCGATAGCAATTTAAACGAACCTCACCTTTTGCTTGCGTTTTTTCTCCTTGCAAATTAGTCATATAACGGGGACCACCAACATATACAATATTGGTTTGAGCAAATTTTTCTAGTTGTGTTAAAGCTTCTTTTACTCCGGCAGTTAAATTAGCATTAACCAGCTTGACGGAATTATTTTTATATCTTGCTTCAATAATGACGATATTAGAGTTTAATTTTTTTAGTTCGCTAATGGCTGATTCGGACAAGCTACCGATAACAATCACGCCGTCCCAATAATACACGCCATCCCAAAATGAACTATCCAAAGAGTTATTTAAATAATAGATAGAACTCAATGTCATTTTTTCTCTTTTGAGTTCTTCAATGATTCCCTGTTTTATTTGTTGGTAATACGTATATTCTGCTACTTGATCCAAGTCCATAGTTGTTAATACACCAACAACTGGACATTTTTTGCTTTTATTTTTGATATGATAATTTAATTTTTTTGTAGCCGCTAAAACTTTGGTCCGTGTTTGATCAGTAACACTTAAAGAAGTGTCATCATTTAATATTCGTGAGACTGTACTTGCTGAAACACCTGCTAACTTAGCTACCTGTCTGATATTAGCCATCTTATCTTCTCGTCTTTCATATTTGGGTGTTATAACAGGTGCTATTAATATAAATTTCTTAAAAATATAAACTTTTAGAACCTGATATTCTACACATAATTGTTGCTATTACGGCATTTTTGCAATTATGATAACAAATATTTTTTGCAGTTCAAAGAAAAGACGGTTGTATTATTATTGAAAAATACATCCGTTTTTTCTTACTTTACCTGCTTAAATTTAGTAATATGCTTTTTCTCAGCAGATAATCTGATTACTTATTAATTTCTATATTTCATGCTATTAAGCAACAACTTTCAAGTTGAACAAAACAATAGCCAAGATTAGAACAAACCAAGTTGCTCTAGTTGAGTTCATATGTTTGCGATCCAGTAGCCAATAAATAAAGGCAACTAGTAAAACGGGCAGAAGCGATGGCATAATTTGATTAAAGATATCCTGCAATTTCATCGAAACTTTCCCAGCTCTAAAGATGAACGGAATCTTTAACGTAATAACAGTTGGAATCAAAGCTCCTACAACCGTTACCCCCAGCAAAGTTGCTGAGTCAGTTAGTGCATTAAGCTTAGAACTCATTGAAGTAACTAAGTTGACACCTTGCTTGTAGGCAAATGGCATCCAAGTATAAGCCCAAATGTAGAGAACGCCTAGTGCAACCATCCATAAAATAGCACCAAACGGATTACCTTTAAGGGCCATGTATGATGCAATGGCACCAAAGATAGTTGATTGAACGGTACCTAATAAAGTATCACCTACAGCAGCAAATGGTCCCATAAGACCAGTTTTAATACCTCTTACACCGTCAACTGACTTAATCCCCTCTTTTTCTTCAAGAGCAATGTCGACACCTTGGATAATGGAACCCATATGCGGACTAGTGTTAAAGTATTCAGACTGCACCCGCATCATTTTTTTCATATCTTCAGGCTTGTCACCATACAACTTACGTAAAATTGGCATTTGTGAGCCAACATAACCCGGAGCCATCATAGTTTCGTAGTTCCAGCTTAATGCAGAGGTAAAAATCCAGCGTAAGTTAGCGCTACGAATATCTTTTTTAGTTAACTTATGACTTTGTTCCGTCGTAGTCTTTTCTGTAGTATTATTCTTCATCACCGGTAATTACTCCTTTATCATCAATACCCATTTCAGCAGCTTTTTGTGCATCTAAGCCATTACTGTCGCCACCAGATTGATTCTTATTATGAATGATAGAATTATAATGATTAATGGCAAAGCCGACTCCGATCAGCGCAACACCAAGCATCGGTACGTTTAAATAAGCAGCAGCTACAAAGCCAAAAATCATGTACGCACCAAATTTCTTAATAGGCAGATAATGCATTAAGATGGCAATACCAACTGCTGGTAACATAGTTCCGGCAGATTTCAATCCACCCATTAACCATTGTGGCATATAGTTCAGTACATTTTTGACAAATGCTTCACCAAAAATTAGCACCAATAATACGGGCACTGACCGTGAAAGCCCCCACGGAATAGCCCCATAAAGACTATTTCGTACAACAGCTTTATCATCGTTACGATCAATTGCCTTATCAATTCTGTGTGCAAAGTAGGTATTAGCAAAACGAGCCAAAATATCAAGTTGCACCATCAATAGGCCAACAGGAATAGCAACACCAATACCGTAGTTAATTCCTTTTCCTGAAATATGTGCAATTGCAGTACCTATGATTGCTCCAGTGGCATAATCAGGAATCGAAGCACCACCAAAAGTACCGACTCCCAATATCATTAACTGTAATGTTGCTCCTACGGCCAAACCTAATTTCATATCGCCGACAATTAGTCCTGCAATTAATCCAGCATTAACTGGGTTACCAAAACCAATACCAACTGTGATAATTTCATTGATTTGGAAGAAAGCAAACAAAGACAGCAAAATTATTTGAACTACACTCAATGAATTCATATTATTTCTCCATCCGTTTATTTAATTCAGACATAAAGTCTTCTCTAGAATCGTTCGGGACCATCTGGTGGTAAAGCTTTACTCCCCGAGCATCAAGTTCTTTAAAAGCCTTTATTTCTTCGTCATTTACTCCCACGCTCTTGAACAGTTGCAGTCTGCCTTCACCACTTGGCAAGTTACCAACGTTAACTTCTTTAATTGGTACTCCTGCATCAACCATCTGAACCAGAGCTTCCGGTTCACGTGTAATAATAAATATTTTTTGGTCGGCGTAGCGGCCCTGAACAATATTGTTACTTGCACGATCCGGTGGCAAAATACTTAAAGCTGCCTGGGTAGGACGAGCTAATTTCAAAGCAGTTTTTTCCAAGTCATCTTTAGATACTTTATCGCCAACGACCATTAATCTTTCTGCTCCTAATTGCCCAGTCCACACACGAGCTACTTGACCATGAATCAGACGGCTATCAACTCTGACATTTACTAATTGCACAATTCATTACCTCCTTCTTGTTATCGCTTACATCACTTACACTAAAATTATAGTTTATATATTTTGTTTTGTAAACATTATTTTTTTTAGTAAACAATATTGACATTGATTTATTTTATTAATAAGCTAATCTTAAACAACTATTATTAAAGAAAGTGTACCGGTATGATTACAGTTCAACGATCAAAGAATAATATTTCAATGGGTAAACCAACAACTGTAATAGTCAATGGTTTAAGGGTAGGCAGTATCGCTGCTGGTTATGCTTTAAAACTAAACTTAAAAAAAGGAGACACACTGCAACTTACCCAAGGCGGTCTAAATCGCTCGCCCAAAATGGTTATTAATAAGACTGACGCTCATTATAAAGTTATTCCTAATCCCAAATCCTCAGTCTTAATAGCTGTCATGGTCGCAGCTTTATTGTTAATTCCGCCAATGATTAAAAGCTATGTTCCTTTTTCACAAAACGTTTCAGCTATTATTATTTTTTTAATCTTTTTACTTATTGAATTAGTTTTCAATTTCCGCTGTGGTTTACTTATCGAAGAAATTTAATTAAGTGTCAGCAAATGTTGCAGTTTTAACTTTTATATGCAAAAAAAGCTTATTTTCTTTTTCAGAAAGTAAGCTTTTTGTTAACTATAGATTTTTTTCGAAATATAAATTCTAGATATAATCATTAAAATCAATTACAGCATCATAACGCTTTAGTTCAGCCGGTTCATAATGGTGAATAACCTCAATGAAAGTAAAATCCGAATCAAACAAGTAGTCATGAATTGCTTGAGAAGTAGCCTTATCTAATGAGGCGTTAACTTCGTCCAGTAATAAAATTGGTCGTTTGGCCAAAATTGCCCTTGCCAGTTCAATTCGCGCTAATTGCCCACCTGATAATTGGTCAGCATTATCACCTAGTTGGTAGTCAAAACCTTTTTCTTTAACCAATTGTCCTAATTCTAAATGTTCACAAACTTCTGTTACCCTTTCTCTAGAAATGTCCACACCTAACGTAAGGTTAAACCATAATGAGTCGGCAAAGATGACCGCGCTTTGGCTTGAATATGCAAACAAATTAGTAAAAGTACCTGGTTGTACTGCTTTTTGATTAAGCAACTCTTCTTGTGCCTGACCATAATCGCCATACATTAAATATTGGAGCATGGTGGATTTACCAGAGCCGGACGGTCCAACGACCGCAACTTTTTGTCCTTTTGCAACTGCAAAATTAATTTGACTAGCTAGTTCTTTACCCTGCCGTTTTAAAGTCAGATTTTTCACTTCTAATTGTTTAAAGTCCTCAGTGACAACACCATTTTGCGGCTTTTGTTCCCCTTTAGCAACAAACTGCTTGATCTTGTCAACGATACCCTTCGTGGTCGATAAATTGTTTCGTTCATTTAAAATTTGCAGGATAGGATTAACAAAAGAGTTAGAAAGCTGGGTGATGGCAAATAATGCCCCTAGTGTAATTTGACCATTGACTACCAGGAATGACCCAAAAGCAAATGGTAGTAAAAAGGCACTGGCAATCGCGATAACATTAAGGTAGGTATTAGTATTATTATTTAGCAGATTCATTTTGGCCAGTTTTTCTTCCAGGCGTTCAACGACACGCTTATTTTGCTTAACAGCATTGCTTTGTTTACCGTATAAGTTAAAAGTTCCGGTGCCAGCTAAAATATTTTTGGTTTGACTAACATATTTATCGTTGGCCTTAGTCCAATCACCTGACGCCTTTTGAATTGGTTTTTGAAAAAAGTTGGAGACGATTGTAGGGATCGCTGAGCCCACGAAATAAATCAAGGTAACAAACCAGTTTAAATATAAAGCATAACCCAGCGCCAAAATAACGGTATAAGTATAGATCAGAATTTCAATTTCAGCTTCATAACGATTAGTTTCTAATAACTTAAAGTCGTTAGTTAAAAAGCCTAAATTAGAGCTGTTTTCTTCTTTATTTAGCAGCATCCCCTTTAACACTTTAGATCTCAACTTTGTGTTAATCTGCTTAACTGCATCGGTTTTTAAGTAATTAAATATTAATCCTGAAATTAAGATGATAGTTAACGCTACTATGATCTGCAGCATTAAAGAAGGTAAAGCTGAAAATTGTCTTTTGGTTGCCATATTGATCAAATTGCTAAGCATATAAGCAGCAAAGATATTTAAAGTACTGTATATCAAACCGAAAACATTGAGCCAAAAGAATTTTAAATGTGAATAGTTATGGTAAATCATTATTTTTCTCCCCCAGTTTTGTTAATAATTTTTTCATTCATTAAAGATGATAAATTAATTAAACTTGAGAAGAACCGTGATTACAATACTATTTAACTAAGAGGTCACTATCAGGAAAGCAAGTGGAAAAAATTTTGTACTAAAATGCAAGGTCGCTTGGATATTATTTAGCAGTATTTATGTCTCATCAGTTTCTAAGTTCATTGGTAATACCTATAATCATTTCGATTAATAATAATAAGTTCCATAAGACGCTTAAAGTAGCGGCAATGGTTGTCAATATTATGACCAGTGTCGTAAAGCCTTGAGCTTCATACATGAACGCTGCGCTAGTTATAAAGACCAGGCTCAGAATATAAATTAACCAGTTAGCTATTTTATACATTTGGTGATCAGTTTTTACTGCAATAAACTCATCACGCTCGTCTTCAACATCTTTATCTGTGCCCACAGTTTTGGCTTTATAATAAAGATAAAAAGAAAAACTAATAGCAAAAACTGCATAAATAATATTTTTCGGTATATCGGTTTGCCTGCGGTGCTGCAGAACCTCTAAACTGATCAGCGCCAACTCAAGAAGTGCTAAAAATGTAAAAAAGCATGCTGCGAAATAATATTTGATCTTTCTTTTCTTATTCTTCTTCATTTTCTATATATTCCTGTAAACAAAATAAGGTTTCAATATCGGTCCTAAAAACTTGCGCTAGTTTATACGCCAAGATGAGTGAGGGCTTGTATTTACCATTTTCTACTGAGATAATCGTTCGTTCAGTGACACCCACTTTAACAGCAAGTTCACGTTGCGTTAAGTGCAGCTTTTTTCTATTTTCCTTAACTAAATTTTTGATAATCTCACCTTCTTAACAATATGAAGTTGGCTTCATGTAGTTAACTTCATATTTTATTACAGTAAAAGAAAAAAGCCAAGCAAAAACTTGGTTTTTATTCATGATTATTTTTACTAATTAAAAAATTACTTATTAACTTGGTTTAATGGCTTGTGATCCCTTAAATATGAAATGAGATTTTGTGAAGCCTCAGTAGTAATATTTGTGCGGGCAGTGAGCGTCCCTGAACCCGCGTGAGGTGACAAAATTACATTGTCTAATTTGCAGAGTGCTTGTGGCACTTTGGGTTCAGTTTCATAAACATCTAAACCTGCTCCAGCAATGTCCCCATTTTGCAATGCGGCAATTAAATCATTTTGTTTAATTAGCTTACCTCGGGCGACATTGATAATATAAGCTGTCTTTTTCATTTGCTTAAATACTTGAGCATCGAAAACGCCAGTCGTAGAAGGAGTTGCCGGAGCATGCAGGGTAATCACATCTGCTGTTTTAACAAGAGTAGCAAAATCCACGTAATGAACATTCTTCTTTGCTTCTTCTTGAGAACTTAAACGATGTCTATTATGGTAAATAACTTTCATACCAAAAACTTGGGCATACTTTGCTACCGCAGATCCAATGCGTCCCATACCATAGATGCCGAGTGTTTTTCCCTTAAGCCCTGTTCCCATATTTTCCGGCTGAGAAACACTAACCCATTTTCCTTGGCGAATGGTTTTATCATAAAAATGCAGGCGTCTTACGGTTGCTAAAAGTAAGGCAAATGTCATTTCAGCGGTGGGGATGAGGACACTTTTAGGACAATTGGCCACAACAATTCCTTTTTGCTTTGCATAATCAATATCAATGTGATCAAAGCCAACGCCATTAGCAGTAATAATTTTTAAATTAATGCCGGCATCTATCAGTTCCCGATCGCCTTTCATTCCAGTGAGTATCACCCCATCGTATTCAGCTAAATGAGCTAAAACCCACGCTCTACCCGCTGTTTCTGGTTTACAAGTTACTGCGAAATTCTTTTTTAACTCCGTTAGACCAGCTTCTGGAACAATTCCAGTTACCAAAACTTTTGTCTCTTTCATTTCCTAGGGCCTCTTATCATTTTTTTAAAACAGGATCTGCGCTATCATGCATTGCCTGCACATTTTGTGGCTTAAAATAAATGCGGTTAGCATTATTATACATGACATCTTCTAATTCTGCCTCAGTGAAAATATTAGTAGCTGCCAGCCAAGTTGCTAAATTATGGTACGAATTAAAAGTTGATGACAACGGGGAATCTGTGCCCCAAAAAATCCTTTTAGCCCCCAGAATCTTTTTGGCTAGTGCAACATCTTTTTGGCAACGAGGAAACGGAAAATCAGTTTCATTTTCAATATCTTGAATCGCTGAAATTTCCGTAGTGATATTAGGATACGGTTGCCATTGTTCTAAAGCATTTTCCAAGCGATTCAAATGGTCGGCATTGGGAAAAGACAGATGGCAAACAACAAAATCCAGTTTGGGATATCGTTTTGCCAAGTTAACAATTGCTTCTGGTTCATAGCTAATTTGCCTATAATTACCATAATCAACAGCGATCACAAATCCAGGATAATCCGCAAAAAAGTGAAAAAGTTTGCCTAATTCAGGTGTAGTATCCAAACGAAATGGTTGATGGTAGCCTTGTAAGCCACCGCCCTGACTAATTTCAAATTTAATTGCTCTGAAACCCAAGTCTTCCACATGACGCCTAACAATTTTCATTGCATCATCTGCAAATGGGTCTACTGAAAATGCCGCAATAAATTTCTCAGGGTACTTTTTAACCGCTTGATAAGAATAGTAATTTTGAAAGCCATACAAACTGCCTTGCAGTAAAACTGCTTTTTCTACTTCATTTTCCTGCATTACTTTTAAAGCGGATTCCGCTGTAAAGTCATGATCACCCCAGCCATTAGGGATCAGCTTGAGAAAAGTACCATTATCCCATATTGCCTTGCCATTTCCCAAAGGTGTCATTCGCCCTTGACCGGATAAGCCTGCAATTGAGCGCACCAGGTGAAAATGCCCGTCAATTTTTTTCATTTGTAATTATCTCCTTACAGTTATTCTTTAACGCAATAAATTTAAATAATGTAATTATCTAAATGCCAAAGACGCAACATAATATTAATATAAGAAACCATTATACTTCATCTATATTAAGCGAGCAAAAATACCTGACACTATTTAATACATGTCAGGTGTTTTGTCTTATTTATTTTCTTTTGCTTATTGCAGCGGCAACTTCTTAAAGGTTGTTTCCGTTTAATATAATGAAATAGTCTCAAACAAATAACTTGTGAACGTTTATTCTGAGAAAAATACTCTTTTGTGCGCTAGGTTTCTATGAGCTGGTTCAAAAATAAAACTAGCAGCTTTCCTTTTCCGATTGCATATTTATTTAGGACAATTTTAATAGCACAATATTCCCTTTTTACCTTACTTATCCCTTGTCAGTTTTAAAATTACACTGACCGCTGTTGCCGCAATAGCAGCTACAATCAGCCAGCCAAGAGCGTTTTGCGGTCGGTTATATGCAATAACCGGAGCCATACTCCACAACTGATTGTTAGAGATAGCAACTGCAAAAATACCAATCACAACAAGCCACAAAATAATCGCCAATATAGTAGTTAGTCTTTGAATATTTTTCATTATTATTTTCTCCTGCCTAAAAAATTATTTTTACTATTCTTCTAGCATCACGTGCTGGACTTATATCTGTTTTAGCACAAAGCAGGAGCTGATTTTCTTAAAAAATACTTAATTTATAGTATCAAATTTTACCAGACTTGTACCCGCTTATCCGGATCAAGCCACATGCCATCTCCTTCTTTAACATTGAAAGCTTGGTAAAACTCATCTTGACCTTGTACCTGCACATTTGCTCGAGCCTGAGAAAGTGCATGAACATCAGATGCGGCGACTAATTGCCAAAATTCAGGCTTAGCGTTTGTTGCCCAAATTCGCGCATAGTTTTCAAACAAAGTTTTGGCGTCTCCACCTTCTTGCTTATTAGCTGCAACAGCTACTGTCAAGCCACCCTGATCACCAATGTTTTCTGAAACTGTCAATTTACCGTTGATTTTGCTCGTACCGACCTCAACACCGTCAAATAGCTTAATTTCAGCTTCGACCCTTTTATTAAACTCGGCATAGTCTTCATCAGTCCACCAGTTTTTCATATTACCCAACTCATCAAACTGTGCGCCGTTGTTGTCAAACGCATGCGAAATTTCATGACCTACAACTGCACCAAAACCGCCATAATTAGCTGCACGATCTTGGTGTATATCATAAAAAGGCTTTTGCAGTAAAAGTGCTGGGAAGGTAATGTCATTACTTGGCGGATTATAACAAGCATTTGGTTCTACCGCCGACATTATCCAAAGTGTGCGGTCAACGGGTCTGTTAATATCTGCAAAGTTATCCTTAAGTTTAATTTGACTATTTTCTTTAACATTACTATATAGGCTGCCACCCTCTAGAGCTGGTGTTACCTTGAATTTGTCATAGAACCCTTGAACATGCTCTGGATAGCCGATTTTTAAGACTAAAGTATCGAGCTTCTTTAATGCCTTTTTCTTAGTAGTATCTGACAGCCAAGTATTCTTTTTTAAATGATCTTGGTAAACAGCAATCATATTCTTAACGATTTTAGTAGCATCAGCTTTGGCTTCAGCACCCAAGTATTTTTCACCATAATATTGACCGATGACATCGCCAAATAATCTGACCGTCTCATCATAAGCAAAGCGCTCGTCTGTAACTAAAGAATCTATGCCGTACATTGCTTTTCTTAGTGGCAGTATTGCCTTTCTAAATTTACGTGATAAATATCCAGCTGCTTGATTAATAAAATATCCGATTAGCCAGCCTTTTAATTCAGAGAAATGTTGTTCATTAAACAATTCATCAAATTTAGCTAAATAGCCTGGCTCAGTAACATTAACTTTCTTAGCAGTTTCAAGTCCATTTTCTTTCATCAAATCAGCTAAATGAATATTTTTACTCTGGTTTTCAAATTCTGTCATACCCATTGGATGATAGATATTTTCAATTTTAGAATTATACTCTGCTGATTGATAAACCTGCGCCAAACGCTGATCCAATTTAACTGCTCCTGTGGCGTATTGTTCAGCTTCAGCCTGCTTAATACCACTCATTACCAACAAGTTAATGGTTTGCTTTTGCCAAACATCAAGCAAGTCGGCAGTTTTTTCATTACCATAATAACTGGTATCGGCCAAAATCAAATTTTGCCGGTAAAAAGTGACAATATTTAGTTGTGCATCCTTAAAATCTGGTTCCACTTCAAATTTGAAGGGCAAGTTGTCGGCTAGCAACAAATTCGTTAAGTTCTTATTGACATCAGCTAAATTGTTGAGACTGGTTAAAAAAGTCAAGTCTTCCTTAATTGGAGCGGCACCGTCAGCAGCTCTTTTTTCTTCGTCTTCAGCTATCCGGTAAAATTCAACTGCTTTGTTAAGATTCTTAACTTGGGGAACTGGTTTTTTACCAACAATAAAAGCAGAAAAATCTTTTAAAAGGTGTTTACGTGTTTGTTTATCTGCTATATCAAAACTACTAATCCACGGCTCACCCGCAGGGACAGGATTGTCCTTTAACCACTTTGAATTTACAGCCAAGTAAAGGTTATCTTGTTCACGGGTATTTACATCTGGCTTAGTAGTATCGCCAAAGCCACCACGAATATTAAATTTAGTCATTTTTTTCTCCTTGTTTTAATTTTTTTATTATCATAATGTTACATTAACAAAGCAAGGCCAATAAAAAAATGTCGTATTCGAAATTTTAAGTTTTTTATTAAAAAGTATAAAATTCGGGGTACGTGTCAAATTGCACACAAAAAAGCCCTAGTTTTTCAAAATAGAGCTTTTTAATGTAGCTGAAACCAACTTTCAACCTAAAATTTACTGAATCAATTGCTTTCTTACAAGAGTACGATTAATTAGATAAATCTTCACCGTTAGAAGCGATGACCTTTTTATACCAGTAAAAAGAATCCTTTGGGGTACGCTTCAAACTACCGTTTCCTTGATCATCCCGGTCTACATAAACGAAACCATATCTTTTAGACATCTCACCCGTGCCAGCAGAAACTAAGTCAATACAGCCCCACATTTCATAACCCATAAGATCAATTCCATCTATATCAACGGCTTCTTTCATAGATTTAATATTACTTTGTAAGTATTCAATGCGATACGGATCATGAATCTTGCCATCTTCAGTGACTTGATCACGCGCTCCCAAGCCGTTTTCAACAATCCAAAGCGGTTTATGATAACGGTCCCACAATACATTAAGAGCATAGCGCAACACATAAGGGTCAGTTTGCCAGCCTTACTCACTGCTCTTTAAGTAGGGATTTTTAACACCTGCTACAAAATTACCACCGGTTGTAGCTGCTTGATCCTTATGAACCGTAGTTGTAGATGAGGAATAGCAGGAAAAGCTTAAAAAGTCGGCTGAATATTCTTTCAGTAAATCGTAGTCTTCTGGACAATCATCAAGCTTTATACCATTTCTCTTATATTCTTCAATCTTATATTCAGGATACCTGCCACCAGTTTGCACGTCAGAATAAAACAGAGAGCTGTGCATATCATTCATAACTTTTATCTGGTCTGCAGGATCACAAGTATACGGATACTCTGCTGTAAATGCGAGCATTTGACCAACTTGATTATAAGGATCTATTTCATGACCAGCCTTTACAGTTAAGGCACTTGCTACAAACTGGTTATGGGCGGCTTGAGCAATATCTTGAGAAGTGGGATTTAAAATTCCACCTGCCATATAACCTGAAAAATTTAAAGCATTTATTTCATTAAACGTCAACCAGTATTTAACTAGACCTTTATAACGCTTCATTACCGTTTCAGCATATCTAGTAAACAGGTATATTAATTTTCTATTCTTCCAGCCGCCATATTTAATCGTTAAGTTTAGTGGCATTTCATAGTGTGACAAAGTTACTAGCGGCTCAATATGGTACTTTTGCAGCTCTTCAAAAACAGACTGGTAGAATTTTAGGCCCTTTTCATTAGGTTCTTCATCATCGCCATTAGGGAAAATTCTGGTCCAGTTGATAGACATTCTAAAGCATTTAAAGCCCATTTCAGCCATTAATTTGATATCTTCTTGATAATGATGATAAAAATCAGTTGCTTTATGACTAGGATAGTAATACCCATCAAGGACAGCCGGCACAGCATTCTCAGGAAAGTTCATCTGATCAACATCCATGCTTAAAGGCACATAACCTGTTTCCCCAGTTTTAGGGTTTTTCCATGTAATTTTTCTAGGATTTTCATAAGAACCCTGTGTTACCACATCAGCAGCACTAAGGCCCTTACCGTCAACATCAAAGGCCCCTTCGTATTGGTTAGCAGCAGTCGCGCCACCCCATAAAAAATCTTTCTTAAAACTCATTTTTATACCTCATTTCTAAATTTAATTTTGAGAAACACTTTGTTCTTTTTCATACAACTGCTTGTCGTAGGCTTTAAAGAATGGATACCTATACCCGTAAAATCAAGCCAATAATAATTATTCCAGCGTAGAATTTAATACTTAATTTCTGCTTTAAGTTTGCCATTACTATTTCTGAATTATACTAACTTCTCGCACCACTTTATTTATAATGAAAATTATGCAAAAAATGGCAATGTTACTAAAAATACTTGAGTACTGATGATGTGAACCCTAAAATTAGGTGGTTTATAGTTGTTAGCTAAATTCTAGTTCTTAATATCTCTAAATAATTAGTCCTATTAAGACACTAAGAATTTTTATTTAGCTAATTAATCATAAAAAGCCCCAAAAGCTGTTTAACTTTTGGGACTTGATATTTTAGTAACTTTTTATTTGTTATCCTGCAGCGCCCGCGATAAGCGTTCAAGCAAATATACAACTGGAACTTGGGAGGTTAAATTAATAGTTTGACCGATAATTTTAAATTCCAGATGATAAGCAAAATTTAAGTCCGACAAGTGGGCAATTGTATTATTTTCATTATTAGTAATACTGACAATTGTCGCACCCAATTGCCTAAAGTTTTTTACCTGGTCAATAGTCGGTTGACCCTCACCACTTACTGATAGTACGATAACAGTTTTACCATGAAATAAATCCCTACTTAGCTCCACTGGATAATAGGGATCGCCAATTGCAAAGGCATTGCGTCCATTATTAACAAACTGGCGGGCACCGTAGTCACATAGATCACCGGAAGATCCTATTCCAAAAAAGATAAAGTCTGTCGTCTTACTGGCAATCTTTTTAAAAGCAACAATCTTTTGATCATAATCGGTTAAAAAATCTTGCGAAAAATAATATTGGGCCTGATAAGTAATGTCATCAACTACTTTATTTCTATTCAGCTCTTCTTTAATTTCAGTTTGCAAATCGTAATAATGCTTATAGCCTAAAGCTTTTATGGTTCGTACTACAGAAGCAGGTGAAACAGACAGAATACTAGCCAAATCACGTAAAGTAATATCTTTTACTTCTTTTTTATTAGCTACAATATAATTGTATATTTGCAATTGTGTTGCTGTCAGTTTCTGCTTTGTACGCATCGTTATTCCTCAGTTTAGACTTTTGATTTAAGCTTTTGCTTGCTCCATTTCTTTTTCAACTTTTAGTTTAGCATTATCCATACTCTTAAAGAAGCCATAATATATCAAGGTATCCATTACGATATTAAACAGTTGCATCACTCCACCGGAAATATGTCCCGTAGAAAGAATTCCGGATAAAATTGGTGGTGTTGTCCAAGGTGGATATATCCCGATTGTTTTAGCGACCCAACCCATTTTCATTGCTGTGTAAGTTGCAATTATATTAGCCATTGGCGCTAAGATAAACGGAATAATGATACGGTAATTTAATACAATAGGTACACCAAAGACCACCGGCTCATTAATATTAAAAATAGCTGGACCGATAGAAAGCTTTCCTAGTGCTTTCATTTCCTGATCTTTAGCAACAAAAACCATTAAAATTACAAAACCGAGTGTAGCGCCACAGCCACCTATCCGGACAAAGTTATCAAAAAATGTTTTGGTAATGATATTGGGAAGAGGCTTGTTAGCCTTAAAAGCTGTATAGTTAACACTTAATGCAGCATACAATACTGGGTCAATAACTCCAGAAATTGCGTTAGCACCGTGAATACCAAAGAACCAGAGTATACATACTACTAATTCGATTACGATTGCTCCGCCTAAAGTATTGGTTACTTTACTCATCGGTGCCTGTAAGAAGAAAGTAATCACATTAGGAATGCTCTTCATTGGAGTCGCTTCAACTCCAATTCTGATTAACCAAACCACAAATAATGAGATTGCCCCTGGAAACAGTGCCGCAAATGAATTACTTACAGCTGGTGGAACAGAGTCTGGCATTTTAAATACCAAATTTTTATGCATCAGCCAAACATACAAGTCAGTGACAAATAGTCCAACTAACAATGCGGTAAATAAACCTGATGAATCAAATTGATTCAGAGGAATTAGTAATCCGCCATCTTTTCCTACCTGCATAGGAATAGTTAAGATAAAAGCTGCTATTGCCACAATCATCGCTGAAAATGGATCAATATCTTTATAACTTCTGGCTAAACTATATGAAATACCGGCTACAGCCACTAGCCCCATAATATGAAATGACGCATTAGTAATATACTGCACGACATTAGACCAATTGGAACCAAAAATACTGGCCATAAAGTCTAAATAACCTTTAACAGGAAACTGACCAATAATCATAAAAATTGAACCAATAATGATCATCGGTACAGCGGCTGTCATCCCATCACGCAGCGCAACCATGTGTCTGGCACTAGATATTTTGTTAAAAAAAGGAATCAATTTTTCGTTAAGAAAATTACTTTCTTTTTTCTCAGACATTTTCTTCACTCCTACTTCTAGTTTAAAAGCGATTTTGCAATCGTTTACATATAAAATATAAACATTTTGTTTCAAAAAGTCAACATTTTTCTGAAACATGTTTCAAAAATTAGAATGGAATACTTTAGACTTGCATAGCTTAATTCGTGTATCTGAAAAAAGCTTAAGAAGTTAAAAATACTTATCTTTCCCACTATTAAATATTTTTATGGTTCATATATCTTCTAATCCTTATGGCAAATTTACTAGGATTATTTCTTGTACTCTCAGTTGTAACAGTCAGCCACTTGTCTAATTTTTTCGAGACAACAAAAGGCTATTGCCTAGGCCATTCTTACCTACTCCTGCAATTTATTGCACAAGACTAATTTGCTCAAACCATAATGTGCATACAAGCAAAAAAGAAGCCTTATAAACAAGATTCCTTCTCTGAATTTCAGGCAGCCGCTTTAAAGACTGCTAGCTTAGTTACAGGTTAATCTAAAGATCGCTCTCATAACGGGCTAAAAAGCCCCAAAAGTTGTTTAACTTTTGGGACTTACATCAGTTTTTATGTTAAATATGATATCTTTTATTTTTGCTTTTCAAAAAATCTAGTTATTTCCTTGCCATATTCAGGCATCCCTAATAAAGAAAAGTTTTCAATTGCCTTATGACAAATCTGTAAATATTTATCCCTAGCGTCATAGTGATACCTAATCATGTTTTCAAGTAATACTATGGCATTTTTATAGAAGAACAATTCTGGTTTGGTTGATATTTGATTTGCTGCCTTAATTAGGAATTTGGTTTCATCATACTTTTTTTCTTCAATGCACTGGATTAACAAATTACCAATAACAGTTAAAAGCATTTCTAAAATTTTCACATCATTTGATCCTTGAAATTGTTTAATTATCCCTCTAGAAATTATCACATTACTTTCTACATCATAAAACATCATAAAATTACAATAAAGGACTAACGTAGATTTATCAAAATTGGGTCTACTAAAGATCTTATCTTTTAAAGCTTGCTTTTCTCTATCATTTAAATCCTCGTTATTTACATTCGCAATATAAGCATCTAGATAAAGTAAATCATCTTCTTTATTAGGTAAATCACTTTCTTTAACAATCTCTTTCAATTTTACCAATTCATTTTTGGCATTGCGATAATAAGCATCACATATTACATCCATTAACTCCTGCTCTTGATTGTAACCCTTCTGCTTATAATTATTTAATTCGCTAAAAAAATCAATTAAAGAAACAGAATTATAATTTAACAAACTTATTAAGTCTTCTGCAGATATACGATGGATTCCCTTCTCTACTTTAGAATAATAAGAAGGGCTTACAATATTTCCTATCCATTCTCGTTGCGTTTTTTCTTTATTTAAGCGATATTTTTTTAACAAGTTACCAATAGTCATGTACTCCTCCTCTTATTTCCAATATAACATTCCCATTTGACAAAAAATTTCGAATACGAAACTTTTATATTTTTTATTATAGTCAAAATATACTGTAAATATCATTACGAAGAAATAATATTTGATGAAGGAGAAGTCATGGGTATCTTTTTAAAAAATAAAAATTATAGAAAATTCACGATTGCTAGCTGGTTATCTGGGGCAGGTAATATTCTTTTTTACCTGGCTCTTATGACTTATGCCAGCAAATTACAAAATTATTCATTAGCATTATCTTTAATAGCTATTACTGAATCTCTCCCAGATTTAATTCAAAGTCTTAGTGGTTACTTGGCCGATAGAACACATAATAAATATCGTGTAATTGTCTGGCTTGCTATTATTCGTTTTGCATTGTACATGCTAGTTGGCATACTCTTTGCAACCAACATTAACGGTTGGAATCTTGTGCTAATAGTTATTGGACTTAATTTTATATCTGACCTTTCTGGTATGTATTCTGGTGGCTTACAAACTCCCCTAATTGTTGGCTTAGTCGGGGAAAATGAAATGGCAGAAGCACAAGGCTTTACCAGTGGTATCTCGCAGTTAATTACATTAGCTGCACAATTTATTGGATCTGGTCTCCTACTTTTCATGTCTTACTCAGAACTAGCAATTGTCAATGCATTAACTTTCTTAGCGGCTGGGTTAATTTTTGCCAATATAGGCTCGAAAGTTCGTAAGCAACACATTCAAAAAGAAGATGTCAATGATCAGAACTTTTTTGCAACAATCAAGTCATCACTTAAACAGGTACGACAAGCACATGGACTCTTAACCATCGTTTTAGTTGTAGCCTTACTTAATGGCTTACTTAGTTCAATAGAACCACTAATTTCAATTGTTATCGCTGGTCATAAAAGTATGCTTATTGGTAACTATAGCTTCACAATCGCACTCTTAGGAGCTGCAGCAGCTATTGGATTAGCTTCAGGTAGTGCAATAGGTACTAAACTCTTAAAGAACGTTTCACTTTTCCAGCTTTCTTTATTATCTACTGTTAATAGTGCTGTTATGGCAATTGCTATTCTAAATAAAAATATTGTATTTTGCCTTATCCTAATGTCAACCCTTGGGTTTTTAGCTGGTACAAGTAGTCCTAAATTAATGCAATGGCTAGTTGTTTCAGTAGACCGCAAAATTTTAGCCTCTTCAGCAGGTCTTTTAAATACGATCTTAGCAATTGCAGGACCGGCAATGACGACGTTTTTTACATCTATTGCTGGAACAATCAATGTTAATTATGCACTTTATGGCGTTTTAGGACTTAGCGTCATAGTTTTCACTACTACTTTGCTTGTAATGATAAAAGTTAACAAGACAAAACAAGCAGAACTCGCATAATAATTTCTAACTAACTTTTCTCATTAAATACTTTATACTAATTGCAATAAGGAGAAGAAACTGCCCAAGTCATTGTTTCATCATTCAAATAAGTAAAAAAAGGGTTTATTAAGGTAACTTATTCGAAAGATTAAAAATAGCAATCACCACTAACTAAGTTAGAGAAGATTGCTATAGAATTAGTAATTATAATTTAAACTAGCTGATTTTACGATCTCTAAACATGTAGAAAACGCCAAGCAGCATAAACACTACTAGCATTGTAATAAATGGTGGGAATAAGCGGCCAAATCCCTGTGCTATTCCAAATCCTAAGAGGGTTATTACAGAATATGAAAGCAGAAGTATGCCACGATTCTGTTTCATGAATTTAAAGAAAGACTTATCCTTATAAATTTGTGCAAGGCGAAACATTGCGGTTATAACAGCCATGTACCCTACTATTCAAACATAATCTCATCACTTTCTATTAATTATTATTTAAAGAACTGCTATGGTATAAATTCCTGTAAGGTTGACATCTATATAAATATAATTGTGTAGATGTGTATTATTCATATAGTCCAAATTATTTCTGACTTTCATAAAACAGGCTGAGCCAATGGCACTAGTGGTTCCTGTCTATTCGTTTATGCATTTAGTATATATTAAAATAATAAAAAATTAATGTTTTTAATTTAAATTATACCAAAGCAACTTAACATAATGCACATTGAACGAAGTTGCTATGAAACTTAGAGCTACACGGCTTAAAACTGCAACAAATAATTGTTTATGAAATTGAAGCCATATAGCAAAAGGAAAGACTGATTTAACAGCCTTCCCTTTTTTCGTTACCTGGTAATTTCACAATTAGACCAATTATAATTCAAACTTTTACCATTTAATATAACTGTACCTAATATTCAAAACAACTACTATATTTATTAATCATTATCGACTTTTATATTTTCATAAAAGAACTTTTCTACCTTTTTACCATACTCTGGCATACCAAGCAAAGCTAGATTTTCAATTCCCTTTTTACATTTAGCTAAATACTTTGGGCTGTTTTCATCATGATAAGCAATTATATTGATAAAAATCAATAGCATGTTTTTATAAAAAAACAGCTCTGGTTTTGACTCCACTTCAACTGCTATCTTAATAAACGGTTTAGTTACTTCATATCTTTTTTGTTCAATGCATAAACTTAGTAAATTAGCTATTATTGCCAATATTATTGATTGAATCTTTGTATCTGCACTATTTTGATACTGTTGCATAATCCTTTGGCAAAGTAAAAGATTACTATCTATATCGTAAAAAGGCATAAACGAACAATACATAGCTAACTTACTTCTATCAAACTTTGTCGTATTAAAAATTTTTTCTTTAATCGCTTCTTTAGTTTTTTTATCCAAACTATCTACATCATCATTTAATAATGCAATATAAGCATCTATAGTAATTATTAAATCATTATTAGCAAAAATATCATTTTCAGTAATTAGGTGTTTTAACCGTAATAATTGCGCTTTAGAATTTTGATAATACGCATCACCTGCCAGCCGCTCAAAGATTGCTTGTTGCTTATGTCGTAATTGCGCTTTACTATTTAATTTACTAAAAAAATCAATTGGCGAAACATTATTAGCCTCTAACAAAGCAATTAAGTCTTCTGCTGAAATACGGTGAATATTTTTTTCAACCTTAGAATAATACGAAGGGCTGATTACGTTGCTAGCCCATTCTTTTTGAGTTTTGCCTTGTTCCAATCTGTATTGTCTCAATAATTCATATATCTTCATTAATTTACCTCCCTCTTTCTTATTTAGCCAAAAAAATTCGAATTCGCCATTTTATCATTTAAAATTATAAACCCAAATATAATAAAAATAGCGTTTATAAAGAAATAGGAGGCATAGTTTTGGATATTTTTTTAAGAAATACAAATTATAGAAAATTTTCTTTAGCCAGCTGGCTATCAAGTGCTGGCAACATACTTTTTTACCTAGCTCTTATGACTTATGCTAGTAGACTTAAAAATTACTCTTTAGCTCTTTCTTTGATTGCAATTACAGAGTCTTTACCTAATCTAATTCAAAGTCTTAGTGGGTATCTAGCTGATCGGACAAAAAACAAGTATCATGTCATTGTTTGGCTAGCAGTAATTAGATTCGCACTATATCTGTTAGTAGGGGTATTATTTGCAACTAACATATCTGGCTGGAATTTAGTATTACTGGTTATCGGACTTAATTTCATTTCAGATCTTTCGGGTAAATATTCAGGGGGCTTGCAAACCCCACTAATAGTTAGTCTAGTTGGTGAAAATGAAATGTCTGAAGCTCAAGGCTTTACTAATGGCATTTCACAGCTAATTACTATGATCGCACAATTCGCTGGGTCTGGCCTTCTACTATTTATGTCATACTCAGGATTAGCAATTGTTAATGCCATTACTTTTTTAGTAGCTGGTATCATCTACGCTAACATTGGTATGAATGTTAAAAAACAAGAAGTAAATAAACAGCCAGAAGAAGTTAACACTCAAAAATTCGGAGCAACCATTGTTTCTTCACTTAAACAAGTTAAACAAGCTAATGGCCTCTTAACGATTGTTTTGGTCATCGCTTTGCTTAATGGCCTTCTTAGCACAGTCGAACCACTAATTTCAATTGTACTTGCTGGCAATAAAAATATGTTAATTGGCAATTATAGTTTTACAATAGCTGTGGTTAGCACTGTTGCAGCTATTGGCATGGCATCTGGCAGTGCAATTGGTACTAAGATATTTAAAAACACTTCATTATTTTTAATTGTCCTTGCAGACACTATTGCTACTATTACTTTAGCTATTGCTATTATTTATGGAAACATTTTTGCTAGTTTATTTTGCTTAACAATATTAGGATTTTTGGCTGGTATTGTAAGCCCTAAATTACTACAGTGGCTTGTTACTACTGTTGATCGTAAAATTTTATCTTCATCTGTTGGTTTGTTAAATACAATTTTAGTGATGGCAGGCCCTTTAACCACTACAGTTTTTACAAGCATTGCTAGTACAACTGACATTACGTATGCTCTATATGGAATCATTATACTGGGTATTGCAGTTTTTATTGCTATTTCAATTGTATTATTAAAAATCAATAAAGCTGATTAAACTTTGCACCGAACCAATAAACAACTTTTACCTGCGTCTGGGGCGACCCGAAAGAATTGCTTTTTTGTTTCTTTTTAAAAGATAATCGTGCCCTAAAAAGGACTAACTCCGCTTGAATATCGGAAGTTAGTCCTCAGTTAATAGCTAATATAAAGTGTCCTAATTTTGGGATTCACATCACTATCTGACTAGTACTCTTTCTTATCTTGATTTTATATTCTTTTTGGCACATAACAAATAAAACATTGCCGTGCATGGCAATGTTTTTAATACTATTGGTTATCACACAATTATTTACTTTCGTGTGATTTTTTACAGGAAATTAGTTCTTTTCTAAATAAAGTTATATTTGAAAAAACCATAGTGGGCTAGTTCTAAATAATTTCGTTATATCGATATATCGATTTCTCCTTTCTAACGTTTTTTAATTATATTACTTTATAAAGTGATGATTTTAAATTCTATCAGCACTCCATTTGTAATTACCTGATGTTTGATTTTTCGTCGTTTTTTTTCATCCTTGTTACTTAGCTGTGAATGATAACGACCCAACCAAAAGTTGATGTACTTCATCTCCTCTGTTTTAAACTTTGTAGCTTAAGTATATTTTCGATTTAACAGAAGATAATAAAAAAGTCGTATTTGAATTTTAAATATCAAATACGACTTTTTTTAATTT